>CAJTDX010000005.1:162303-181971 GCA_910575155.1 Lachnospiraceae bacterium
AGCCGTCGTCCACGTAGAATTTCGGGTTAGGGAAACCGTGTTCTTTCGCGTATTTCATCAGATATTCTTTCTGGTTTACAATGCTGTTGCTTTCGCCTTCCCGTCCGTCATCTTGGCTTAACCTACAATACAATGCAGTAAATTCTTCCTGCTGTCTTTTCATAAAGCTCTCCTTTCCGACAGCAGACACGGTATTGTGAAGTGTAGGTACAGTGTACCACATCTGCCCATAAACTTCAACGCTTTAAAGCGATAATTCTTCCGCTGCCTGTTATTCCCCGTCATCATCACCCCAATTCTTATCATCATAAAATCCATATCCCTGTGTGCCACGCCGAAAAATATCCGTAAGCATTACAAGCAAATCCCGCCCGTATTTTCGGAAATGGGCGTTGACGGTGTATTCCATGCCGCCGATTTTCTCGGTGAAGCTCATCGGCTCTGGGATGCGGACAAGGGGCGTGACGTTCTGGACAGGCGGCAGAGGGGGATATATCTTATCGGGATTTACCATAGGGGCGTCCTTGTATTCCTCCATAATCTCCTGTATTTCTTTCTCGGACAGTCTGCTCATCGCAATAATTCCTCCCTCCTGCGGTCTGTTTTAATTAGCTGTTTCTGCCGATTTAACCGCTGATTTTCAATCGTATCATGGATTTGGTTTAAGCAACCGTCAATGTGTGCGGAGCGTTTCTCAATCCCGTCTGCATATTTCAGCCGCTTTCTAAGCTCCGTTATCCGCTCCGTCACGCCCTGTTTTTCGGCTCGGAGTGTTTCTTTTTCGGCTGGTGTGGCACGGCGTACCTTGTTCCGCAAATGCTGGCGGTAGTCAATCAGTTTATTCATTTCGGTCTGGTTTTTCTCTCTGTCGGCGTGTAAATCGGAGAGAGTAGAAATGTTATGCTTTGACATATACCGCACCTGTGCGGTAATCTCGTCCAGTTTCCGCAATTCCTCTTTCATCAGCGGGCTTGTCGGCTTGTAGTCCGTGCCTTTGGGAAATATCCCTAACTGATAGCACCAGTAGTAATATAACGCTAAGATTCCCGTGGTTTTCTGGTGTGGTTTCCATGCGTTTTTATACTGCTCTGGCATATGCGGGGAGTAGGAAATTCTTGCTTTATGGTTTCCGTATCGGGAAGTCCCGCCTAAACATGACCGTATGAAATCGGGTGTCAACCGTTCGTCAAGTGTGTCTAACCTTGTAAAATGCTTATATTGCGGCAGCTTCATTTTCCAATGGCTGCCCGAAAAATCAATTTCATATCCCTTGTCGGCAAGGTATTTCATCATGTGCTGTAAATGCCTGCTCCCGTTGATTGCTTCTTTTAAATCCTCCTGATAGACGTTGTAGCGTGTCGGCTTGCCGTTCTTTTCGTCCAGATACAGTGGTCTTGACGGGGCTTTCTTGGGGTTTTCAATTACCGACAAACCGTACTCTCGGCATAAGCGGTCGGACACTTCCCTTAACCGTTTCTGCTCCGATTTTGAGTAATTATATTTGCTCCCATCCAGATAAGAAACGGAGTTGAAGCAGAAATGATTATGCAGATGTCCTTTGTCAAGGTGGGTGGCAACGATTATCTGGTACTTGTCGCCCCACATCTCCCTTGCTAGCTTCAACCCGATTTCATGGCACTGTTCGGGCGTTACCTCGTCTGACTTGAAGCTCTGGTAGCCGTGCCAAGCGATATATCCGCCTGTCTTTTGGTACGGTTTTTTTGTCAAAATCATCTGCTGTAATGCTGTTTCTTTCAGACAATTGATTGCGGAAACATACTCGCCCTCATTTGTTTTTAATGGATTTTTCACATAGGAGAACACGTCAAAAAAATCCTGCATATCTTGATTCGGCACAGTCTTTTCTGGATTTTCCACATAAGAAATCAAGTCTTTTAAGTTCCCTTTGATGTGCCATAAACTTGTTGTTGCCATATCAGACTGTCCCCTGTTCTGTCAATTCATCTAAGCTAAATCGTTGTGGGAGAGTGGATTCCTGTTGCAATTCTAAGATAAAATCCTCAATCTCCTTGCAGATTTCAGCGGCGGTTGGATAGTAGGGAACACATTTTTTAAAGGCAGGATGTACCTCATAAAGTGTGTTCAGCAACTCCCAAAACTCTTTCTCTGGCTGTGGCTGCGGGGCGGTTCCCTTGCATAACTGGTGCATAAATCCTGCTGCGGACAGACCGCAAGCGGCGGCGCACTGCTTTAATTTTTGGTGTTCTTCCTCGTTCAATCGGACAGTAATCGGGACATTCGGCACGTCCTTTTCTGGTTTTTCTCTGCTCATTTTCCTTATCCTCCAGTCTTAAATTCCTTTCTTCGGGGTATTCAGGGGCTGTCCCCTGATTTAGTCCATGCCCGCAAGCGGCATGGATTGGGATTGTGGCTGACACAATCCGATGCTCGCTATCTCTGTGGACAACGCCGCAGAGCATTTTCCTATGCAG
This sequence comes from Lachnospiraceae bacterium, assembly GCA_910575155.1. Lineage (GTDB taxonomy): Bacteria > Bacillota > Clostridia > Lachnospirales > Lachnospiraceae > Petralouisia. The sequence continues at coordinate 164,757 of CAJTDX010000005.1, forward strand.
CAGCATTCTTTCATACCTGTCTTACCCGCCGAAAAGAAAATCCTATGTCCCTGCACCTCCGTTCTGGATTCGATTTTTCTTAACTTTTGGATAAATGAAAAGCCGCTACACTACACCACGAACGACAGGAGAGATTTCTCCTGCTCGGATTCGCAATGCTATGTAACGGCTTTGGGATTCAAAACCTTGCTGCCATACGCCAGCCGAAAAGGGCAGCATAAATTCGGCGGCGGTCAGCCTTGTCCGTTGGCTGACATTTCATTCTTCAATCTATGTGCTATTTAATTTTCAATCTTCCAATTCCCTTATGGGTATTTCAGAATACCATAGCGGCTGTATCCATGTCAAGATTTTGAGCAAACTTTTTAGTATTCCCTGTGGACGGGAATTTTATTCATTTAATTTTAAATTGGGTGGGGAAATTTTATCCCCACCCAATAGCCCGCCGAAAAACCGTCTATCTTAGATGATTATAAAATCTTCCGCAGCTTTTTCCGCAGATGGTCTAGCCTTGCATAGATAGCTCCCGTTGTCAATCCAACAAGCGGGGCAATTTCCTTTGTGGAATAGCCCTGCATTTTCAACAGGATAATTTGCAGGGTACGCATGTCCACCGTAAGCAATGCCCGATACAGAGTCTCGTCCTCAATCTCATCCAGTAAACCGGCAATCGACTTTACTTCGGTATCCCGCTCCCTGTCTGCCATCCCCTCAAGGTATTCGCCGAAGTCGCTTGTCCAATGGTAAAACCTCCTGTTGGAATTGAAGTCTGCCCTGTCGTCTGTGCGGATTTGTTCAATGGTGTTTTCATCAACTCCATGCTCCCGCAATATTTTTTCCTCGGCTTCTTTCCAGATAAGCCATTTCCTGTTCTCACGTCCGTTGTTGTATGCCATTCTTTTTTCCTCCAATCTGAATTTTTGAAATGTAATAATCCAGATTGGAAAGGCGGCGAACGGCATCCAACAGCAGAAACAGCCCTGCGGCATATTCCGATAAAAAACGACAAAAGAAAAACCGCAAAGGCTGTCATGTCACCACATAAGGAGATAATTTGAAAACATAATTGGAATACAGCTTATGGGCGATAGCAAAGGCAAAAGCCAGCGTAAAAGTAGGAATGCTTTTCACGCTGGCTTACTCTATATGAAAATATAATCACATATTCGTAAAATGTAATTTCTTTTGCCACAATGCCGAAAAGTACTGCAAAATTCAAAGCAACACTTAGCGTTTGATAATGTGCATATCAAAGCAGTCAACAACTAACCCAAAAATAAAATTATGGAGGATTAATACTATGGAAAAGACATTGTTTGAATAGATGGGCAGGACATATACAAAGGTTGGCGATTATTATTTGCCTGCGCTCGCCTTACCTGCCGAAAAAGAAAAGCATATCGGCGTATGGGGGCAGAGACATGCAAAGTATTTGAAACAAAACCATAAGGTTTTATATATGATCCTCTTCACCAGCGGCAGGCTGAATGAATATCTTGCAAGTGTAGACGCACTGGCAGTAGATATGTTTTTTCGGCTGGCAACGGAATATTCCGACAGGCAAGGCGTGACAGAACAGTTGAAATCAAAAAATCAATTCTTATGGATTCAAAAGATGAATAACATTTTGGCGTGTGTAAGGGAAGTTGTTGAAAATGATATCATTTATTCATAGGTGAATGACAGCGTTTCCGTAATAAGCGGCAGTCCCATTCAAACCTAAGCAAAGACAGTAAGATGGAAAGACAGTTTGAGAATTGAAAAATCCCATGTTTTCATGTATAATTGGAAAAAGAAGTTAGACTGGAAAATTGAAATTTACAGGAGGAACGAAATGAAAGAAATATTGGAATTTAACCACAAAAAGCAATGTGGTTTATGGTTGATTCTTATTGGAATAGTACTAATAGCAGCTGTCATTTGTGGCGGTGAATTTTTTGTTAATCCGTTTGTGTTTCTGATAGGTTATTATGCCTGCTTTTTTGGAGTCAATGTAAACAAAAAAGTGAGAGAAAAACTTTCTCAAGGAGATATTTCTAAAAAGCAGATAAAGATAATTTATTTTTCGATTGCTACGTTGTTCATATTAATGTTTTGTATTGCTGGCCCGTTTATCCCCGGATGGCATTGGAGGCAGATATGGCTTGGTGTACTGATGGCAACATCAATACATTTCTTCTTGTGGTTTTTTGTACATGGTTGGAGTATGGTAGTGTTGGGGATTGTATGTATGGTTATCGTAACAATGGGCTATATTTTTCCGGGCATACCAGTTTCAGTTATTTGCATTGCAGATGCGATGGTTAAACTGATATGCGGAATATATTTGTTATTTATTGCAAAACCATCAAAATACATTCCTAATATGATAAAATAGCGAATGTACAAAGAAACAACTTCCAGTTTGACATACTGGAAAATCAAGATTTGAAAGGAGTAACAGACATGGAATTTCCTTTTTATGATTCACCCGATACTGCTACGATTATCTGTTGTCATATATTGAAGCGTCAGGCACCTATTCTATATGTATCACATGATGAAGATGACGGAATGTGGCAATTTCTATGCGGAGAAACACACGAAACAGATGAAGCAAAGTTAGTATCTTTAAAATGGGTTTTTGATTTAGATAACTCTGTTAGTACCTTAAAGGATATGCCTTGCGGTTACTTTGCAGAAAGGAAAACTCAAGATGACGATTGGATTATCAGAAAGCGATAACTTCCCATTTGTCGAGCAGAACAACACATCATCACAGAGCCAGGCGCATAAGACGCAGAGACGAAAGGCTCGTGAAAAATCACAGTTATCGGGAGGTTATGGCGAGCGACAAATGGGAAGTTGTACTGGGTAAAATAAAATTATTTGGCCAATAGATAATAATGGGTAAAATATTTAATATTTAAGATAATTATGATTCAAAAAAACAGAAAATTTATTGCTGTCGCGTTTAGTTTCTTTCAAGTTTGTTTTGTTTGAATACAGAACGAACAGGAAGAATAAATAACATACGTGCTTGTGCAAGGGGGATTGTAAAAGGGGAAGTTATTTTTGCATAAATCCAATGCAGCGTTTCACATTTCAACGGAGCGTTTCTTGAATATGGTGTTTCTTGTGATATTATGAAATCGGAAAGAAGGTGAAAATATTGAACGTTCAAAAAACAGGCAGTCTGATTGCCACTATCAGGAAAGAACAAAATCGCACGCAGCAGGATTTAGCGAATGAATTGGGAGTATCAAGCGCAGCTGTTTCAAAATGGGAACGAGGTATCGGATTTCCAGATGTATCTCTTATGGAACCATTAGCTGCATCCCTGCGGATTTCCATAGCAGAATTATTCAAGGGTGAAAGAACAGAAAACAACGTTGATAACGAATATGAAAGTCTGTTGTCAGATGTTGTAAAAGTATCAGCAAATGAAATAACCAAGAAGAAAAAAATAACGAATTGGATGATTGCCATTACTGTTGCTGTTCTTTATTTGATGTTTTCTGTAATATCACACAAGTGGGAAATAACCTGGGTGGTCTGGATTGTATATTGTTTTTATCGGATTTTTACTGAATATATATATATAATATTAGTAATCTACAGAAACGTAAGAAACGGAGGAAAAAATGGTCGATTATTCACAATTTGAGGCAAGTGTAAAATCCGGCATCCATGCAGATGTGAGCCGGATACGGCAAAAGGATGAAATAATAAAAGCCGTCGTCAAAAAGCGGCGAAGCTCCGCGATAATCTGCGTGTGCTTCCTATGTATGTCAGGAATTTCTTTGTTTAAAAGCTGGATTCCCGCCGTTATCTGTTTCCTTCTTGCATTGTTTTTCCTATGGCGGGCTGTCGGAAAATTTTCTGACGAATATTTACGGGAAATGTACGAGGAGGGGCTTTTGGTTCCCGGCATGATCGTGAAAACGGAACCCCTCACCATCATGGCAATCGCAAACATGACCGCGCAGGATGGCGCGGCAACCGTAAATGGGTGCTACTGTCTGGAGGTGAAGGAGCTTGACGGGGCACAAAAAATTCTATTTGAAAAAATCCCCTGCTCCTGTTTTTTCTGCTATGAGGGCGGCGATTACCATTCTTCCTTCCAGCCCCATCCTCTCTATTGGGGAACGGCAGATCAGCAGTCTATTCAAGAAGCGCTAAGACAGGTGGAGGAAGACAACAAAGAAAATACAAAAGATGAATGGGAAGTGCTCAAGGAGGTTGCGCGGCAGTTCCCTGATTTGGGAAACGGAAACTTGATTTTATTGGATGAAAATTACGTTCCCTTCGGGAAAAAGAACTACATGGACAGCAACTATAAGCCTCTCAACAAGGAAACTGGCCCCAAGTAATATGTTCCATTTAGGGAAACGCTGATGAAAGCGTTTCCCACGTCGCAAATGCGGAATTTATAAGTGAGAAAAGAGTTCCTGATACGAATTTTGGGAGGTAATTTTTATGTTTTTTTCAGTAATATTAATCTTGTTGATTGCCATTGTATTCAGAAAACAGAAAATGGTCGAAACAGGACAACAGAAATCTGATGAAATAGAACATTTGTCTAAAAATAAAAAAGAACTCATCCTCGGCTTATCATGGTATATATTCTATTTTATGCTGTCTTACATAAGCTGTGCCTATCAGGTCGATATAATAAGCGAATTATCAAACTGGCTGTTTCTGGTTTTCTTTCCACTCCTAATTATTGCTGTTTTCAGAAAAGGGAAAGTGATACAAACCCTGAAAGAAACAGGCTTAAAACATTTTGACAGAAAAACTGTACTAAGGATACTGTTGATTTGTGCTGTATACCAAGGTGTTATTATCCTTGTCTTTGGTTTAGGGGGATTTTATTTTAATATAACGAATATTCTCCAAATATTAATAAAACTTCCAGTATTTTTTTGCCTGATGATACTTACAGCAGCGTTTACGGAAGAAGTTTTCTTCAGGGGCATTCTGCAAAGAACTATGATGGATTCACTGAAAAAGCCGTACCTTGCCATACTGCTCACCGGTATTCTGTTTGGACTGTACCATTTCCCGTTTGCATATTATCTGTGGGACGATACTGCAGGAAACATAATGTATTCACTCAGAATGGTTATGACGGAACATGTCCTTACTGGCTGCGCTTTTGGATTTATCTACTATAAATCCAATAAAAACCTCTGGAGCTGTATCATTTTACATGCTTTCACTAATGCGGCTATTATGGCTCTCGGCACTGTATTTTCGACATAAACAGTGTATCCAGAACTTATGACAGGGCTTTTAACAACGCAGACAAATCAAAATTGAAGTTTATAGAGAATGTAAGTAAGGAATTTGGCAATGAAAAATCTTTTGAAAAGTAACCGATTTGCAGTTTTCATAATCTTAACTTTTTTAATTTATGTAATGTCCAATGGAGAATGGTGTATCCCGATTTTGGCATGGATTTATCCAATTTTGTTTCTATGTATGATTTATCTTAATCGTACTCGAAAAGTCTACCTTATAATTAGTTCAATATATGCCATTGGTTTTATTGTCCAGTTTTGGAGAGCCATTGGAATGGATATAAAGATATGTATAATAGTAGCAATCCTGCTGTCTTTTCTGAAAGTTTTACCATATATCTACTGGTCGAAATCAAAAATGAGATTTCAAGATACTGTTATTTTTGCAAGTATAATGGTATCAATAGAGTATATCATTTATCTGATATACCCTGCATTGGGAGGGTTGTCTGACGCTTATACACAATACCAAAATCTATACCTACTACAAATAGTAACGGTAACAGGGATTTACGGAATCACCTTTTTAATGTATTGGACGGCGGCAATGGTTATATGGATTTGGAACAATAAAAGCAAAAAAGAATACATCAGAAAATACATAATCGTATATGGTTCTGTAATTGGCCTGGTACTTGTCTATGGAGTTGTTATGTTTCATTTTGTAGGAAATTCAGATAAAAGTGTTAGGATCGCTGGAGTAACCGTTCCGATTTCAGAGTTGTTAAATAATGATAAAGATGTATATTCTACATTTTATACCAATACATTTACTGATGAAAACATTACCGATACAAGGAATAAACTATCATCAGTAGCTGATGAACTTTTCCTAAAAACAGAGTTGGAAGCACAAGCAGGTGCAAAGATTGTTTTTTGGTCTGAACTGAATGGAGCGGTTTTAAAACAAGATGAAGATATGCTTTTGCAATGGGCGTCGGATATGGCAAAACAGGAAGAAATTTATTTGATTGTTTCATTGCTGGTGAAAACCCCTTACGAGGACTTAAAGGAAAATAAAACGGTAGTATTTAATCCACAAGGAGAACTAATATCAGAATATTTTAAGCATGGATGTTCAATCGGAGAATTGTGCCAAAAAGGAGATGGAATGCTAAAAAGTTTTGATACAGAATATGGTAGAATTGCGCCGTTTATATGTTCTGATATGGCATTTTTGTCTAAAATACAGCAGGCAGGTAGAAATAATGTAGATATACTAATTGTTCCGGCTTCGGATTGGAAAGAAATGACATTATTAGCTGCAAAGACAGCGATTGTGCGTGGGGTTGAAAATGGAAGTAATATAATCAGACATACAAATAGCGGAATGTCGATTGTTTCAAATGTTAAGGGCTGTGTGTTGGCACAGACCGATTACTTTCAGTCTGATACAAAGACATTATCAGCACAGGTTGCTATGAAAGGACGCTTTACTCTTTATTCGTATATTGGAAATCTATTTGTATATCTGTGTAATTTATATTTGTTAGGAAGTTTCATACTTTCCAAAATTAAACGATTAATTAAGAGGTAGTTAAATTCCAGTTTATCTATTCAATCCTCTATAAACCCTCTATTTTCAAGGCATATCGCCTATTAAATGTTCAAACCTTATGTATTTTCCCTTGTTTTTGCCCTTATGAGCCGAAACAAGGGAAATTTTTTATTCTTCGCCGATTACCTTATCCAGCAGTCTTGCGGAAGTACGCTTCGCTTCCCTTGTAGCGTGAGCGTAAATGTTCATTGTGGTACTGACATCAGCGTGTCCGAGAAGTTCCTGCACATCTTTAGGTGCTGCACCGTTTGAAAGCAGATTGCTTGTATAGGTGTGCCTGAGCATATGGAAGTGGAAATCCTCCAATCCCTCCACCTTTTTTCTTGCTGTCCTACACATAATCCCCACCGTACTCGGTGCTTCAAATGCCCCGTCAGGTCTAAGGCAGACAAAGGATAATTCCTTGTACCCCTCTGGGACTTCCTCCGACCTCGGCAGACTGTAAACCTCATAATAGGTGCGGTCTTTTTCTTTAACCTCCAAATAGTAATTAAGGCTGTACAGTTCCCCGTATCGGAAACGGTTTTTGTGCTGTTTTGCTTTTGCAGCTTTCAGGATTGCGGCAAGCGTATCGCAAAAGTCCACGGTGCGGATTTTTTTACGCTTTGTTGCCCCTATTTCTGTTTTGTGCCTTGCCCCGTTGTAACGCATGCTGCGGCGTACTGTCAAATATTGTTCTTCAAGGTTGATGTCCTGCCAAGTCAGACCGCAGACCTCTCCAATACGCAAGCCTGTATAATAGGCTATCTGTATAGGAAGAAGTGCAGGATTGTTTTTCTTTTTCAGGAAGTCCTCTAACCTCTGATACTGTTCGTAGCTGAGCGTTGGTGTGGAAGCAGTTTCTCCGTCCTCGTCCGAGAACAGTTCGTATTCTTCTTTCTTTCCCCGCCATACCACATACTGCATCGGGTTAAAGGTTATCAGCCTTTTTGGGAATACCGCAAAACGGAACGCCCCTTGTAAAACAGCCGAAAACAATCGGAGATACCCTTTGCTGAGTGCCTTTGCGGTTGTGCCGTCAGGATTTGTACCGCCAAAGCTGAGAAAGTCTATATACGCCTGTAAATGGTCGGCGGTTACGGTTTTCAGCTTTCGGTTTCCTATCGGGTACTGTTTGATACGGTTGACCGTTCCCTGATAGGACATTACCGTACCATTGCTGAGATTGCCGGGTTTCAGTTCTTCCTCCACCCACAGATCGAGCAGCATACCAACTGTGATGTTTTCAGACTTCGCAACGAATTTCTTTTCCTCATAGTCAGCGATTGCTTTTCTGAGCAGGGCTTCTGTTTCAGACTTGCTTTCTGTTCCCACAAACTCTTTCTGTACTTTTCTGCCGCTTTCATCTTCGATATAGAAGCGTGCGTACCACTTTTTACCTTTTTTTCTTACAGAACCTTTTGCCATAGATAAATTTCCCCTTTCTATCCGTGGCAATCGGGACTGTGACATATGGTGTGCGTAAAGTAATAAGGTTACTTATGCCGATGAGTGTCAGTCATCGTTTTCACTTGTCAAAGAGCCACGGAATTTTTCTTTTTCAGCAACCCTTTCTTCGGCTGCTGTCGCTATCCCGAACAGGTCGCCCATCTTTACAGCGGTGCGTCCCTCATCGTAGATATGTAAAATCCCGTCTAAAAACTGTTTCATATCCTCGATAGGAAGTTCCATTTCTTTACGGTAAACCCTTTCCATAATCGCCCCTGACTCAATCGCATAGCGGCGTAAGGACTGCTTTAAGCCTTCGTCCTCGGCTACACGGTCAACCTCAGCCATAGCGTCTGCAAAGTGATAAGTCATAACCGTATAGAGGTCAATCATCTTTCCGAGGAATGTCGTGAGCAGTTGTTGGTGCGGTTCTCCCTTTACCACGGAAGAAACCGTATCAAGATATTTTTTGATATGTTCCTCCATATCCCTTGCACATAAAGTGCGGCTGTCATATTCCTTATCTTCGGAAAGTCCTGTCAGCCATTCGGGAGTGGTCAGGAGTGCTTCTGCCAGCCCGTTGATAATCATTGTACGCTTCGGGTCTACACCGTCCGCTTCATATCTTTGAATGGTAGATTTGTTTACTCCGACACGCTTACCAAGTTCGGGCATTGTTAAGTTTAATTCTGTTCGGCGTTCTTTTACTCGTTCACCGACCTGTTTTGCGGTGAATGTAATTTCTTTTTTCAAGGTTTTCACCTCCTATTGCTGATAGTATAGCATAGCGAAACCTATTTTGCAACCATAAATTTAATAATAGGCAAAAATATTTCTTAATCAGTTGCAAAACAAGTTGACAAGGGATAGCAAAATAAGTATAATTACAGATACATAGTTGCAAAATGCGTATTTTGAAAGGAGGTTAATAAAATGAGCAACATCAAAATGGGTTTAACCATAGAAGAAGCAGCAGAATGTACGGGTATCGGAAGAAATACAATGCGTAAGTTGGTAGACTGGGGCAAGTTGCCTGTCCTCAAGGTCGGCAGAAAAGCGATTATCCGCAGGGATACTTTAGAGCGATTTATGAGCGTCAATCAGGGAAGAAACCTGCTCAATGAAAACGATGTCCGCAAAGTAGAATAAGCATTCTCCAAGCCCTCGGCGTTTGAGAGCGAAATACACCCCTCGCACAAATCTTCGATTTGTACTCTGAGTATTTCGCCCTTGCAGGGGGCACTGTATCACAGCTTCGGGCAAAGCACCGCCGCTATGATACAGAAGAAAACAGCCCTCTGTTTTCTTCGCTGTCCGTCTTCTTACGCCGCCGAAACAGCGGCAACCGATTTATCGGTTGCAAAAAGAGTATGCCCGTCACGGGAGGAAGGAGTATATGGCAAGACATTCATTTATACAAATGTCAAAACTACCAAATGTCAAGGGAAGAATATCCTATATCACAAGCCATGCAAGGCAGGAAAATCTCTATGCCACCTACCGCACCGCCGACAATGAATTTTGGAAGAACCTTGCAAGGGAAAGCCAACAGGAATTTAAGCGGAGCGGCACAGAGGGCAAATGTATCGAAGCAAGGGAATTGATTATCGCCCTGCCCGAAATTTATACAAGATACGAGCCACAGGAAGTCCTTGAAGATTTTACGGAGGAGTTCCGCAGGCGGTATGGTGTGGAGTGCGTGTCAGCCCTCCACCACAACAAACGCAAGACGAATTATCATATCCACCTCATCTTCAGCGAAAGAAAACTGCTTCCTGAACCTGACATCAAGATAGCCACACGCAGCGTGTTCTATGATGAAACGGGAAAAAGGGTACGCACCAAGAAAGAAATCACAGGGGAGGACGGGCAGATACGAAAAGGCTGCACCGTCATAAAAAAAGGCGAGGTTTACGAAAGCCACCTCTTTACCGTGAAAGATGATAAATTTAAAAGCGAGCCTTTTCTTCGGGAGGTAAAAGAGATTTACACCGGCCTTATCAATCGGCATATCTCCGATCCCGAACAGCAGTTAAAGGTCTTTGATAAGAACAGCGTGTATCTTCCCACCAAAAAAATCGGCAAGAACAATCCCAAAGCCGCCGAGATTGAAGCGGATAACGCCGCAAGGCAGGAATGGAACAGGACAGCGGATATGGCGTTGTTATCGGGTATTTCCGAAGCAAAGATTTTAGAAGTCAAGCAGACCGAGATACACGAAAAAGCAAGCCAGTCAATCAAGAGCAAAGGCTGGCTGCCTAATCTGTTCCGTGGGATTGTGGCAAAGGCAAAAGATTTTCTGCAAAACCTTATTCGGGAAAAAGATATGCCACCCAAGCCTACACTTGATATGGCAGAGTTCCGCCATATGCGAAACCTAATGATAAAAGTACAGGATAAGGCAAAGGAAATCAAAAACTTGCAGGACAAAGTTCTACCGCAGTTGAAACAGCAGCTTGCCGATACAAAGGGGCTTTTCAAAGACAAAGAACGAAAAGCGTTAGAGGTAAAAATCAAAGAAACCGAAGCGGAGATTGCCGACAGGTTGGATAAAATTCCCGATACGCTCAAAGAGGACGGTTATCCCGATGTACAAGTTTTTATGCGTACTTTCCGAGAAATGGAAAGCGTTGTAGAACAATACAACCGTGACCTTGCTGAGTGGGAATATCAAGTCAGCAGGAAATCGACAACCGCCGCTAAAGGACCGCACAGACCGCCCGAAAGGCAGAGCGTGTTAAAACATCTGCGAGAGATACAGGAACGAAACAGGCAGAAACCGCCGCAAAGACAGCGTAAGAAATCCATTGACAGAGATAGCCGATAGGCATTGAAAAACCGCCGTTATGGTTTTACCCATAGCGGCGGCATACATAATCATTTACTGACTGCAAGCGTGATTTTCATATCCTGAACATTGATGATTGTTTCTTTCTTGCACTTCGGACAGTAGAGAGGAAAGTTTTTTAATTCCGTATCTTCCCGTATCATAGTACGGGTTTTATTGCCGCATACAGGGCAATATATCCATTCTGAAATAATAGTTGGCATATAATATCATCACCGCCTATCATTATTTTCATATTCATCAAATTGTTTTGTTTTTTTCAATATCCACAGTGCGTAACTTAAGCTAATAATACATAATACTGCACTTGAAATAATATGAATCTTCATTGAAGAATTTTCAACAGCAAAAACGCTCGAAGAATTTACAAAACTATGTGCAATAATACACGGTAAAAGGCTCTTTCCTTTGTAAAAAATAATTGTAAAAAGAAAACCTATTGCGATTGCATAACAAACTTGTAAGAGTGTAGGTATTAAATCTTTTCCGTTCAGTAAGTTTACAATATGTCCAATTCCAAAAGTAACACTTGAGATAACAATCGCCAACTTTACATTGTCATTGTATAATGCTTTGAACAGAAATCCACGAAAAATAATTTCTTCAATGAATCCAACGCAGAGCATACTTAAAATATATAACACAGTTTCTAAAACAGACAGCTTCATCGTAACGCCATTCCATAGGTTAATACTCATAATTAGAAGTAGCGGAGTAAAATATAAGAAATTTCTAAGGCTTCCATCAAAAGAACACAGACCGTATTTTTCTTTTAAGTTGTGTTTACTCACAAAAACTAAAAGAAGCAATGTAAAAACTATAGCAACGGGTGCAGCAATTATTTTTTCAGTGCCAAGCGAAGCAGAAAAGCTGTCAGCAACACTAAACAAAACAACATAGGAAACAATCCAAACCAATGAGAAATTTAATTCATTTTTCTTATATAAACGATACATTATAATCCTCCTTTTAATGAATAAACTGTTCCGTCAAATACCAAGTCTAAATCAGATATAATCGTCTGTTCGTCATAGGCCATTTCGTTATTTGCAAACATACTTGCATATCCGTGTGCAATCAGGAATAATGAACGGAAAATGGTTTTCGCCTGTTCTGTATTGACCTCTACTTCTTTACTCAGTATAGCTATAATAGGCTGTAATTCTTCAGAATTTATCAACTCAGAAATATTTTTTCCTATAAACTCATTTGTTTGAAATAGAAACCGAAACAAATTTTTTTCTGTTTCAGCAAAGCGTATATAATTCAGTCCAATATCTTTCATCGGATTTTCACTCTGAATATTAGTTATATATTCGGAATGATACTCATCTGCCTTAACATATACAGTTTTTTTCAATTCCTCTATTGTTTTAAAATGATACATAACAGGTTGAGTGGAACAGCCTAATTTTTTTGATACAGCTCGTGCATTGATATTTTCTGCTCCCTCACTTCGTGCTATCTCAAATGCTGCATCTATAATCATCTCTTTTGTAATTTTCACCTTTGGTGGCATATTTTTCACCTCTCTGTCATTTTATAATTATTGTTATATAACATAAATTATAATAAGAGGAGAGATTTTTGTCAAGTTTCGTAACGAAAATATAGTAAAAATAAGCGACAGAGAATTTACTCCCTGCCGCCTTGTCTACTTATGCGAATATAATTTCCCTCTCCACAATCTCCATAGCACAAGCCCGAATGTTATTCATCTGTCCAACCCATTCTAAGGCATTTTTCGCCTTTAGGCGTTCCGTGATACCCTGTGCCTGCTTCATCTGTTCTACAAGTCTTTCAAAGCGTTTCTCCGCCTGTTTATCGACATCCGCAAGATAAGCATTCAACTTGCCACTTGTGAGTAGCGTGGCGTAAAACGCCCTCTTATGTTCCTGTAAATATCGTTTGTGTCGCTGCCCCCATAAACCGATAGGTTTGTTTTCTTTTTCGGCTGGTAAGGTCAGGCAAGGGATATAATAATCTCTTTGCAGTTCATACCAAAGACCATTGCTTTCATCATAAATATACTTGTTCATTAAAAAATCCTCCACTATAATATATTCGCACATACATCACAGTTCTCCGATTGCCACACTCTGTTATATCTTGTTATGGGATTTTCTTTCCCTTGATTTTGCCCTTATAAGCAGTCAGGGAAAGAGTAAACTTGTGTGAAATCATATAAAGGGATAAGGCGAACACATTGCGATAAATCCTTTATTTTCAATGCTTTTGGAGGATTTTATTGATAACCTATGGAGAGCAATAATCACTCATAATTTTATGGTTTTCAAATTCCTGTTTGTCGAGAAGTCAAGAATAAAAAGAAATCGGAATTTCATAAGGAGAGGATAATGGTTAAAGAAGTAAAATGGACAAAATATTTATGGCTGAGCCTGCTCTCATTTGGAGCATTTATGCTTGAATTGCTGTCAATATTTGCAATTGAAGTTATAATTCTGCATGTAGACATACAGAATTATACAATGCAGCAAAGAAGTATTCATTGTATCATAATGGTTTTTATGTGGGCGTTTTTCATTGGTGTTCTCCTGCTTTTTTCAAGGAAGCATTATCATTTTCCAGAAAAGGGAAGCAAAAGGGATAAGATTTCCTCGAAAAGTTGGATCGTAACGCTTGCTTGTTTCATTGGCTGCAAAATTATGACTTTCATTGATTGGCATACATTAAAGATTGTCGGAGAAGCACAGGGTAAAACTGTATTCCAATTTTGCGCGCAATATTTATACTATATATTTGAAGTACTGCTTGTTATTCTAATCATAATATACGGGCAAAAAGCGATTGAAACTCTGTTGAAAAAAGAAAGCCCAATTCCTTTTGGCGGTATTATATTGGCTATGACATGGGGAGCGATTCATTTTGTGTCAAGGGGGGGGGTAGGTCTTGAAATATGGAACGGAATTTCTACTATGATGTTTTCTGTTCTTAGCGGTGTAATGTATCTAAGATTAAACAGGAAATACCTATATAGCTATCTTTTCATCGCTATAGGTTATTTGCTATAATTTCCTATTTATCGGGCAAACAACATTTCACCAAAAAGCCAGACACATAATGCGCAGAGTCGGCAGACTTGTGAGCAATCACAGCCTGTCGGCTCTGCTCTTTTATCCAAAGATAAACGAACATGATTTTTATTTGAAATTAAATAGTATTCCCACCTTCCGAAAAAATATTCAAAACCTTTTCGGAAAGTATTGACAAACACTTATTTCATTCAGTATAATAAAACACTCTTTTATGAGAACCACAACCAATTACATATCCTCACAGAATTTGGAAGTACGGCTTTGCACCGTACACGCCTGCGGTATGCGAAAAGGAAATACCGCCGCTTTTGAAACTGCTTTGAACTGTCGGCAACAGATAAGCGTAACAGACAGTTTCGACTTTGAATCTCAAAGCCGGTTACATGAATGTGAAACCAACATCACAAAGGGATAAGTCTATCCTTTTGTCGGTGAGTCGGTACGCATTTGTGTGCCGGCTTTTTTGCTGCCCAAATGCCGGTTACAACTGAATGACTGGCTGAATGTGATATGATTTTGCGGCAACCTCTTTTTTCGGAGAGTGAGCGGAACAACGCCGCCTGAGATGGGGGCAGGGACAGAAAAACGACATTCAGACAAACCGGCGGAAAACAACAGATGGTATGCGGCAGAAAGAGTGTCGCATACCGTAGCAAGCAGGGAAACTGTATTGACAGTTTCCGCCCCAACCGGCTTTAAGAGCCGATTGCCCTTTGGGGAAGCCCCCAATCCCCTTAAAAAATCAAGAAAGGACTGATGTTATGAATGAAGCCAAGAACAAAAATTTATTTATCCGTGTGAGCGAAAAAGAGAAAACTACCATTGAGAAGAACGCCAAAAAGTGCGGGCTTTCCGTGTCAGAGTATCTCCGCCAGCGTGCTTTGGGATATATGCCGAGAGCCGTCCTGCCCGAAATATTCTTCACTTTTAACGATAAACTGGACGAACTCTGCGTCGCTGTCGAAGGCAAAATTACAGCAGACACGGAAGAAAAAATAACCGCCCTGATTGATGGAATCACAGCCGAGTTAATTCTCCCTCAAAAGGAAAAGGCGGTGGTATAAATGGCGACTACCGGCTTCTGGCCTGTCAAAGACAGGCTGAAGGAAGTGATTGACTATGCGGAAAATCCCGACAAAACCATTGATAAAAAGTATGTGGACAGCGATTTATACGCCGCCCTGCGGTATGTTTCCAATGGCAAAAAGACCGACGAGCGTATGTATGTCAGCGGCGTCAACTGCAACGCAAAGCGGGCGTATGAGCGTATGACGGCAACGAAAAAACGCTTCGGGAAAACGGGCGGCAATGTGGCATACCACGGCTACCAAAGCTTTCAGACCGGCGAAGCCACGCCCGAAGAAGCGCACAAAATCGGCATGGAAACCGCAAGGCGGATGTGGGGAAGCGAGTACGAAATTGTTGTTACCACTCATCTTAATACAGACAATGTCCATAATCATTTTGTTGTAAATTCCGTCTCCTTTAAGACGGGCAGGAAGTTTGAAAACCATATCTCCGACCACTACCGCCTGCGGGAAATCTCCGACGCCGTATGTCTGGAACATGGAAAGGGCATTCTCAAAGACGCAGAGTTTTACGGCGGAAGAAAAAAAGAATACTGGCGGAAACAAAACGGCGGGCTGTCGCATCGGGAGATTTTGAAAGCAGATATTGACGCCGCCCTTGCCCAGTCCGCCAATTTCAAAGCCTTTGAAATCCGTTTAAAGGATATGGGCTATGAAATCTGCCGAGATGAAAACTTCGCCCATTATTCCGTAAAAGGGACAGGCTAGCAGAGGGCAGTCCGCTTAGACCGGCTTGGGAAAGAATACACGCCCGAAGCAATCAGGGCAAGGCTGCTTGACAACCAGCGGCATGTCGGCTATGTCCCGTTCCACAAGCCGAACTATACGCCGCTCCTTACGCTTGAAATCGAGTACCGTAAAATACAGCGCATGGACGGCATACAGATACTTTTCGCCCTTGTGACTGAACTTTGCAGGCTGGTTATGGGAAACAATATTGCCCCCGAACCCCCCCGCCCGCTCTCCCCCGCCATGCGGCAGGAAATTGTAAAATTAGATAAAACGCTGAAAGAATACAAGTTCCTATGCGGGAACAACATTGATTCCCCGCAGGAGCTTGTTTCTTTTATCAGTGAAAAGCGTGGGCAGATTTCCGATTTGGAAAAAGAACGGCAGTCAGTTTACAACCGCAACCGCCATAAGAAAAGCGGGGAATTAAATGCACAGGCAAGGGAAATCTCCGCCAAGATAAAACCTCTGCGGAAAGAATTATCCCTTGCAAAGGCTGTCCTTGAAAAAATACCGAAGCTGAAAGAAGTAATTGAAGCCGAACGGCAGACGGAAACCGCCGTTATAACCAAAAATAAGGAAAGAAGGCATGCACGATGACAAATACAGAAATTAAAACCAAGAACCAGCCGAAGAAAAAAGCGGCGAATATCCAAGTAGATAAACTCCGTACTTTTGAGGGACATCCCTTTAAGGTACTGGATGATGAAGATATGGGCAACCTTATCGAAAGTATCAGACAGCAAGGCATTATCTCCCCGCTGATTGTAAGAGCGATTGAAAGCACAGATGAATATGAAGTGATAAGCGGGCACAGGCGTTTACACGCCGCCGTCAAAGCAGGGCTTTCCGAAGTTCCAGTCTTAATTTATCCCCTTGACCGAAACGAAGCGATGATTGCCGTTGTAGATAGCAACCTGCACCGTGAAAGGCTGCTCCCAAGCGAAAAAGCCTTTGCCTACAAAATGAAAATGGATGCAATGAAAGCACAGGGCAGGAGAACGGATTTAACTTTGTCGCAAGCTCGAGCTGTTGACAAACCTCTTGCCAAAAAGATTTGCATATAAGAAAATATATGTGTAGATTAATCCTTGAGGTGATACATTATGATGACGAAAAGAGAAAACCAACAGATAGAAATGCATTTGATAACAATTGAAGATTTAGTCCCTATGGATCATTTGCTTCGGAAAGTTAATGATATCATTGATTTTTCATTCATATAT
>CAJTDX010000006.1 GCA_910575155.1 Lachnospiraceae bacterium
AATCGCACGAAATCTCCTGTCCATAGCATGGGGTATGGATTGTGTGTAGATGTCCAAAAATCGGGTACTACACAAATTCAAAATGTCCTTGACAAGGGGTACAATTTAGTTCTTTGTCATGGTGTGTACCTCCGTTTTTTTACCTGTGGCTTTGTTTTCCCTTTCGGTAGTACACATATTCGCTCTAAAACCACATTTTATCAAGTTAATTCCGAACATAAGCTGCACAAATATCCGCAACGGGAATTGTGTAATTTTCAATGATTGGGGATGTGCTTCCCGTCCTCTATCCAGTCAACCAAAGCAATGATCTCGCCATCGGTCTCCATCCGTTCAAACTCTGCCACATCCTCCAAATCCCAATCGATGGGGTACACGCCGCAGAACTCCACAATGCAGTCTATCTCCCTGGTCTCAATCCAGTCCCGGTTCAGGTTCCATGCACCGCAGACCGTATCGACATGGCCGTGGCCGACATGGTTCCTGTCAAGCATCCCCTCAATTTTCTTTATGGTTTCATCTTTGCAAAGGTCGGTATCCTTTGGAACCGTAATGTAAAACATACATTTTGTAATCTCTCCCCGTTCTTTCCTCGCGTCAATCCACTCCCGGATGACCTCTGTCCTTTTCCTCATGGTTGCGTCCTCCTCTGTCTTATTTTTTCACCAGGCAGCATTTCTTCTCATCCCAAAAGCTGACCGCATCGTGTATAAAGTTTTTATCGTCCTCGCGGTTTTCAATCCTGGTGCTTACCCAATAGCCTTCTTTCTTTGCTTTTCCGACCACCTCGTGGATGTTGTCGATGGCTGTCTTTACCTGTGCGCCTGATTCCGTTTCAAAAACCAGGTGGCGGGCAGTCGTCCTTGCCAGCCGACCGAACTCCCCGAAGTAGGAATGCCCGCTCCCGCACCTCGCCACCAGAACCTTCTGCCCGATCTCCATCTCCTCAAATTTCCCAAGCATCCAAACCTTCATCCCTGCATCCTCCGTTTTCTTTGTGTTTTCCCTTTCGGTAGTACACATATTCGCTCTGAAAGGACATATTATCAAGTCATTTCGGAGCATAATACTGCACAAATATCCGGGGCAGGGATTGTGTGGTTTATGGCGGGTCACAGCCCGCCTGACTCCTTCCGGATTTCATTTTTTGAATGCTGCCGCTCCGACTTTTTGAACGGTCTTTTGTAGCGCCTCCGCCTCTGCCCGCGCCTTTTCCCCGACGCAGGCATGGCAATCCCGGTGTGCATCTCATCCCCATACTGGTGGTCCTCTATCCAGCGGAGGTTCCTCCCATATGCTTTCACGGCTCCTGCCTCCTTCCGTAGCATCTGTGGATGGCTTCCAGAATCTGCTCCTGCTCTTTCCCATCCACACCGATGCTCTCCAGCGCCTCCCTGGTGCCGCAGTCCGGACAGAGCTGCGTTCTGCCGTCTGCCCGCGAAACTGCCGGCCTTCCGTGGTAGGTCTGCCCACATCTTGGGCAGACCGAAATCCTCGCAATATTATCTGTTTCTTTCATCATGGCTTCCTCCTTCCGTGTTTTCCTTCCGAGGGGCAAGCGCCGCCTCCCTGCTGCGGAACATCCGGCCTGCGGATGCGCGGCAGCGGCTTCCCCTGCGGTTCTGGAGGGTGAAATACCTCCCGTCAAATCCCAACACTGTGTAGTTGCCCGCGCAGCCGTTCTTCCGATTGGTGGCCATGAAGCAGGCTTCCCCTGCTTTCCACCCGCCCGGAAATTCCTCCGTGCTGTCGGCATACGCCTGTTCCAAAAATGCCTCGTCGAATCCGAAACTCTGGTAGCCCTGCCTGCAGGTCTCCATGTAGAACTCACTCGGAATCCCAAGCGGGCGGTCCTCATGCATGATGTAGACGAAAACCTTCCGTATCCGCACCCTGCCGGTCTTGATGCCCTTGAGGGGCAGCTTCATTTCCTTTTTGTAATAAAAGGCTGGGAATCCCTCGTAGCGGTCCAGCGCCGCCTCATCCTCTTCTGTCACCGCCCATGCCGCTACGGGGACGCTCGCGCCCTCCTGCGGCTCGATGGTGAGGTAGGAGCCGGTCCTGCTCCCCTTGAACAGCAGCCGGTAGCCCTCAATCACCGAAGTCCCGATGATCCTCGCCCCAGGGCAGCGCATCCGCATCTGCGGGATGTTCAAATTTGAGCCGTAAGCAATGTAGTATCTCTTTTCCATTCTGATATCCGTCCTTTCCGAAGGGGGTACCCTTCTACCACCTTAAGACCGCCGTAGCGGTCCACTGCCGTTTCTGCGGCAGGAAAGGTGGCAGGAGGCTACCTCCTGCGGTCCCTTCAAGCGGCCCTTCCGTTCCGGAAGGATGCGTCCCCTGCAAGCCTCCTTGTCAGGATGTCCCTTGCGGTCTTGAATTCGTCCCCGATGAAGCCGAGCCGGAGGAGCCATGTCCGCATGGCGTATTTCGGGTTCTCGCTCTGCTGCGGCTTCGGGCTTGCGGTCTTGACTTCCTTCGCCATCTGGCTGAGTGCGAGGCAGAGCTGGATGTAGCTCTTGAGCTGCCCTGCGTGGAGGCCGCCCCTGCGCCCGTCCCCCGGTTCATCGAACTGGAAGAGCCGGAACTCGACCGTGCCTTTGGTGAAGGTTGCGTGGTAGTTGAGCATATGGTAGCGGCTGTCGTTGTAGTGCTGGCTCCTGCCGTAGTTTGCGCCGTGGCTTGTGTACCAGATGTCCGCGAGGGCTGCCATCGTGGAAGGTTTCTTTCTGTTGACCTCCTCTAAGAACCGCGGGTCAACCGTGCGGCAGTAGCGGTTCATCCTCCAGCGGTCAAGGTTTAAGGCGTCCGCTATCAGGCTTTCATGGCCTGCCATAATGTTGGCAAGGTTGCGGAGCGTCTGCGGCGTGTGGCCCTTCGCCCCGATGTGGATGTGTACCCCGCAGCCCCTTCCCGCGTCGCTCTTTGCGCCGGCGTGCCGGAGTTGCCGGATGAGCTCCTGCAGAAGCTCCATGTCCGCGTAGGTAAGGATCGGCGTCACCATCTCGCATTTTTCGCTGTCCGGCCCCGCGATGCTCACGTCCTTCTGGAATTTCCACTCCCTGCCGTCTGCGTCCCATGCGCTCCAGGTGCTGTAGCCGTTCCGTGCCGCCGTGTTTTCGTACCTTCCTGTGCCGAAGTACTTAGCCGCAATCCTCGCTGCCTTGTCCCTTGCGATGCTGTTCATCTCCACCTCAACCCCGATGGTCTGCTTTTTCATCTCCTCAACCTGTCTTGCTAACTTTTCGTTCATGCTGTTTTCCTCCGTTTTCGTTGTGTGTTTTCCCTTTCGGTAGTACACATATTCGCTCTAAAAGGGGATAATAGCAAGTCAATTCGGAGCATAATCTACACAATGTTCTGCCCTGTTTTTTGTGTACTTTATGGTTTTTTTACGCTCCCCAGGGATGCCGCCGTGATCTGTGCGCCGAGCCGGAATCCGTCCTTGAAGCCTTCACAGATGGTCTTGCACTCAAGATCGGAGGCATCGTCCAGAAGTTTCTCCAGCAGCGCCTTCCCCTCACTGTCCAGCAGCCCTTTCAGGCGTTCAATCTCCCCGTCAATGCGGTCGGCAATCTCCACCATTTCCGGCGTCTTGTCGTTCCGGTTCTCCCACGGCACAATCTCCCCAAAATAAATCTGTTTCAGAATGTCCTGTTCCATCTAATCGTCCTCCTCTATCTTCCGTGCCTCATCCTCACCGTAAATTACATGGAGGTGACTGCCGTTGTCCCACGCTACCATGACGCTCGCCGTGTCATCCACGCCCGTCACGGTTCCTTTCGTCCCGATGGGCGGGGCTTGCACATCTTCCATCCGCACAAGCTCCACCCGTGTGCCTGCAGGGTACTCCCTGCGGACACGCTCCACAATCTCCCTACTCGGAAACTTCATTGCCAGCCGCCTCCTTCCTTTCTCCGTTTTTAAATGCCGAGCTGCCGGAAAGGTTCTTCAGCAGGGTTTTCCGCTCGCCCTTGTATTCCGCGCCAATGAAGCCGAGCCGGAGCAGGAAGCACCGGAAAGCGTATTTTTCATTCTCCACCTTTTTCTCGGTCGCCGTGATGCGCTTCTGGTTCCTCGCCATGTCGCAGAGAGCGGCAATGAAATGGGTGTAGGCCGCTGCCGACTCGCTGTCCGTTTTGGAAAACCATGGGAAGGAAACCTTCTCCCCATCCGCCTCAATCGGGAGGCTGCTGACCGCCAGCGCCTTTTTGATAAGGCTGCCCTTGGAGTCCACCAGTTTCCGCAGGTTCTCCAGTGCGGCATCCGTGAAGGAATCCCTCGGCATTGCCACCGTAAGCCCCACGTTTGCCTCCTGCGGCGCTGTTTCCGACTCCTCCGCATGGTGTTCTGGCTCTGCGTTTTCTTCCGCCGTGCCGCCTTCCTGCACCGTTTCCGCCTGGGCTGCAATGATTCCCCTTTCGGCAAGCTGCTCCATCAGGTTTTCTATCTCCTCACTGTCCGCCCGGTCGTCAAACTCTACCGCGCCGGTCTTGTCAATGTGGAAGTAATCCACCTCGTAAGCCGCCGTCGGCATCCCAAGGTATCTCGGCTTCACCTCTAAAATCTCTCCCATCGCCTGCACCAGCGCTTTCCTCTCTGCCCCTGTCCTGTTG
Source organism: Lachnospiraceae bacterium (assembly GCA_910575155.1). Taxonomy (GTDB): domain Bacteria; phylum Bacillota; class Clostridia; order Lachnospirales; family Lachnospiraceae; genus Petralouisia. The sequence continues at coordinate 4,620 of CAJTDX010000006.1, forward strand.
AATTCAAACCTCATTTTTTTGTACCTCCTTCGTTTTTCGGTACTACATTAATCACTCTGAACCGCAGAAATAGCAAGCGTTATGTGCGGAAAAATGTCACAATAAAAAGTCCGGGAACTGTGCATAGTACACGATTCCTGAAAGCACGAAATATACGTTCGGCAGTGCGACACCATTGCCCCACATCTTATATTCAGCGGAATCCGAATGTGGGTCTTTCAGCCACTTGATGATCTGCTTATCCGTCTTGGGCTTCGTGGAAGTCCCCGCAATCTTCCGGTGGGTCTCAAAAACCTCCCGCCAGAACACTAAATCTTCCTCTGTGGGTTCCTCCGTCCCAAGCCCGCCGCACCACCAGTCCGGGAAGCCCTGCAGCCTCGCGCACTCGGTGGGCGTCAGCCTGCGGACAATATACTCCGGCTCCTTCTGCACATCATTGATGACAGGCGGGTCTTTATAATCTGTGGCCACCAGCGTGTTCGCCAGCTCCTTCTCCGCCCGTGTGAAATGGGAATTCTTACTGGTGCAGTAGGTCGGCTGCGCCACGGCGTGGCGGTCCGTTGCATCCAGCGTGAAGGAAACATCCTCATTGATGCCGCTGCCCTGCGGCCCGTTCCTGTCATCCCGCCCGATCATGGAGCCCTGGAGGACGAAGGTCTGCATCTGCATATTCCGGGTGGCCATCAGCGCCCCGGACTTCCCCTGCAGGTCGATGACCTCGTCCCTCTGGTTGATATGGAACGCCGACATCCCTTCCGGCTCCACCACGGCAATCCCTCCCTGGTTGCATCCGGGATTCCCGCCATTGGCATCCAGCGTCCGAGAAGTTTCCGCCTCATAGAATCCGCTGTGGGGATTGTCAGACTTCATGGCGTTGCTGTCCTTGGAGCAGATGCCGTATGCCTGCACCACCAGCTCATTACAGCGGCTTTCCCCCATATCAAAGGTGTTCAGCGTATTTGCCACCTTCCCGTCCTTCCATGTGGGGGCGTCCCCTTTGTAATGGGCGCGGTATCCCTTGCAGAACGGCACGAACACCGTCTGGTCATTGTTGCAGGAGAGCGTTGCCGATTTGTCATCCTGTATGATCGGGCCTTTCCCGCCGCCCTCACAGCCGGAGCGGATTTTCAGCGTCTTGGGTGTTTCCGGCTCCACCACGAAAGGCTGGTTGTTGCCGCCCATCCCATAAGTGGCATTGACCGTAGGCGCAGTGTCCAGCGGTCCCGTGTATCTGGTATCCTGCGAATGGTTTTCATAGAGCGCCACCGCCGCAGGGACAGTCCCGGCACGGAGCGTGGGCGAGGTTTCCTCCTTATAACCAATGCCACGCGCCTTTGCGGAATGCTCCGTACAGAAACCGGCCGATTCCAGGACGCACGGGGGATGGTGCGCCTCCGCCCGCAGGGTGCAGGTCACCTCATCCGTCACATCCATCCGCTGCCCGCCCTGGTCGTTCAGGCAGATGCCGCCTGACGCTCCAGCGCCTTCCGCAACACTTCCGGCAGCTCCTTGCCACGCACGGAAGCCCTCCGCAGAATACCCAGACACGCCTTCGGACTCAAATAATACCTTTCCGGCACTCCCGCCTGCAAAATCTGCGACAAGGTAGATGCGTTTCCTTCGCTGAGGGATTCCCCAAAATTGGGCGTCAAGCACCCGCCACGCGAGGGAAAATCCATCCCCCACGACAGTTCCTGCGTTTGCCCATTTCCCCTTTGGAGGTCCAGGTACAGAAATACTTTCGTCTTTGACGGAGCAGACCGCTTCGAGGACGGCCTTGAAATCCTCCCCCTTGTTGGAGGAGAAGGCGCCGGGGACATTCTCCCATACGATAAACCTTGGGTATTTTCCATCTGTTGCACACCTCATTTCCTTTACGATTCTTACTGCCTGGTAGAACAGGCACGACTGCCGCCCATCCAGCCCCGCCCGCTTGCCGGCCACCGACATATCGGTGCAGGGCGAGCCAAAGGTGATGATATCCACGGGGGCGATCTTTGCGCCGTCCACTGTGGAAATGTCGCCTAAATGCTTCACGGAGGGCAGCCGCTTTGTGGTCACCCGGATGGGAAAAGGCTCAATTTCTGATGCCCATAAAGGCGTGATGCCCGCAAGCAGCCCGCCGAGCGGGAATCCCCCGGAGCCATCGAACAGGCTGCCGAGGGTCATCCCGGAATCCGCAGTCTGCGGATTCGGTGTGTCTCCGCCGCCAGTGCCGGAACTGATTCTATGGATATATATAGCGTCCGCATTCATTCCGCCTCCACCTCCTTCACCAGCGCGGAGTATGGAATTTTCTCCCCGCCGCGCACCACATACACATTTTCCGAATCCCCGGTATCCTCCACATACCTCCGCAGAATCACAGACGCATATTTCTCATCCAGCTCCATCATGCAACAGATGCGGTTCGTCTGTTCGCACGCCATCATCGTGGAGCCGCTGCCGCCGAAGGTGTCCAGCACGATGGTGTTCTCCTGGGAGGAATTGCAAATTGGGTATCCAAGCAGGTCAAGCGGCTTGGAAGTCGGGTGGTTCTTGTTCCGCTTCGGCTTGTCGTAGTTCCAGATGGTGGTCTGCTTCCGGTCGGAATACCACGGGTGCTTCCCGTTCTTCAGAAAGCCGTACAGCACAGGCTCATGCTGCCATTGGTAGTCCGAGCGTCCAAGCACGAGGGAATTCTTCACCCAGATACACACCCCGGCAAGGTGGAACCCTGCGTCCACAAACGCTTTCCTGAAATTCAGCCCCTCGGTGTCCGCATGGAACACATAAGCCGCGCCGCCGCTTTCCAGATGCTCCACCATGCATGAGAACGAATTGTACAGAAATGTGTAGAATTCATCCCCTTTCATACTGTCGTTCTGGATGGTCAGCCCGCCGGAACTCTTGAAAGAAACTCCATAGGGAGGATCTGTCACGATGAGGTTTGCCTTCTTCCCATCCATGAGCGCCGCCACGTCTTCTGCACTGGTGGCATCCCCGCACATAAGCCTGTGCCTGCCCACCGTCCAGATATCGCCCCGCTCCACGAACGCCGCTTTCTCCAGCGCAGCGGAAAGGTCAAAGTCATCATCTTTCACATCCTTCTCCCCGTCCCCGGCAAAAAGGTCGGCAAGCTCGCCCTCCTCAAATCCCGTCAGAGATACATCAAAATCCGCACCCTGCAGACTTTCAATTTCGATGCGGAGCAGCTCCTCATCCCATCCTGCGTCCAAAGCCATTCTGTTGTCCGCAAGGATGTAGGCTTTCTTCTGCGCCTCCGTCAAGAAGTCTGCGAACACACACGGCACTTCCTCCATGCCCTCTTCCTTTGCCGCCGCAATCCTGCCATGCCCCGCGATGACATTGAAATCCCGGTCGATGATGACTGGGTTGATGAAGCCGAACTCCCGCAGGGACGAGCGGAGCTTCGTGAGCTGCTCCGTTGAGTGCGTCCGTGCGTTGTTCACATACGGCACTAATCTGGAGAGCGACACAAGCTGCATCTCCGTTGTCGTCTTTCCCATTTTTTATCTACACTCCTTTCCTTGCGCGGAGCAGCCGCTCCATCACGTCATCCTGGGGCGTGTTGCCCTGGAACTCCACCGAGCAGTTCTCCTTCACGATCTGGTAGATCTGCATCCAGCAGTAATTGGTCTGCTTCATGTAGGACTGGCTCATGGAAACATAAGGGGAGGCGATGGCAGCCCCCGTGGTCGGGTGCTTCGCAAGGAAGCCCGTGGAGGATACAATCTCCTCACACTGAATCCACCGGGAGACGCTCATGGCATACTGCTCCACCATCTGCACGGTGACCAGCTTCTCACAGCCCCTCGCCTTCAGCCATGCATACGTTTCGTTGAAAACCTCTTCCGCCACCAGCTCCCGCCCGCTTTTCTGCGGGGACTTGAGGAAGTCCTTCACGGGCGGCACATCCATGCCCTCCAGCTCAGCCGGCTCCATCATCACTTCCGCCGTTTTCCCCTCGCTGATCTTCTCCGTGAGCGCCTTGGGCTTCCGCCCTGCCCCCGGCCTTGCGCCGCCCCGGTTGCTGCCGTCTTTTGCCACCGTTTTCACCCCGTTTCTTTGATTTCGTTTGAAAAAATGCTGCGGAATCAAACGCCGCAGCACCTTAAAAAGCCTTTATTTTACGGAAAATCAGAGCGGGGCAATCCCCCGTTTGATTTCCGGTTTTTATGCGTGACACCCCACGCCCGTTCCCCGGCGGGTTCCTTACAGAGATTTCACCCGCCCCTCCCGGCTGGCAGAAATCTCTGTAAGGAACCCGCACACAATGATTTAATGCTTATTCCAGCGGTCGCCCCGCTCCGCATGAATCCTTGCATGGCAGGACTGGCACAGCGACACAAGGTTTGCCTCATCATGCGTCCCGCCCTCCGCCAACGGCAGCCTGTGGTGTACTTCCTCCACCGGCCGCAGCAATCCTTTCTTCTGGCATTCCTCACAGAACGGGTGCTTTGCGGCGTAGCGGTCACGGATTCGTTTCCATGCCCTGCCATACCTACGGCGTACAGCCGGGTCTCGGTCGTACTTCTCGTAGCGGCGGTTCTCTTGCTTCCCATGCTCCTCGCAAAAGCGTCCCTCTGTCAGCTTGGGACAGCCGGGGAAGGAACACGGCCTCTTCGGTTTCCTTGGCATTGCTCTCACCTCCTCACGGCATAAAGAAAGCCCCCGCAGGATGAGTCCCCGCGAAGGCCGCCTGTCTTTATGCAGTTTTCGATAATATCAGTGTACCACGCCCAATATGGAAAATCGTCCGCGATTTTGGACATCAGCTTTTCCCATACAGCAGGGTGACCAGTTTCTGCAGGGCGCGGTTCTTTTTCTTGTATGCGGATGTCCGCTCGATGTGGAAACGGTCGCAGATGTCGTAAATGGAATCCGTCTGCCGTTCATCCTCGGAATAAAAGGTTTCCAGCACATACCGCTCATCCTCAGAAAGTTCCTCCCATGCTGGAAGGAACCACGCCATATATTCCACCGCCTGACGGTACCGCTCCTTCAGCACGTCAATCTCCTCGATGCCCTTTATCATCCTGTCCTCCACGGCGTGGGGATTGCGGGTATGCGGCATCCCGTCCGATTTGGGGCTGCTGATCCCGCCCATTTTTTCATATGCCGCCCTGACCTCGTCATCCGTGTGTTCGATGATGAATTTCATGCTGCCGTAGTCCTTCAGTGCGTCCACGGCCGCCGACCGCTTGTCAAGGTACTTCCAGATAATGCTCATAAGCCATGCCTCCAATCAAAATAAATTTGCTTCCCCCGGATTTTCAAAGATTGTCATTGATTTTCGTTGATTGGCTCAGATTTGCTTTTTGACTGGAGGCGGCTCCGCCTATATTTCTAAATCAGCTTTCACCGCATCGATCAGTGCGGCCTGCGTGGTGTCCTTCTCGGATAATGCCTTCATGATCCGCTCGTCTATAGTGCCTTTTGTGATGATGTGCTGCACCACCACGGTTTCCGATTCCTGCCCCTGCCGCCACAGCCTCGCCACTGTCTGCTGGTATAACTCAAGGCTCCATGTCAGACCGAACCAAACCAGCGTGTTCCCTCCGCTCTGGAGGTTGAGGCCATGCCCCGCACTTGCCGGATGGATCAGCGCCACCGGGATTTCCCCGGCGTTCCATTTCCGGATGCTGCCGTCTGTGTCCAGCCTCGCATACGGGATTTTCAGCTTTTGGAGCCGCCCCGTGATACGCTCCAGGTCGTGCCGGAACCAGTAGGCCACAAGCACCGGCTTGCCGTTCGCCGCTTCGATGATGTCCTCCAGTGCGTCCAGCTTCCGCTCATGGACGGCGACCGTTTCCCCGGCATCCGTATACACCGCCCCATTCGCCATCTGAGACAGCTTCCCGGAAAGGGAGGCGGCGTTGGCGGCTGTGACCTCGCCATCGGGAAGCTGTAAGACCAGTTCCTCCTTCAGTTCCGCATACCGCGAATTTTCCCGTTCCGAGAGATACACCGAGTATCTGGAATTTATCAGCTCCGGCATCCGCAGGTAATCGGTGGACTTCATGGAAATGGTGATGTCGGAGATTTTCCCGTATATCTGTTTCTCCGCACCCGGCAACGGCTTGTAGGAAAATACCACCTGCCCGTTCTGCTTATCCGGCCGGAAGTAGGAAGTGCGGTACTGCCCGATGAACCGCCCAAGCCGCTCCCCCATGTCCAGCAGCCGGAACTCCGCCCACAAATCCATCAATCCGTTGCTGCTCGGCGTCCCGGTCAGCCCCACGATGCGCTTCACCTTCGGCCGGACTTTCATCAGTGCCTTGAACCGCTTCGTCTGGTGGTTCTTGAAGGAGGACAGTTCATCAATCACCACCATGTCAAAATCAAAGGGGATGCCGCTCTCCGTAATCAGCCACTGTACATTCTCACGGTTGATGAGATAGATGTCTGCCGGTTTCCTTAACGCCGACAGCCGTTCCGTTTCCGTCCCTACAGCCACGGAATATTGCAGGCTGTCCAGATGATCCCATTTTTCAATCTCCGCTCCCCATGTGTTCCTCGCTACACGCAGTGGGGCGATGACCAGGATGCGGCGGACCTCGAAGCTGTCAAACAGGAGATTATTTAAGGCTGTCAGCGTGATGCTCGTTTTGCCAAGTCCCATGTCCAAAAGGACTGCCGCCACAGGGTGTGTTTCGATATACTCCGTGGCATATCTCTGGTATTCATGTGGACTGTATCTCATCCATAATCCCTCCAATCTGCGATTCGTCATCCAGCACATACACTTTGAATCCAAGCCGCCGTAACAGCCTGTGCCGGGAAAGCTGCAGGGGTCGTGGCTTTTCCCCCGGAGCTTTTACCTCCACGAATGCCATTTTCCCATCCGGGAGAAGTGCCAGTCTGTCAGGCACCCCATCAAAACCGGGCGATGTGAACTTTAGTGCCAAGCCCCCGGCGGCCTTTACCGCCGCCCTAAATTTCTGCTCTATGGTCTTTTCTCTCATGCAAATGCCTCCAATCCCTTATTTTTCAATCATTCCAGCCTTTAGGGTGCAGGTCGTTGACGGTCGTTACATAAAGTCCTCTATAAGTGTTTTTTTTACTGAAAAAACTGCCCTAAAGGGGGTTTATACTGCGACCGTCAACGACCTGCACCTTTCCCATAAACACAGGGGTTTCAGCTTTCAAAGTCTTCCTTGATCTGCAGCCCGATAATATACATACCCGCCTTTTTCTTCTGCTTCTTAAATCCTGCTGTTTCCAGTGCATTATAAAAATCAGCCGTGCTTCGGGTATACTCACCCGTCCTCATACAATAGCTGCGGTATTCCTGGTAGACCTCCCCGGACTTCGCCATATATCCCGATTCCACCTCGCAGCATTCGCCCAGAAAATGCCCAAGCCAGTCGTTATCTTCACGGTATAATTTGATAGCCTCTTCCACGCAGGCAGGGCAGGGGATATGGAAATTCCGGCTGATTGCCTTCTTTGCACCCTCAATAATCCACGCCATGACAGAAGGTGCTGCCTCCGATACGAGGAAATCGGCATAATTCTTCACATCCCCCGCCCCTTCAATCCTGGCATGAAAGGGGATCACAATTAAGCGCCTCCATGTCCCAGGGTCATTTGCGCCCACCCTCGGCAGGTGGTTGGTGTACAGCACGAGGGTATGACTCGGCGTGAAAGAGAATGGGTCTTTATATTTTTTCTCCGCAAAAATCTCATCCGTGGAACACATCTGCTTCACCACGGAGGTGTTCAGCCGCATCCCCTCCTCCAGCTCGGCGGCTATGATGAGCCGCTTCCCCTTCGCCTCGGCAAGCTCCGGCTTCACGTTCCGCTTGCAGCCGACCGTGAGGGTATCGGCAGACATATTGCCGCTGTAGGTGCCAAGCACACGGGCTATTGTGTTCCAGAAGGTGGATTTGCCGTTCCTTCCCTCCCCGTAGGCAATGACCAGCGATTCCATGTAGACGCGCCCCACCGCCGCCATCCCCACGATCTGCTGCACATAGTCAATCAGCTCCTGGTCTTTGCAGAAAATGGTGTCCAAAGAATCCAGCCACAGCTTCTCACCCTTGTCGCCGGGAGCCGCCGCTGTTATTTTCGTGATATAGTCCTCCGGGCTGTGGTCTCGCTTCCCCGCCAGCCCATCCGGAAGGTAATAGGTGCCGTCCGGCGTGTTTAGCAGGAATCCGTCTTTATCCAGGTCGGACACACTGATCTCCAGCATAGGCTTCGCCGCCTGCAGGGCAGAAACCACATACTTCATATCCCGTCGCTTCATCACAAACGCCTTATAGCCTAAAGCGGACAGATAGGCAAGGTAGGCATCCATCTGCCCGCTACTGATTTTCTTTTCCAGCGACTTGCCGCCAGAGGCGATGGCATCCTCCGATATACCGGTATCCATGAGCGCCTGTTTCGCCCGCATGATTTCATCCTTGGAGTCCGCAAGCTGTAGGTCTAAAAATTCCTCCGCCGCACCCACCGCCTGCTGCTTGGACTCCACCCAATACTGCCCGCAGAAACGCAGGTAGTCCGTGGCCGCCGTGTACCGAAGTTCCACGCCGTATTCCCTAGTCAGCACCTTCGCCTGCCCAATGTCAGAGTAATCCCCTGGCTTCAGCGATTCCCTTCCGAACTCGTCATTGTACGCATCCGGGGCGACATACCCTTCCTGCCCCTGCACCTTCTCCGCAAAACGGCAGGCGCTCTGCCAGATCATAGCAAGCTCCGCTTCTTCCAGGGGCGGATTGCACTTTGCCGCCTCTTCCATGAAAATCTCATGCGCCCGCTCCGTTGCGCCGTACCGTTTCACCACGCGCCCCGCGAAATGGGACATGGTGGCGTTCCTCTGCCCCTGGGGGATCTCCCTGCCGCCCTGGAGCTTCACGATGCAGTCAATGGTGATCTCGCCCTCATGCCAGAGGATGGCGTCTGCCGGATGCCCGAAAATGAACCGGGCGGAATCCAGCGCCTTGGCATCAAAGAATGGGAACTTCTGCTGTATGCCTTTCTTCAGACTGGCACACGCCTCCCCGTCATGGATAGGATCATGAGGGAAGTACACATGGAACCTCGGCCTTGCGGACTTCCCCTCCTTCGGCTTCATGTTGTTCCGGCTCGGCACCACAACGAACGCCACGTCCTTCCCGATTTTTTCTTCCAGGTCTTCCGGGTGAATCCAGTCCGCCGGATTGTCGGAATGGGAATTGTCGCAGTCCATCACGTCCACATCGCAGGAGAGGAAATTGTCCCCACTCCTGCGGCAGTTCTTAAATTCCGCGCACACATGGTCGAACGCCACCACCTCCATGCAGTCGTCCTCATTGTCAATGATGCGCCTGTTGGGGTATAGGCTGTTCTTTGCGTTCCCCCTGCAGTTCGCCGTATAAAATGTCATTTTCATGCCTTGTTTACCTCCTCACATTGCTCCGTGAAATAGCGTATCGGCATATCCCGCTTTTCCGCTTTCTCGATCTCTGCCGCCATCCCCGTGGATATGGTGTTTCCGAACACCCATAGCTGCTCGCATTTCCCAAGCAGCACCATCCCCATGAACATCCCGATTGCCCGCTCCGCAGGCTTCCCATCATCCAGAAACTGCGGAAACAGCAGGTGCGGAGCGAGCGGGATAGCGCCGTTTCGCACCGCAAATTTGCAGTAATGCCTTGCTTTCTCCATGTTGCCGTCTATATCCCCGGCAAGCGGGGAACATATATACACAAGTGGCAGGTATGTCCGCTTTGCCGCCAGCTCTTCTTTTCTGATTTCCGATAATGCCTCATATGTGGTAGGGTCATGGTATCCCTCACTGTTAAACCTGCTGATTCCCAAAGCCAGCACCTCCTAATCTTTCTTGTAGAACTCACATTCATAGCCGTCTGCCCGGAGCAGCAGCCCTTTCGCCCAAGGCGGCGTCCTGCCCATCTGTTCACACACCTCCTCCAGGGACATCCTCCGGTCGGCTTCGATAATAATCTCATCATGCACATGGGCCACGATGGAACAGCACCGCAGCGTCTGCATGGCATAGCATAAAATATCGCGCGCAATCGCTTGGACGATGTTCTCCACGAACTTGGGGCCGTAGCTTTCCAGGCGCTCCCATTTCTTCGTGCCGCCCACGCCCATATAGGTCACGGACTCGCCGCCGAACATGTTCTCCCCGATTTGCGGCTTTACATAGGCAAGCTGCCGCTTTGACGGGAGCGTGATGAATAGCATACCGCTCTGGAAGTTGAAGCGGATGCCGTGTGTCTCTATGGGCAGCCTCTTTTTCACGCACTCTTTCACGGCGCGGTCAACATCCCACCAGAGCATAGTGATATTGGGGTTGGAATCCCTCCATGCCGATACAAGCGGCTGCAGTTCCTCCTCGGAAAGCCCCATCTCCAGCGCACCCATAGATTTCAACGCGCCTACCGAACCGCCGTATCCCAAGGCCAGCTCCGCTATCTTGCCCTTCTGCCGGAGATGCCCATTCTCTCCGTTCTTCACGACAGGCACACGGAACATCTGGCTTGCCGAAGCGCAGTAAATATCGCCACCTTCCTCAAACACCTTCATACGCCACCGCTCCCCGGCAAGCCAGGCGATTACCCTCGCCTCAATAGCGGAAAAGTCCGCCACGATGAATTTCCTGCCATCCTGCGGCACAAAGGCTGTGCGGATCAGTTCCGACAGCACCTCTGGCACGGAATCGTAGAGCGTGGACAGCGCATCAAAATCCCCGCACTTTACAAGCTCACGCGCCTCCGCCAAATCTGGAATATGATTCTGGGGCAAGTTTTGTAATTGCACAAGACGACCGCTGAACCGCCCGGTCCTATTGGCACCATAAAATTGAAACATACCGTGGACGCGGCCGTCTGCGCAGACTGCATTTTTCATAGCTGTGTATTTCTTCACAGAGGACTTGGCGAGCTGCTGCCGAAGCTCCAGCACCTTCGCCAAAGGCTCCGGCGCGGTTTTTAGGAGCGCCGTCACCGCCTTTTTATCCAAAGAATCCGTCTCCATGCCGTTTTCCGCAAGCCAATGCTTCATCTGCTGTACGGAATTGGGGTTGTCAAGCTCGGTCAGTTCCTTCATGGCGTCCGACAGTCTCTCATGGGAAAAGGCATCCATCCGGATCGCCTGTTCCACCATTTCCATGTCCACGCCAATGCCCCGGTCATTGATCTCCTGATCCTGGTGGTACTGCTCCCACACCTCATCTGATACAGGGAACTTATAGAGCCTCTGCTGTATCTGTATCTCCGCCTCCACATCACGGAGATTATAGGCTTTGAACCGTCTCCATTTCTCCATGTCGTGTTCCGGCAGATTCCGCATCCTGCCGCCGTTTATTTTAGTGGGCTTGCACGGGACGCAGAAATATCGTATCAGGTCTTTGCCTTCCGTCAGCTTCTGTTTTTCCAGCCCCAGCACTGTACCCGCATTCTCCAGCGAAAGCGGAAGCCCCAGCGTGGCAGACCATACCATCGTACAGTGCCATCCCTCCGGCTCCAGCCATTCCCCAAGATAATGCGACAGGCACACCCGCTCGAACATGGCGTTGAATGCCCATTTCGTGACTGACTCATCAGAGAGCGCCGCCAGAACATCCGCAGGGATGTTCTCCCCACAGGCCAAGTCCACTACCTTCACTTTACCACCGTCCATCGAATAGCCGAACAGCAGGACTTCAAAAGTAGGGGAGGATGCATATTTATAAACTCCACATTTGGATAAATCCACATCAGAAAATGTCTCAATATCAATCGACAAGGTTTTCATTCCTTCACCATCCTTTCACTGACCTTTGGGCGACAGGGAAACGCACACAATGGAACGTATCCCCACCGCCCTCTGCAGTCACTACTTATTCAGATCAGGACAGGAAATCCTCGTCATCCTCATCCGCAAAGTCATCCTCCGCACGGGACTTGCCGCCCAAGGGCTCGCCGTCACGGATTTTCTGCAGGTTGTTCAGCCCACAGGCGATGCCTTTGTTGCCGTTGCTGTTGAAAGCATAGAAATTGATGCTTGCCCTTCCATACACGCCGCTGTAGACCTCGGAGCGTTCCAGAATCGGCTGTCTGTCCGCATCCACGATTCCCGGTGCTGTGGTGCTGTTTGCATTGACGAAATAAGCGTTTGCGTATGCCTCATCGTCCGGGCGCTCCGTGTCACCGTCACGTAACGGCGTCTTCAGAACAGAGAGGGCAGGGACGCTCCTGCCGTTACCCTTCAGTTTTGCCTCGCCCTCGCGATATGCAGCCTCAATCGCCGCCTTAATCTTTGCGATTGTCTTTTTGTCCGACTTGGGGATGATGAGCGAAACAGAATACTTCGGCTCACCGCCGTTGATTGCTTTCGGTTCCCATGCGTTGCAATAACTCCACCGGGTGTCCGGACCGGTGATTACCTTTGTCGGATTATTTACATTGTTTGCCATATGATTTGCCTCCTTAATTTTCCTTGAAATCTTCTTGTGCGGTGTGCATCGGTGGGCGCTTGTCCGACTCCGGCACAAGTGCCGGCTTTCCCTGGGGTTTCTCGGTCAGTCCCGCTTTCTCGATGATGTCCGCAAACCTCTTCTTACCGAGCGCCGCCGTCATGGCGGTAATACCCAGCAGCTTCTCCTCGTAGGGATTGAAGCCCGCTTTTTTGACTGCATCCGCTACGGCGGCCTCATCGGTATATCTGCGGTTGGAACGGCCTTCCACCACCTTGTACCCGTCGTACTTTATGCCGCTTAGCGCCTGCTGCAATGCAAATTCCTTCACGTCCGCTGCCCAGACAGACAGTTCATCCGCCCTGGCAAGGATGGCGACGATTTCCGCATCCTCCAGCGTGGCGGGCATGGCAAAATCATATTTCGCCATCTCCAGGTTGTACTCGGCGCGCTTCCTGCAGGCGGCTTTCGCCTTGCAGAACCGGCACCAGTCGCCGCAGGCAAATTTGCCTTCGCCGTCATAGGCCAGCTTTGCTTTCTCTGCCAGCTCACCATTCGCCCACGAAAGGAGGTCATCCTTTGCCATGACGCACACGCTGACATTGTCCCTTCGCGGCTGGAAGATTGCCATCTGCACAGTGTCGATGTCATAGATGCCGTCAAAAAGTTCCAACGCGCCCAGGGCATACAGCATCATCTGCGGATTGTCCACAGCGGAGACTTCCACGCCCTTGCCGTGCTTATAATCCACAATGTACAATGTCCCGTCCGCAATGATCACGCAGTCTCCGGTGCCGAAGCCTTCCTGCACAAACCGGGAGAAGTCCAGCCGCTGCTCGATCAGCACGACCGGGTCTTTGCATATCTTCTTTGCCTCCGCCACAAGCTCCATCACATAGGCGGCATAGTCGCAGGCGCACTGCTCCATCTCTTCACTGTAGAAAGACAGCCCCTCGGTCGGGTTGGCGGATTCCATCCCAAGCATCGATTTTAATTTGTGTTCACACAGGCTGTGTGCGTCTGTGCCTTCCTGGGCATACTCGCTGCTCTTGTCCTCATAATTCTCGCACAGCCTTGCGGACGGCGGGCAGTTCAGCCATCGGCGGCTGGAAGATGCCGACAATAAAGCGTGTCCAACCATCACAGCACCTCCACTTCTGCAAGGAGTGCCGGATACTCCGCCGGATCAATGCCGGACAGCTTCGGCGCACCGTGCTTCTCAAGCAACTCCTTGACCTTTGCCGTATGCCCGGCACGGGATTTCTCCGCCAGCACCGCACGGATTTCCTCCAGCGTTGGCACTTTCACCTCCGGCTCTGCTTTTGTCGTGTCCTTCGCGGCCTTTTTCTCTGTTTCCTTTTTTGCAGACGTTCTGTCCACAGTTTTCTTCTCTTCCGGCTCGCCGCTGAATAGATCCGCCAGCGAATCTGAAATGCCGATGAGGATTTCGCCGCAGCGTTTCAATTCAGACAACTGTGCTGCCAGCTCGCTCATTTTTCCCATGCCCTGTACCTCCTTCCTCTATTTCATGGATTTCCACGGATTCCACCGACTGCCCAGGGGAGAGGAGGTAGACCTGCGTAAAGCCCCCGAAAAGAAATCTCAAAAGCCTGGACGGAAGTCTACGCTCCGCACCGGCTATGATGTTCTTGCCCTGTCCGCCTGCACCGGTGATGTTGATGCTGACTCTGTGTTTCAATGCCATTGTTCTCACCTCTTTTCCGGGAGGCGGTATTTTCGCCTTCCATATCTACGGAGATTTCAAAGGTGTTTTGATGAGGTGATTTTCAAAAATATTTCAGAAATTTTTTCCTGGCCGCAGCGATGGAATCATATACCGCTCTATAATTAACACCTTCCTTTTCCGCTATCTGGTGCATGGACATCCCGGCGGCAAGCATCAACATCCGCCTCTGTTGCACCTCCGACAGCTTCCCAAACGCATCCCACAGATGCTTGTCTGCCTCCCTGCGTTCCTCCGCCATGTCCGGTGTTTCATCCGTGGCCGGGGCAAATTTGTCCTTATCGCCATACTGCAAGGCGTCGAAAGAATAGCAATGGTACCGTTCCTTGCGGTCGCCATTGGATTCGAGCCTCCTGGATTCCAGGATGATTTCCCCGATGGAATCCTCCACTTCGATTTCAGTTACACCGCCTGTTGCAAATTCATACTTGATTTTCATTTTGCCGTTCTCCTTTCGGAGCCCGGCAAGTGGCACTAATCATGCCGCCGGAAACAAAAAAAAGAGCCTGGCAAGCAGCACAAAAAGTGCCGCTTGCCAGGCTCAATGTCATCTCCGCCATATTTCAGGTGGTATCATGGAGGCTTGACCGTTTCTTGGAATGAAATCTCCCCTCCGTGCATCATGCTCAGACAAACGAGTGATCCTTGTCCCGGTTTAGCCATCCGTTTCCCCAGCCCATATACATTCCTTATGAGCGTGTCGTATTACCGTGGCGGAATCTCCGGTCAGCCCCTATAGAAAAACAGAGGGCGGATCGATGTCCTTATTCAGTTTTCTTCACCCCAATTTCAGCGCCGCAGTGCCCGCACTTGATAAAATAATCGGGATACCGACCCTTTGTTGGGATAACGAGCTGTGTCTTTACAGCCGAGGCTGCGTCCATCAGTCTCCACCCGCACTTGGGACAGAAGACTGTTTTTCTCTTTTCTTTTAAGTCATGGTTCGATTCCTCCTTTTTCCTGCGCACCATCATATACACTCCTCCTGATACTGCCGCCTATCCGGCATGGGAGTGTGGGTGTTCCTGTCACGCCACGGTTACTCAACAATGGCCGTAAGCCACGGGGCTGCCGGCCTGCCCAAAAGACGTGCGTTCAGGTACGCCATCTCCAAGGTGAGGCATGTGTTCCCCAAATAGTAGCCGTCCATAATAGTGAGTGTCATGGCAAGGTCAGGCTTCTCCATATCAGTCAGACAGATCGGCAGAAGATACTGCACCCGTCCCTGGTAGCCCTGTGGAACCACAATGCCGGGTTCCACTACCGCCCTCCGTCGCGCCAGCTCTACTGCCGTTTCCAAAAGCAACGGTAGGTTCCGTGCATCGCGGATTTCAGCGGGCAACCGAAAATAATTTTCCTCATCTCCCAGGATGTGGTCTACATTGACTCGGATCGGCCATTCCGGGTTGTAGTTGACGCCATTCTGCGTCATATAATAGCGGGGCTTCTTCGGAAGCGGCGATATGTACCGGAGCTGGTGAGACAACTCGTCCGCAAACCCCCTGAAATACCATTCCAGCATAGAATCTTTCTTCTTGTTCCGTCCAAAGCAGGCGTAAATTGCTTTGTAACGCGGCGTGTAAAGGCCCGTATGGAAGCAGGCATGTTCGTTTTCAATATGGAACATCTCCGCCGCCTTGCTGGGATTTCTTTCATCTTTGTAATCAATTAGCTGTTTTTTAAAGATTGCATGGATATAACGCTCTAAAATCGGCGTATCCGGATTTTTAGTTAAATAGATCGGGTTCCGAAAGCGCCACGGCTCCGGCAGTGCCATCTCAGCCAGTGCGTCAAGCTGGATGTACCAGTCCGGGACGTAGGCAAAGGAAAACAGATCTGGCTGCAATATCATATCAATTCCCTCCATTTTTTCTGGATCGCATCCACCAGCTTCATCTGCACCTGGACTTTCATGTCTTCATCAATATGCTGGAATATCTCACCGTTCCTGCCGGTCGTCTCATAGGTCACCAGCGAATTGATGTAAGCATCATAGTACAGCAGTATTTCATCCAATGCCGCTGCATCTCCGTGGACCGCCCTTTTAATTAGGTCATAGTTCAATTCATGTCTCTGAGCTTCCCCGCTCATAAAATATTCTGATTGCCTGAAAGGCGCGCTGCCTATAATTATAGACAGTGCGTACCGTCACCTCCATTCTTTTTGCAATTTCCTCATCCGTCAAATCATACCAGAAGTCAAGCAACAATACCTTCTGCTGTTTTTCCGGCAGGGAAAGGAGTGCTTTATATAAAGTTTCACTGTAGACCACGCAGGATAACCCATCTGCAAAAAGCACAAAATAGTCGGACGGATACCTGTCCTCGTGGCTTAAAAGTTCAAGAATATAGTCTATCGGTTCTTCTGAAAAGTGTTTGTCCCGGTTTTCCTTCGCCCTTTTTAAGTTTCTGCTGAAATTGCGAGCCACCGTCTTGCTGAACGAGTCAAACATGGCGACCATACGCTTTTCACGGTTATCAGAGGGAACTCCCATGACACATCCCTCCTTTTTGCAGAATTGAGCTGGTTGGTTTTTTTCGCCTCCTCACATAACCAGAACACATCTCAGGGTGCAAAACCGGAAAGTTTTCTGAAAAAATATAAAATTTCTTCTTGGGGCAGGATTGTATAGGATTTTCGATTAATGTCTGCGCATACTCTTACCTCCACAAAAGCCAGGAGAGGGCCAATCCGTACAAGGCAGACTGACCCTCTCTTGGCAAGAACAAAGTCATTTTTATGGGCTTGCCTTGCGTTATTAAGATTACCTATTTTAATTCGGTGTGCTCGCTTCTTAAGAAAAGATCTATGTATATGGCTTCATAACTTTTTGCTGGATTTTCTATTGAGCACACAAAAGACATGAAAAATTAATGAGCTTTGATTTTATCATAAATTGTAATGCTATCAGTAAATCTGTCATCCGCTGTGGAGTCCATCATTACACAAATATAAGTTTCCCCATTAATGACTGCTGCAGAAACTAAGCAGTTACCCGCCAAAGTGCTGGCTTCTGTCTTTAGACCAATGACTTCGGGGTAATAATATTGGCTGTTGGGATTGAGCGGCTCGTTGGAATTATTGTATGTAACCTCTCTGCCACCGACCCATTTGGGGTAGGATGTGTAGCTTGAAACAATTTCCGAAATGTAGGGGTCATCCAAACACGCTTTCACAATGATGACAAGATCGTAGGCCGTTGTGTACTGTCCTTCGGTGTCATGCCCATCCGGGACTAAAAAGTTTGAATTTTCAAGACCAAGCATCCGGGTCTTTTCATTTACCTTGTCCATAAATGTATCAATGGACTGCGCATTTGTCAGATTACTGTCTCCAGCAATTTTCTTCCCAGCATTGACCGCCAGTGTATAAGCGGTGTCATTGCCGGAGGGGAGCAGAAGGGCGACCAGGAGCTGCCTTGTTGTCAGGATATCGCCTTGGTTGAGCCATGCTCTGGACGAGTCCTCATGCATCTGCTCTATTTCAGTGCCTACAGTCATTTCATCATCTGTGGGACAGTAGTCAAGTACCGTCAATGCCGTAATCAGTTTAGCTGTGCTGGCGAGCGCAATTTTATCTGTGCTGTTTTTTTTGATACAGCAAGGTATTGGCATCCGCATTCATTACAACGACATTTTTCGCTACAACATCCGCAGAAATTGAATCAACGGAACCGGCGGGGGCAGGAGCAGGAGAAATTGTTTCCTTCTGACTGCGATCCTCTTGGAAAAAACCTTTGTTGCCGTTTCCAGCCTTGTTATCGGATGGGGAGGGTTTCCACTGCCTTTTAGCAAATCCACGGCACCAAAGATGGCAACTGCTATAAGTAGGCAGAGAGCATCACACACGGAACCGTAACGAATCTTTTTTCGCGTCCTTGATTTCTGTCGGTTCCTTCTGCTATAGTTTCTATCATTGTTTTGACGTTCCATTTTTTCTCCTTGCCAATTTAGGACTTGTCCGATATAAACCGACGCTCATCAAGCGTATGATTTTTCTTTTGCCGTCGTTCAGCAGATTGGGGCTATATGGATTTAGTTCTTTCGGAAAAAGCGTTCACAGTGCTCATAAGGGGGTAGCCCCCTTATCGGTGATTTCAATATAATCAGCTTTAGTCATACCGTACAAATAGTAATCGCAGTATGTGTTTACCATTTTACCCTCACGGATAAGTCCCTCACGCTTGAAGCCTGCTTTTTCCAAAGTTTTATACGATGCAATATTTTGTACATGAACATCAGCCCAAAGACGCTGCAATTCTGTTTCTTCAAAGCAGAAGATAGCTACTCTCGCCAGTGCTTCTGTCATAAGTCGGTTGCCTTGATAGGCAGGAGAAAGACGAAATGCTACTTTTGCCATGCGGTCATTTTCAATGAGATACACCCACATATCCCCGATGACTTTATAATCTTGTTTGTGAACAATACCCCAATGAAAACTTTTTGTGGGTTTCTCCGGCTTTTGAAAAAGCAATTCTGGGTTTAAGTCACTTTTCCCCGGGCGTTTTCCCCAATACTGATAAATGGAACTGTCACCCAACCATTCTTTCAAATCTGAAACATCTTCTTTTCGCAGAGGGCGCAGGATAAGTTGTTCCGTTTCAAGAACAGGCTTATTCTGCGCATAATCCTGTAATTTCATAAGCCACCCCCTCTTAAAATTTGAACACCTGTCCCCAATCAAAATAGCCGGACGCTTCTGTGCTTTTCGGCCATTCGCTGCACCATGCGGGAACACCGGGCGTTTCAACTCTGTCAAAACTCGGAGTGTACGGCTTGATGTCAAGTACGGGCGTATTGTCATTTGCGTCAATGAATGTAACACGAATCATGCCGTTGGTGAAATCAATGTTAATAATTTCGGACGCTGTTAATGCAATAGGGTTCGGACGCGCAGGAGATCGTGTCGCAAATACACCCATGACTTCGGGTGCGCCTTTATAGGGCTGTTCTGTCTGTAATTCATTCCGGTCTGCGTTGTTGTCGCAATCGCTGAACCACCAAAGGACATTGATGTGGCTGAAGCCCTCTAAGGCCTGCAGTCCGGGAATGTACTCCGGCTCTAGCTGAATAAATGTGCCGTTTTCATCATTTTTTACTTTGCCAATGGCTTTTAATTGATAGGTCATATTTTTCCTCCTTGCTTTTGTTGGTAAAACCAGTATAAGACCTCACATCATGTGAGGTGCAATAGGGAAAATTAAAAATGCCCTGCATTTTTAGCAGGACATTTCAAAGCCTGTACCATCATGCGTGTTCCAGCGGTATTTGAAGCTCAATCAAATATTTTTCAGGGTTATTCTCATTCCACGGGCCCCTATGCACGATCTGACGCATCGGGTTAGACATTTTGTATTCGCTGTTTGTCTGCAACCATTCGGCAAAGGCAAGGTAGGCGCCTTTTATATTTGCAAAATCGCCATAGACCATTGTGCAAGCCATATACGGGACTGGTTCTGTCATGTGGAAACAAAATGGCTCTTTTGCCTTTCCCATTTTCTTTACCGGAGCGCATAGCTCAATATCAACATCTGTCTCTCGAAATTCTGTATCGTGATAAATGGAAAGTGTATTGCCCATTATTTCGATTTTTTGCACTTCTGTAAAAGTAGAAAGTTCTTTCCATAAGTCGCCCTCGGAATAGTAATTCGGTACAATTTTCCGCAAGGATAGCACCTGATACGCCGGGATTGACTTAACGGATATATTATAGTGCAGTTCTCCTTTACCACCCTGTATTTCACTTTTTGTAAGTTCAATCTTCCGCAGTTTTTCTCGTTCGGCCTGTATTGCATTTTCTATCTCTATGCGCTTTTTATCGAGCTGTGCAAGAAGGGATTGCTCGTCCATCGTCAGGGCAAGCGCAATTTCCGAAACATTCAGTCCACTGTCCCGCAGATACAGAATCTTATTTAGACGCGGTATTTGCTTTACTGAATACAGTCGGTGTCCCGTCCACTTGTCAACCTCTGCCGGTGTCAGAAGTCCTACCTCGTCATAGTAGCGAAGCATACGAATAGATACCTGTGCCAGCTTTGAAAATTCACCTATTCTAAACATTTTATCACCACCTATCTATCATTATATCCATAGTTTTTGATACTTCAAACAGAAATTCGCTTTAAGTAATATAGATTTATTTTGGCTAACTGATAATGATATGGCGCTTTTTCAAATACATTATCTCTTTTTCTTGTGTAGCTTTAAGTCAATATTTTTCGTTGCCGCTGCATCCTGCAGTAATCCAGCAACAAAAGCGCTTTTTTCTTTGAGCGTCAGTGTTTCCATATCAGGTTTACGGTAAATTTCTTTAAGTACTGTTTGCAGTTCTTGCAGTTCCAGCAGGTTGACGGCTACGCAAAAGAGTGTCTTTTTGCGGCCATCATTATAATTGGATAATAAAACCTCCAAAATGTTGGCTTTCACCGCCTGCTCTGCATTATAAGCGTCTATTCCAAGGCGTTTGGCCTTTTCCATATCGGATCTTCGATTTCGATGTGTAATAAAGGAATCGAAATCATCAATATGATCGTATTTCTCACAGGGGTATTCACTGCATTGAAAACAGTATTCAACTCCGTCATGCTCCAAACTGCATCTTGCAATTTTACAGGACTGATTCCCTTCACCGCCGCCGCAACCAGGACAGTTTTTATTCAAAAACATGGGGCAAAGCCCGCAATTCAAACCGCAGAGGGAAAATAATTGGTTTGCTCGATTAAATCCTTTCATGGAACCTCCTTAAACAGCCTGCCTGCAAATATTCAAGACAAGCTCTGATAATGCTTGACATAGCAAAGTAGAAAATTTGAAAACTTAAAACTCATATCTTGTACCATGCGAGAGCAACAGGCCATCTGTTAATTCCACACGCAGAATGATAGTGTTTTCATCGTTAAAATCGGTATGACCGTTATCAATCCATTCAGCAAAGACTTTTTTCAGCTTTTCAGCAATCACACAGTTTTCTTTTTTCCCAAAATAACCCAAACTGACGCCATTCCCATGTGCTGTAAACCACTCGCCGGCGATTGCAACAACATGGTTATCTTTTATATGTTTTATTTTATTTGAGAGGGCATGAGTAATGATATAAAATGCACCATCTTCGTAATAGGCATTTACATATCGCACATAAGGCGTTGCATTTTCTATTGTTGCTAATGATATAATCGTATCTTTCCCGAAACGCTCAATCATGACCAGTTCTGCTTCTTGACTAAATTCTTTCATTAAATCTTTCTCTCTTCAAATTATATTTTTCGGATCTGTTCAAAGTCTCGACAAGCTGGAATTTAGCTATTGTCTTTTCTTTTCTATTGTGTAGGATTGCAGACCCTTCTGACAGCCATTCTTTTCATAAAATCCCTCTACTCCCGGTTGTGAACCAAAATATAACATAGTAGGCGTATTATCATTATCCTTTGCAAGTTGAAGAAGTCTACTTCCTACTCCTTGTTTTTGATATTCTGGAAGAACAAGCAACTCTGTAATTGTTCCAAAATAATAACCATCTGAAAGAATACGCAAACACCCTATCAGCACTTTGTCATCATAGGCGGTTATATTCAGCGTTTTAGATAATGCCTCCTTTGTTCTTTCGATGTCATAATCGCCTTGCCATACTTGATTAACAAAGGAGAGAAAAGTTGAAGCATTAAGTTTTTTATCACCCACTTTGTATTCCATTATTATACCTCCACAACTCCGAATCGTTTTTCAATTTGACAAAAGCAGAAGCCATATAAACATCACTAAAATGATAGCCCCTATTAAAGAAAAAATGTTTACAACTTTATTTACTTTTGCCTTAAATATTTTCGATAGAATGAAGAAGACTCCCATGCCTATTACTCCGCCCAAAGTGTTTGCTAAAAGGTCAGTAATATCACTTGCCCCAATAGCAAAAACAAATTGTACGGTTTCAAAAAACAAACTTGTCAGAAATATTGGAATAAACTTTTTAAGGAAAGGCTTCTCTTGTTGCAATGCACATAACAAAATTCCGAAAGGAATAAAAGCAAAAACATTATTATATATCTCACCAAAACTTATTGTTCCGTTGACGATAACAGAACCTCGGAAAGGAATTAGATTCACACTTCTCAAGTGATCTATATCTTTAAAAGAAAATTGTAGTTTAAATATTATAATCCATGTTAATGCTAACAGATATACAATAAGTAATCCTTTGGTTATTTTTTTGATTGCATTTTATCGCTCCTTTCTATAAAATTCCGGTTAGTTTATCCGTCCACAGTACATTAACTATTCAGAAGTTTTGTCAAATCCTCCTCGGAAGCGTCCATTTTCACAGAAACTTCTTCCATTGTCATACCGGTAGCAAGAAAACGCTTTATAACCATTTTCATATCCTCGCCAACCTCAATGATATGTCCGTCCAAATCGTAAAAGCGAATCACCCGCTGACCCCAGCTATGATCGATCACTTCTCCCAGATATTCAATATCCGGGTATTCTTTCAACTTGTTCAAAAAACCGTCAAAGTCCTGTTCCTCAAAGACGATTTCCGCATTGTTGGATTTCTTTAATATCTTTTCTTTTGGCAGATCTACAAGCCAGTCAAAATCCTGCTGCAATGCCAGGCCGCAGGTAAAAGCAATGTTTCTGCCATAATCCTGGAACACCTCTAATCCAAACAAATCCTCATAAAAATTTCTTGCGGCACTGATGTCCACCACCGAAATCACAGTACATGTATATTTCATAATGATAATTCCTCACTTATAGATATATTTTCGTGGCTCAACAAAACGGAAATTTGTCATTTTCGGTTCGGTTTTCTTTTGATAGCCAACAATTTCATGTAATCATCAAAATCAGCCGTATTAGTCGGTTCAAACATAACCCATTTCCCGCCATGATAGGTTTTCGCCTCATCATACTGCTTACAAACAGCATTAGAAAGAGTATCCCTTATCGCTTCAAATTTGGCTCGTTCATCTTTGCCTAAGATTACCATAAAGCCCATACAGTTTTCCCTTGCATATAGGGCGCAAAGTGTTTTTCCGCCTCTGCGATATTTGTATTCATAGTTCCAGGACTTGCCACCGCTGTTCCATATGCGATCCATATCGTATTTCTCGTCAATCGCAGCGCATAGCCTCTGCCATACGTCATATAAAGATTGTCCAATCAAGGCAATCATATCATTCTCATCTGGTATTATGTTGATCATAACTTAGCCTCCTCAAAACACCACTATCGATCCTGTTTTCAAAGATTGCGCCATTCCTCATTTGCTCATCAACCATATTGCCGCAACGCTTTGATATAGTCAACATGATATAGTTTCCACACATGAACTGAAATTCTTTCTATGTGATTTCTGTTCGTCAGACCAGAGGTTTGCTCTCTGGGTTAGTACTTTCCCCGAAATCCGGCTTCCTTCAGATTCAACTTCACGATGGACACCCTTGCCTTCGGCTATATCCTTCCCACTACCGGGCGGATTCCAGACTTTCATTGGTTAGAAACGTGCGCCGCCAGGCGCACCACTATAAAAAAACAGGTTTGAAAAACTGCTTTTTTATATATGAAGTATCATTGTCGCCAGCCAGAAATAAATTAAAAGTGAAAGCGCATCCATAACCGTCGTAATAAACGGAGATGATATTACAGCCGGGTCAAGCTCCATTTTTTCTGCAAGAATAGGAAATACGCATCCAACCATTTTGGCAAATATAATTTCGATTATAAGTGTCAGACTGATTACAAGATCAACCTGAATAGTAATAGCACTCATACCAAGCAATGTTCTGTCAACAAACCATATTTTAACAAAATTGACAGTGGCAAGTGTAATTCCGCACAGAACACCTACTCTGAATTCCTTCCATATCACTTTAAAAATATCTTTAAAATTTATTTCTTTAAGTGAAAGAGCACGGATAATAACGGCACTCGCCTGACCTCCCGAATTACCGCTTGTTCCCGTAAGCATAGGTACAAACGAGGTCAGTACAATCAGTGCCGAAAGCTTGTCCTCAAAAGCATTTAAAATCATACTCGTAAATGTTGCACTTATCATAAGAAACAAAAGCCACGTAATTCTGGATTTCCATGTTTCAAAAATGCCTGTTTTGAGATAAGGTTTCTCGTTAGGCAGAATAGCGTGCATCTTCTGGATATCCTCAGTATTCTCTTCCTGCAATACGTCAATAGCATCATCGACTGTAATGATACCCACAAGCCTGTTTTCCATATCCACAACAGGAAGAGCAAGGAAGTTATACTTATCAAGGAAATTTGCCGCTATTTCTTTATCATCATGCGTGTTTACAAAAATTATATTTGTTTCCATAAACTCTTCAATCTTATCGTCATAATCGTGTAACAAAAGTTCCTTTACTGTAGTTACACCAATAAGATGCCTTGAGCTGTCAGTAACGTAACAAGTATAAATTGTTTCCTTATCAACACCTGTACGTCTTATTCTTTTAAAGGCATCCTCAACAGTGTTATCCTTTTTCAGATCAACAAACTCAGGGGTCATAATTGAGCCTGCGCTGTCCTCAGGATACTTTAAAAGAGTGTTAATTGATTTTCGTGTCTGTGCATCAGTATTTCTGAGTATTCTTTTTACAATTGTTGCAGGCATTTCCTCAATAATATCAACTGTATCATCAAGGTAAAGCTCGTCAATAACCTCACGAAGCTCTGTATCTGAAAAAGCATGGATGAGAGCCTCCTGCGTTTCACCGTCAAGCTCAACGAATGTTTCAGCCGCCTCTTCTTTAGGAAGAAGACGGAAGAGCAAAATCCTCTGTTCATTTGGAAATTCATCAAAAAGAACAGCAATATCAGTTGGATTAATGTCTGCTAAAATGCTTTTAAGCTGTGAATATTTCTTCTCTCTGTAAAGAGTGGAGATTTGCTCTATAAGCTTTTCAAATTCAAGTTTTTCAAGATTCATAGTCCGTATCTCCTTTCGTTTTTTATTTTATTCCATAGTATTGTTACCTCCTTATGTATCAAAACTGTTGAATTGGAATTTGTCATAATAAATTAAGGATATTATAGGTTTAAGTAGTAGCAAGACTTTAATAAAGTAGAAAAGCCTCAATTGAATTTCTATACCAGATTAGTTACTGTGTATAACCTCCATATAAACGTCCTCTTCCATCATTTGTTCTTTTGATTTTTTATCCAGATATAGCAGATAACCACTCCGATTAAGGCTATCCCTCCTGTGGTTATATATGGTAATTCAATATTGCTTTCATACAGATACCCAGTTAATAAAGGAGCAATAACTTTGCTAAGATTTCCGGCGGTACTGGCAAATCCCATCAGTGTTCCTTTATGCTGATTGTCAGTTTTTGAAAGGGTTGCGTTTAATGTGGGTACTGTAATAGCAGAAGATACCGCAAATAAGCCAAAAACCACCAACACACTAACAAACCCAGTTGTCAATACCATGGCAAACGCTACTAAGGCTTTGCAAAACATACCTATCAGTATTAGTCGCTTCTCACCAATTTTTTTTGCTAAAGGACCAGTCAAAAAGCCTTGTACTACAATCAAAATACCTGCTAGAGCCATCCAAATAACACCAACTTGCTTAGTGGAAAATCCAAACTTATCTACGACATACAGCCCCGTAATTCCTTGCAAGCCTGTTTGACAGAAATGCACAACGAAAATAAGTATCAAAACCATTCCTGCTGAGCCCAAAATTATACTTTTCAGGTCTGAAAAATCAAAGGGTTTTCTTTTTTCCGTCTGTCCTGAACGCTCAATTGACTCTGGCAAAAGTGTTAGAATTAGTAGAAAGGCAATAAATGAAATGCCAGCGCCTGTAAAAAATGGGAGCGCAAGCGAATAGCCTGCAAGAATGCCTCCCAATAATGGTCCCATCATTACGCCAATGCTCATTGAAGCTCCAAGTTGACTCATATTCTTGCTTCTTTCTTCCTCCGAGCTGGAATCTCCAACATATGCCAAAGATGCAACGGACGTAGCAGATGACAAAATACCCGATAAACTGCGAGCTATAAATAGTGTCCAAAAGGATGAAGCCAAACCGAACAGGAACAAACTGATGGAATATCCTATAATACCAATGCTGATAATCGGCTTTCTACCAATTCGGTCGGACAGTGCACCCCAAAAAGGTGCGCATACTGTTTGTGCCAGAGCATATACGGCAGTGAGCCATCCAAGCTCACGACCGCCAGCACCTAGATTTTCCATGTAAAATGGCATGACCGGAAGAACTAAGCTATATCCTAACGCAATCACCAAAGTAGCAAGATTTAAAGCGAAAATTGGCTTTTTATTCATCAATCGTCACCGTCCCCTCTGAGCCGTCCACCGTTATCATTTGTCCATTTTTAATACTTCTCGTGGCTGTGTGTGTCGCCATAACGGCAGGGATACCACATTCCCGCGCAACAATACTTGAATGACTGAGAGGACCTCCAATATCCGTTACAATTCCACTTGCAGAGGCAAATAAGGGTGTCCAAGCCGGAGTTGTAGTAACGGCAACCAAAACACTTCCTGGCTGGAAATTTTTAAAATCTGCCGGACTATTTAGTATGCAGGCACGAGCTGTCACAACACCAGAACTGGTTCCTATACCCCTCAACACGGTTTTTCCATCTTTTTGTTTCTGTGGTGCATGTGATATGCTTTTTACTTTCTTCTCAGGTAACTGAGCTGGTGACACATAGCCCTGATACTTTTTGAGTTCCGCTTTTCGCTCAAGTATCGAATTTTTTCTATCGGATAAAGGTATATTTTTGTCTAACTGTACTATAAATTTTTCCAATTCCAATTTTGTGAGCCAATATATATCATCTATATGCGAAGTAGCTCCGCCACGTATAAGGCGTGCTGAAATTTCATGAAACATCTGGCGAATCAGAGGATGCCCCATTCCCATGCAATAAATAGCATTTTCACGCATAGGAGCAGTTTCCTGCGCCCAATGGAGCAACTTCAAAAACAGTTTTTTGCGTGAGCCACCTATATGTTGTAAAATTTCTTCTTCTGCCTGTTTCCTATGCTTTTCAAATTTGGATTGACGTAAAAAAGGACTTTCACCTTTGCCTTCTACAAAGGTTTTTATGGATTCAAAGGTTGGTGTAAGTGTTTCCTGCGGTGTGGAATATGCAAAATCAAATTCATAAGCGGTACGACCAAACTCTTTAAAATACTGATTGATTCGATTTTTCCATTCTATCCATACTTCCAGCGAAACTTCGTCAGGCGGAACTGAGGACATAAAATTTTCCGCTATCTTTGCTGTTGGATTACTTTGCAGATAAAGGTTGAGAGTATTATTTTGCTTTACCCATTCCGAGAGACTCCACAGGTTCTTTTCGGCTTGCAGAGCAATCGTATCAAATCCAAGCAGGAAAACAGAAGTATCTGTCATACCAGCGCGACGAGCCGCTCCCTGAAAAAATTTTGTAAATAATGTTTCGCTGATAGAGGCGGCTGGCAATGTAAGCTGAATTCTTGTAAAATAAATACAAGCGGCATAAAATACAGTCTGAATCCCCTTCATTATTTGATGGGCATTCAGCGTATGCAGGGGCTTTTCTTCCCATTGTTTAATCACATCCTCAAATTCTTTTCGTGCTGTTTCCCAGCGTGCAACACTGTTCGTGAGCGCACGGCGTAAAGATTGGGGTGAAAGGGATTTGACAGCAATCAAAAGAGGCTTTGAATTAGCGGAAAGATAAACATATCCGTTAATAATCGTATATGCTCCGTTTTCTGGCAGTAGCTTTTTCGCACTTTTACCAAACATATCTATCCATAAAAGCGCCGACGCACGGTTGACTATTTCAAGCCCAAGTGTGGCGAATAAGGGCGTAACAGGATTTGGCAAGTGTTCCGCTAGACTGCCTTTTGTATATATAACATCCTTTTCCGGTAACGTCCATTCCGGCGGTAGGACAGTAATGGGGCGAGCCTGAACAATATACAACTTATCTTTTTCCAGTGCCCACTCTACATCCATAGGCATTTCATAATACTTCTCAATTTTTTTTCCAAGTTGTGTTAATCGCATAACTTGATTGCGAGTAAGAGCATGTTTTTTCCTCAACTGTTCAGGAGTTGGGATTTCTTCTGTTCCATCTGAGTTGCGGACTGTCATAATTTCTTTGTTTGCTACTTCATATGATACAATTCGTTCAGCATTTTTATCTACAACAATTGTATCAGGGGTGACTAAGCTAGAAACAACCGATTCGCCAAGTCCCCACGCGGCGTTAACAATCATTTCGCTACGTCTGCCATTGATAGGGTTTAGCGTAAACATAACGCCGGACGCATCGGAAAACGCAAGCTTTTGTACTACAACAGCAAGTGCGACAATTTCCTGCTTTATATCATTCTTCATGCGATAAGCAATAGCGCGAGCTGTCCATAGAGAAGCCCAGCACCTCTTTACAGCGTCAAGAACTTCATTCTCACCTTGTATGTTAAGATAGGTTTCCTGCTGGCCTGCAAAAGAAGCGTCGGGCAAATCCTCGGCGGTTGCGGAGGAACGGACAGCCACTGCTATATTTCCCAATCCGGCATATGCGGTTTTAATTGCATCGGATACTTCCTGCGGCATTTCTCCATCATGGAAAAGCATCCCTATCTGCGTAGATACATTTTCAAGCTGACTGGTATTGTTAGAGTCAATACCGTCCAGCAACTTATTAATGTGAGGTTGAATATGGTTCTTTTCAACAAAAATCTTGTATGAGGTAGTCGTAACATGAAAGCCCTCCGGCACAGGGATGCCCGCTGTCAAAAGTTTTGATAAAGACATACCTTTTCCGCCGACCATTTCAAGGGTTGCCTGTTTATGCAGCAAGGGTAGGGTATAATAAATCATAATTATTCACCTTCATCATTCATAATTCCGTGTAGAAATATATCCATTGTTTCATCAAGCATTTTCTCCGGACTGGCTGATGGTCGGGATGTGTAAATGATTGATATAATGGAGTTAATTAACAAACGCGTCATTAAATCGGCATTTGTCTTACGGAAGACGCCTGATTTCACTCCATTTTCAATTACAGATTTTATAATATCCTGATATGCGTAACGCGCAGTTTTCAGCCGCTTTCGATAATCTTCTTCTAAATAGTCAGATTCTGTATTTAACCACATCAGCACCGTTCGATACTGCTTTGGTACTCCAAGATGATTCAGCATGATTTTTCTAAGACACTGTTCCGGCGAGGATTCATCGGCAATAATCCTATGAACCTTTTTAATTATTTCTTCTATTTCTTTCTCAACTGCATATACAACAATCTCGTCTTTCGTTTTGAAAAAATCATACAGACTGGACTTTCCCATGTTTGCTAAAATCGCAATTTCCCTCATTGATGTTTTTTGGAATCCATTTTTCTCTATGAGCTGCAAAGCAACACTGATTATTTCTTCTCGACGCTCTTCTTGTTGTTCTGGTGTAAGCATAATTCCTTTTGGCATATTATGATACCTCCTTATAGCGACCATCGGTCGCTTCTTGTTTTGCTATCATTATATAGCGACCGATGGTCGCTTGTCAAGGCTAATTTTTTTCCTCTTTTGGCATTCGGATTGCTTACAGAGAATTTTGACCATGAGTATATTCCTATATATTCTGCACATAGTCAAGTTGAATATCATCCCAAGTGCATCCGCATAAAAGCTACAAGATTACCCTCCCTCTAGTTGCTTGTAAATGCAAACAATTACAGATTCGGATACCAACGTAACAAATCAGACAGCCCTTCGGATTCCAGTTTCCTGATCACATAACTCAACCACTCCTCCGGCGTGGGCATGTCACCTGCTATTATAGTGGCATACGTTTCCGAAGATTGATAAGGCTAAAAACATCCTCCATGATCCTTTCGTTCTTGACATCCAGCATTACCCATTTCTGTCCATTTCCAGCTTTAGTAGCTTTGAATACCGTTTGTACATAGTTCGAGCATAGCGGCATGAGAAGCTCTGCCTCTGCAAGTTCATGACTTCCTATGACCACGAGGGCGATAAAATAGCCTTTCATTGGATAGAGCGTACAAAGGGATCTTCCGCTCTTTTTGTACTTAATATTCCAGCCAGCCTGCATGGAACAACGGCTGTGTTCCATGCAAGGCTTGATCTGGTAGGCGGACTGGATACGCTCATTGAAGTCCGCCCATAACGGGCTGCAAATATATTCTGTGACCTGCTCCCACGTTGGCGGCGTTACATTTGAATAGAGCATATTCCAATCCATCCTAATTTCCCTCCTTAGGCCCGACTATCCAGCGGCAAAGGCTTGACCCAAATTTCCATGTATGCCATGTCCTCTGCATCCCGGTAATACTTTTCCGCAGAGAAGGGTTCCGTGGCCAGGTTATGGTGCGACAGCCATGTGCCAAAAAGATACTTGCTGGCCTGATCCAAAGCAACCGTCACCAAATCCTCAAATTTTTCTGCTTCAATTTTGCAAACGATGTATTCGCCTGCGGGAAGTTCTTTCTTTACGAAACCGTCCTGCAACTGGCCCGGTACATTTTTAGCAAAGCCACCTGCAAAATAGGCGAAAAGGCCTTGCGTAGCATCTTCCGTATGGGACATTCCCATTTCTATGCTGGTATCGAGGTCGGACAAAATTGAGGCTTTCTCCGTGTGATACCGTTTCCAAAGCTGACCCGGCGCATCCACGCCGGTGCTTTCGCCAGCCGGAACCTGCTCAGAAATACGAACTTCGGTCTCCAGACCAAGGTAGGTCTCCGGGGTCGCCAGCGATTTTCTCTGAATTTCCAAAACGATATCTCCCGCTACCAGCGGAACCCCTTCGTCAACCAGAACGTAGTTCATGGAAATCTCCGGCTTTTCAAATGTGTTGAGCATTGGTGAATTCCTCCTATAGTCTTCGGGAGTAATCCCATACGTTTCCTTGAAAGCCCGTGTAAAGTTTGCGTGGCTGGAAAAGCCGTAGTCTAAGGCGACGTCAAGGATTCTCTGTTCGGAGTCCCCCAGATTCTCGATCACCTTTGCCAAACGGCGGAGCTTCACATATTCCTGCACCGATTTATTCACCAGTCGCTTGAACAAGCGCTGGAAATAAAATGGGGACAGGCCAACGGTGTTTGCCAATTCCTCCGTCGAAATTTCTTCAGCCAGGTGTTCCTCGATAAAAGTCAAGGATTGTTCGATTGTTTCCCATGCGTGCATTACAGCACCTCCTATGATTAATGTTCATAGCTATGAGCAAAATGTCGTTTAGCTCATCCCTATGATGTTCACATCATACCACGTTATTTCCGGCTGGGCTTTTCACACAATGCCCTTTTGATGTGCGGCGTTGTTTGAGATGCCCCTCGACCATGAGTATATTGCCGTACATTGCACACACAGTCAAGTTGAATATCGTTCCACCTTTTTCATTGCAGAAAGAGAGAAAATTTGCTCGACTTTTGATTTTCATGTAAATACACAAAGTCAAAGATTGGGATACCAGCGGAGCAGCTCAGACAGTCCCTCGGATTCCAGCTTTCTGACCACATAACTTAACCACTCTTCCGGTGTAGGCATATCCCCTGTGTGGGGAATTTTCTCCCATTGTGCCCGTCGTATTGGGTCTGGGTCATTCATCCCCGATTTTATGCGGGCTGAAATAATCGCCCTCATCTCTTCCACTGTAATATTCCTGTCTCTCGCCAGCTTCTCAAAAAACGTTCTATACTCCGGCATATGCCTGCCTCCTTTCGTTCCATACGAGTAGTATGCCATATTTGAGGCATAATATAAACGGTTTTATGCCCGTGAAAGGATATAGTTTATCTACCAATCCAGACTATTATAGCACCACTCAAGGGCTTAAAATAGACATAAGGAAAGGCGGACTACAAAATGGATGTACAGAAACGAATCAAAAATCTGATGGAATTGAGGGGTTGGACAGACTACCGGCTGGCGAAAGAAGCGGGGCTTTCCCATTCCACAGTTACAAATATGTTCAACCGCAGCAATGCTCCAACTTTACCGACCCTGGAGGCTGTATGCAGAGCGTTTGGCATAACGCTGTCTCAGTTCTTTGAGGATTTTGAAGACAATGAGACGCTGCAGGAACAGAGGCTTTTATTTTCAAAATGGAGTACCTTTACACCAGATCAGAGAAAAATCTTGCTTGACCTTATGGATATCATAAAATGATGGAAAGCCGCAGTCGCTCCACAGCGTGGAGTCTGCGGTTTTTGATTTTGTGTTATAGTGACGCCATACAATGTCCATCTTGTCTACTCAACCCTCCTGTAACAATCCTATCTCCACAACCTACCATATATCCAACCTGTCCACTCAACCCTACGTCAGTTTTTACCGTAGACCAGTTTCCAAAGAGTTACAAAACGCAAAAAATCCGGGAGCCGGAATTACCCATCGGCAATTCCCTACTCCCGGAAACCCCTTGTTTTCTACACTTTTTTGTACTTCTATTTCTCAACTCTTGACATCAATACTACCGTCTCAACATGCCCCGTTCCCGGAAACATATCCACACAACTAACTCTTTCCACCATATACCCCCGTTCCTGCAAAATCTCAAGATCCCTTGCCAAACTGGTAGGCTTACAGGAGATATAAACCATTTTATCTACCCCATAATCTATAATTCGTCCTAGTGCTTTGGGATGAATACCATCTCTTGGCGGATCTAACACTATAAAATCTGGCTGATCAGAAATATGTTCCAGAACTTTCAGCACGTCTCCTGCCAGAAACTCACAATTCTGCAGTCCATTGATCTTTGCATTTTCCTTTGCCGCTTCCACAGCTTCCTCTACAATCTCCACGCCAATAACTTTCTCAGTCACCGATGCCAATATCTGCGCTATGGTTCCTGTACCGCTGTATAAATCATACACCACTCTGCCATTTCCTGCATCAGCAATAAATTCCCGTACTGTCTCATACAAGACCTCAGCGCCCAGAGAATTCGTCTGAAAGAACGAAAACGGTGAAATACGAAAACGAAGTCCCAAAATTTCTTCATAAAAATAATCCTGTCCATACAGCACATTAGTTCCCTGATTAATCACTGCATCTGCCAGACTGTCATTTAAAGTATGCAAAATTCCTACTATTTTTCCTTCCAAATGAAGCTGCAGTAACTTATCCTTCAATCCTTCCAGAAGCCGCTCCTGCTTCTGCCCTGTAATCTGGCTCGTTGTCACCAGATCTATCAGAATCTCTCCCGTCTTTGCCGCTTTTCGCACCAGCAAATGCCTCAAATACCCTGTATGACGCATTTTATGATAATATGGTATGTTCTGGTCCTGAAAATACGTCAAAACCGCCAGCAAAATGTCAGAATAATCCTGATCCACTATTTTACATCCACACACTGTTACAATATCATGAAAACTTCCCCGCTTGTGCATTCCCAGAGAAAGAGGTCCATCTTTCACGCTGTCTCCAAAAGAAAATTCCATCTTATTCCGATATGCAAATTGTCTTGGACTTGCTTTGACACCTTCAAAAATATCGTCAAATGACTTTCCTCCGCGCCGCTGCCTGAACGCTTCACAAACAGGCTCCAGCAATTCTCTGACCTGCTGTTCTTTTAAATCGAGTTGACGCTCATAGGATAAATTCAGATACGTACAGCCGCCGCAAATACCAAAATGTTCACATGGTACCTCCTTCAATTCCATAAATGACTTCTCCAAAACCTGCAAAAGCCTGCCTTCTCCTCTTCCTTTCCGGACCTTGTTAATGGAAAAAGAAATCTTCTGCCCTGGTATCACATTCTTTACCACCACTTTCTTTCCATTTTCCAGTGTTATAATCCCCTTATTTGGAAACGATACCCTCTCTACAATTCCCTCACAGATCTGTCCTTTTTTCATATTCTCCTCCATAAGCAACGGCTGCGATATCAATCGCATACACAACAAAACTTAAATTATCACTAAAACAAAACGGATAAGCCCGCATCATCTTTCCCATATTCTAAATCTGAAAGCATTGGCATCCAGTGAAACGCCGTTTCATAAAATCCAAAGACAATCAGAGCACTTTACTTAAAACTCTGCTAAAAAACAGATTTTATTCCTTGCGCAAATACAAAATTCCAATTGAGAAATTTCATATATCAATTCAGAAAGAAACAAAGAATCCTGCTCTGCAGGATTCTCCGCCTGCGGCGGGTCGCTTTAGCGGCATATTTCTTTTTCGCCGCAGTGCGATCATAGTTTATAGGAAAGATACTTTCACGCATTAGCGTGACAAGGTCTTTCCTATAAGAGAAAAAAGACTCCCACATACTGCGGGAGTCCCTGTCTGCATCCTTTCCGGATTCTTCATTCTAACACACATCTCATCATAAAATATGCCCTCTCTGGAGTATCCCCTCATGACCATCTGACTGTTTCACCAGGCATACCCTTGGGCCATTTACAATATCAAGATTATTTCCATCACGGATTACTTCCTATTCTTCACTCTCATCCTCGTCATCAAAGAAATCATCCTCGAAGTCATCCTCAAAATCTTCCTCAAAATCTTCCAGATAATCTGGTGTAAAGAAACGATATACGCCATATGCAATAGCTGCAACTGCTACCACTGCTCCAGCTATAGCGCAAATCCAAAGTACCTTTGATTTCTTCTTCTCACAGCTGTCCTGCTTGTGCAATAATTCGTTTAATTTTACTGAACTCAACAATTCATCAAACCTCTCTTTATTCATGATTACCTCTCCTTCTCTGGAAAATTTGTAAGTCATCAAACTTTTGCCTGATGATATTATAACACATCTTTACAGATTAGCATACCAAATTTTTGAAATTTTATACTTTTTTTAGTTTTGCAAAAGAGGCAAACATCTTTTTCATTCCCACCCGGTCAAACTGCACCGTCACCTCATAATCTCTGCCGCCTTCCACAATCTGCATGACAGTTCCTTCTCCAAACTTGCCATGCTTTACCCTGTCTCCACTCACATATTCCAGGGTAATCTTACTGGTACTGGCGCTGGAAAAAGACGTGCTTTGGTATGGTTTATTCTGGTATGCGTTTCTGGTGTTAAAAATCGGATTTACCTTAGATCCTGCCAGACGAAACGGCTTTTTCAGTTCATCATTTCCAGATTTATCCTCGCCGCGCCTCTCTGTCTTCCGCAGAAGATATTGTGGAATCTCTTTTACAAACCTAGATACTTTATTATATTGCGTTTCTCCCCGAACCATACGTTGTCTGGCACATGTAATTGTCAAATCTGTCATAGCACGGGTAATTCCCACATAACAAAGACGCCTTTCCTCTTCAAGATCCATAGGATCATCCGACATAATGGTCATATAACTGGGAAACATTCCATCCTCAAGTCCCGCCAGATACACATTAGGAAATTCCAGCCCTTTGGCGCTGTGTAAAGTCATCAATACCACATAATCATTGCCTTCCTGCAGATTATCAATCTCTGCAACCAACGCAACCTCTTCCAGAAATCCGCTCAAAGTGGGCATCTCTTCTGTTTCATCATAAGCAGCCGCTTTGCTGACTAATTCATCTATATTTTCAATTCTTGCCCTGGCCTCTTCAGAATTTTCCGCCTCAAGCTCCGCAACATATCCGGTTTCTTCTATAATCTCCTGCAATAACTGAGACACGCTTAAGAACTCCACTTTACTCCTCATAGTCTGTATAAAATTTACAAAAGGCTTTATTTTTATTCCGGCTTTTTTAATAGTTGGAATATCATCCGCCATTTTTAATGCATTGTAGAAACTCATATCCATCTCCAATGCGTACTCCTGCACACGCCCAAGCGTAGTGGCTCCAATTCCGCGCTTTGGCACATTGATAATACGCCGCACGGCAAGATCATCCCTGCCGTTATCGATCGTCTTCAAATACGCCAGAAGATCCTTTATTTCTTTTCTGGCATAGAAATTAACCCCGCCGACAATGCGGTAAGGTATACCGCTTACTACAAAGCGTTCTTCAAAAAGACGCGACTGGGCGTTGGTACGATAGAGAATTGCACAGTCTCCATACTGACAGTTCCCTTCCTGCACCTTGTTTCTGATATCCTTCACAATAAAAGTCGCCTCTTCATTTCCAGAATCGAACTGCTGAAAATTAATTTTCTCGCCCTCGTCATTATCCGTCCACAATTCCTTTGATTTTCTGCCAACATTATTTGCAATCACCATATTGGCTGCATTTAAAATATTTTTGGTAGAACGATAATTTTGTTCCAGCTTAATCACTCTGGCATCCGGATAAACCTCTTCAAAATTCAGAATATTTTTAATATTTGCGCCTCTGAATTTGTAAATTGACTGGTCGTCATCTCCAACAACACATAAGTTCCGATATTTTCCCGCTAAAAGCTTGATAAGCTGAAACTGCGCCGTATTGGTATCCTGATACTCGTCCACCATAATATAGCGGAAACGCTCCTGATAACTGTCCAAAACCTGGGCGTCATTCCGGAAAAGCTCCACTGTTTTTACAATAAGATCGTCAAAGTCCAAGGCATTATTCTTGCGGAGAGCCGCCTGATACTCCCGGTACACCGCCGCCTGTCTCTCTTTGGCAAAATCACCCGCTGCACGCAGCGTAAACTCCTCCGCTGAAATCAGCTCGTCCTTCGCTGAAGAAATCACTCCCAGGAAACTTTTTTCTTTGTACATCTTCGTATCAATCTGCAGACGCTTGCATACCTCTTTCATCACTGTCTTCTGGTCATCTGTATCATATATGGTAAAATTATTATCATAACCCAAGCGATCTATGTAACGCCGCAGAATCCTGACGCAGGTTGCATGAAACGTAGATACCCATATACTTTCCGCGCCAAATCCCACCAAACGATCAATTCTTTCACGCATCTCTCCCGCCGCTTTATTCGTAAATGTAATTGCCATTATATGATAAGGATTGACTCCTTTTTCTTCAATCAGATAAACTGCTCTGTGAGTCAGCACTCTGGTCTTGCCTGATCCCGCTCCCGCCAGAATCAGCAGCGGCCCTTCCGTACAAAATACAGCTTCCTGCTGCATAGAATTTAATTTGTCATACATATTCTGCTTTCCTTCCTATATTCAAACATATGTTTATTATAGTAAATAATTTTCCATATTTCAACCAATTTTCCATTATTCTCCCCAAAAAACAACAAAACGCTTGTCATCTGGTTTTTAATACTATATAATACTTTTTGAGGTGAAACAAATGACGATAGATGAAAAAGATTTGCTGAACAGTATTCTGGACAGTCTTGCCCGCATCGAATATATCAAACCGGAGGATCTGCCCAATATAGATCTATACATGGATCAGGTGACAACCTTCATAGACGCGCAGCTTTCTGTTTCCAAACGCCACCCGGAAGACAAGGTCCTGACCAAGACCATGATTAACAACTATGCCAAAAATAATCTATTGCCCCCCCCTGTAAAGAAAAAATACTCCAAAGAACATCTTCTGGCATTAATTTTTATTTACTACTTCAAAAATATTTTAAGTATCGGCGATATCCAGGCAATTCTGAATCCCCTTACTGATAAATATTTTGCTTCCGATTTGAATTTTAACCTGGAAGATATTTACTCAGAAGTATTCCGCCTGGAAGAATCTGAAATTTTAAATATGCAAAAAGATATCACCCGGAAATATAACACCAGCCAGCAGACATTTTCTGAATTGCCCGAAGCAGAACAGGAAGAACTTCAGCGTTTTTCCTTTATCTGTATGCTGAGCTTTGATGTTTATTTAAAGAAAAAATTAATAGAAAAACTTATTGACGCAAAGCTTGCCGGAAACAGTTCCCCGGCAAAAGCTCCGCAAAAAAAGAAATAAGATATAAGTGGAAATGAATCATGTTCCTGACACCTTGGGGCATGAAGACATTTCCACTTTTTCTATTTACTCTTCCTTGTTCTCTAAACCTGTCCTTGCAAATACCATGTCATATCCGTCGTTTCCATAATTCAGGGAACGGTTAACCCTGCTGATCGTAGCAGTGGAAGCTCCTGTCTTTTCTGCAATATCCAGATAGGTATTCTGTGATCTCAGCATCCTTGCCACTTCAAATCTCTGAGATAAGGATAACAGCTCGTTTACCGTGCATACATCCTCAAAAAATATGTAACACTCCTCTTTATCCTTCAGAGTCAATATCGCTTCAAACAAATGGTCTACGGCTTGTGTTTTCAAATTTTTGCTCATATCCATTCTCCTTTTATGTAGTTCTCATAATTAAATTAATATAAATTTCTTTATGATTTTAACATATTAAAGTCATAACGTAAATAGATATTTTATTTTCTCTTATAATTGATAAAATCAAACAGCCGCTCACTGTGGCTGTTTATAATCAAATATTCCGGAAAGCCTGTTTCTTCCAGCAGTTTCCGTGAAAATGTATGATCCCCTGCCATACTGTCCACATGAGCATCGGAATTCATTACAACCGGAACCTCATACTTAATACATTGTTTCAGCATTTCCTGGTAATTCTCCCTGGCATTTTCCCTGTAACTTAAGGGAGACAAGGATGAATTATTTATTTCCAGCAGTACATGATACTTCTTTGCCCCCTGAACTACCTTCTCATAATCTACCGGAAAACGACTGTCATCCGGATGGGCAATGATATTGATATACGGATTTTTCATGGCTCCCAGATATGCCGACGTATGATCCTCAATACTTCCCGCTGTAAAACATGGCGGATGAATACTTGCCAGAACTAAATCCATCTTTTTCAAAACAGATTCCGGCAAATCTACATTGCCCTCATAGTCCAGAATGTTTAGTTCCACACCATATAATACGGTCATTGACTTATATGTTCTGGGCAGCACTCTGTAATTCATAAAATACATCTCATGGCAGGTTCCCGGCATAGCAGGCGCATGTTCTGTAATTGCAAACACTTCCATCCCTTTTTCACAGGCTGCTGTGATCATTTCCATCCTGGTACTGTACGCGTGGCCGCTTGCTGTGGTATGGCTGTGTAAATCAATTTTATCTGTCATCTCTTCCTCCTAAACTGTATCTGCAGCTTCATTATACAGGAACTATATGGAATTTATCCTATAAAGGAACAAAGTGGGCATGCCCACTTCAACTCCCCTACCCCCTCAATCATGAGGGGCCTAGACACTTTGCGCGCCGAGCACAATTGCAAAGCAATATTTTACCTCTTGTGCGAGTGCGCATATTATTTTTCTCTTATAGGAAAGATACTTTCACGCATTAGCGTGACAAGGTCTTTCCTATAAGAGAACAAAGAATCCTGCTCTGCTGGATTCTCCGTCTGCGGCGGGTCGCTTTAGCGGCATATTTCTTTTCCGACGCAGTGCGATCATTGTTTTTTATTTTATAGGGATTCTGAAGGAATTTTCTATAAAATAAAAATAATAACGCCCGCACTCTGGCGCAGCATTCTGCAAATTCAGATTTTTCCTGTAATAGTATT
This sequence comes from Lachnospiraceae bacterium, assembly GCA_910575155.1. Taxonomy (GTDB): domain Bacteria; phylum Bacillota; class Clostridia; order Lachnospirales; family Lachnospiraceae; genus Petralouisia. The sequence continues at coordinate 44,228 of CAJTDX010000006.1, forward strand.
TTAGCCGTTTTGCCTCTAAAAAACAAGATAAGAAATAACACATTCCCTTATCTTCCACATACCATAATAAAAAAGAATAAAGGACGAAAACATGAAAAAATATTTTTTTCGATTTTTTACCATGCTGGTCTGCCTTGCCGCGCTTACCGGAAGTTCCATTCTTTCCGGTTGTTCCGGCACAAAACAGGCAAAAAACGATTCTGTAAAACTTACGCTTAATGAGGTGGCGCACTCCGTATTTTACGCCCCGATGTACGTCGCTATTGAAGAAGGATATTTTCAGGAAGAACATATTGACCTGACCCTGGTTACAGGATTTGGCGCAGACAAAACGATGACGGCTGTCCTCTCCGGCGAAGCTGAAATTGGATTTATGGGACCTGAAACAACTGTTTACACCTATAACGAAGGCGCGCAGGATTATGTGGTTAATTTCGCCCAATTAACCCAGCGTGCCGGAAATTTCCTGGTGGCACGGGAAGAAATGCCTGATTTCACATGGACCGATATAAAAGGAACAGAAGTTTTGGGCGGCAGAAAGGGCGGTATGCCGGAAATGATCTTTGAATACATTTTAAGGCAAAACGGCATCAATCCTAAAACAGATCTCTCCATTGACCAGAGCATTGATTTTGGTTCAACAGCCGCGGCTTTTTCCGGTGGAAAAGGCGACTTTTCTGTAGAATTTGAGCCAGGCGCCACATCTTTGGAACTGGAAGGAAACGGATATGTCGTTGCCTCCCTGGGAGTCGATTCCGGCTATGTTCCTTACACAGCGTTCAGCGCCAAAGCTGAATATATAGAAAAAAATCCCGAAATTATCCAGCAGTTTACAAACGCGCTCCAAAAAGGCCTGGATTATGTGCAAAACCATTCTCCAGAAGAGATTGCAGAAGTTATCGCGCCTCAATTCAAAGAAACGGATGCCGAAACCCTTACTGCAATTGTAACCAGGTACTATGAACAGGATACCTGGAAAGAAAACCTGATTTTTGGAGAAAACAGTTACCAGCTGCTTTTGGATATTCTCTCAGATGCCGATGAACTTTCCGCTGAGCCTCCTTATAAAGAGCTTGTAAATACTTCTTTTGCAAAAAAAGCTGCCCCAAAATAAGCTGATTTTTCAGACATAAGAGGACTGTTGCAGTACGGCGAATCATAAGAGACTTCCACCTTGTGTTGCAGTACGGCGAATCATAAGGAACTGGCACCTTGACTTGTCAACGTATCAGGAACTTATGATTCACTGTACTTTTGTATTTACATCAAAAAACTACACTCCCTGGCGTTCACTGCCGGAAACAAGATCGCTAAGGAACTCTTTCTCTACTGTCTGCAATATCCAAATTTCGTTAAAAACTCCCGGTTTGCACCCTGTCCAATTTTCCAGGTTCCTTCTCCTCCCTGTGTAATCCATTTCTGGACAGCGCGGACATCCTCATTGGTAAACGACCAGGTTTCCATCGGTGTTTTATTATTTAATATACGTTTCAGATATGTAAAATTCTGCGGCTTACGCCACACGGAATGCTCCTCTAACGTGTCCAGGTATTTTTCAGATATAAACCGGACATAGTATCTGGGCGTTTCCGCTGTGACGGCCAAATCATCCCACACCATTACCTTTACCGTCTTGTAGGTCGTCTTCATATAGGAATCTGTTACCTGATAGGTAATATCAAATTCTGCTTTGGACTCCGTCTGCAGCTTAAATTTCTGCGGATCAAAATTTTTCAGTTCCAGTTTACTGCTGAGATCCCCGTCTTCTTCATCCTCTGCGGATGCTCTGCCTGTCAGGACTTCTGCGGTAATTGTTCCAGCGTTTGCCTCTTCTTTCATATAGTAGAAAACATCGTCACTGTCAATCTCAGGATAATTGTTATATTTTACTCTGAGCGGAAATTCCTTCTCTGTGGTATTTCCTTTGCTGTCAGTGACAGCAAACGTCACAAGCACATCCACTGTTTCATCTTTTTCCAGCTTCAGATAATAGGTATCAAGAAGAAAATCCTCCGGCACATCTGTTTTATAACGCTTTTCATAGGCAGTCTGGCTTCCGTTGCTGGATTGCGGATAAGAAATTTTTATAATCCGCAGTTTATCATTCAAATTAGGACTCTTTCCCGCGCCCTCATTATCTTCTTTATCATGCGCTATCAAATGACCGATGATTTTCTCTTTCGTTACCTTCTCGCCCTCAAAAAATTCCAGTTTTTTCTCCGGATCTGCCACAATCGTCGGAAATGCGTCCCACTTTGCCTGGAAATTGATATATTCCACTGCATGAACTTCTCCATTTATAAAAGGTTCTTTGAACGTTCCTTCCGTCCTGCGGGCAGCCTCATCCAAATTTATTACGTCTGTTCCCAAAATACTGCGGACCGGTTCTGTTATCTGATAAGTACGGATATCTTCGATCGTACGGTCTGAAACTCCTCCTTTCTGATGCGCTTTATCATATAATTCATACGCATATTTCTGCTGCTTTTCAGAATAAGTGTTTTCCATGTTCATCTCCCATCCCTGAAAGCTGTATGTTACCTCGCACTCATATTCCTTCCCCTGTTCTGTACGTTTTTTCTCGATCTCTGTTCTGGTAAAACCATTCTCGCGAAACTGATAGAACTGTTCCAGAGACACATCGCATTCCAGCATATTCGCTCCTGCAGTAGCTCCGTTTCCGCTGTATGCCATATTAACATTTTTATAACGGAAATACCTCTGTACTGTTCCTGGTTCCTGAATATCATGAAGTTCAGAACAGCTCTCATACTGATACAGGCCGTATCCCGCTTTATCCATATTCCAGTCGCTTCCTGCGAGGCTGCCGCCATGCACGGCCGTTTTCGCTTCCAGATTTCCCAGTTTTACCAGAGTGCGGAAACGTCCGTCTTTATAGTAAACCGGACGTTCACAGACTGTCACGCCGTTTTTTACTACTTTCAGCTGATAGGCCGTATTTTCCAAAACCGTGAAATACAGTTCCGCCGTCTGCGCTCCCCCAGTATTTCCTGATGCGGAACCTGCACTCAGAGATGACTGGAAATTCCCAATACAGGTACCTGCTTTCATTCCTGTCAGGGATACGCTGCATTCCTTCTGAGCTGTTTCGACAATCACTGTCTTTCCGCTGCGGTTATACGTAAGACAGACTCCCGGCTCTTCCCTGTTATCTGCGTCAGTCTTCTTAAGATCGCAGGGAATATCTGCATAATCTTCACACTTTACGCTGTAAGCATACTGCGCGTACCAGGTCTCATTTCCGATACTGTTTCTTTGCTCCCGTCCCTCCTCCGTCAGCTGGCCAGACGCATCAGCCATTTTTGTACCTTTGGTTTTTTCACTGAAATAGCCCTGAAATATATATCCATCTTTCCGGGGCTGCACAATTTTATGTTCGTCCGTCTTTTCCGTACAGTTCTCGTCAAAATACAGTCCCGTCCTATATTTTTTGTATATTTTTTCTGTTCCGGACACTTCAGGATCATTGAGCTGATTATCTAAGGTGACGGTATAAACATCCGGCTGCCAGTTGGCATAGAGGGTAACTGTCCAGTTTCCATGTACCAGTTCCGGTGCATAAGCTGTCATGGCATAAGATTTCGCCTGATCAAACGAAACGCCCGTACCATCAGAACTTGTATTCCATTCTGCGCCATCTTTTACAGAATATCCCGGTCTGGATAAACCGAACGAGGAAACATCTACCGGATCCTGTTCCGTTCCCCCATAATTCCAGTTGCGGAAAAATGTTTCAATCTGAAATTTAGCGTTATCCGACGATACGCCCTGATTGGCATTATATTTAATAGTCAGAACATTTGGAGTCCACTGTGCATAGAGAATCACTTCCTCTCCAGAAACCGCCGTCAGGTTTGTTACGGTTTCCAATAACTTATATGCCTTGCCCGTCCCATTTTTCTTTGTGTTCCAACCTGTCAGGGTATAGCCCGGACGCTTATAATTTCGCCCTTCCCGCAGGATCAGATCTGTGTCGTAAACTGCACTTTGTCCGCTGACGTTTCCAGTTCCCCCATTCGCATCGTAAGCAACTTTATAGTTAATGGGAACAAATTTATACACATCAAAAGTATGACTGAGTTTCAGAGGTTTGAATTCCTGAAACCCTCCGTCCCCTCTGGTGCATCCCAGCCAGACATGCGATTCCTGCACTTTGTAAAACTGTTCTGTGTTGGGGCAGTAGGAATAATGAAACTCAAAATATGCATAACCTGCGTTTCCGTCCGGACAAACATAAGGGCTTGCGAGATATTCCGCTTCTATTTCCGGCTCATCCTTAATTGTTACCTTAAGTCTGCGGTGCGCCACGGTATTTTCTTTGCCTCCGGCATCATAATTCTGCACGCTCTTGGTAACAGACTTCCCTTTTAAACTCCCTGTCAGCACGATATTTTTCTTCAATTCCTCTTTGGTTGGATTTAAAGGTTTTTGCGCCACAGTGCATTTTATACTTCCGTTTATTTTGCCTGCTGTATGTTTGCACGAGATTTTTCTGCTTATTTGCGTGGTATATCCTGTTTTCCCAGTATTTTCAAGTGTTTCATTGCTTCTCAGTTCTAAAATCCTGTTGTCTGTATTTTGCAGCAGATCTTCAAGTTCTGCTGAGGCTGCTCTTTCCGGAGTCTCTGATTCCAGAATCTCTGCTCCTGCCTGATTCAGTTGTTCCTGTAACATTCTCCCGTCTCTGGTTTTTGTTTCCTCTGCGCTCTCTGCTTTGCCTGTATCTGATTTTTTCTTCTTTCTGTCCTCTCCCTTCTTGTGTTCTCTCTCATTTGTTTTTCCTTTTTTCCGTTCTTTTTGCTCTGTTTCTTTCTGGTCTTTATCGGTGGTTCTTTTATTCTTCTGCTTCGTCTTGTTTTGATCTGTTTCTTCAGCTTTTTCTTCCGTATTCTCTTCTGTTTTCCCAAAAGAGCTCTTATCCTCCGGGAGATTATTTTTATCTTCATATGCTAATGATCCCGGTTTTATCTCTTCTATCTGCTGTGTAGTTGTTTCCTTTTGCGGCAGATGCGTTTCTTTCTGCTCTGTCAGATACTTTGTAAGCGAATTTTCTCCTGCTTTTGTCTGAACTGACGTCGGAACCCCCATCAGCGCAAGCGTCAACGATAACAATATGCTCAAAACAATTTTCAACCCAATTCTCCTTTCTTTTTATTATTTCTGCAGTCTTAAAATTTGTACTGGAATACGGCATAGAACGTTGCATCCTGGTCAAGAAGCAGATCATCTGAGATCATTGCCTGCGTCTTTGCATCTTTCCATCCTCGGAACACATACCCGTTTTTCTCCGGAGGCGGCGGAAGAATCACCGCACTTCCCTGATATGCCGAATACTGTTCATAAATTTCCCCATCTACCAGAAACTGCGCAACGCAATAAGTCCGGCGTTGTGAATATTCTTCCAAAATCACTGTTTTCCTGCACCGGGCATGTTTGCCCGTTCCCCTGACCGTGCGGTAATTCACCCTGACTTCCACATCCAATACCCCTTTTTCCGTATCTGCAGTAAGCACGTCCACCTGAACCTGGCTGTCTGATGAAATCTGCATTAACAATGTCTGCTGAAAATCTGCAATCAGCTCCCCCGGATTTTCAATTTTATAACCGCCATCTTTTTTTAATTGTTCCAGCGCCTGCTCCACCGCAGTATTCAACGCCTTATCCATTTCATTTTCGCGGACGTCTTTGCCGCTGACTATCAGAACTGCAGCGATGACCATCACCACTATAAACAGCAAGGCCGCTCCATAAATCGTATGTTTCATACTCCCTCCTTTCCGGCGGCATCTTTGGGCCTGTCATCGACAATAATGGAAATTTTTTCCGTGCTGATTTTCTGCTCTCTGTCCATTGCTTTTAAAGAAAATGTGTACACCCCGCTTTGATGAAAGACTGCCTGTTTTGCGTTTTCCTGGTAACAATGTAAAACACTGCCGCCTTTGTGGTCCGTAATATCTGCAATCAGAACATCCAGCTCTCCTCCTTCTGCGTCTGCCGCCGAAAACAAATGATCTGTCATAATAGCTTCTCCTGTGTTCCACACCTTTTTCCCAGTACACTGAATCCGCGGCGCTTCCCGTTCGCATACTGCCTCTACTGCCTGCGTATCCGCCATACAGGAGAAATCTTCCGATTCTGTTTCCATTCGTTTTCCGATTCTTCCAAACAGCGAAATTGCTATAAAAATTGCTGCCAACGCTGCAAATACAACCCCTGGAAGAATCATATCTGATACCGCTTCATATATTTTCTCCATGTTTCCTCCTAACAGATACTTTTGGAAAATATACAGATTGCATCAAAGATCTGACCCTGCGTCAGAAACTCCGCTGCAAATCCAATCAACAGTACGGAAGCCGACGACGCCACAATTATTTTTCCATATTCTTCAAATACTTCTCTCATATTCAAGTCCTCCTGCTTTTTATTTATGAAAGCAGCCGTTCCAGCAAATATACGAAGACACCCAATATACTGCCTCCGGCAATCGTATAAATAACAGCTCCTCCAAATTCTTCTATCACCTGTTTCATTTAAACGCTCCTTCTTAGATCCTTTCCTTTTATTTTGCAAATCCGCGTACCTGATGAGAAGTCACCAAATCCAGAATAGGAATTGCATAATTATAATCTAATATAACCTCTGCCCGTTTCGTATGACCCCAGGCGTCGTAAACCATCGTTTTCACACGCAGTTTATATCCTTCTTTCTGCGCCTGCTGACGGCAGGCGGCCACCACAGAGGCGTTAAAATTGCTGCACTCAATCTCGCTGATTACATCTGCATGATAATTTCTGGCATTTGCAGACTGTATTCCTGCCGTCACCACGCCAATTCCCACCATGCCTGTTACTAATAGGAAAAACATCCCCAGATAAGTCTTAATTACCTGTCCCAAACGCTATTCTCCTTTCCCTGTTTGACGGTTAAAGTTCCTAAACGATGTTATAATTTCATCTGCTACAAACGCTATTCTCCTTTCCCTGTTTGACGGTTAAAGTTCCTAAACGATGTTATAATTTCATCTGCCCTAAAAATACCAGAATAAATACTACCATATTTACAATCGTCTGGAACGATACCGTCACCTGAGGCAGATAAAAAATTCCATTGATTCCCGCAAGACTTTTCTCATTGGTCAGCTTTTCTGATTTGTCCATCATTTTGCTGTTGCGCTGCAGTAACATGCGAATCTGGGACTGTGCATCCCCATGACCTGATTCTGAGATCGCATACAGCATTTTCATTGAGGACAATACCGATGAAAGCTGAAACATTCCCAAAAATTGCAGGTATGGCTCCACGGCATCCGGCGTCTGCTTGAGACTGTCCGAAAGTCTTTGCAAATCAGGCTTTAAAACTGCCGGCGCCGTCTCAATGGTCTTCTCAATAGAAACCTGCACATTATTCCCCTGAAGAAGCAGCGCCATTTCCATTAACCATCCCGGAAAAACACGGTTGATCTCCCTGACTACCTGGTCATAAGCAAGCCGATAGCCAACTTTGTGCTGATTCAGCAGAAAAATAGCTGCCGCCGTCAAAACTGCCGCGCCAAAAACTTTTCCCAATACGCCTGCCAAAACTGCCGCTGCAAACACCGAGCCTCCAATCACGAGACTCTTCCTTGTTTCTTTCTTCTCATCAAAATCAGTTACCATCTGAACATATCCTGAAAGCTTGTCTTCCTCTACATCCTCCGGCTCAATCCAGCTTTTGGCGATCTGTTTATTTGCCTTCCTGAGAATGCCAATATTCAAAATCAGATACAACGCCGTGCAAATCTGTGTCACAGGATGATAGACAATGGCGTACTTTGACGGCATAGAGCGATACACACAATGAAAAATAACCGCAAGAAGCACCGTAACTATAAGCGAGAAAATCACTCTGATTCGCGCCGCTTTCTTGTCCTCCTGCAGCAGCATTACATTATCTGCCCATACCGCCTTATCCTGCAGCAGCAGGTCTATCCCTTCCCGGCAGGCCCCGCCGTTGCTCTCCACGGTACACAGATATTCATGTATGGCGGGAAGCCGGCTTGCAGGATAGGCATCTTCAATAATTTTCAAAGCCTCCCGATATAAGTCCTTCTCGTAAACGCCCTGCTCAATATAAGCGATGGCCGCGCCCAAAACCTCGTACATTCTTCCCTCCGTAAATAAAGTACGGGTATCTTTTAAAGAGAGTAGAATTTTGGGATTCAGGCGAAAAGAATACAAGATCTGTTCCATATAATCCGATACGTCCAAAAATCGTCTGTGCTCAAACATCTGCTTATAGCCATCCAGAATAAGAAAAGGCAGGACGGCCATACTTGCCAGCGTCACCAGAAGAATCAAATGCCAGCGCAGGCTAAAGAGTATCCCGCATCCGATAGCTGCCGCCACAGACAAAAACAGGAACACACTGTATTTCCCCATTGAAAAACTATAACCGTAACTGTCAATCTCCCGCTGCAGATTTCCGGGATGAAACAACTCAAATCTGCTCTTTCTCTTCTGTCTTTTTATGTTCTTCTGCAGCTTTTTGCTCATACAACCTCCTGTTCCTTTTTTCTGATTTCCTGTACCAGTCCAATATCCAAAGGCTCGTACGCACAGGTTTCCGGACAATGAAAAGGCTCCTGGATTCCCGCGCGGTGCAGGCGTTTTAAGATATCTTCCGGAATTACATCCGAAACCTGTTTTCCATCCTCAACCAGCATGTAAATCTCATTCTTTCCGGAAAAACGGTCATAAAAACACATCTGGTCTATATAGCGTTCTAAAATCCCCCGATCGTTTTCATATTGCCGAATCAGAACACCCACGCTGATAAATTCATAAATATAATTTTCCAGACGGTCCGCATCTCTGGAACGCCCAATCATATTCATAATCCGGTCCGGAAGATTTCTAAGATCGTCCAGATGCAGCGTCGTAAACCCATAAACCCCGGTGGACCACTGCTCTAAGAGATACTGCACCTCCGTAGACCTTGCTTCTGATAAAATAATCCATTTGGGATTCTGCCTCAGACAAAGTTTGATCGCGTCTGTATAACTCAAATCCTTACTGACCTGCAGTTCCACACAGTCATTTTCGGGATTAATCTCATGGAAATGCATCTCCAGATTGTCCTCGATGGTAATGGCGCGCTGGTTGGGCGGAATAAAACGTGAAAAAAATTTGGCGCATTCTGTCTTTCCCACTCCCGGTTCCCCGCAAAAAGCAAAATTCATTTTAGCTTTTACACAATTTATCAGAAGACTTAATATTTCTAACGTACAATATTGGCTGTCCAACATACTTTCTACTGTATGCCGCACTTTCGGAAGGGATTTGCGAATGCAGATACTGCGCCCTGACACGGCTGCCGACTCATGAATAATACTGATTCGAAGCTCATTCGTCTCTGCCTCTAAGACATTATTGGTACGGTTAAAAGGCTTATTGACACGATTGGCAATCCGATGCGTAAAGCGTTCTATAAATTCTTCTGTAATGGAAACCTGCGCCTGAAATCTTCCGCGTCTTAAATCTGCAATCCACAGCGTTTTTCCATTATAATCAATATCCGTTACATTCTTATCCTGAATATAGGAATAAAAAGGACCAAACTCTTCCTCTGTCAATTCCCAGTCATATTTCATTTATAACCTCCATTTCATATATTATTTTGGAGGCGTGACTGAACATCCAGGCCCACCATCCGGCAGACCGCGATATTCAGACACGCTCTGTCACACAGGCCATGGAGACAGCCCAGCCTTTGGGCTGCCCGGCCTGTCTGCCGTCAGGAAAGTTTTACTTTGCTGAACAAGCCGTCAATCAGATCGGCAAACGCCTCATGGATCGGCCCATTGCTGGCAAGCAGTATGCCTATAATGGCAAGCAAAGCGACAATGGCGACAGCCGTAATGATAATACCGCTGTATTCTTCAAAAATAACCTTCATGCCTCTTCCTCCTTTCTGCGGAATGGCATCCTTACCCTTCTGCGTATTTTACTTTCATTCATGCATTGGTAATCGGCGGACGTTACTGCCAATTGACTAAGAATTCCACGCATATCCATGTCTGGAAACTGCATGGAGAAATCCTTATGCAGAAATAAAAAAGATTCGTTCTGCCGGCACAGAGACTGCCGGCGGCTGGAATATAATACGGAAAGAACTTCCGTACAGGTATTGTAAACCCGGACGTTCCAAAAATCAATTATGCATTTCTCACAAAAATTTTCACGCGAAAAAAGCCTGACCGAAAGCAAAGCCGCTTCCAGTCAGGCTTTCCGATGTCAAAAGGATATCAGACCCGGTAAAAATTTATATAGTTTCTACTTTCTCTACTGCATCATGCAAATATGGATTCTCAATCTTATGGAACTGCCCTTCATCCGCCATCCTGGCATATTCCGGATGCAGAGGCATCTTTGCAAGTACGGGAATCCCCATCTGTTCTGCCGTTTCATCTATATGGCTGTCGCCAAAAAGACTGATTTCTTTGCCGCAGTCAGGGCATTTGAGAAAACTGTAATTCTCCACCAGCCCCAATACCGGAATATTCATCATATTTGCCATATTGACCGCTTTTTTTACAATAAGCTGCACCAGTTCCTGGGGAGACGTCACAATGACAATTCCGTCCACAGGCAGAGACTGGAACACCGTAAGGGGAACGTCTCCGGTTCCCGGAGGCATGTCCACAAACAGATAATCCAGATCTCCCCAATACACGTCATGCCAAAACTGTTTTACCGTAGAAGCAATCACCGGCCCTCTCCATACAACCGGAGCTTCCTCATCTTCCATCAAAAGATTCAAGGACATAATTTTAACGCCGTCTTCACCCGGAATTGGAAACAGTCCCAGATCGCTTCCTTCCGCCGGTCCATGTACCCCGTACATCTTGGGAATGGAAGGACCCGTAATATCCGCGTCCAGGATCCCCACCTCATATCCTTTTTTACGCATCGCTCCGGCAAGGGAAGCCGTGACAAATGATTTTCCCACGCCTCCTTTTCCGCTGACTACGCCGATTACTTTTTTTACACTGGAAAAAGGATTGCACGCTTCCAGCATACTCTGGGTATTCCCCTGACTGGGACAGCCTTCACAGCTCTCCCTTCCGCAGCTTGACGCACTGCTGCATGTTTCATTTTCTGCCATAAAAATCACTCATTCCTTTCGTTTGACTCAGGCTGAAACAGCCATGAAAAATTTATTTTTCACACCATTGCCGCGCGGTCACGCAGTGACATCTTCCATTCGCACACGCGCGCATATTTTTTTAGGAAAGACATTTTCACACTAAAGTGTGAAAATGTCTTTCCTATAGAACAAGATACCACTGCGCAAACTGCTGCCAGCCTGTACAGTGGTTCATCCTAATTGCTCCGGCAGTTCACTGCCGGAGCAATACTTAACGATTCAATTTTTTATCTTACTGTGCTTCTGTTACTGCCTCGATATCAAACATCATCTGCTCAAGTTTGAACACATCATCCTCATTCGGTGTATAAACCTTATTTTTCAGTTCCACACGTACTGTTGCAGACTGCTCATCCTCGTACTCCACATTTCCTAAAGATTCCTGAATGGCATCTTTCAGCATACTAAAGGACTTCTCCAGCGCTTCTTCTTCTGAGGGGCTTTCTTCTCCACTGCTCACTTTCTCTGTCATTTCCTGAATATACGCATCACTGGCTGCTTCATATTTCTCCATAGCGCCTGTAAATACTTTCATCTTCTGGTACTTAACCTCTACTTCGTAGGAACCATCGTCTTTTTTGGTTGCTTCTCCAACTGTATATTTCACATTTTTGTAAATGTCTCTCACAACAGTCTCATATTCCTGCTGCAGTTCCTCAGAGATCTGAACTCCGGAGGTCAGACTTTTCAATGCGTTCTCAATACCTAACTCATACAGCTCGCTTGCTTCTTCTTTCGTTCCGATCTTCTGCTCTACAAACGCTGCTGAATCATTCTTGTAGGAATTGTCAAGCAAAGCTTTTATGTAGCCGCTGGCATCAAAGCTTCCACATCCGCCCAATACAGTTGCCATTAACATTGCCGCCAACAATATGACGGCTTTTCTCAGTTTTTTCATTTTCATATACCTTACTCCTTCGTAGTTTTTTACAATACTGATATTATATAACGTTCCTCTGCTCCCGTCAATATTTTTTTAAAAAATGTAATAAATACGTAACGATTCTGTTACTGTTTACCAAAAATTTTTACAAGTCGAGCCATTACATAAATACAATACAGAGCGGGTATACTTTCTCTATGAAAAAAAATTTTTTACTATGTGGTTTTACCGGATGGTGCCTGGAAATTCTATTTACCTCTTTTGGCTCCTACCGAAAACGTGAATTAAAACTTATGGGGCAAACGTCTCTGTGGATGTTCCCCATTTACGGCATGGCGTCTTTTCTCAAACCAATTTGCCGGCTGATCAAAGGATTCCCTGCCGCAGTCCGCGCTGTTTGCTACAGCGTTTTCATTTTTCTGGGCGAATATATCAGCGGCAGCATTCTGAAAAAATATGAAATCTGTCCCTGGGACTACAGTAAGGCAAGGGCCAATATCAGAGGTGTGATCCGTCTCGATTTCGCTCCCTTATGGATGGCTGCCGGCCTTATTTTTGAAAATCTTCTGATGCGCCCCAATACGGAACCTTAACACAACCTGAAAATCCCCGGATTTCTCCTGCACATCTGAGATGTGTAAGGGTAATCCGGGAAATCAGCAGAACCGTACTCTTTTGTGCAGCAATTTCCCGTTATGAACGCTGCGTCTACTGGCTTTTGCTGTCCAGCTCAAACCAGAATTTTACTCCGTTTTCTTCATTGCTGACGCCGCATTCCCGGTGAAAGGAATCCATAATTGCCTTTACAATTGACAAGCCTATCCCATTTCCTCCGTATTCTCTTGTTCTGGCCTTATCAACCTTATAGAATTTCTCCCAAATGTGAGCAAGTTCTTCTTCCGGGATCGGGTTTCCCGTATTAAATACTTCCACCCTTACCGTATCTGCTCCCGGAATTACAGACACCATAATCTTTTTCTCTCCTGAAGCATAATGAATGGCATTGCTGATATAATTCATCACAACCTGCTCCGTCTTAAACTCATCTGCCCACACATACTCCGGACTCTGCCCAAAAACCTCAAGGCTGATATCGTTCTGTTCCCGAAGAATTGCCGTGGCGTTCACTACGCCCCAAATCACCTCCATCAAATCAAACCGTTCAAACACCACCTGCTCGATTCCAGACTCCAGTTGATTTAATGTCAGAAGATTTTTTACAAGCTTGTTCATCTTATCCGCCTCGTCCATAATGACTTCGCAGTAAAATTCACGACTGGCATCGTCGTCATTGATACATTCTTTCAGCCCTTCCGCATAACCCTGAACCAGTGCAATGGGCGTTTTCAGTTCGTGAGAGACATTCGAAATAAATTCTTTGCGCATCTTATCAATTTCTGTCTTCCTCTCAATATCTATTTTCAGTTCATTATTAGCGCTTTTCAGTTCGGAAATAGTCTTTTCCAGAGTCTCGGACATCTGGTTCATATGTTCTCCAAGAAGATCCACCTCATTGCGCCCTTTGCTCTGAAATTTTGCGTCAAAGTCAAGATTTGTCATGCGCCTGGAAATATCCGCAAGCTGCAGAATAGGATTGGTAATTCTCCTGGTGACTGCATAAATAATAAGCGCGCACATAATCACCGCTGTTACGCCCACATAGGCGAGAAAACGGTTCGCAATTCCCACGCTTTCCTTAATACTCTCCACCGCCGTGCGCATCAATATCATATTGCCATTCTGCAGATTGCCCCAAAGCACCAGATAATCTGACTCCAGCCGACTGTCCTTCGTCTTTTCCACCACATATTGAGAGGTATTTTTTAATACCTGGGTATCGTCATTTTCCTGATAAAACACTAATTTTAAAAACTGCAGCAGAAGACGCTCGTCATCCCCCACATTGGAATACATAATGGTCCGGTCTGAACTGATAATCATCATCGTAATATTGCTGTTTGCACACTGCCGCTCCAGACGAATCAAAAAATTTTCTCTGTCCGCCCGTCCTTTTCCGCTTTCATCATTCACCATCTCAAACGTATCCAGAAGCGTTCCCTGCTTATGATCCACATAATAAGATTCTAACATGGTATTATTAATGAACCAGCAAAGCAGCACTGTTCCAGCTACGATACTAATCATAATGGCCGTAATTTTTCCTGTTATGGAATACCTCATGACTCTACCTCAAACTTATAGCCCATACCCCAGATTGTCTTTATATAATCTCCTTTCGCTCCCAGCTTGCTGCGCAGTTTTTTCACATGCGTATCAATGGTCCTGGCATCTCCAAAATAGTCATAATTCCACACATGGTTTAATATTTTCTCTCTGGAAAGGGCAATTCCCTTATTCTCTATAAAATAAGTCAGCAGTTCAAACTCTTTGTAACTTAATTCCAATTCTTTTCCTTCTACTGTTACCTGATGCCCCAACCTGTCAACCGCAATTCCGCCAATCTCCAGAATCTGTTCGTCATTTTTACCAGTACGCCTTAAAATTGCTTCTACTCTCGCCACCAGAATCCTGGGACTGAATGGTTTGGAAATATACTCGTCCGCACCTATATCAAACCCCTGAAGCTCATCGCTCTCTTCCCCTTTGGCTGTCAGCATGATGATCGGAACTTTTGAACTCTCGCGAATTTCTCTGCAGACTTCCCAGCCGTTGATTTTAGGCATCATCACATCCAGAATAATCAATGCGATATCCTTTTGATCATAAAACTGGTTTAAAGCGTCCTCGCCGTCCACTGCCTCTGTCACTTCAAAATCCTGTTTAACCAGAAAATCACGCACCAGTTTACGCATCCTGCTCTCATCATCCACCACAAGTATTTTCAATTTTTCCATTCTTCTCACACCTTTCGCTCTTCCGGTTTCGTCCGCTCTACGCAAATTTCTTATTACAGAAGAATATCACAGAAATATGTTAAATCTGTGAAAGCGCCTCAGGGATTATTGCCCAATTCTTCCTGCTGTTCTTTTAAACGCGCTTCCCGCTGTTCCAAATCTGCCTCCCATGCCTCATATTTGTTAATAATTTGATTTTCATAGTTTATAATGTTGGGATGGCTGCTGGTCATGGTAATCACTCCCATACCCGCCGCCACAAGAAACAAAAACAGACAGCACATCAGGCTAAAATGCAGATGTTTCCGGCTCTTTTCCGCCCGTTCTTCCGCTCTGCGTTTCTGGAAACCTGTCGTCCGTTCCCGCTGTTTCAGCTCTTCTAAATGCTGCGCATACCATTCGATCGTCTCTTCCTGCACCTCCTTTCTCGTAAAAGAAGCCGGAAGTTCAATGGCCTCAAGCTCTTCCCCAACAAGCTCCGGCGACATTAAAAGATAATTTTGCAGTTCCTTCAAATACATCAGTCCCACCACTGTTTCAAAGACATTTTCTTTCAAAAGTTTGTGGTACATATCCAGAACCATTCTGGGATTTTCCATATCCAGCTTACTTCTCACATATTGTATGCTCTCCGCTTCATGGCAGGCTTTTTCTGCCATAATTTTATCCGTAAACAAAACTCCTTCTATAATCATCTCAAATCCATCCTATCCTTGTTATGACAAAGCGGTCAAGTCCGCTTTCACTCCCTCATCCCTGAGGGACTTGGCTGCTTTGATGCGCCGCGTGCGCTCAAGTCCGCTCTCACTCCCTCATCCCTGAGGGACTTGGCTGCTTTGATGCGCCGCAGTGCGCTCATTGTTTTTTAATTTATAGGGATTCCGAAGGAATTTCCTATAAATTAAAAAAGAGAAAATGCTTTTTCCCTGTAAATACAAGACCTCAAGCATTTTTCTCTTTTACTTTGCCCTATCCTTGGCCTTCCGGCTCACAGGATTCTATTCACTTTCTGCAATACGAACCATGCGTTCCATGTCAGAAATCAGCTCTTTGGAATACTCACGCGCTTCTGTACACAACTGATTCGCCCTGGCATAATCTTCATCAAACAGCGCCTGAATGACATCCGAGCCATATCCATGAAATTTGCGGTGCTTCTCACCGAGTCCATCCCAGATCTCACGAATTCCCGGAATATCCGGCGTAATGGAATAATAGAAATGTCCAAATCCACATTTGGAAGAATCAAGCTGCAAAGGCACAATCACCTTTTCCCTCACCATTTTCTCCAGATTGGAAATCCACGTCTGATGCGCCGTAACGGCGTTTCTCACATATGTAGCAAATTCATGATTCTCAAGATGATAAAATACATCTTTTGACATAGTTCCCATCTGCTTGACCGCTTCATCCAGCGTTTTCTCAATCTCCACGACAGGCTGTTTTGCCTTGGCAAGCTCTTCCCCGATTTCACGCATAAAATCTGTACTGTTATTTAAATGATTCTCCATTTCAGACATTGTACTGCTGATTTCTTCACTGACTGCAGCCAGCGAAGTAACCGCCTGACTGACCTCAGAGACATGCCTCTGATTCTCATCATTTAACTTCCATACATTTCCAATCTTATCTGTCATCGTCCTGAGCGCTTCTATTGTATTGCTGGTACTGCCAGAGCTTTTTTGAGACGCTGTCTTAACTCCCTCTACAAACGTTCCCATGCTGCCGGTCAGCGTCTGCGTCTCTTCTGCCAGCGAACGTATTTCATCCGCCACCACAGCAAACCCCCTTCCAGCGCGCCCTGCCCTGGCTGCTTCGATCGACGCGTTCAGAGCCAGCAGATTGGTCTGGCGGGAAATCGATTCAATCCCTGAAATCACTTCATTCATGTGATTGATGACTTCTATCAGCTCATCCATATCCTTTCCCATTTCCTGGGACACTGCGATTGCCTGATCAGAAAGATCACGAATCGACGTCAATTCTCCCTGACCTGTCTCTATCTTACGATATACCTCATCGGTATCTTCTGAAACCTTAATAATTGTGTTTGTCAGCTCTTCCAGAGAATTATTGCCTTCTTTGCCGCTGCTGGTATTCGTACCAAATATAACCTCTGTCGCCTTGCTCACATTGCGGGAAATTTCCAGAATCTTATCTGTCTCGTGCTGCAATACCAGATCCAGGGAACTGATCTGCATCACAGCCTTAATATTCTTCTCCAGAACCCCCGCAAACTGTTTTCTGCCGCTGGAAAGTCTCTGATACATATCATTCAATTCCGGATTTCTGGAATAGTTGGTATTCTTCAATTCAGCCACTGATTTTACAAGTTTTTTGTTTGAATTTCCAATTCCCATGTTACAACCTCATTTCCTCTGAATGTTATCTTAAACCGCATTCTCCCTTATCGCCGGCCAGACCATGTGCCGGCAGCGATAAGAAATTTTCCCGCTTTATGGGATTCCTTACCGAACCCGATAAAACGTTCTCCCACTTCGCAGGATTCTCATTATTAAAACAATAATGGAGCTGAGGGGAATCGAACCCCTGTCCGAAAGTCAATTCACTATGGCATCTCCCATTACAGTCATTATTTTATCATTCCCTCCGCCGAACGCCTAATGACAGGCTTACGGTTTTGGTAGCTTCATCATACGCCCGTGCGCGCAAAGCTTAACGCACGTCGTTTCCCACATAGTCGAAGCCGGTATCTTAAACTGTGGGTGATCTAAGGCCGACTGCTGCAACTAGGCAGCGATTGCTAAATTGTCTTCAGCGTTTATATTTATTATTCCCGTTTTAAGGCGGTCAGGAGCCGCCAATGGCTTCCATAGCTGCACAACCCCCGTCGAAACCAGTACAACCCCTGGTTAAAACGCTGTTGTCCAGTGCTAATATATTATACCAGCAGAATCACAGTAAAGTCAAGATTAATACAGGTTTTTTACCTTGAATTCCCGCTCCGATTCTCTGCGCATATCTTTTTTGGCAATATCCTGCCGCTTATCATAAAGTTTCTTTCCCCGTGCAAGAGCAATCTCCACTTTCACCAGGCTTCCTTTGAAATAAACCTGCAGCGGGACAACCGTATAACCCTTCTCCTTCATTTTTCCCGCCATCTTATTGATCTCGTATTTATGCATCAGCAGTTTTCTGGGACGGAGCGGGTCTTTGTTAAAAATATTCCCTTTTTCATAAGGGCTGATATGCATCCCATAGATCATAACCTCGCCGTTCTCAATGCGGATAAAAGACTCTTTGACAGAACACTTCCCCATCCGCAGAGATTTTACTTCTGTGCCTGCAAGGCTGATGCCTGCTTCGTATTTATCCTCAATAAAATAATCGTGAAAAGCCTTTTTATTATTGGCAATTAACTTAACGGTACCTTTCCCCATACCTATTCCTTTCCAGGTAATTGCAAAATCCAGTCCTTTTACATATATCATATACCTGACGGCGCCTCAGCAATCTCATACCTTTCGCACGCATGCGCATAATATTTTTATAGTTAGAGGAAAGTCATAAATCTTAACATTTCGCAACAGCAAGATCTTTCCTAATCATATTTATGCTTACAGTTATAATATTATGAAACAATTTTAATTTGTTGATTTTGCAATTACCAATATCTGCTCTGTTATCTATTCTGCTAAAACAAAGTCGATGGTACGCATATACTCATCCGTATCCGCCGCCACAACTTCTATCTTCTGCCCCAGTTTATACGTTTTTCCTGTGGCTTCGCCTGTCAGCTCATAAGCTTCCTCATTAAAATGATAATAATCGTCGCTCAGATTCGTAACATGTACCATTCCTTCCACCGTATTTGGAAGTTCCACATACATGCCCCATGCCGTCACACCGGAAATCACTCCCTGAAAAGTCTCTCCGATATGTTCCGACATATACTGCACCTTTTTCAATTTATCTGTCTCACGCTCCGCTTCCTCGGCGCGCCGTTCTCTGGCGCTGGACTGGGCTGCCGCCTCCGGCAGAATCTGCTCATAATGAGAAATCCTTTTCCCGTTCATCCTCCCGCGCAGAGTTTCTTTGATAATACGATGTATCTGCAGATCCGGATAACGGCGGATAGGAGAAGTAAAATGACAGTAATACTGGGCTGCAAGACCAAAATGCCCGGTATTTTGCGTACTGTATTTTGCCCGTTTCATCGCGCGAAGCGTCAGACGGCTGAGCAGCGGCTCTTCCGGCGTATCTTCCATTTTCTCCAAAAGCTTTTGCAGTTCCTTGGGATGGATTTCATCCTGACCGATTTTAATGGTATAACCAAAGTTATTGATAAACGTGCCCAGCTTGCGGATCTTTTCAGAATCCGGCGTATCGTGCGTACGGTAGACAAAGGGGATTTCCTGCCAGAAAAAGTCCTGAGCCACTGTCTCATTGGCAATCAGCATAAAATCCTCAATAATTCTGGTCGCCACATTCCGTTCGTAAGGTTTGATCTCCAAAGGCCGGCCCTGCTGGTCCAAGACAATCCTGGTTTCCGGAAAATCAAAATCAATCGATCCGCGCTTTCTGCGTTTCTCCCGCAAAATTGCAGCCAGCTCTTCCATGCGTTCAAACATAGGAATCAGTTCTTCATATTTTGCTCGTTCTGACGCATCCTGATCCTTTAAAATTTTACGCACACTGGTATAGCTCATTCTCTGATCCACCCGCACCACAGTCTCTGCTATTTTATGATCGACAACCGTTCCTTTCTGATCAATCAGCATAATGCAGCTTAATGCAAGCCGGTCCTGCCCGGCATTTAATGAACAGATTCCATTGGACAGCGTATGCGGCAGCATAGGAATCACACGGTCTGTCAGATATACGCTGGTTCCGCGCTCCAACGCTTCCGCATCCAGAGCGCTGTGTTCCTGCACATAATTTGCCACATCCGCAATATGCACGCCCAGACGGTAACGCTCTCCTTCTTTCGTCAAAGAAACTGCGTCGTCCAAATCCTTGGCGTCTTCCCCATCTATGGTCACCATCTGCCAGTCACGCAGATCCGTGCGCCCCGCCATATCCGCAGTACTGACTGGCTTTCCTACCGTTTCAGCCTGACGCAGAACTTTTTCTGAAAATTCCACCGGAAGACCGTATCCTTTTACAATCGACATGATATCTGTTCCAGGGTCATTGATATGCCCAATAATCTCCGTCACTTTTCCTTCCGGCTTCCTTCTCTCATCTCCATAATCTGTGATTTCCACCACAACTTTGTGACCGTCCACCGCTCCTTTGGAATGCTCGATTGGAATAAAAATATCCTGTCCCAGCTTCAGATTATCCGGAACCACAAAACCGAAATTTTTGCTTTTCTGAAAGGTTCCCACCGCCTGTGTCAGCCCTCTTTGCAAAATCTTTGTTACCGCGCCTTCCCGGCGTTTTCCCGAAGAGGGATACGCTGTGGATAACGCCACCTGAACAGTGTCTCCATGGATGGCGCCGTTCACCTGTGATTCTGAAATAAAAATATCCTCATCTTCCCCTTCCACGGTGACAAAGCCAAAGCCTCTGGCAGTCCCGGTAAACACGCCTGTGAGAAATTTCCCCTCCGCCCTGGAATATTTTCCGCGTTTGGACAGCTCTATCTTTCCCTCCAGCAGAAGTTGGTTCAATACTTCCTCCAATGCAGGACGCTCTTCTCTGGGAACATTTAAAAGAATGGCAATCTCCTTGATCTTCATGGGCACGTAAAGATCACTGCACATAAATTCATAAATCATTTTTTTCCTGTTTTCCAACAATTCTTTCTCCATTTATTTCTCCTAAACTTTATAAAAGCAGCTTTAGCGCCGCCATACAGCAAAGTCTTTCCTATAGATAAAACAAAGTGTACAGGCTTACTTCCTCTTACCTCTCAATCCTGAGAGGAGGTGTACACTTTGATGCGACGTGTGCGCATAAAGGAACAAAGAATCCTGCTCTGCAGGATTCTCCGCCTGCGGCGGGTCGCTTTTATAGGGAATCCGAAGGAATTTCCTATAAATTAAGAAAAGACTGCCGCTTCCGACAGTCTTTCATTGAATATTTGCTCCTTAAAAGCTACCAATATTTAATACAGCTGCAATTACCAGAAACAGGACAACCATACATCTGGTTATCATAACAAGCCTTCCTTCCATAGAACGGCCTTTGTTCTTGCCCCAGTATGTATCTGCGGCGCCGCTGATCGCTCCAAGTCCTGCTGATTTGCCTTCCTGCATTAATACAATTACTGTCAAAACTATGCTGATTAATATAAATATTACCATTAATACTGTCTTTAATACTGCCACTTCTCTCAAACCTCCTGCATTTGTTCCTGCTCAAAACTTCTTTTATTCTATCATACCCTTGTACATTTATCAATATCTATTTTAATTTTTTGCTGATTTAAACGGTAATCTCAATCTGATTCCCTTCCATTCCCACAATACAGCTTTCGTAATAACCGTCGCCGGTAGTTCTGGGACCGCTGATCACTTCATAGCCATCCAGCTTTAAACGTTCCGTAAGTATATCAACCTGCTCTTTGCTCCCTGCGCTAAAAGCGATATGGGCATAACCTGCTGCCGGCATCTCTTTTGCATCGTCACTCATTCCTGGTTTTGTCATGATTTCAAGCCTTGCGCCATTATCAAAGCTGATAAAATAGGAACGGAAACCTGTTTTCACATTATGATAACCATCGTTTGATTTTCCTCCAAAGTATGTTACAAAAAAATCTCTGGCTTTTTCTAAATCTTTTACATACATCGCAATATGCTCTATTCTCATCTTCCTTTTCTCCCATAATATTTATTTTGGATCAGACCGCATGTATTTCAGGATTGACCGGGCGACATCGGAAATAATATGACCCTGACATCAAAAAAAGCCTATAACTAATGTATTATTTTATTAATTACAGACTTCTGAGTACATCCTCATATTCAATTCAACCATGTGCAAAATCATTTTCTTCCGCTATCTGCTCCTCAAAGCTTCTGATTCCGCCAATGTTCCAAATAGCGGAAGAGGGATTTGAACCCCCGACACCACGGGTATGAACCGTGTGCTCTCGCCAACTGAGCTATTCCGCCATATTCAAAATAAATCCAGTAAAAATGGGACCTACAGGGCTCGAACCTGTGACCCTCTGCTTGTAAGGCAGATGCTCTCCCAGCTGAGCTAAGATCCCACGTCACATCTTACAGTCTTCAACAAAACTCTTACTTGTCGACTGCTTGTCCATTATACTATCATTTCACATAAAAAGTCAATACCTTTTTTGAAATTTTTTCTAATTTTTTATCTGTTCTTGTCTGACAGGCGCATATAAGCTAAAATTCTAATCATCATCTCCAGCTGCAAACCGCTGCCGGAGATGATGATATCACAGATATTTCAGATTATTTTAATAATATCTCATAACATATCTGAACTCTTTATACCAGGCCTTATCACTCGTATAAGTTTTGCCCTTGACTTTCTTATTTGCTACCACTTTATAATAATATGTAACTCCGGTCCGCAGTGCAGAGCCGTTGCACTTTTTAATTACATAACTTGTTCCTTTTGTGGTGCCTGCTTTTTTCCAGCTTCTGAAATTAGTGGAAACATATACCGTATAATTATTTGCGCCCGCCATTTTTCCCCAGGTAACTTTTACGCCTGCTGCAAGGTCGCTGTTATTCACCGGCGCATGTTTAATCTTAGTCGGACATTTTGCAAAATAGATCAGATCTGACACAGGGCCTTTTTTCTTGCTCTTTCCTACATTAACATATCCACGTACCCTGATTTTCATAAACTGGGTATTTTTTAATTTGCCGCTGTTCACTGTTACAAGTCCGCTGGTATTGCTGAACGCCTCTGCCGTAATGGTTTTCTTAAGAATTTTCTTTCCATTATTTCCGAGAATCTCGTATTCGTATCCATCTGCCGCATTGCTGGCCTTCCAGGTAAATTTAACCGTACCCGCTGACGGATTGTTGCCAACGCCGCTTTCCACCATCCTTACCTTGGTAATCTTTTTAGGTATGGTTGATACGACTATATACTTGCCATTGAATCCGATTGCTTCAAAGCCGCTGCTGCTCTTTAATACAGGGTATACATATACAATATATGCAGAATCCGCTGCTCCGGATATTACATAAGACGTATTTGTTACCATATCCTCTTTGAGACTATTAGTATTTTTACCGTAACGAATATAATATGCATTTGCTTTTTCCACACTATTCCATTTTAAAGTAACTTTTTTATTCTCTGCCTTGGTCTGTGTTAAGCCTTCAACCTTGCCAATCGGAGCTGTAACCACCTGAATTGGACTTGAAGCCGCGCCTGTTCCATCCTGATTAATGGCGGAAACTCTTACATAATAAGTGGAACCAGCTGTAAGATTCTCAATTACCATTGGATTCTGGCTAGTTTCTATCGATTTAGTCGATGTTCCGCTAAAAGCAGCGTTGTCACTCCATTCTACCAGATACTTATCAGCGCCCGAAACAGTATTCCATTCAACCCTTACACATATGGGATTAACACTGTAGCCAGTCTGCTTCACTCCGGTAACCTGCCCTGGAGCCGCCTCTGCTTTTATTCCCACGCCGAGAAATAGTACGCACATCAGGGCGAGCATCCACAGTTTTGAAAATTTAACCGCGCCATTCACTAAACTTTTCATACACTCTCTCCTTTTCTTCTTATTTATTTTTGTATTTGTGTACACGATAAATTTTAGCACTTAGGTTTCGGCTTGTCAATAAACAGCACATAAATCTTGTTTTTTTATCCCATAACATTTACAATAATGATATCTGCCAGAAATTGCAGAACATTTTTCCATCAGGAGGTTAATATGCATACACAAAACTCATTTCAGCTTGCGGCCCTGGATCTGGACGGCACGCTCTTCAACTCTCAGAGCCAGGTTTCCAATGAAAATAAATCTGCTATAAAGCACGCCATACACAAGGGCACAACTTTTGTGATCTCTACCGGAAGACCCTACAGCGGCCTTCCTCTGGAACTTATGGAAGAACTTGGCATCCGTTACGCCATCACCACCAACGGGGCGGCTGTATACAAAGTTCCGGAAAAAGAATGCCTTTTTGAAACCTGTATGCCCGCCAGCCTTGCAATTGACATACTGGAAGAGTTACTTCAGCTCAATATACACATCAATCTATTTCTCCACGGGGACGCCTATGCGCCTGAACAATGCCGCCAGGCGCTTTTGAGTATCCGTTCCCTGCCGGCTTCCATAAAGGAATATATGCTCACTACCCGCACATCTATTGCGGACATGCCCGCGTTCCTGCGCGAACAGGCAGAAGGCGTTCAAAAAATGACGTTGAATTTCCCGGAAGGAGAAGACAACTCGTTCCCTGACCGCGGCAGGGCCATGGAGATTCTGGATCAATACCCGCAAGTCTCTTATCTCTGCGGCGGCTACAATAACCTGGAATTTACCATGACCGGCATTTCTAAGGGAAAAGGTCTTGCTCTTCTCTGCCAGTATCTGAACATTTCCATAGACCATACGCTCGCCTGCGGAGACAGCGAAAATGACCTTGACATTATGAAGGCGGCCGGACTTGGCGTTGCTATGGCAAACGCTCCCAGAGCAATTCAGGAGCTTGCAGACGATATCACACTCAGCAACGATGAACACGGCGTCGCCGCCATGATTCAAAAATGGCTGTAGCCGCAGATCCAAAAACTGCAGCGCCAATGGGATAAAACCATTGACGCTGCAGTTTTTTCATTTACAAAAATCCGTTTTATTTGAAGTAAGCCACTCCGCTCTCAAAAAGCTTCATATCCTGCTCACCGTAAATATTAATAGCCACGCTCTCGCCACGGCGTTCGGAATGCGCCATCTTGCCCAGCACTCTTCCATCCGGGCTGGTGATGCCTTCAATTGCCATATAAGAGCCGTTAATATTCCATGTCTCATCCATCGTTGGCTGTCCCTGTTCATTGACATATTGAGTTGCCACCTGCCCGTTTGCAAATAATTGATCCAGACATTCTTTCGGCGCCACAAAACGTCCCTCCCCATGGGAAGCCGGAATGCAGTAAGTCCTGCCGGGTTCCGCCTGTGCAAGCCAGGGCGATTTATTCGTCATCACTTTCGTATATACCATTTTGGAAATATGACGCCCGATCGTATTATAGGTCAGCGTCGGAGAATCGGCATTCTGCTGACGCATTTCGCCATAAGGCACCAGCCCCAGTTTAATCAGAGCCTGGAAGCCGTTACAAATGCCCAGCATCAGACCGTCCCGCTCTTTCAGCAGTTTATTTACCGCTTCCGCCATCTTCTCATTGCGAAAGGCTGCGGCAAAAAACTTCGCGCTTCCCTCAGGCTCGTCTCCTGCTGAAAAACCGCCTGGGAACATAATCATCTGGCACTGCTCTATGGCTTTTACAAATACCTCCACGGAATCGCGGATATCCTCTGCGTTTAAATTCTTAAACACTTTGACAATCGGCTCTGCCCCTGCCCGCGCAAACGCTCTGGCGCTGTCATCCTCGCAATTCGTTCCGGGAAATACCGGAATAAATACCTTGGGTTTTGCCACCTTGTGCCTGCATACATAAATATCAGAAGTATTGTAAACCTCTGTCTGCACCGGCTCTTTTCCTTCCACTGCAATGGTGGGGAACACTTTTTCCAGCGTCTGCGTCCATGCAGCTATGGCTTCCTCCATCTCAATTTCCATGTCTTTGTAGATAAATTTCTGCTGGTCGTTGACCGTTCCAAATACTCTGCAATATTTCTCATTGCCGCATCCTTTGCTCTCTTTTTCTGCATCAGCGGCATATTCTGCCATAGCCTGCGCAATGGTTTCCTCCACCACAGAACTCATGTCTGCCGGAACCTCCGCGATCAATTTGCCAAAATGAGCTGCAAACAGACAATCCTGGCACACATCATCTTCAATGGTAACGCCCAGTTTATTTCCAAACGCCATTTTGCTTACGGCTGCCGCGATGCCTTTGCCATCCAGAGCATATGCGGACACAATCGCCTTCTTTTGAATCAATGTATGGACGGCGTCATACAATTTCATTACCTGCCCGTAAACAGGAAGGTCATACTGGTCTCTGGCAATCTTGAAAATCATCAGCTTATTGCCGGCTTTTTTCAATTCCGGCGTGATGATATCCTGTTCCTTCGCAAGATCTACCGCGAAAGATACCAGCGTCGGCGGAACGTCAATCTCATTAAAAGTACCGGACATAGAATCTTTGCCGCCAATAGAAGGCAGTCCAAATCCAATCTGCGCGCTGTAAGCGCCCAAAAGAGCTGCAAACGGCTGGCTCCAGCGGCTGGGATCTTCGCTCATCCTGCGGAAATATTCCTGGAAGGTAAAACGAATTTTCTTATAATCTCCGCCTGCCGCCACAATCCTTGCCACCGATTCCAGCACAGCGTAAACCGCTCCATGGTAGGGACTCCAGGAGGACAGATAGGGATCAAATCCGTAAGCCATCATGGTGACGGTATCGCATCTTCCGTTCGTTACCGGAAGCTTGGCCACCATACTCTGTGTCTCCGTAAGCTGGTATTTTCCGCCGTAAGGCATAAATACGCTGCCTGCGCCGATGGAACTGTCAAACATCTCCACCAGTCCCTTCTGAGAGCATACGTTCAGGTCAGACAACACGGACAGCCAGGCTTTTCTGACATCTCCCTGCTTTAAAGCCGTTTCCGCTGCCGGAATCTCTGTTTTCTCAAAGAAATTCTCTTCTCTTTCAGGCAGTTCCACAGCCACGGCGGTCTCCTGATGCGCGCCATTGGTATCTAAAAAGGCCCTGGAGATATTTACCACTTCTTTTCCTCTCCACTCCAGAACCAGCCTTGGTTCTTTTGTGACCACTGCAACCTCGACAGCTTCCAGATTCTCTTCCTTCGCCAGATTCAGGAATTTCTCCACATCCCCGGGAGCAACTACCACCGCCATGCGCTCCTGGGATTCGGAAATTGCAATCTCCGTGCCGTCTAATCCGGCATATTTCCTGGGAACCTTGTCAAGCTGCACTTTAAGCCCCGGCGCCAGCTCCCCGATTGCCACGGATACGCCGCCCGCGCCGAAATCATTACACTTCTTAATAATATACGCTGCCTCTTCACGGCGGAACAGTCGTTGAATCTTGCGTTCTGTGGGCGGATTTCCTTTCTGCACCTCTGCGCCGCATACGGCTGTTGACTCCGTATTGTGCGCCTTGGAGCTGCCGGTCGCCCCGCCGATTCCGTCGCGTCCGGTACGCCCGCCCAAAAGAATAATAATATCTCCCGGATCTGAAGTAAGCCTTTGTACCGCCCGTCTGGGAGCCGCTCCCATAACTGCGCCGATTTCCATGCGTTTC
Organism: Lachnospiraceae bacterium; assembly: GCA_910575155.1. Classification (GTDB taxonomy): domain Bacteria; phylum Bacillota; class Clostridia; order Lachnospirales; family Lachnospiraceae; genus Petralouisia. Next base: position 71,540 of record CAJTDX010000006.1, read on the forward strand.
GCCACATAATCCGGATGATAAATTTCTTTCACGTATCCTGTGGCAAGTCCAATCTGATTGCCGTAAGAACTATAGCCATGCGCCGCGCCCCGCACCAGTTTCTTCTGGGGAAGCTTCCCCTGCATCGTCTCTTTCACAGATACGGTCGGATCTGCAGCTCCGGTCACGCGCATCGCCTGATAAACATAAGTCCGCCCTGACAGAGGGTCGCGGATTGCGCCGCCCAGACAGGTTGCCGCGCCTCCAAACGGTTCAATCTCCGTGGGATGGTTATGCGTCTCATTTTTGAAGTTCACCAGCCACTCTTCCGTCTGTCCGTCCACTTCTACCGGAACCACAATGGAACAGGCATTAATCTCGTCCGATTCCTCCTGATCATCCAGTTTTCCTTCCTTTTTCAGGCGCTTCATCGCCATCAGGGCAAGATCCATAAGGCAGACAAATTTATCCTCCCGCCCCTGGTAAAGCTCCTGATACGTATTCAGATAATCCTGATACGTATCCTCCAGAGGCTTACGGTAATAACCGTCCGCAAAGGTAACGTCTTTTAATTCGGTAGAAAAAGTGGTATGGCGGCAGTGATCAGACCAGTAAGTGTCCAGCACCCTTATTTCCGTCATGGAAGGATCGCGCTGTTCCTCTCCCTTAAAATAATTCTGGATATGCACAAAATCTTTGAAGGTCATGGCAAGTCCCAGCGAATCATAAAGGATTTTTAATTCATCCTCCGGCATATGCTGAAAATTTTCAAAAATCTTCACATCTTCCGGTTCCCCGAATTCATCAATCAAAGTCTGAGGTTTCTCCAGTCCGGTCTCTCTGGAATCCACCGGGTTGATACAGTGATTCTTGATAGCTGCAAGCTGCGCCTCGTCCACCTCGCCCAAAATCACATAAGTAGTGGCTGTACGAATCACAGGTTCTTCATTCTCATTCAATAACTTTACACATTGTTCCGCTGAGTCCGCCCGCTGGTCGTACTGTCCCGGCAGATATTCAACACTGAACACCTGTCCGCCCGCCGCGTCAAAACATTCCTCATATACCTCATCCACAGGAGGCTCCGAAAATACAGTCATCAATGCCTTCTGATAAGTCTCCTCTGAAATATGCTCTATATCGTAACGAATCAGCACCCGCACACCGGAAACCGTTTTGATTCCCAGATAACTTCTGATTTCCGACTGCAGTTCCTTTGCCTGAATGGCAAAGGCAGGTTTCTTTTCCACAAAAATACGTTTTACGCTGCTCATAGCTGCCTCCTGTCATAAAATTTATCTTTTGCTTCCATATAATAATATACCGCAAAATCATATACTGCAAATATAACGCCCGCCCGCCTCTCCCAATGTACCATACTTTTCGAAATAGTTCACAAAAATAGCTCTTTCTGACTATCTTTCGCTTTCTAACTCTGCAAGTATTCTTCCGGCTTCATTGTAACACTATTAGAAATTTCGCGCAATATCATCACTCTTTTTTCCTGTCCCATCGTTAAATTTAAATAAGATTCGCTTCCGGAAAATATAAAAACAAAGAATCCGTTTCCCTATTGACAGATTTATAATCCCCACTTATAATCGGAACTAATCTACATGATAAATCTGTTGTTGCAAAAGCGTAAACTCATAAGGAGGCGTATATGGACATTAATTTTGAGCTTTATAAAGTTTTTTATAATGTAGCCGCTTCCTTAAGTTTTTCAGAAGCATCAAAAAAACTGTTTATCTCCCAGTCTGCGGTAAGCCAGTCCATCAAGACGCTGGAACGGAAGCTGAATCAGCCCCTGTTTATCCGCAGTACCAAAAAAGTGCAGCTCACCCCGGCAGGAACACTGCTGTTAAAACATATTGAGCCGGCCGTGAATCTTATTCAAAGAGGAGAAAATCAGCTTCTGGATACCAATACGCTTGGATTCGGGCAGCTTCACATTGGAGCCAGCGACACAATCTGCCGCTACTTCCTGGTGCCCTATCTGAAACAGTTTCACACGCTGTTTCCCAACGTCCCTATTAAGGTGACAAACGCAACCTCTTTAAACTGTGTAGATTTGCTGTCTCAGGGTAAAGTTGATTTAATTGTAACCAATTATCCAAATTCCCGGATGAACAGCGCTTTCATCCAGAAGAAAATTGCCGCTTTCCACGATGTATTTATTGCAAATCCAGCATATTTTGACTTGAAAACGCAAGAGATTTCCTTTGCGGAATTAACCCAGTATCCCATTCTAATGCTGGACAAAAAAAGCACTACCAGCGAGTTTCTGCACTATTTATTTTTGCAGCAGCATCTCGAACTGGTACCTCAGGTGGAACTAAGCAGCAATGACCTTCTTATTGATCTTGCCAGAATCGGGCTTGGGATAGCTTTTATCCCGGACTATTGTCTGACAGGAACATCCAGCAGCTTGTATATTCTTAAGACAACGGAGCAGATGCCGGAGCGGCAGATTATTGCCACGATCAATCCTAATCTCCCGGTATCTCCTTCCACCAGTGAATTTTTGAAACTGCTTCCAGAAATAGAAGCATAATAAGAAAGGAGTCTGAAATTTATGAAACTTTATAACATCAATAGCCCAGAAGAATTTTTTAAAGTAGTTGACCAGTGCAAAGGTACTGTAGAACTGGTTTCCACACAGGGAGACCGCTTAAACCTCAAGTCCCAGCTTACCAAATACATCACCATCACCAGTCTTTTCAGCGATGAATCTATCATCAGTGAACTGGAGCTGGTAGCTTACGATCCGGAAGACGCAACGCTTCTCATGGAGTACATGTTCAGCAAAGACAAACATCCGGAATCAGATACGCAGTAAATTTATGCAGGAACATATTAATTTGGCGGTTAAATATCACAGCAGGCTGCACAGACGGAGATTTGGGCAGGTAAAATGTTGCGATATTTAATCGCCATCGTAATACATAAGGCCGCAGTAGCAGAGACCAGCAGGCTCTGACGCTGCGGTCTTATTTTATTAATAGATTCGCCTGTTAATAACCGAAGCGTACACTCAGCGGCCCGCTTCAACTCCGCTCCCCCCTTCAATGCTTAAAGGAAGGACGCGCTTTCATACTTCAGAGCGGCAAGGTCTTTCCTATCATCAAAAAATGTTTCTCAGCAGGCAACTTTTTTAATTATAGTTGCCTGCCGCTCCATTGTAATAAAGAAGGAAACAGCTTATACTATCCTTAAGAATTGAGGTGATTGACATTGAAAGAATTAAACATCGGGCGGATTCTCACACAGCACCGCCATAAACGCAGCATCACGCAGGATGCGCTTGCCGAATACATGGGCGTTTCCAAAGCCTCTGTTTCTAAATGGGAAACCGGCGCCACTTATCCTGACATTACGCTCCTGCCCCGGCTGGCGTCTTTTTTCAATATCAGTATGGATGAACTGATGGGATACGAACCCCAGATGACAAAAGAAGAAATCCGCAGGCTCTGCAGACAGCTCGCCTATGACTTTTCCACAAAACCTTTTCACGAAGTCATGGAACGCTGCCGGGAAATCACAAAAAAATATTTTTCCTGCGCCCCGCTCCTGTTTCAAATAGGCAGTTTATATGTGAACCATTGCGAACTTTCGGAAACGCCCCGGCAAACGCTTGCTGTTTTGGAAGAAGCTCTGAAACTGTTCACCCGTGTCAAAGAAGAAAGCGACGATGTCTCTCTCAAAGACCAGGCCCTGAACATGGAGTCTTTCTGCCTGTTACGACTGGGCCGCAACCTGGAAGTGATTGATCTGCTGGCCAATCGCACCTTTCTGCGAATGGCTCCGGAACCTCTGCTGTCCGAGGCTTTTCAAATGTCCGGAGCGGTCATGGAGGCCAGACAGATTCTGCAGGCGGGAATCTATCAGATTGTACTGGAACTGTTAAACCTGCTGATTCCTTATATGGCGTTATGTCCAAAGGACGAAGCTTCTTTTGAAGAAACCTGCCGCCGCACCCTGGCCATTGCAGATACTTTCCACCTGCAGACGCTGCACCCTGGTATTTTACTGAACGTTTATTTGTCCACTGCACAGGAATACCTCAAACGCCAGAACAAAGAAAAGGCTCTGGATCTGCTTGAATTATATGCAAAACTTGCCGTGTCCGATATTTATCCTTTGCGCCTGAAAGGGGATTCCTATTTCACGCTCCTTGACAGCTGGCTTGAGGAACATCTTCCTCTGGGGTGCAGTCTGCCCAGAGAAGAATCCATGGTGCGCAAGAGCATGATCGAAGCGCTTACAAAATCCCCCGTCTTTGCTGAACTTTTCGAAGAAAAACGATTTGTGGAGATTGTCCGTATTTTAAAAGACCACAGGAGGAACAACTTATGAACGCTGTAACGCTGAACGGTTTATCCAAAACCTATTCCAACGGCAAAAAAGCCGTAGATTCTGTCAATATCTGTTTGTCTGCCGGTGAAGTTTTCGGCTTTCTCGGTCCCAATGGCGCCGGCAAAACCACCACAGTCAAACTGCTGAATGGTATGCTGACGCCCACAGAGGGCAGCTGCACTGTTTTTGATATTAATCCTGCAGCGAATCCTCAAAAAGCCCATGCACTTTCCGGCGTCGTCACAGAACACGCACAGATGTACGACGCTATGACCGGAATGGAAAATCTGGTATTCTATGGCTCCCTTTACGGAATCAATCCTTCTGAGAGCGAAGAACGGGGCAAAGCACTGCTCAGAGAACTGGAATTAACTTATGCAGAAAACCAGAAATTGGCTTCGTATTCCACCGGTATGAGACAGAGGCTTTCGCTGGCGCGCGCCCTGATTCATCAGCCCAGGATACTGTTTCTGGATGAACCCACCTCCGGTCTTGACCCGGAAAGCGCCCAAAATGTCCACCGCATGATACACCGCCTGGCTTCTGAGCATGGCATTACCGTCTTTCTCTGTACGCATCAGCTCCGCTATGCGCAGGAAATCTGTACCCGGTACGGACTTATGGAGGAGGGACGGCTGCTGGCAGAGGGCACTCTGGATACTCTCCGTTTACAAATATGCTCCGGCATGACTCTGAAGGTAAAAGCCAGCCGCATCCCGGAAACACTTTTATGCAAAAACACGGCGCCCGGCGCTTTTGAACTCCAGATACAATCCGAAGAGGAAATTCCGGCAATTGTACGCAAAATTGTAGAACAGGGCGGGGATGTTTACCATATTTCCGCTGAACTTCCCTCTTTGGAAGACATATATTTTCATCTTACCGGAAAGGAGCAGACCACATGAACCATCAAATAACCGCTATTATAAAAAAGGACATACGAAGCATTACTTCCAACAAACGGATGTTTATCACGCTGCTTATAGTTCCCCTTGTACTGACCATTTTTGTTCCCTCTGTCTTTATTCTGGTATTTCATTTTATGCCGGAAAATAACACGGAACTGCTGGAGCTGCTGGAACTGCTTCCCTTATCCATACAAGACGGCAGCACGCAGCGAAGTATTATCAAACTGATTCTCAATTACATTATGCCGATCTTTTTCCTGCTGATCCCTATTATGGCGGCTTCTGTAATGGCTGCGGCATCCTTTGTGGGCGAAAAAGAAAAACGGACTCTGGAAACGCTTCTGTACTGCCCGTTATCCTTAAAACAGATTTTCCGTTCCAAAGTTATGGCCTCCTTCTTCCTCAGCATGTTTGTCTCCGCTGTCTCTTTTGCCGCAATGCTTGTGGTGACAGAGGCGGAAGCTTACATGACCACCAACAGTTTTGTGCTTCCGGATCTGAAATGGCTTCTGATTATGCTGTTGGTGTCGCCTGCCATTTCACTGATTGCTATTACACTGATCGTCCGTGTATCCGCCAGGGCGCAAAGCGTGGAAGATGCGGAACAAAGCGCTGTTTTTCTGATTCTTCCTATACTCCTTCTGATTGTGGGGCAGTTTACGGGCGTTTTTCTCATCAGTTCCTGGATTCTTCTGGCAATCGGCGTCCTCTGCGGACTGCTTGCGGCGCTGCTTCTGAAAAAATGTATGGACAATTTCAAATATGAAACGCTGCTGAAATAGTTTTATTACTCCGGCTCTCACCGCCGGAGTAATAGATATTGACATATTTTTATCAAAGTTATATATTATAAGTAGCAGTAAAATACATAGTTTTATAGGAGGTTTCTACACATGAATAACTTAAAATTAGACGTAGCTGATCAGATTGCTGTTCTGACAATCAGCAGACCGGGCGCATTAAATGCCCTCAACAGCGAAACATTGGACGAGCTTAACACTGTCCTCAGTGAAATTGAAGCAAGAGACGATGTTAAGGTTGTAATCCTGACCGGCGGTCCTGACAAGAAAGACAATGCATTCAAGTCGTTCGTTGCCGGCGCTGATATTGCTGAAATGGTAAACTTTTCCGCTGCTGAGGCACGCGCTTTCGGTATGAGAGCCGCTGAGCCATTCTTCAAGCTGATGAATATGCGTCAGGTTACCATCGCTGCCATCAACGGATTTGCACTGGGCGGCGGATGCGAAATCGCTATGGCCTGCGATATCCGCATTGCTTCTGACAACGCTACGTTTGCACAGCCGGAAACCGGACTTGGCATTATCCCCGGATTTGGCGGAACTCAGAGACTTGCACGCCTGGTAGGCATGGGACGCGCGAAGGAACTGATCTTCACCTGCGACAATATTGACGCCGCAGAAGCATACCGCATCGGTCTGGTAAACAAAGTAGTTGCCAAAGAAGAATTGATGGATACCGCTAAGAAAATGGCGTCCAAGATTATCTCTAAGGGAAGCTACGCTGTTTCCATTGCCAAAGCTGCAATCAACAACGGCTACGACATGGATATTAAAAACGCAGTTGAGATGGAAGCAAACCTCTTCGGCATTACCTGCTCCACGCATGACAAGACCGAAGGCATGACCGCTTTCTTAGAAAGACGCGCTGCTGATCTGACCGATTTCTAATTCTATTTCTGTAGATATTAGTACATCGTTCGACAAATAACTGGATCAATCACGCAGAATGCTTTTTTGACCTGTGCAATCGGGAAAGCAGGCAAGTGGTTGGTGTAGTTATTTGCGCAACGATGTACTAGGCCGCACAGCCGTATGCACGGTCGGGCTGCAGGAATAAATACCTGTTCCTGTCGGGAGCAGGACGGAAATTCTTAAGGCTGCTGCAAAACAGGAATCCTGTTTCACAGCAGCCCTTCTTATACTCTGTTCTTCCTTTTCCAATCCAGAACTTCTTCCAGACGTTCCTTTACCTGCTTTTCCTGCCCTTGTTCCGTGGGATGATAATACCTTCTGTCCGCCAGTGTGTCAGGCAGACACTGCATACTGCTTAATTTCTCACTGGTATCATGAGCGTAAATATAATCTTTTCCATAATTGAGTTTCTTCATGAGATCTGTAGGCGCATTGCAAATCTGCAGCGGAACCGGCTCCGCTGGAAGTTCCCTCACATCGTTCTTACAGGCTTCGCACGCCAGATACAGCGCATTGGACTTTGGCGCCATGGACAGATACACAACCGCATGCGTCAGATGCACGTCGCACTCCGGCATTCCCAGAAAATGACATGCCTGATAAGCCGCCACTGTCACCTGCAGCGCATTGGGGTCTGCCATCCCCACGTCCTCACTGGCAAACCGCACCAGCCTTCTTGCAATATAAAGAGGATCTTCCCCGCCGTCCAGCATCCGGCACATCCAGTACACGGCCGCATCCGGATCACTGTTGCGCATGGATTTGTGCAGGGCTGAAATCAGATTGTAATGTTCCTCCCCGTTTTTATCATATAACAGCGACCGCCTGTTCATACACTGCGCAAGAACCTCCTCATCCACACACAGAACCGCCCGTTCATCCATCCTGCCATTTATCACCGCCATCTCCAGCGTATTCAGCGCTGTTCTGGCATCTCCATTGGCAAAGCGGGCAATGGCGGACAAATGAGCGTCTTCTATGGAAATCTGCATGTTTCCGAGACCTTTGGGACTTTTGAGGGCATGTACCAGCAATTCCTTTAAATCTGTTTCCTCCAATGCTTTTAAAATAAACACCTTACAGCGGGAGAGCAAAGCTGAATTAATCTCAAAAGAAGGATTCTCTGTGGTCGCTCCCACCAGAATAATGCTGCCTTTTTCCACAAAAGGCAGAAATGCATCCTGCTGCGCCTTATTAAAACGATGAATTTCATCCGCAAACAACAAGGTGCAAATTCCCATCTTCCGGTTTTGTTCAGCCCGCACCATCACTTCCTTAATCTCTTTGATCCCGCTGTTGACCGCACTGTATTCCACAAATTCCGCTTTGGTCTGTTCTGCGATAATCCTTGCCAGCGTTGTCTTGCCGACGCCCGGAGGCCCCCAGAAAATCATGGAGGATATCTGGTCTTCCTCAATCAGGCGGCGGAGAATTTTTCCCTCCCCGATCAGGTGTTTCTGACCCACGTATTCCCTGAGATTGTCCGGCCTTAAGCGGCTTGCAAGAGGCGCAAGCTTCTCTCTGTTATCAAACAAACTTAATTGTTCCATCTCATTCCCTCTCTCTTGTTTTACAGTTCTGTAAACTTTATCTCTCCGTATCTTTTTGCTATGCCGCAGAAATCTCGCCTTCCGGACATTCACAGCCCTCTTTCAGCAGGCGCAGATAATGGTTTGCCTCCCGCAGAACATGATCCGCCAGAAGCGGCAGTATCATAGACTGAATCTCACAGTTCAAAATGCCTTGCGTACCTGCCGTCTTAAATTCCTGAATCCGTTTGGTCTGCTCAATGGTTCTGCCTGCAAGTTCCCCGATTGCAGCGCATTCTTTCTCTTTCGCCTCACGAAGCAGTTTGCAGAATTCCTTCCCAATGTGATCGGCTGTCTCAAACAGTTCCTCTTCACAGGGATCCAGCAGCCCCCGGATAAACCATGCATGTTCCATCATAATCTGGTTCCAGAACATTTCCGTCGTCCGCATACAAGACCTGGAAATACTTCCCCGCTGCTCCAGTTCCACCAGGAAACTGCCATACAGCCTGGCTTCCCGGAGAATATGCTCAATCAGCAGCGGATATTGAAATGCAAAAATATCACAGTTTCTTACAGAACGAAGCGCATCCTCCTTCAATTCAATCAGCCCCCGTACCAGACGGATTGCCTTGCGGTTCAGTTTATGGACGCTGCGGTGCATAGAATGGCCAAACCGCGCGCCGCAGCCGCTCTGCAGCCGTTCCTCGGCGGCCGTAATCTCCGTATCAATAGAAATTCCTGTCAGGCTGCTGGTCTTTTCTTCTGCACGTTTAGTATATACCGTAACAATCTCATGCGAATCCAGCGCCGACTGCCCTGCTGCCCCATTACTGATACTGACGGTTTCTCGCAGCAATTGCTCAAAATTCTCTCTGAACCGCTGCGATCTCTTAATCAAAGACTCCTCTTTCGCCAGAAATCCTGATTCCAAAAAAAGAGAATGTTCTTTCATAATTCTTAAAAAGAATAAATTTAATTCCAACGATAATGCAACATAATTGCTCATATTAGCGAAATCTCCCTTCTAAAATAACAAAGCAAACACATTTACTGCTTCTTGCCCGTTACAATAATATATGCAGACAGAAGGTTTACGCTATATCCGTTTTTCATATTACTCTGCCAGATAATCATTCATAATGATTTGAGGCTCGATATACTGCTCTACGATTTTAGTTCCAATACGTCTGTTTCCAACATAAGCGGGTGCAAATGAAAAATGAATATCTGCCCGCTCTCTTCCCGGCAGGATCAGAATATTATGCATTTCTTCCAGATCCGGATAATAGCAGCGGAGTATTTCTCCGTACGCAAGCTGCTTATAATTTAATTGATCGAGCGCCTTATAATACTTGGAATCAAATATGTACAATATATGGTCTGCATACGCCATATGATCCAATGATATTGCAAAACCGTGATGCGAAGCATCCGCTCTATGGGTTTGTGCAGAAAATTGTACCGCCGACGTCTTCAGCGATAAATCAAACTGCGCCGCATGGTTAAGCGGATTCACTCCTGCAAAATGCCTGTTTAAATACTGGGCCGTCATTTTCTGCCATACCATATCATAATGCCTTATTTTTACATGCACGCTCCCGCCGGTTGATTTTTCTTTATACTGCACAAAAAAATCAATCAAAATCTGCACGAGTTTTTTGTGCATATCCTTGAAAACCTCATGTTTCGCTTCCCTGAGCTTAGAACAGATATAATCAATATTTCTGAAATAATCAAATTCCGCAATTTTTAAACCCGTTTTCTTCATCGAGAAAAAACTGTGAAAATAATCAATGGTATAATCGATCACAAACGCCATACATTCTGTGATAAATACCTGGCGGTCGTTTTTCTTATTTACATACAGCGGCACAAACAAGAGATTTCCGCCGCTTATGATCTTTTGCGACTTATGGAGCGTAGTGTTCCAGGAAATCTTGCCAGATCCGCCGCTTATGATTTTATTTTCTTTTTCCCGGTAAAGTCCGTATGTCCTAAAATAATCATACAGTTCATAAAAGGGCGCAAAGGGATAATCCGCGTCGTAGCGGTCGCTGCCGTCCGCCCCCATATATGTTTGCGCCGACGCCGTTGTCCGTTCGGTTTCACTGTACTTTTTTATTACATGAAACAGCAGCCGAATATCATCGACCGCTTCCAAATTCGTTTGATTAAGTTTCTCAATCTCATGCAATTCATAATAATGTTTCGGAAAAACAGCCAGCATGTTCTTTTCACGGAAAACAAAACCGACAATATGAAATACATTGGCTTTTAATTGATCTGAATATTCTATTTCCTGCGTTCCCAGCCCAAACAATTCTTCGATATACTCCGGAACCGCTTCGCCATCCTGCCCGTAATAATACAGCGTATTGATCTCTGCCACCTCCCGCGCAGATCATTTCACATTTAAAGGATACTCAGGAATTGATCGCTGAATATTTTTTCATCTGCTTCATATTTTTTATACAGCTCTGAAAAAGTACCAATCGTCCTGTCAAATAATGTCACGCTGCTTTTATATGCCGCATGATGCACATCGCTCCACAGATAATGCAGTAATTTATTTTTTATCTGCTTCTTTCTTTGCAGCGCCGCATGATCTGACAAATCAAACTCAATAAAAAACGGGCCGATCTGCTTGTCCTCTCCCAATCCCAGATAAGCGTCGTCCGCAATAAACCTGTTCAGCGCCTGATACAACGTTACCCATGTAACCTGCTGCACCGCCGTTCCGTTGTTGATCTCCAGTTGCGGATTATTCTTATAATGTTCCGGCGTTCCAAACGGACGCCCCGTCTCAATGGGGGCGGGACTGACATATTCCCACTCAAATCTTCTCTTAAAAGCCGTATCCATCACAAACACATTCTGATCGCTTGTATTTACCGTGCCTAATATATGAAATTTGGGCGGCAGTTTTACCTGCGTACCCGGCAAAGCCACGATGTCCTTTGCAATCATGTCATTGTTGATAAAATATTTGCTGTATCCAGCGTAAAGTCCTTCTTTTTCCCTGTCCAGAAGCTGGAATATATCGCCGAATACAGCCGCGCAGTCCCCGCGCGACATTTCTTCAATGATCAGATAAACGTCTTTGGAAGTATCCTCATACGCTTTTTCCAGGGCTTTTGTAAAAACGCCTTTTACAAAGTCATAGGTAATTGTGCCTGGGTCTTTGGGATCCGCGGCGGGAATTACTTTCGGCAGCAATTGCCCCACAAAATCATTGTACGTATAATCCGGGTAAAACGTGACCCTGAATACATAATCCGTATGCGCCTTCCGGATAATTTCCGTATCAATCGTATGACTTTTTCCCGTGCCCGGCGCGCCATAATAAATAACCTGCATCTCATGATTTCCTCTGTACGGTTCTTGTAATTTACGTAAATATGTTTTCAGTACTGTTACATTGGTATTATTTATTGCTTCCAGATTCTGCATATCAATCCGGTAGTTTTCGTTCTTTGCAAAAGAAACCGCCGGAACAATTCTCGAACATAATCTATATAATTCCGCGGCGGGATTGGATGACCTGAGAAGTCTGTCTGACAATACAGTGAACGTCTTAGCCGCGTCGTCAACTTCAAAAAAATCGTTTGTCTGCTCTCCCGATATAAGATATTCAAACTGCTCTAAAGTAGTAATCATGGAGTCCGGGGAGCCGTCGGCATAATTAATGTGCGGATCTTCTGAAAAAGCTTCTGAAATGACGTCGGTTAAATCGTTATCAAACAGATCCAGGTAGTGAAATCCCATAAGCGCCGCGCAAATAATATTTATCTTGACATTTCTCTGGCTTAAGCGGCGCGTTTCGTTTAAATTTACAATATAAACCGGACGGCTGACAAAATGCAGGTCCGTCATCTGCTCAGACATCGCTCCGTAAATGCCGATCAGCGCAGCCCAGATATTCCTGGTGGCTATATCATTTGCATTATCCGTATTCGGCTCATTATAAAAAAACAGACCGTCGATGCCGCCGTCTTCGTTCTCAAAATATCCTGAATATTTACTGACGTTGCCGCCGTTATTCAGGTTTTTCTTGATCACGTCTTTTCTCTCCCGGCGGTATCCCGCGAGATTCAATTTCGGGAACTTTTCATTTAATCTGCATATGATCTGATCCATCATTTCTTCGGCCGAGCCGACTCCAATCTGTTCCCAGCGCGCCAAAATCGCCGTATCATCCTCAGCCTTATGTAATTTCTCAATCAAATCATCCGGCACAACCAATACGTGTCTCATCTGCTTATCCCTTCTGATAATTTACTACAAGCACCTCATTTTTAGCATATCTCCATCCGCTTACCCCCGCGTCTATGACGCGGTAATGATGTTCTTCAATCCACTGCGTCAGCAGTTCGTTCTTTTTCTCTTTATGCTCTAACACATTCGACAGGATAAACTTAAATCCCAGTTCATCAATATGTTTCAATATACGCAGCAGTTCTGTTTCCTCGGTGATCCCCCAGCCTTTCATACCGCGCTTCCCGTCATTGTAAGCCGCGCTTGTAATATAATACGGAGGGTCAAAGTAAAACACCGTATCTGCCGGAAAGCCGCCCCAGTCCATCTGCGTATAATCAAGATTGAGCAGTTCATATTCCGGCGCCTTTACTTTAAAGTTCATCAGCCGCTGTCTGATATCTTCACTGTATCCGGCGACTCCGACGGGCGTGTTGAACTTATGGTCTCCGTTAAAACGAATCATATTCTGAAATGCATACATATGCAGAACATATAAATACAAAGGCGAGGGATTCTTATTATATGCATCCCGCAAGGCGTTGTACGGTTCTTTTTCCTCTTTCTCCAGGCCAAATTTGCGGATAACGCATTCCACTTCCGCAATCAATTGCTCTCGTTCTGTATCCAGGAGCCATTTCATAAGTTCGTATACAAACGGATTCAGCTCGTTATAAACTGCTTTTTTCAAGGCCGCCACATTTGCCCCTACGTTAAACGCGCCGCCCATTACATCCACAAACGTATCAATATTCTGCGGTAATTCTTTCAGTATGACAGGAAGCAGCGTGTCTTTACTGCCGGAATAATTTAACGGCGACTTATTGATACTCAGATCTTTCTGAAAATAGAGAATTACTTCATTCAGCCGCCTGCCGTTTCGCTTGTTGCTTGACCTGTGATTCTGGTATTCCCTGTAATCAAAGTGATTCACCTGAACTTCTCCGTCCACTGCAAACGTTCTGGCCATCTCCACCAATTCATCCACCGGAACCAGTCCCTGATTGCTGTAACTCACCAATATGTGCTTAAATCTGATCTGGCGGAACAAATCCTCAAATATGCGTTTTGCCTTCGTTCTCTGCGCATACAGTGAATTCTTATCTCCCCGGCCTCTTTTTCCCCCGGTTCCCGTAATCGCAGGCGCGTCATCCCTTGCAATCGTCTCTAACATATGATAGGCGGAAACGTACTGCGTAACCGTGTAGGGGGTGTCGATGTATGCGATATCTCCGGAAATTTCTCTGATCAGTTCATTGGTATCCCGGCTTAAGATTTCATTTTCAAAAATTGTATCCGTCTCATTTAGTTCCAGCGGTTCCAGAAGGAAATCTTTTTCTGCCCTCGGATCCCAGAACTTAAAAAACGCCTCGTACGTTCCGGAAGTATTCGAATACCGGGTTACGCTTTCTAATAATGAAGCGATCAGAAAATAGTACTCATTTTCTTCCACTTCTTTCTTTTGATATATTCTTTCTATGTCTTTTCGCATACCATCAATTTTTATGCCGTTGCTTTCTGTAAAAAACATTCTGCCCCCAGCAGGGGTATAATTGCGATACACAAAAAAACTGTCGTCCGGCGTATATTGCTGACTGTTCAGCCATTCAAATATTCCTGTTTTATGTTTGCCGGTAAATTTATGAAACGCGGGCATACCGGTATTCATCAATTTCGCCTTATTAAACACAAAGGAATAATATAAAAAGTCATTGGCTATAATTTTATATTTGCTCTTAAAGTAATCTCCAACACATCCTGTTCCTGCAAATAAATCTGCAAAACTCTCCCCTTCCATGTGATTTTGGTCTATCACTTCTTGTATTTGGTCAAGTAATTTTACCTTACTTCCTAGATATCTCATGTTTCTACCTACCTGATTCATGGGTTTTCCTTCTTGGGTCAACTGGCTGTTCAGATGCTCAGGCGCCAGCCATGTTTTTCCTTAAGAACAGATTTTTATGCTCCCCTCTCTGCCTTACGCCAGACTTACAGCCTGTTCAACGCTTTTTTCTATAATAAATCCTCGCCTCATAAGGCCGGTACCTGTGATCCTGCTTTTCCATATGATAATTATCGTACAGCAATTCCATATGTTCCCAGTCTTCTTTGTACTGGCAGTCAGCCATTTTTTCATAAAAGTTGCAGACGACAATCATCTTCTCATTCTGATTCTCCCTTGCATAAGCAAAAAAATCATGGTCGTCCTCCAACAATAACGCAAACGTCCCGTCTGTAAAAACTTCATATTTTTTCCGCAGCCTGATCAGAGTCTGATAACAGGCAAAGACTGAATCCGCATCCTGCATCTGCTGTTCGGCATTAAGTTTCACATAATTCGGATTTACCTTAATCCAGGGGACGCCTTCCGTAAACCCGGCGTTCTCTGTGGAGTCCCATTGCATGGGCGTACGGGCGTTGTCACGGCTTTTGGCGTACACAGACGCCATAATATCGCTTTCTTTATATCCTTTTTCACGCCGTTCCCGATACATGTTCAAAGTCTCTATATCACGGTACTCTTCTATCGAATAGCGCGCATTCGTCATACCCAGCTCTTCGCCCTGATAAATATAAGGCGTTCCCTGCATACCATGCAATAATACCGCCAGCATTTTGGCGGACTCTTCCCTGTACGTTTTATCATTTCCCCAGCGCGACACAATACGGGGCAGGTCATGATTGTCCCAAAACAGACTGTTCCAGCCCTTTTGATACAGCTCCTTCTGCCAGCGCGCCAATACCTGCTTCAGTTTTAAAAACGGCAGCGGCGCCAGATCCCATTTTTCCTTTCCCTGCTGCTGGTCCAGTTCGATATGCTCAAACTGAAACACCATGGAAAACTCACTGCCGTCCGGGTTACTGTAGCGTCTCGCAATTTCCGGCGTGGCTCCCCATGCCTCGCCCACTGTAATCAAAGCGGCTTTCTGGAATGTCTCCCGGCTCATCTCCTGAATAAATTCATGAAGCCTGGGACCATTGTCTGTAATCATCCGATCCGGCTCTTTGGCAATCTTATCAATGACATCCAGACGAAACCCTCCGACGCCTTTTTCCATCCACCAGTTTATCATCTGATAAATTTCCTGACGGACTTTTTCATTTTCCCAGTTTAAATCAGGCTGCTTTACGGAAAACTGATGAAAATAATACTGCTTCACCTGCGGAACCCATTCCCATGCGGAACCGCCAAAACAGCCGCGCAGATCGTTGGGAGGCGTCCCCTCCTCTCCGTCCCGCCAGATATAGTAATCATGATACGGATTCTCCCGGCTCTTTTTCGCCTCTTTGAACCAGCGGTGTTCGTCGGAAGAATGATTCAATACCAGATCCATGATTATTTTTATATGGTGTTTCTCCGCCTCCTGAATCAGATCTTCCATATCCTCCAGCGTTCCAAATATGGGGTCTATATCCTGATAATCGGATATGTCATATCCATTATCATCCTGCGGAGACTGGTATACCGGAGACAGCCACACTGCGTCAATTCCAAGTTCTTCCAGATAAGAAAGCCTTCGTATAATTCCCTTTAAATCACCGATTCCGTCGCCGTTACTGTCCTGAAAGCTTCTGGGATAGATCTGATATATTACCGCTTTTTTCCACCAGTCCCGATTTCTCTCTGCGCTCATAATTATTTCCTCCTCAGACAGATGCAAACACTTACACATTAAAGCGAAAGAGAATTACATCTCCGTCTTTTACGATATATTCTTTCCCTTCCAGTCCTACCAGCCCCTTTTCCTTTGCCGCCGCCAGAGAGCCGCAGTCTAACAAATCCTGATAATTTACCACTTCGGCGCGGATAAACCCGCGTTCAAAATCCGAATGGATCTTTCCTGCCGCCTGAGGCGCTTTGGTTCCTTTTTTAATGGTCCAGGCACGGGTTTCATCCTCTCCGGAGGTCAGATAGCTGATCAGTCCCAGCAGACTGTAGCTTGCTTTGATCAGTTTCTCCAGACCAGATTCTTTCAGACCCAATTCTTCCAAAAACATGGCTTTTTCTTCGTCGTCCAGTTCCGCAATCTCCTGCTCAATCTGAGCGCAGATCACAAATACCTCGCAATGTTCCTCCGCCGCATTGTTCCGCACTTCTTTTACAAATGCATTTTGTTCCCCGTCGTCTGCCAAATCCTCCTCAGCCACGTTGGCGGCATAAATAACAGGTTTTGCTGTCAGCAGATTGTATTCTTTAAACCAGGTTTCCTCATCTTCATCTTCTAATTCAAAGGTTTTGGCAAGTCTGCCATCCTCTAAATGCGTCTTGACCCGCTCTAACAATTTTAATTCTTTTGCCAGAGTCTTGTCCATTCTGGCGCCCTTGCTGGTCTTGGCAATTCTCCGCTCCAGAATCTCTATGTCTGAAAAAATCAGCTCTAAATTAATCGTCTCTATATCCCGCACTGGATTAATACTTCCATCCACATGGACAATATTACTGTCCTCAAAACAGCGCACCACATGGACAATGGCGTCCACCTCGCGGATATTGGACAAAAACTGGTTGCCCAGTCCTTCCCCTTTGCTGGCTCCCTTTACCAATCCGGCGATATCCACAAACTCAATGACTGCCGGAGTCACCTTTTTTGACTGGTATAAATCTCCCAGCTTCTTCAAACGTTCATCAGGAACCGTCACGATTCCCACGTTCGGATCAATGGTACAGAACGGATAATTTGCCGATTCCGCCCCTGCCTTTGTCAACGAATTAAATAAAGTACTTTTTCCCACATTGGGCAAACCTACGATTCCCAGTTTCATAATTCTATTATTCTCCTTTGCTTTATTTTACAGGATTTTCATATTCTCAGGATTCCGTTGCATACTAATTTGTAATCGCCCTTTTCTGTTAAAAGAGCCTGAGCACCACCTTAGAGTGTACCATACAAAAGCCCAAAAGTAAAATATTAAATCATCCGCTCTTTTGACTGAAAAATGAAAATTCATTCCTCAAATTTTTCCAAATTTGATATATTCCCATCTTTGACAGCTGAAAAAAAATAAAACGGTCACAAAGCCTATAGTGATTGGATTTGTAGCCGTTATTCTTTTTGCAACGATATGTGCTATTTTACGATGCGTCTGATTTCTAGTGTCTTGTCTCGTTGATAATTAGCCAAACTCACTTGTCTATTTGCCCATCTGCCGTGTTAGATTTTCTAGCCGTAGCCACCGCTACGCCGTCGAAAATCCACCTTGCAGATGAACAAATATCCTGCGCGATTTCACTAAATATCAACGAGACAAGACACTGGGAATAGATATCAAACGCCAAAGGTATTCCATCTGCAGCATAGTGTCCCCACATCATTGCTGATTTAACATTCTGACTGAAACAAACAAATTTAACTCCTCCCTGAGTTTGTGCTGTTATCATTTTTAGACTTTCAGGCAAATTTGCCTTTACATATTTCTTATCATTGTAATATAAACATGCATCAAAATCATCATTCATATCCGTTCCCCCTGATCCCCAAACCTGCTCGTCATAAAAGGCAGTAAAATTTCGTTCTGAGCATTGCCGAAAACGATATAATCTTGACGGTATCAAATCTTCAACAATCTTATTGATCGGTTCACTTTTTACTATAAGCTAACTAAATAGCTTCGTAATATCCTGATACCGATTCACCACCCGATAAATCTCAACTGCCTCTTTATTAACCTTATACAACACAACATAATCATTCCACACCACATACTTATAATCCGTCTTAAAACTCACACGTTTAGACAAATCTGCACCAATATAAGGAAACTGCTGTATATTCTCAAACTGCCTATAAATCTCCTGAACCGTTTCTAATGCTTTATCGGCGTTATCTTCTGCAATAAATTTCTTAATAATTTTTAAATCCTCTGCTACTACTGGATTGATTCGCAATTTCATCATAAATTTACTCTCCAACCTCAGCCTTTAATTCATCCATTGTCAGCCAGCCATTTCCATCTTTAACCGCTTCCTCTGCCTCATGCAGCTTCTCCAGCAGCTTTTTTTCTGCTTTATCACGTTCATAATCCTCTATATCCATTACCACAAATCTGCCCCTGCCATTTTTAGTCAGGAACACAGGCTCTCCGATCTGACAGTTTTTCAAAACCTCATTATAATTTCTTAAATCTGATACCGGTAATATACTTGCCATAGATATACCATTCCTTTCAACTCAAACTATAATATCTCTTTTTATATTATACTCAAAACACTGTAATAATCAACGAAAAATTTTACAACATATTGTTTATGTTTCATTTGTTGTTCATTCCTTAATCGACTACACCGCCGTATAAGATAAAAGTACATTCACCTCTGAATATCCTGTGGTGATGATTAAATTTTATATCAAAAAGGGAAAGGATTCCTTATATTTTGGCATTTTTTGAAAGTTGTGTATCATAAATTTGAAGGGATTAGGGTTCTGTGGATAAATCTGCGGAAACTCAAGTCTTGAAATGCAAAGGCAAGCCGTCACTATTTGCGGTAGTGGCGGCTATTTCTTTTTTCCCTTGTAAATCTGATAAATCAAATTCGCAAGGGCGACAACGAGTATACCGATCTGGATTAGATCCTGATATGTAACATACATTGAATCGCCCTCTTTTTATTCGGAGGGCATTTATATACCCTCCGAATAAAAAGAGGGGTAAAGCCGCCTAGTACATCGTTACGCAAATAACTACACCAACCACTTGCCTGCTTTCCCGATTGCACAGGTGAAAAATCCTCAGCGTAGCCCGCTGCGCCTACGTTTTTTGACCTGCACACTCAGAAAAGCATTCTGCGTGATTGATCCAGTTATTTGTCGAACGATGTACTAGCTTCCATGGTTTTCCCATATCGACAATATAACACAATTTCCCATATCGGACAACTGCTTTTTCGGGCTATGTTCATTTGGTCTTAACAGAAGTGGTTCAAATGGTCCCGCTGTGTTTTTTCTCATAGCCAAGGGTTACATATCCAACTCAGCCTCCATGAGTTCTTGTTGGAATCATTGAAACTGTCCCTTAGGAGGGCATAGACATCCGTGACGCTGTTTAAGTTATTTTCTGAGATAATCTGTCGAATCTGCTTCTTTGCTACTGACATAAAAAAACTCCTTTTCGATAAAATATTTCATATCTTAATTCTTACCAAAAAGGAGTCGTTTATTTCCAAAAACACAAACTAATTTACACTACCGTCCATGTACATATTTGCGTCAGCACACCCCGGTAAAATATTTAAAATACAGTTTTAAAAGCTGGTTACTGATTTCACCTACTTCTATTTTCTCACAAAATTTCCTGATAATATTTCTTTTTGCTGTTTCATTTTGTGAAATATCCATTAACAGGTCCTTATGAAAGGAAGTCAGCCATTCGATATTAAACTTACGGTAATCAAAGTTTTCAATGTCGCTTAGAAATTTTAAGTGATCCTGTTCTGAGTTTTTAATGATTCCTTTCAGAGTCTCAACATCAGTGATTTTATCATTTAAATATAAGTTGCACATGGTAGTAAGTACATTCTCATATTCATTTGGAATACGGTTGATGTATAATCTTTTTATGTTGTTTATATCCATGAATATCTTCCGTTCATATTCAGCATTCGGTTTTATAATGTCATCGGTTACGATCTCATAATATAGTTCATAAGATTTCCAGGTAAGATTTTTCAGATTATTTTCAAAATATTTTACAGTCATTTCCTGGTCTTCTTCGCTGCAGTATGGGTATATTTTAGCTGCAATCAATGATCTTTCGTCGTTTAAAAAATAGTGAAGATCCAGATACACAGGTTCTTTGTATACATCATAAATCATATTAGCGACAATTTGTATGATTTTGCTGTACCTGCGCACACTGTCATAGTCTGCTGATTCCGTTTGCTTCAGCAGATTTTCCAGAAATCTGCCTAATGCATAATCATATATGTGGAATTTACCAGCGTTCTTTTTTTTAAACGCTTTATTATTATGGCACATGAATAAGAACTTGTAGATAACGTTTTTATGTAACCGAAAGCTATAATAATTAAATTTTTCAGAAATGCCGTCAAGCGCCATTTCAACTGTTTCTGCATCCAGTTCCATATGTGACAGCACAATCAGACTATTCCAAAATTCACCGTCGCATCGAAGGCTTTTTTCTGGCCGCAGGTTTTTTAACACTTTTTTCATATGACCCTTGCACTGCTTGTCCACCGGAAGCATATTGATTCCATATTCTGAAAGCATATTCGTAATATCTTTTTCTGACATATATTTTATGATTAAAGATAATTCGAATGTTCCGATATCAGGTGCATGCACATTCCCACTTTGATAGATTTCATATTCCGCTTTTTTATCTGGTGCAGCCGCACTCTTTAAGATACTTTTTACATATAAGGTAAATACCTCCCGTACTTCCCGGTAGTTATCGATCATAAGGGAGTTGTATACGAGATAAGAATGATAATCCTTAATCATTCTCCGCAAAATAAAATAATCCGGAACTCCTGAAAAAATGGAGTAGGCAGTATCCTGCTGTTCTTTTACTTTTTCTGAAACCCTGTATGCGTCCTGGAACAGTGAATACTGCAGCTGGAAGGATTCAATATCTTTCAGCATTTGATAATTTTCAGAAGATGAATCCGGCATATCCATAAGAATACGATCCAAGTGGATAGATGCTACGTCTTTATTTATTTTATTGAGGATATCTTCAGATACGTTTAGACTCTGCTCTACGTAATTTTTTATTTTGCATTTATTAAACTGAGCGATATAATACAGATTGTATAATTGTTTTTTATAAGCTGTTTCTGCGGCTTTGCATAATGCTGTATAAGCCTTTGTATACTCTTCTAAAAAATAGTAGATATATGCTTGCCGTAAATAAATTTTTTCGTCGTTTGAGTTAAAAAAATCATCATGTTCCGCAACCTGTCTTAATTCTGCATAATCAAATTCCATAATCAAATCAAACAACTGGTTTTTTGAATGTGGAATTTTAATAGAGTCCCCCATCATCCGTGTTTTATCTGTTACAATAAAGTCAATGCTGCTTTTTCGAAGTATGTCGGCAATTACGCTGTATGCGTCATTCGGATCTACATTTTCTTGATGGACGTATCCAGCCAGCTTGTTTAGCAGTTGTTCTGACTCATTTTCCTGGCTTTTCCCACTGTGATAATATGTTAATACATTGCCTTCTGTTATTAATTTGCATTTGAATAGTCCTTTGCAGACATACCGGTCTAAAATATAATCGAGGTTAAGGAAGGGCAGAAAGTATTTTTTTGCCTCTTCCACATTGGAAATGTTTTCTTTATATCCATCTTTAATCAGGTCTAACACAGCCAGCAGATTTGTTTTATTATCCTTTTCTTCATCGAAAGAACTTGTGAAAATTACATTAACGCCCAGATTTTTATAATAATCGAATTCATTTTCATCATAATTTTTAAAACCTTCCAGCATGTATGCCTGCTGGAAATCGTTTCCCAGAACATCTTTTACCCACGAAAACAGTTGCTTTACATCCGGATCACTGTAAGAATATCCGATAAATAAAACTACATTTTTAGCAATGACGGCTTTTATGTATGTTTCCATTAAGCGGAAGTTGTTGCTGTAGCTTAAATAGTCATCTTCTTTTAAAACAAAATTGTCATGTTCAAAGTCACCATGCATTTTTATGATTAGATTCTCATTTTTTACATAAGGAAGATCTTTATCCTGACAGATTGTTTTATAGATGCGGCCTCTGTTTCGTAGTTCCTGCCCTAAAATATCTGTATAGTTTGTTGTGATTAACGTATTAACATTAAACTCGATGATTTTGTCATGCAGTTCATTTGCATGCAGTTCTCTCCCATAGCCAAAAATTTCCCGGCATAATTCCACATATTCTTTTCTGCCCCGGGAATTGAAGTAGAGCTGCGGGATTTTAAGGTTGTCCACGCCATTGGGAGAAATACTCAGATGTTTGCAAAATATTTTTATGGCGTCGTCCCATAGTGGCAGGCCGGAATCACGGTCTGCTCCAGACCCGATAAATAAGATGAGTTTTTTTGAAATATACGCATCATGCAAAATATGAATAGATTCTTTAAAAAATGATCCTTTTTCCATATTATCAAAATTTATATCCGGCATAATCTTACCTTCTTTCTATAATTGACCGATAACTATTTTTGTTTTTATCCATACGACCCGTTCGATACATTTTTAAATTATATTGCAAATATATTATTCTGTAAAGCTTTCGACTGAAAAATGAAAATTCATTCCTGCAAGTCTTGCAAATTTTTTCAAATTTGATATAATAGAGATATGCAGATATGGTTCATCGGTAGAACGCCAGCTTCCCAAGCTGGAAAGGCGGGTTCGACTCCCGTTATCTGCTTTATAAAAACCGCCTGAAGCCAGGCGGTTTTTAATTTTACATAAATATATGATAAATAGTTCCATCCCCGGAAGAGACATCCACATTTGTTTTTGAATTTTAGTCCTGCAAAGCCAAATCAGCTCTGTTTTGCTGACACGCAGCGTCTGATTTGCACCAGCAGAAGCGCCATACTGACGCTCAGCAGAATATGTCCGATCCCGGCCATACCGGATATCGCCGCATTCACAGCGGAAGAAAGCGCAGGCGGCAACACCTGGGCTGTTCCCCGCACGACAAACATGAGCGCAGTCACGCGAAAATATATTTGTGTTTTTTTCTTACTCATGCTACAATGAAAAGAAAGAAAGAATTGAGGAGGTTTTCTTATGCAGTACCATGAAATGAATACATCTTACATAGACAAACGTTCTTCAAGTATGGCAATCGCTTCCATGGTTATGGGAATTGCAGGTCTGGTTATGAGCTGCTGTATTTATCCGGCCATTATTTTCGGCTCGCTTGCTATTATCCTTGGACTTCTCTCCCGGGGCGGGGAGATGACTGCCAACGGCTATGGCAAAGCGGGACTCATTCTTGGAATTATCAGTATTGTCTGCGGCATTTTATTTCTGATCTACGGTCTCTACATTTTATTTGTCCAGTTTGGCGGCATGGAAGGATATCTGGAATATATTGAAGACCTTATGGAAAATTCAGGATATCCAAATAATTACGATCCTTATGATTTGTATAAATCTTATAACTTTGATTCCATGTAAAATAACAGGCAGGAGATCTCATAATCTCCTGCCTGTTATCTTCTTAAACTGCTTCTCTTTTCCTGCACTAGAGTGTGTTTGAAAAATGCTTTCTGATAGATGTATTTCCCACTTAGTGGGAGATTTGTGCCAAATAAGGGAGGCGTAGCGGGCTACGTTGACCGAATTTGGCGCAAATATCACGCTAAGTGGGGGATGCAGATGACGGGAATGATTTTTCAAACACGCTCTAGCATAAATATAAAAAACTCATCTGCATTGCCTGAAAAATCTTTCTTTTGATTTCTATCAAGGCATATTCTGCATATTTAATTTGGAGACGTTACACCATCCTCCCGGTCCATCTCTCCGATCGCCTCTCTGTAAAAATTCACAAATGTCTGCGTCATATAGGGCCTGATCCATAACATTCCCAGACCGCAGGAAAGTATCCCCAGAAGACTCCATCCAATATAACTCAGATAAATATAAAAAAGCCTCCCTTTATTGCCCTGCATCCGTTCAGAACTCTCCCGAACCGCCTCCATCACACCCATATCACTATGATCAACCAACAGGTAAAATACCAGCGCCAGACGGCAGGCAATCATAATCATAGGCGCCATTGCTCCCAGATACAAAAACAAGCCGATGGCGCTTGCCAGCAGCAGACCCGATGTAATGCCAACGGCCATACAGACTGCGCCTGGCAGCATACAGAGAATCTCAAGCCCAAACAGCAGAAGATATCCAATAATATAGCGGTCCGGCCTTTTCGTAAATTCACCAAACAACATCCCAATGGACGCCTCCTGCTTTCTTGCAAAACACAGATAGATCCTGCTGGCCCCGCACTGCATAACAACAGACACCGCCGCTATAATCACCACTGCCAGCATGTAAATATTAAACTGGACGATTCCCCTTCTGCTAAACACAAACAGAATATAAAACGGCATTAATGCCGCTGAGACTATAATCTGCATCAACAGGTTTACACCAATCGCTAAGCCCCAATGTCCGTTTAACTGTTCTCTTGATAATCGTTTTAATTCTGCCGATGTACGTTTCATAATCAATATCGCTCCGTTTCAAATTCTTCTAACGGTCTTGCCGCATAATCTATATTTTTACCTCTCACTGCATCCGACCGTATCTGCCACTGGCTCTGCTGATAAGGATTTGTCCGCGCCTGCTTTTTCGCGTTTCCCTGTGAATCCTGCTCCGGCTTCCCGCCTTTTTCCTGAACGGAATCCGCAGGATAGGAAATCCTGGTAGCAGTCGTCCCGCCGGAGACATAATTTTTTCCGCATTCCGGACAGACCGCGGTTTTAATTCTGACAGAAACCGATACTACCTTTCCATCCTTTTCCTCTGCTTTGGTATAAGCGTTCGCCACATGCTCGCCTTCATGGGCGCGCACCTGGCTTGCAGCCGCCTCCGGAGAAATATGTGCCGCGGCCTTAAATGAAACATTCTCGTCAGATCCATCCTGATATTTGCGCTTCGCGCAAGTCTCACATTTCTCTCCCGGCTCCTTTACGCCGAAACCGCTCTTGTCTGTTTTCCCGCTGCCGTCGGACGCTTCCTCTCCCTGCTCCGGCGCTGCCATAGTATTTACATTTCCATATGTATTCGCTGCTCCCTGACCATATGGATTCATTCCCACTGTAAACCCTGCCATTACGATACCTCTCTCCTTCCCGCGCTGTCTTTTAATCCCGGCGCGTTACGCTCTGTTGTCAGAACTTTCCCTGTTCTGGCATGAATTTCTATCTCATACTCAAATCCATCCTTGATAAGCTCCACTTCATAGACAGGCGGGCCGTCCTCTCTCCTGATTTCCACCCTGACCACTTCTGCCCCCGGCATCCTGGAACGCGCAATTCTTTTCGCTTTTCGCCAGCCGATATAGGAATACTTATTCTTTCCCTGAAAACTTTTCAGCTCCCACTTATATTCCAGCAATTTACCGGTTCTGGCATGATATTCCAGAGAATACTTTTTATCTCCCTTTTGGAGTTTCGCCTTATATCTGTAGATGCCGTCGTCATATTTCTTTGTAAGGCTGATGACCTTCCCTTTGGACACTTTCTGCAGCGCCAGTCTCCGGCATGTATTCCTGCTCATAATCTTCTTACGGCTGGTCCTGTTAATTCTTATTTCCTCCCAGCTATAGGACAACAGAGCTGCGTCCGAGGCACGGTAAATAAGCTCATATTCTCTGGTCCCTTTCCACAAATGGATTCGATACGCCAACATGCCTTTCTCATAATCTTTATCCACCTCAATGACTCCTGCCCTTTTCACCTTCATCAAAGCCAGCCTTTCGGCCTGGCTTATACTTGTAATGCTCCCGGCGTACGCCGTATCTGAAGTAATCAATATTCCTGTAAGCATCAGACACAGCATTAAAATAAATGTCAGTATTCTTTTCTGCTTTCTCATAAATGATTCCTCCACTCTTAATCCCGCGCTCCATCTGACTGGAACTTAGCCCGCTGTCTGCCATTCCTGTATCTTAGTGGCATTATAACACACATTTTTTGTTTTGACAAATGAGAATACAGCCATTATACTGATACTACAAAACAGAACGAAAGCGATGGTATGTATGAGACAACGTGAAAAAGAAGAAACGGCATTATTTTATATTGGCTGGACCCTGGTTTTTGCAGCTGCCGCTCTGGCGCTGATGTACCGGTTTTTCCCTCTCCCCTTTTCTAAATTGATGCTTCCCTGCCTGGTAAACAGTACGCTTGGCATATACTGCCCAGGCTGCGGAGGAACCCGCGCAGCGGCAGCGCTTCTCCATGGAAAGTTTGCCGCCTCTTTTATCTGCCATCCTTTGGTATTATATACGGCGGTTACTGGCGGCTGGTTCCTCATCAGCCAGTCCATAGAGCGGATCTTAAGACATCGGTTTAAAATCGGCATGAAATACCGGGATCTCTACATCTGGGCTGCACTTGGAATCGTAATTGTTAACTTTATTGTAAAAAATATACTGCTGCTCATCTGGCACATTGATTTATTGGAAATTTCCGCTTCGTTCCTTTAATTCTGCAAATTTGTTAAAAAGCATACGGCTGTCATTATACAAAGAACAAACGCAATGACTGTGTTCCAGACTGCCGGCTTCTTATAAGCAAGCACATTTCGAATACGTCTTTTCACATTAATTTCTCCAAAAGCAAAGGGGCAGGCAGCCGTCCTGCTGTGATTCGCACTGTATTCCAGCAGCGCATTTGAATACTTTTCCCTGCTGTCAGCGTCAAACTCTCTGACCACCCGCTCGTCGCAGGCAGACTCCAGGTCTTTGCAAAGCAGCCAGTACGCAGCCCAGCAAAGTGGATGGAACCAATAAACAGCCAGCAGTATAAATCCCAAAGACTTCCACAGATGGTCAAGCCTTGCCAGATGCGCCTGTTCATGCAGTTCTGCATAAACAGCCTGTTCTGCATCTAGGGAAGAAGGCAGATATACCCGTGGACGCACTGCCCCTAAAATAAAAGGCACTTCAATGTCATCGCAAAAATAGATATTTTCTTTCCATTTTATGCTGTTCCTGACCTTCCTGTGCAGTCTCCAATAACGAACAGCGGCATAGATGATCATCACCAGCATCCCCGTTACCCAGACAATCGAAAGAAAAAACATCCATATTTGCAGCGGATTCGCACTTGCATCAGCCTTTGGTGCAAAAGATTCTGAAAGAACCGCATTCACGATCTGATTCAAAGCAGGAATGCCGCTGTGTATGGCAGGTTCCTCTTGATAAACAAAATCAGGACGTATCGTCTGTGTGCTTGGAACAAGACTGAACATCGTCCGGGGCAGCCAGGGAAAGGTCAGCCTTATTCCCACAAATCCCCACAACATGCAGCGCAGGCTGCCAGGTATATTTCTCAGAACTGCTCTTAGCAGCGCCACGGCAAGAATCAGCCATCCGGCCGTAATACCCATATTTAATATGCTGATAAACATATACTCCATATATCATTCCTCCTCATAGGAATCAATCAATTTAAGTCTATCATTCACGGACAAAATTGTCCACAGGCATTTCCTGATGCGGCAATCAAATAAATATCAAAAGAAGCCGCCGCACCAAATAAACAGTGCGGCGGTTTCCATTACTTCGGGGATCCAAAATGAATTTTTTTTCAGCAACGGCCGTTTTGTATCTGCGCCTTCGCTTATTACTTTGTTTTTACTGTTTTCGTCTTTGACCATTTTGAAACATACTTTGCATTCTTTACTTTCTTGTATGTTCTGACACGAACATAGTATTTCTTTTTCGCTTTCAGTTTTTTCACTGTCAGTTTTGTTGTGGACAACTTCTTAATGGTCTTTGTCTTAGTTACTTTTTTCTTAAACTTCTTATCGGTAGAATACTGTACCTCATAACCTGTTACAGAAGATTTTGCACCTTTTGCCCATTTTACGATAAAGCCTTTGGATTTTGCTGTAACTTTACCTTTGATGGATGTTGCTTTTGGTACGATATTGAATGTCTTTGTAACAGTTCCCATATATTTTCCGGTTCCTGTAATGACAACGGAAGCCTTTCCAACTTTCACATTATTCTTGTAAGCTACTGTATAGTCAGTACCGGATTTGAGTGTTACATTTCCTGCTTTCACAACTACTTTTGGCTGAATCTTCTTACCGGTATAGGTATTGGATGTTGGGCTTACTGTAACCTTTGCAGCTTTGGAAATATCCGTTTTTACTGTTAAGCCTTTCACTGCCGTTTCAAGCGCTGCTTTTGCAGAATCCACTACCGCCTGGGTAGCTGCCTGGTCGTCATTTACTTTGCGGGCATTTGTCAGTGCAGACTGGAATGCATTCCAACTGTCATCTGTATAATTTCCTTTGGCTGTTCCCTGTACGCGCTGAATCAGACTGTTTAATTCTGCTTTATTTACGGTTACAGGAGCTGTGCCTTTTGCCGGCACCTTGATTTCAAAGGTCACTGTTTCTTCTACCTTATCCTCGCCCTCGCCATAAGTAATCGTCGCTGTCAGTTTCACCGTTAATTCGGTATCTCCTTTTGTAATGGATGCTGTTCCTCCATTTATTTTAACAGCGTCATTGTCAGATGTCCATGTGATCACACTGCCATTCTCACCCACAGTCGGCAAAGTAAGGGTATCGCCTGTACTGAGTTCCGGTTTCTTCAATGCTTCCTTATCTGCCGCTACATTTTTCTCTGCTGTATCTTTGGCCTTGGTTTTGAGATTATCCATAGCTTCTGTCAGCGCGTCTGCACTTTTTGTCACTTCTGACTGCATTGCATCCTCAGCTTCTGCAATCTTCTTTGCGCTTGCCAGAGCTGACTGTAAATCCTTCCATGTCTCTTCTGTATAATCTGCTTCTTTGAGCTTTTCTGCTTTGGAGATTGCTTCATTTAATGCTGTCTTATCTACTGCTTTCGGCGTTCTTACCTTTGAAGCCAGCCACTCCATAATTGTAACTTCTTTGCCGTTTATCGTTTCTTTGCAGTCATTGTTTAATGTGTAAATCCAGGACCAGTGTCCGTCATACTGATACGGCTTGTTGTCCGCTGTAAAATAATTTCCAGTAAGATCATGCACGTCTTCATACAGCGTGATATGCGCGTCTTTATTTCCTGCTGCCACCAGTCTCTCGTGTGCTTTCGGTGAATAGTCTCCATTCAAAATGAAATTGCCGTCTGCATCTTTCTCAAATTCCATCTGCCAGGTAGTTTCATTCCGTTTGCCTTTACTGATCATAACAGTACCGTCGTTTTTGGAGTGCGTAAACCAAATTGGCAGATCTTTGATAGCGTTTACCTGTTCGTCTGTCAGCCACTCGTTCTTATAAGCCTCGCAAACCGGATATGCCGCTGTAAAATAGTCCGGATATTCTGTAATCATGTTCATTGTCATGTAACCGCCGTTTGAGCAGCCGCCGATATAAATACGATTTGTATCAATATCTTTATTGCCTCTTACATAAGTTCTGATCAGTTCCATCAGAGCAGCCGTATACTTGGATTTTCCGGTTGTAGTATAATTTCCGCTGCCGTCATTCATCCACATGGTATCGGACTGCGGCGCCAGGATATAAGCTCCTCCAAATATCTGCTGAATCTCTTCTGTCGCCAGATTTACAACCTTATTTCCAATCAGGCTGATAGAAGGATCTTTTCCGCCCTCGCCTTGTCCATGCAGCCAGATAATCAACGGGTTTTTGCCATCGTCTTCTTTCGGCGCATAGGAAGCGTAGCAAAGAGAAATATCTCCAAACTCCGGATCCTTGTAATCAAATGTTCCTGTTAAATCAAAATCATCACAGATAAGAGTGTTGTTCTTCTCGAATTTTGCAGCGGGAGAATTGGCTGTAACTGCAGTTCCATCCGATGCAGTAACGACTTTTTTCTGTGTTATTGTATAAGCCGATGTAATATAAGTATTTACATTCTTCTCCATATCATAATTAAATGGAGAACCAAGTGTATTCGTCGGATCAACCTTCATTTCAATGGTAATATAATCTCCGCTCTCCGCTTTATTTCCACTTGCATCTGAAACATAGATTTCCTTTATTTCTCTGTTTCCCTTGGAATCCACCTGCTGCCATGTTGTAAAATCAAAAACCTTAAGAATCTCTCCGGTAACCGGATCTCTTCTTTCCACATAAACATCGAATGTATCATTTGTGAGCACTGCCTTACGATCCAGCGTCTTTCCTACATTTAAAACAACTTTTGTAATTGCAGGACCCCAGTCAAAACCTTCTGTTACTGTCGTATGAGTTACTTTGCCCGGCCCCTTTTTCTGTTTGGCCAGCCACTCCATAATTGTAACTTCTTTGCCGTCTATCGTTTCTTTGCAGTCATTGTTTAATGTATAAATCCAGGACCAGTGTCCGTCATACTGATACGGCTTGTTGTCTTGTGTAAAATAATTTCCTGTAAGATCATGCACGTCGTCATACAGCGTGATATGTACATTTTTATTTCCCGCTGCCACCAGTCTCTCGTATGCTTTCGGTGAATAATCTCCATTCAAAATGAAATTGCCGTCTGCATCTTTCTCAAATTCCATCTGCCAGGTAGTTTCATTTCGTTTACCTTTACAGATCATAACAGTTCCATCATTTCTGGAGTGGGTAAACCAAATTGGCAGATCTTCAATATTGCTTAATTTTTTATCCGTCAGCCACTCGTCCTTATATGCCTCGCAGATTGGATATGCTGCTGCAAAATAATTCGGATAAGTCGTAATCATGTTCATTGTCATGTAACCGCCGTTTGAGCAGCCGCCGATATAAATACGGTCTGTATCAATGTCACTGTTGCTGTTTACATAATTTTTAATCAATTCCATCAGAGCAGCCGTATACTTGGATGTTCCGGTTGCAGTATATTCTCCGGTGCCGTCATTCATCCACATGGTATCTGACTGAGGCGCCAGGATATATGCTCCTCCAAATATCTGCTGAATCTCTTCTGTCGCCAGATTAACAACCTTGTTTCCAATCAGGCTGATGGAAGGATCTTTTCCTCCCTCTCCTGCTCCGTGCAGCCAGATAATCAAGGGATTTTTGCCATTGTCCTTTTTCGGCGCATAGGAAGCGTAGCAAAGTGAAATATCTCCAAACTCCGGATCCTTGTAATTAAACGTTCCTTCCAAATCAAAATCATCGCAAATCAGGGTCTTGTTTTCCTGAAACTTTGCAGCCGGGGATTTTACTGCAACTGCAGTTCCATCTGAGGCAGATACAACTTTTTTCTGTGTTACGGTATAAGCTGATGTAACGTAAGTATTTACACCTTTCTCCATATCATAATTGAACGGAGAACCAAGCGTATTCGTCGGATCAACCGTCATTTCAACGGTAACGTAATTGCCGCTCTGCGCTTTATTTCCGCTTGCATCTGAAACATAAACTTCCTTTACTTCTCTGTTCCCCTTGGAATCCACCGGCTTCCATGTTGTATAATCAAAAACCTGAATAATCTTTCCGGTAGCCGGGTCTTTTCTTTCCACATAAACTTCAAATAAGTCTTTATCAAGCTCTGTTTTACCGTCCATTGTTCTTCCTATATCCAAAACAACTTTTGTAATCGCAGGACCCCAGTCAAAAGCTTCCGTTACTGTTGTATGGTTTACCTCCACCATTCCCGGAAGTTCCGCATCCGTCTCCCCTTGCGCTGCCAGGGCTTCCTCCACTCCCATCTGCTTTGTGTCACTCCGGGCATCCTCATACGCAGCATCTGAAACGCCTGCTGCATTCGCCGTCAAATTCCCTGTCGGCAATCCCGTAATTGCTACCGCTGCCGCCATGACAACTGCCAGTATGGATTTTCCTACGTGCATTCTTTTCATCACTCACTTTACTCCTTTCTTTTTTGATAAAGATTAAGGCAGCAAGAGGTCTGATTTTTTTGCAGCGCGAATTTTTCAAAATTGTAACATAATATCCTGAGGTGAAGGGTACATCATTTATAGATATTATTATACTAATTTGGAGAAATTGACCTGCAAGAAACATTCAGACCTTTTGATACCTTAATCCGATAAATAGATTGTATCAAAAATTTTTTCGTGAAAACATGAAAATCCTGCTGGAAAACCGTAATATCCTGCTCCCTTTATTTTATTAAAAACTGTTCAAACTGTCTCTGTTTTTCTGCTATGACCTCCTCAATAAAATTCGCTTCCAATTCTCTGTTCATCTGTTCTAAACCTTCCTCAGGATCTACCAGTCCATTCTCCAGAATCATACGGTATTTATCATATATGGAAGTCAATTCCAGATATTCTGTGGAAACAGGAGAAATATCAAAGTAAAATCCATAATCGCACCCATGTATGGATTCTTCATTCAGACGCCTGACATTTTCCCAGTGCGTCGGCGGATTTCCCTCCCATACGTAAGTGATAAACTGATTCGGCATACGCCAGGCTTCGCCGATAAAAGGATTGGTTTGTTTCCCTTCGGGAACGGTAATCTGTCCGTCCTCCTTTTTTACATAATGCACGCCTTCTATTCCATAAGAAAAGAGGTTCATAATTTCCGCATCTGTATAAAAGAGATTTAAAAGCTGCATGGATTTTTCCGCCGAAACCGTATTGGCGGTAATCGTCCATGGCATAACGGCCGCCGCATTGCCAATAACGGCGTTTTTTCCAAATTGTACAAAGACCACATCCCTGTTGCATGAAAGTTTTTCCTGCTGCTCAATGCCTGGTTTTCCCCTGCAGGCATAAGCAAAAAGCGTTCCGTCCCTCATACGGTTATCGATGGAATCCGTGATCTTAAAGGGATCTTTTTCCAGATATCCGAGCTGCCGCCAGCGGTACACGCGCTCTAAAGCTTCTTTGTACTCTTTTGTATGGAACACATTGGTAAGCTTTAAATCTCTCCCGTAATCCATATGCACGCCAAAAGGGCTGCTGTTTGCATTATCTGCAAAATACTGATTTCCAAGCATCGTGGTATTATCACAATCCACAATTTCCAGCCCCGGCTCCGCTTCTTTTACAATGGCAAATACCATCTCTAATTGTTCCTCTGAAGTGATGTCCTCTTTTCGGATGCCATATTTATCAAGGATATCTTTTCTGAGAATATACCCCTGCCATTTGACTGCATAATCACGATTATTGGGAAGTCCATAAAGCTTTCCATGGATTCTGCTGATATCAATCATCTCAGTTCCCACAGCTTTTATGATCCCGCGCCCAAATGTCTCAAGCAGTCCGTCTAACTGGCACAGCTCATTGCTCATCAGCATTTCCTGAAACATATTGTTATGACAAAATAACAGGTCAATTTGCTGCCGACCTGCCATCATTGCGCTGATTTCTGATTCGTAATTCCACAGATTAGTCAGAAATTTCACTTCTATATCAAGTTTTTCACGCACAATTTCCTTCACCGCTTCCTCGACCATATTCTGGTCTTCCGCAAACATTGCCGCGGCGGTGGGATACGCAACCACAAGCGTGGTACGTTCTTCTGCGTCTGACTTTTCTGACTCCTGCATCTGCGCTTTTTGTTCTCTGTATAATAAATTTCCCTGCCGTGCGGCAATAAATAATGCCAGAACTCCTGCCGCAAGGACTGCGCACTGGATTTGTTTTCTTCTTTTTCTTTCCATTCCGTCTCCCTTTTTGGATACATCTAAACAGGAATCTGTATATCTACGACTGCGCCTGAATCTTCTCTGTTTGAGAAAGAAATATCCGCTTTTTCACCATATAAAAGTTCCAGTCTCTGACAGACATTATAAATTCCAATATGCTCTCCTTCGCCGTCTTTTAAGCGCTCCCTGGCATTAAAGCAATTCAGTTCCGCGTCCAAAAAACCTTCTCCATTATCCTCCACCTGGATTAAAAGCCTTTTCGCATCTTCACTCCAGACACGAACCCATACCAGTAAATGTCTCTCCGGATCCAACTAGTGTTTAATGGAATTTTCCACAAATACCTGTATCATCATCGTGGGTATTTCATAGGAATCCAGCCCTTTTTCTATCTCTGTTATGAGCGTAAACTGATCACCGTAACGCATTTTCTGCAGTTTTTCGAAATCTTTTACATGCTTTAATTCCTGTTCCAGTTTAATTTTTGTACTGTACGTGAGGGAACTGCGCATATAACTGCTCAGAAGCAGAGACGCCTTCTGCACTTTCTCTTCTTCTCCTATAATTGAAAGATTACGAATCATGTTCAGGCAGTTTGTAAAGAAATGAGGATTAATCTGTTCCTGAAGATACATGATTTTTGCGTTCTGTTTCTGCAGTTTTTCCTCATAAACACTGATTTTCAGCGTTTCAATTTCTTTGATCATACGTTCAAAAGCATCGCTTACTGCCCAAAATTCATCAAATACCGCCTCTTTTTCAAGGCGCACATTAAAATTTCCTTTTCTTAACTGATTCATCGCGTCCACAAGACGATCCATGGGTTGATGGAACAAACGTTTCTGGAGTGCTGCCATTCCTATGCCAAGACCTGTAATCAGCGCAAATGCAATTGCCGCCTGCATAACGATTCCGCTGATGTTTCTGATACCTCTTTGCGTATCCCGCAATACCAGAAAAGAAAACGCGTCATATTCTGTTTCCTGGCGGATCATTTTATATTTTTTTCCGTTAAGCCATAGAATATTCCCGTCTTCCTGGCGGATATCCGTCAAAGTACCGGCGGTCAGCGTCTTGCGGTTGGCGTCCTGAACCAGAACATAATCTCTCTCATCCGCCGGAATGCTTTTGAGTTTTTCCAAAAGTGTATCTACATGCACCCAGCTTCCCACATAAACTTCCTGAACTTCAAACATTTTAATAAAAAAGAACTCATCTCCTGACTGTATCGAAAACCATTCGTTTTCATTGGAGGCCGCCGTGCTTAAGAATTGCCGTATCATATCTTCCATGGAATCCCTGATCAGACTCTGATCGTCTATTCTCTCAAACTGTTTTGCCTGACTGATAAAAATCTCATTCTGCCCGTCATATAAAAACAGACCGTCCATCAGGCTGTAACTGCTGATGGATGACCAAAACAATTCCTGCATTTCACCGATTGCCAGATAACGGTCCGTTTCTTTTCTTGGCTTTTTGATTTTGCGTATGGTATCATAACGCAGACATTTATTTACCAGAAAAGCTCCTGTGTTGTCTAAAGCAAAATTTACTTCCTGGGCATACAATTCCAGTGAATTTGCGATCGTCCGATCGACAATCCGGTCCATACTTTTATAAATATAAACGTTATATCCAATAATTACCATACATAAAAAAAACAGCGAACCTGTCATCAGCCACACCATCCGCTGACGAAAAGAATGGACAAAACGTATTTTTTTTATCATCGTCTGTTCCCTGTCTTTCTGTATTCTTTGGGCGTCATTGTTGTTTGTTTTTTAAACACTCTGCCAAAATATGTGGTATCTGCATAACCTGACTTCGAGGCAATTTCTGAAATAGAATCTTCCGTTGTAAGCAGCAGCGTTTTGGCATGATCTATACGCACATTCGTAATGTAATCAGAGACTGACATTCCGGTTTTTTCTTTAAATACATGCGACAGATAATCGGGATGCACATAAATCTGCTCCGCAAGTTCTTTTCGGGTGATTTCCCTGTCTATATGATTGACAATATAAGCCTTTAACTGGCGAATCATCTTTGGCGTCTGCTTTTCCTGAAAAGGTTTTGCTTTTTTGACCGCAGCCGCAAGCGCAGTTTCCAGTACATCCTTTTCTACCGGTTTTAAAAGATAATCCGTTACCCCCAGTGTAATCGCTTCTTTGGCATAATGAAATACTGCATGGCTGGTGAGAAAAATTACCACGACAGGCTTTTCCTGCGCCCTGACCCACTTCACGAGTTTATGTCCGCTTCCTTTGGGCATTTCCACATCACTGAGCAGTATATCAACATTATAAGAAGAAAACACCTTCACCGCCTGCTCCATACTGTAAGCCTTGTATATTTCATCAATGCCCAGTTTATGTCTGTCTATCATTTTTTCAATTACGGTAACTTCCAGCATTTCATCATCTACAATCAAAAGATTCATGTCGAAATTCTCCTCTTACAATTATGTTATAAAAATCATATAACAATTCACGATTTTTGTAAAGGACAACAAATAATTTTAGATTTTCTAAAATAAACACTGCATTTTTTAGCGTGACACGGTCTTTCCCATAGAAAAAGAGCCGCCCGAAAAACAAGCGGCTCTCTAAACATTCAGCCAAAGTCTGATTTGCACTTCGTAAGATACACTTATAAATTAATACCATGCAGATTTTATTCCGTTTTTATTTCTCGATCAGATAATCTATCATCTCACAGCCTTTTTCAATTCGCCTGCCGGACTGTGCGGCGTCCTTCTCATTATATTTCCAGGTGTGATCCTGACTCGTTCTGCTGTCATAGAGCAGATACGGCACGTCGTCCCCGGTATGCGTGCGGATGCTTACAGGCGTGGGATGGTCCGGCATCACCAGTATACGGAACTCCTCTCCTGCCTGTTTAAGACCTGCTTTCACAGGCGCAATCACACGCGCATCCAGATATTCGATTGCCTGAATCTTTTTCTCTGCGCTGCCCTGATGTCCCATCTCGTCCGGCGCCTCTACATGGACATACACAAAATCATAATCTTCCTTTACAAGTATATCCACGGCAGCCTGCGCCTTGCCTTCATAATTGGTGTTCAGTCCGCCGTTGGCGCCTTCGACTGTGATATTTTTCATGGAAGCTCCCACTGCAATACCCTTGAGCAGGTCTACCGCAGACACCATAGCGCCCTTAAGCCCCGTCTTCTCCTGGAAAGAGGACAATGCCGGCCTGGTCCCTGCGCCCCAGAACCAGCAGGAATTTGCCGGATTTAATCCCTGGTTCCTGCGTTCTATGTTAAGGGGATGGTTTTTTAAAATATCATAACTCTTTTTCATCATCCCACGCAGCGTGTCGTCCTTGGGCAGATACTGGCCGATGGTCTGACCCAGCACATCATGGGGAGGCGTCAGTTCCAGGACTTTTCCCTGATCCCAGATCAGCAGATGGCGGTAACTGGTTCCCGCATAAAATGTGTAACCTTCTGTCTCCAGTCCCTGTTTCACCGCTTCCAACAATAATGCCGCGTCGCTTGTGGAGATTTCTCCGGCGCTGTGGTCTAAAATCCTTTTATCCTCATAATTTTCTTCCTCTTCCGAGAGCGTAACGAGATTACAGCGCAGGGAAACGTCCGTAGGCTTCATATCCACGCCGATGCTCAGGGCTTCTAAGGGAGAACGGCCGGAATAATACACTCTGGGATCATATCCCAGTACTGACAAATTTGCCGTATCGCTTCCCGGCGACATCCCTTCCGGGATCGTATGTACCATGCCCACCTCTCCTGCTGCTGCGAGCGCATCCATATTGGGCGTCTTTGCATACTCCAGCGGAGTCATGCCCTGCAGTTCTTCCAGCGGACGGTCTGCCATTCCGTCTCCCAGTATAATAACATATTTCATCTTTTCTCATCCTTCCTAAATAAAATGTCTCAAAAGCAACCAGGCTTTTGAGACGCTTTTTCTATACAACACGAATTCTCTGTCTGATGTCCTCCAATGCTGCCGCTTTTTCT
The DNA here is from genome assembly GCA_910575155.1 of Lachnospiraceae bacterium. Lineage (GTDB taxonomy): Bacteria > Bacillota > Clostridia > Lachnospirales > Lachnospiraceae > Petralouisia. The sequence goes on from CAJTDX010000006.1 coordinate 109,524, forward strand.
TCAAAGGCTTCCTCGGTCATTTCCGCGGTAAGGAACCCCGTTTCTCCGCTGACTCCCGCTGCCTCTACAAATTCCACTTCGCCAAACACTGCGTTTACCTGATCCTGTTCCTTTCCTGTGCGCACAAAGAAACGGCTCTTTGCTCTGCCTTTGTCCACCAGGTCTATCTTCCCTGAACTCCAGGAAATCAGAATATTCTTATGCAGGTGTTTTGCAATATCCACGATATCCGCCACCACTGCGCTTGCCGTGGGAAGTTTCCCGGCTCCGCTGCCGTAAAACATGGCGTCTCCCAGTACATTGCCATGCACAAAGATGGCGTTAAACACGTCATTGACACTATATAGGGGATGCTGCTGTGAAAGCATAAAGGGAGCAACCATGGCGCAGTAGCCTTCCTCCGTCTTTCTGCTGGTGGCGAGAAGCTTAATAACGCTTCCCATTGCCTGCGCATATTTGATATCGTCCGCTGTAATTTTGGTAATTCCTTCTGTATATATATCTTCAAAATCTACCTGCTGGCCGCATACCAGAGAGGTCAGGATGGCAATCTTCCTGCAGGCGTCATAGCCCTCCACGTCCGCCGTGGGATCGGCTTCCGCATATCCCCGGGACTGCGCGTCCTTTAACACATCGTCAAATTCCAGTCCCTCAAACGTCATTTTGCTGAGCATATAATTGGTCGTTCCGTTTAAAATACCGGTAATCTCTTCAATCTCATCTGCGGTAAGCGAGGAATTTAAGGGACGGATAATCGGGATTCCTCCGCCTACGCTCGCCTCAAACAGAAAATTTATGCTCTGTTCCCTGGCAATGGCAATCAGTTCCGCCCCGTGCTTTGCCACCAGCGCTTTGTTGGAGGTCGTCACATTCTTCCCCGCCAGCAGCGCACGTTTTACAAAAGTATACGCCGGCTCCACGCCGCCCATTGCCTCTACGACTACCTGAATCTCCGGATCTTTGGCAATCACATCATAATCGTGTATTACCCGGTCTTCCATAGGATCCCCCGGAAAATCCCTGAGGTCCAAAATATATTTTACTTCAATTTCATCGCCGGCACGTCTGGCGATACTCTCTTTGTTGGTATTTAATACTTCCACCACTCCGGAACCTATGGTTCCATAACCTAAAATCGCTATTTTAATCATGATCTCACTCCCTGGCTAATATTTTTAAATAGTGAATCCCTTCCTGCTGTTCCATATTTTCCACCATCTGAGACACATTTTTTGTATCTGGCAGCACGTCCACACTCAGGGTAAGGGATGCGATTCCGTTTATCGGAATACTCTGATGAATGGTCAGGATATTCGCATGGTAATCTGCAATAATCTGAAGCACCAGAGATAATAAGCCCGGCTCATCGTCCATCTGAATCACCATGGTAATGGTCGTTCCCCTGGCATTGTCATGAAATGGAAAAATATCGTCTTTATACTTATAAAAAGAGCTGCGGCTAATCCCCACCAGATCTGCCGCTTCCTGTACAGATTCAGCACGGCCCGATTCCAGAAGCTTCCTGGCCTCTACCACCTTCAACAGAACCTCTGGAACAGCTTTCTTTTTTAATACAAAGTATTTTGTCTTTTCTTCCATACCGCCTCCGGTTTGTTTGCATGTAAAAAACAAATGTGCTTACTGCAAAGATATTAGCACATTTGTTTTTTTAATGCAACCTCTTTTTCAAATCCTGTCCATACAGTCCTGCATCACTGCTGCTGTATGCAGGACAGACTTTTCCATTTCAGATAAGCGTTGATGAATAAATCCAGTTTCCCATCCATAACACTGTCTACATTTCCTGTTTCTGCATTGGTGCGGTGGTCTTTTACCATCGTATAAGGCTGCATCACATACGAACGGATCTGATTGCCCCAGCCGATCTCTGTGACTTCGCCGCGGATATCCGCCGCTTTTTTCTCATTTTCTTCCTGTTTTAAAAGATACAGCCTGGCTTTGAGCATCTGCATTGCCTTATCCTTATTCATATGCTGGGAACGTTCATTCTGGCACTGAACCACAATTCCGGTAGGAAGATGGGTAATACGGATAGCGGAAGAGGTCTTATTGATATGCTGGCCGCCTGCGCCGCTGGAACGGTAGGTATCAATGCGCAGTTCGTCGTCTTTAATCTCAATATCCAGATCTTTTTCGATGTCCGGCATCACATCGCAGGAGGCAAAAGACGTCTGCCGTTTCCCTGCCGCGTTAAAGGGTGAAATGCGCACCAGACGGTGTACGCCCTTTTCCGATTTGAGATAGCCGTAAGCGTTCTCTCCCTGAACCTCAAAGGTGATGGACTTAATGCCCGCCTCGTCGCCGTCCAGTGAATCCAGCACCTCTACCGTAAAGCCTTTGTCCTCCGCCCAGCGCTTATACATGCGAAACAGCATACTGTTCCAGTCGCAGGATTCCGTTCCCCCGGCGCCTGCATGGAGAGACACAATCGCATGTTCCCCGTCATATTCTCCGGACAACAGGGTCTTGATGCGAATATGTTCAAAAGTTTCTTCAAATTCCTCAAGCGCATCCTGAATTTCCGGAATCAGCGTGGCGTCATTTTCCTCATATCCCATTTCCAGGAGCGTCTCGAGATCTTCAAACTGCTCTGACAAATGAGCGTAAGTCTCCACATCGTCTTTTAAGCTTTTTAACTCCTTCATTTTCCTCTGGGAAACCTCCGTGTCATCCCAGAAATCCGGAGCCTCCATTTCCCGTTCTAATTCCTGGATTCTCTGTTCTTTGTTCGCCAGGTCAAAGTGAATCCCTCACTTCCACTAACGGTTCTTTGTATGTGTTCAAAGTTGTTTTGAACTGGTCTAATTCAACCATCGTGTCACCTCTTTCTTTTTGATATTTGTGATTATCATTATAAGTGTTTCTCTGTTGTGCGTCAATCATCATTCGTATTTCGAAAAACAACAAAACAAACATTGACAAACAGATCCATGATTCTTACAATTATTTTACAGTGTACGGCTTACTAACAAGGAGAATATACGAATGAACGAATGGATCAAAGAACAATTAGAGCTGCTGCGCGAACCAGAATATCAGCAGTTTATCTCCCGTCTGCTTCCAGGCACGGAACATATTCTGGGCGTACGGCTTCCCATTTTAAGGAAGATGGCGAAAAAGCTTGCCCGTGGAGACTGGAACGATTATCTGATTTCTGCCTCGGACGACAGTTACGAAGAAATCATGCTTCAGGGCATGGTTCTTGGCTATGCCGCAGGAAACCTGGCAGAAAAAGAGCCTTATTTGCGGGCATTTCTTCCCAAAATTAATAACTGGTCTGTCTGTGACAGCGCCTGTTCCACAATTAAGCTGGCAAAAAAACAGCCGCAGCAATTCTGGGATTTTCTCATGGAATATCTGCACAGTCCCAGAACATACGAAGTCCGCTTTGTCCTGGTGCAAATGCTGAATTACTACGTTACGCCGGATTATCTCTCTAAGGTTTTGGAAGCTGTAGACAGCGTTCTTTTAAAGACTTATTATGTGCAGATGGCGCAGGCCTGGACTGTGTCGATCTGCTACCGGGATTTTCCTGCATTAACGCTGCCTTTCTTAAAAGAAAACAATCTGGATGATTTTACCCACAATAAAACACTGCAAAAAATTACGGAATCCCGGAAAGTTCCTACAGACGAAAAAGCTTATATCAGAACACTGAAACGGACGTCACTCCAACCCTAAACTGCCGGGAATGGATATTGCAACTGTTGTGCCCCGCCCTTCTTCACTCTCAATCGTAAGTTCATAATCCTGGTGATAAATAAGCTCCATTCGTTCTTTCACATTGCGGATTGCATATTTTCCGATTCGGTGGCTGGAATGCCCTCCGCCTTCTCCGTTTTCCCAGATTGCGTTCATCTGCTGGCTGCTCATACCGATTCCGGTATCATGAATCCGAAAATACAGGTAATCTTCCCGTCTTTCGCCTCGAATGGAGAGAAAGAATTTGTTTTCTCCTTTTTCAAATCCATGCACAATCGCGTTTTCCACAAACGGCTGTAAAATCAGTTTGGGAATCTTTTCCTCCATAATTGACCGCTCAATCTGTATCTCAAATTCGAATCGTTTTCCAAAGCGCATTTTTTGTATATGCAGATACCGCTCCAACAATTCCGCTTCAATTTTTACCGTTACAATACTGTCTCCCTGATTCAATACCAGACGGAACATCTGTGACAGGGATAAAATATCTTCTGCGATTTCTTCGTCCTCCACCTCGACTGCTTTCCAGTAAAGGGAATCCAGCGTATTATAGAGAAAATGAGGATTGATCTGCGCCTGCAAGGCGTCCAGTTCACTTTGCTTTTCTTTCAGAGCCAGAATATAATTATTATTAATCAGTTCTCTTATATTGTCCACCATGCTGTTAAAGCACGCAGACGCCTCGCCTATTTCATCAAACGTCACCACTTCGATCTTCTGGCTGAAATCGCCTTCTTTAAACTTTTCCATAGCCGCGCCTAATTTACGCAATGGTTTTGACACAATGTTTGAAACTAAAATCATGACCGGACAAAGTCCCGCCAGGAATGCCAGAAGCTCATAAATAATACGATCCGCCACATCAAGCACGTTTACCCGGGGAGTAATTTTATACACCCTGACGCCTGTCTCCTTGCTTTGGCGGCAATAGACCTGATAATTTTTCCAGGTACCGACAGCAATATCTTCCGTCCCCGCAGACTGCGCGCAGCTTTTTTCCAGAATTTCCTCAACCGCCTCGTCTTCCACAGCGCCGCAGCGTACCAGTTCTGCCCCATATGCGCTCATCACCAGCACAGTCTCTTTCCTGTCCTGCAAATCGTCTTTGCACATTTCATCAAAAATTTCCGCTGTCGAGCCCAGGACAAGGTATCCCAGCTTATTCTTTCTTGCCAGATCAAATATTTCATGGTACATTACAATTTTATCATTATAATTAAACTCATAAGTGTCTGACTGGTCTTTTCCGACTCTCTGCCATAAATATTTCCCCTTTGTCCGCGTTGCCAGCAGATAAATGGCCTCCTTTTGCACCTGCTGCAATTCGGGTAAATAAGAAGAATGATCGATGCATTTCAGATACGGGCTGACGCCGTTTTCAGGATAAATGGCCACTGTTTTTACCACCCCGTCGATCGCCACCATATCCTGAACCATCCGAATTGGCGCATTATTAAGCCAGAGACGCGCGTCGCGGTTTAATTCCCGCGGATTTTCACAGGTTAAGATCTGACGGATATTTTCATTGATCGAGATATAAATTCCCAATTCTATAATGTTCTTCTGAACAACCTCTAAATTGTCCGATAAACGCTGAACACTCTGAATACAGTTTTCCTCATGTTTCTGTACGGCCAACTGATAATTCTGCATAATTAAGCACACGCTGATTCCCAATAAAATCGGCACAAGAATCAAATAACTGTAAAAAATCAATTTTTTCCGTATACTTAACCTCATAATCCAGTTTTTTATCCGCTTCATAACTTCACCCATCCGGAGGCTGCAAAAACGTCTCTCTTCTGAGAACTCCTCCATTGAACGCCTATTTACATGCTCTGCCGATGCCTGCCAGAAATTCTTCTATACTTACCAGGCCTTTGGACATATCCTGAATCTCGTTCTCAATCACATTCTTAAACTGAGACGGTCCGCAGTCATTGACAGGCGTGCCGGAAACACTGTCCGCATTTTTCAGAATATCCATTACCTGCTTTTGTATTTTTGGCTCTGAACCCGTTAAATATGCAGACTGATCCTGCGCAGAGATTCCAGCTCCATTTTCCCATCCATATTTTGATAATTTTTCCGGCTGGTACATGTAGTTCAGAAACCTTACTGCTTCCTCTTTTACCTGCGAATCGGCGGCTACTGCATATCCGCCGCCATTCCATGCGGCAATATCATTGGCGCCGCCTGTTCCGTCTTCGATCACAGGCATTGTAAATACTCTGATACTGTCTCTGATTTCTGCGTCAATATCCTCATTTAATACCATAGAACAGTCCCAGCTTCCCATACAATACATCGCTGCCTGACCGCTGGTGAACAAATTCATTGCCGTTCCGTAATCATGCGTATCATAACCATCCTGGAACATTCCGGCCTGTACGGAATCCGTAAGAATCCTGGCCGCACGGACAAATTCCTCAGCCGTAAAATCTCCTGTACGCACAGCGTTTCTGACCACATCTGCATAATCTGTCCCGGCAACTTTTACAAGAAGATCCGTCAGGAAACATGCCAGCGGCCAGCCGTCGCCGCCTGCCATGGCAACCGGCGCAATGCCGGCTTCCCTTACGCTCCTGCAAAGATCCAGCAATTCTTCATACGAAGCCGGAACATTCCATGCATGATCCCTGAACAGTTTCTGATTGTAATAAAAGAGCATAATATCTGTATTTCTGGGAAGTCCATATAATTTTCCATCTTTTTGGAAGCCCTGGAGAGATCCCTCATAAAATCCATAATCATCATAATCCGCCGGATTTAATTCGGCAAGCATACCTGCGTCTAATATTTCATCGATAAATGAAGGCTGTCCCCAGATGCTCACCACATCTGGCATTTTATTCATTGCGTACGCCTTAAACTTCGCTTTATATGCCTCTTCCTCAAGGGCTTCCACCTCGATTACTACATTGGGGTTTTCAGACATATACTCGTCAATAATCGTTTGTTCCACCAGACCCTGACCGTTTTTTCGATCGGGCAGATTGGAAAACAATTTGATGGTAACCGTTTCAGAAGAGCTTTCCTTTTCTTCCTGGTATCCTGAATCATCCGGTTTCGTATCTGCCGTCAGACCCTCCCCGGTTTTCTGCCCGTCCGCCCCTCTGCCGCATCCTGCAAATAACAATGCTGACATCAGCATCGCAAACAGCAATGCCAATATTTTCTTTCTCATACTACGTTCTCCCCGTTTCCTCTGTACCGGATGCTGCCTTTGATCTGACGCGGCGCCTGTCCCGGTTTTTATACCGCCAAAATCTTTGCATCAGACTCCTCTTTTAATTTCCAAAATAAGCGTCCAGGCCATCCGCAATCCCTGTCGCCAGCTTCTGCTGATATCCGTCGTCCGCCATATTCTGGTCTTCCGCAGGATTCGTCATAAAGCCCATCTCCACAATCGTAACCGGAACCGTACACCAGTTGATGCCGCTCATGCTGTCGGTCTCCCAGATATACTGCTTATTGGCTCCCGTGGCATTGACCGCGCCATCCAGTACTGATTCCGAAAGACTGCGGCACTGGCTGTAGAGATTTCCCATATAGGGATTTTCCGGCGTAGGGCAGATGGTAAGAATCCCATTTTGTCCGCTGTCCTCTGAACCATTGGCATGAATACGCACAAAGGCGTCCGCACCTGCATTGTTGGCGACCGCGGCGCGTTCACTGTTGCTGATATTTACGTCATGGCTGGTGCGCACCATCATTACCTGATATCCCCTCGCCTCCAGTTCCTCCTGAAGCTTCAAAGATACCTGCAGCGTCAGTTCATACTCATTTAAGCCAGTAACGCAGCCAGAGGTTCCGCTTGCCACTTTCGCTTTCGTCTCAGACGCTCCCGGCCCTACAGGCTCCTGCTCGCTGTTTCCGTGCGCCTGATGTCCCGCGTCGATCACCACCAGACAGCCGTTATCCTGTATTTCAGACGCGAGCTGCAGAAATTCCGACGCAATAAAATACTCTTCTTCCCCAATTTTTACCGCACTCCAGCTTCCATCGTCTGCCGTTCTCGTAAAAGCGCTTCTTCTGGGTACTTTCTGATACACCTCGCTGTCTGTAGAAGGAGCTTTTCTTACATTTACAGAAGTAGTAGTCACTACGTTCTCCTCAGCGTAAACAACCGTATCCGGATTCAGTGCGGGAAGTTCCGGCTCCTGCTGTGATGTTCCGGCTTGCTGACCGTCTGATTCCTGCTCTTTGTTACTGTCTGAGTTCTTTTCTTCCTGACTGCCTGGCTGCTGCCCTTTGTGACTGTCCGGGTTCTTCTCCTTTGGCGTCTCCGTATTCCCGTCCTCTTTCTGCCCTGCCGTATCTGAATGCTGCGCAGCCAGCTCCTGCTGCTGTTGCTGTGAGCCTTTCTCTGCGCAGCCTGTAAAAAGCAGCGCAAATACGAACAGCAACACTGTCATTCTGCCGTATTTTTTCATCTGTTTCCTCTTTTCTGACCTCTTAGCCATTGCAGCTTACAATGCCTTCTTTGGCGTCCAGCGTCACGTAAGCCCCTGTCTTAAGAATGGCCGTGGCATGTTCCACGTCAATGATCACCGGAATGTCCAGGCTCAGTCCTGCAATTACTGCATGGGAATTGAAACCGCCTTCTTCTATAATCATCCCAGAAGACTTACGAATCTGTTCCATCATATCATTGTTCGTTTCCCTGGCCACAATAACGTCTCCCTCTTTAAAATTCTCTTTCAAATCTTCTGCATTCCGGCAGACGCAGATATTTGCAGAAACCACTTTATCATTGATTCCCCTGCCAGTGGCAAGGATATGTCCGGCCACATGCACTTTCAGAATATTCGTGGTGCCGGAAACCCCCAGCGGAACCCCTGCCGTGATTACTGTAATGTCTCCCATAGACACCAGTCCCGCCTTAGCCGCTGTGTCCACCGCGTGTTCAAACAGCTCGTCCGCATCCTCTTTCTTCTGAATCTCCAGAGGCGTTACTCCCCAGGAAAGATTTAACTGACGACAGACTTTCTGATGCATACTGCCTCCGATAATATTGCAGTCCGGACGGTATTTGGAAATCATCCGGGCCGTCTTTCCGGACTGGGTGACAGTGATGATTGCCGCCGCGTTCAAATCAATGGCGGTGGTGCAGGTTGCGTGAGAAATCGCATTGGTAATGTCCGGATTACTCAGCGTATGCCGCATCTTAAAGCGGGCTGTATAATTGATATCCTGTTCTGTACGGATGGCAATTTTCACCATAGTCTTAAGCGCTTCCACCGGATACATGCCTGCCGCAGTCTCCCCGGAGAGCATGATGGCGCTGGTTCCATCGTAAATAGCATTTGCCACATCCGTAGATTCCGCTCTGGTTGGCCGCGGATTTTTCATCATGGAGTCAAGCATCTGCGTGGCTGTGATGACCTGCTTGCCGGCTTCAATAACTTTCTTAATGATCATTTTCTGAATAACCGGCACATCTTCCAATGGAATCTCTACTCCCATATCTCCTCTTGCCACCATGATTCCATCTGACACGCGGATAATCTCATCAATGTTGTCCACGCCCTGCATATTTTCAATTTTGGCAATAATATTGATGTTATTGCAGTTTTTTTCCTCAAAGATCCTGCGGATCTGCAGAATATCATCTGCCGTCCGCACAAAGGACGCCGCCACAAAATCAAAATCATTTTCTATTCCAAAGACGATATCCTCATAATCTTTTTCACTGATATACGGCATGGACAATTCCACATTCGGCACATTCACGCCTTTTTTATTGGAAATCATTCCGCCGTTGACCACATGGCAGAAAATCTCCGTATCTGTCACTTCCTCCACGCCCAGCTCAATCAGCCCGTCGTCAATGAGAATCCTGGAGCCTGGCTTTACATCTTTCACCAGATCCCTGTACGTGATGGAGACACGGGTTTCATCTCCCAGAATCTCTTCCGTTGTCAGGACAAACTTCTGTCCCGCGTTCAGCATCGCCTTGCCATTTTTCAGCTCTCTGAGACGGATTTCCGGACCTTTGGTATCTAAAAGCGAAGCAATAGGAAGATTCAGCTCTTCTCTGAGCTTCTGCACCTGCTGCAGCCTCTGTCCCTGTTCCTCATGAGTTCCATGGGAAAAATTAAATCTGGCAACATTCATCCCTTCCAGCATAAGCTGCTTTAATACGTCTTCTCTGTCTGTCGACGGTCCCAAAGTACAGATAATTTTTGTTTTTCTCATATCTTTCATCACACACTCTCCTATATCTATTATTACTTATGAATTACGGTTCCCATATGCTCTATACCGCGGTCTTTTGAAGCTCCCAGCCTGGCAATCAGCACGCTGCGCACAGCCGAATTTCCAATAAAATCTATGGCAGCCTCAATCTTGGGAAGCATGGTTCCCTCCTCAAACTGCCCTTCCTGCGTATATTTCTCCGCCTGCAATACGGTAAGTTCATCCAGCGGCTTCTCATTTTCTTTCCCGAAATTCAGGCATACGTTCTCCACGCCTGTTAAAATAACGAGACGCTCTGCATCTACTAAATCTGCAAGTTTGCCGGCCGCCAGGTCTTTCTCAATCACCGCGCTGGCTCCCTTAAGTTTATGTTCCTGCGCCAGCACCGGGATTCCGCCTCCCCCGCAGGCAATCACTACCTGATCTGCCTCCAGCAAGGCGCGGACCGCGTCGATTTCCACAATATCCACAGGTTTGGGAGCCGCTACAATCCGCCGGAAGCCTTCTTTTGTCTTTATCACATGGTTGCCCTTCTTCTCTTCGGTCTCAGCCTCTTCTTCTGTCATAACGCGCCCTATAATTTTGGTGGGATGATAAAATGCTTCGTCGTAGGGATCTACCATAACCTGTGTCAGAATCGTAGAAACTGGTTTGTAAATCCCTCTGTTCAGTAATTCTGTCCGGATGGCGTTCTGCAGATCATAACCGATATAGCCCTGGCTCATCGCAGAACAAACGGACATTGGAGTAGGCGTATATTCCGGATAAATCCGGCAAAATTCAGACATAGCAGTATGAATCATTCCAACCTGGGGACCGTTGCTATGGGAAATCACCACCTGATAATCGTCTCTTATAAAATCAACGACTGCCTTTGCCGTCCGTTTGGTGGCGCGTTTCTGTTCCGGCAGCGTGGTTCCCAGCGCATCATGCCCCAATGCAATTACGATTTTCTTTTTCCTCATAAAGATCCCTCCATAATGCACAGAACGCCAATCCAGACATTTCCCGGATTGGCGTCTCAGTCTATGTTTATCCTATCATACTTTGCAGAAATTTAAAAGAAAAAATTTACTGGTTTCTTCTGCCGAGCGTAACTGTTACAACCTTCTCTTTCCACTCTCCATTCTCATTCGTCTGCAGCGTTACCTCCACCTGGGTTCCCGCTGCGTAATACTGCATAATATCCTGAAGTCCCTCCTGGGATTTCACAGCTCTGTCATCAAATTTTGTGAGCACGTCGCCTTTCTGGATGCCTGCCTGATCTGCCGCACTGTTTTCTGTTACCATAGTGATATAAAGTCCTTCCGGCATTCCGAAGCTCTGAGAAAGTTCAGACGTTACATCCTGTCCGGCCACGCCCAGGAACGAAGAATTTGATTCGTCCACCAGCTCTCTTGTAATCAGGCTGTCAATAATCGGCTGCGCCGCCGAAATAGGAATGGAGTAGCCCATGCCTTCCACCTGCGTATCAGAATATTTCACAGAATTGATGCCGATTACTTCACCATTCATATTTAAAAGCGCGCCGCCGCTGTTACCAGGATTGATCGCTGCGTCTGTCTGAAGCAGGTTATTGGTGATTGACGCCCCTGTCGTCTCATCCTGCACTGTCACTTCTCTGTCCAGAGCGCTGATCACTCCTGTGGTAACGGACTGTCCATATCCAAGTGCATTGCCGATTGCCACTACCGATTCTCCTACCTTAATATCCTCCGACTTGCCCAGGGTAGCCACTTTAATCTTGTCCATGGTATCGCTGGGGATATCCTTTACTTTCACAGACAGCACCGCCAAATCGGTGCTGGCGTCGGTCCCCTTAATCTCTGCCGTCACCTGCTGATCGTTAATAAAGTTCACTGTAAGCTGCGTGGAATTGGCAACCACATGATTATTGGTGGCAACGTAAATCTCATCGTCTGTCTGCCCGATGATAATTCCGCTTCCGGCGCTTGAAGTATCCTGCTGGAAACTTCTGCCGAAAAAGTCTGTCTCGATCTGTCCCATATTGGTAATGGAAACAATGGAAGGCATAACATTTTCCACAATATCAGATACATCTGTTACTGTAGTCGCCGTACTCACATTGGTGGTTGACAGACTTCCGTTATTTATTGATGATCCTGAGGAATCGCGGTCTGTGGAAACTGCTGCTGTTCTGTCCGTGCCTGCCGTATGCTGAAAAGCAATGCCTGTTCCATAAAATACCGTACTGGACACCAGTCCAAAAACAACCGCCAAAGCCGCGCATTTTACAATTGCCATACCGAATCCATGCTGTTTCTTCATACCGGAAACTTTCTTCTTCTTTTTCTTCTTATCCTGTTCGGTGGAAAACTCAGGCGTCTTATAGAAATTCTGACGCGGCTGTTCTCCATTGTTACCCTGCCCTTCTGTATATGGCTGATTTTCTGCATTCATCTGGCTTCCCGCAAAACTCTGGGTTTCCGCAAATGCCCGATTTTCTGTATTCTGGCTTCCTGCATAACTCTGAGTTTCTGTATATGCCTGATTCTGCGCATTGTTCTGGCTCTCTGTGTACGGCTGGTTCTCTATCTGGGAACTTCCGTAACTTCCGGTAGTATAGGTTCTCTGATTATTAATGTTTTCTTCTTCTTTTTTCTCAAAATAGTTAGGATTGCGTTCCTGGTTCTCCTGATTTACATAACTGTATGAATAAACAGAACCAGGCGCGCCTGTACTATTTGTCTCTGCACCGGAATTTACAACTTCTGCATGTTCCTGTCTGCCGCCTGACGCATCCGCATTGTTTCTTCTCTGTTCCATATTATTCCTCTCATTTTCAAAATTATTATTATATTCATTAAATTTATCCATAACAAACTGCTCCTTTCTTTTGCTGTCCTTTGTTTCTAATAAGCAGTTTACGGAATATTTGTGATGAATTTGTGTCTAATATTTTAAAAAAAAGTGTTTTTCAGACATACTCCGGCGTATTCCCCAAATTTACCTTTGATAAAATTACTCCGGCAGTAAGACATCGTAACATGCGCCGCATCAGGAACTACAGCGTGTTTGCATTCTTCAGTTCCTCAAACATTTCCTTCACCGCCGGAGCGTTTTTCGTTAATTTCTTAATACTCAAATCTTCCGCTTTATTATTCGCCAGCCGGAGCTGGTTTTCCGATGAAAGCAGGGCGTCCTTTATTTTTTGCAGATGCGTAATCGTTTTATCAATCTCGTCAACCGCCGTCTTAAATTTTTCACTGGCAATTCTATAGTTGCGTGCAAATCCCTCTTTAAACGTATTCATATTATCTTCAAAATGCAGGATATCGATCTGCTGATGCTTTGCCAGATCTAATTCCTTCCGGTATTTCAATGAATTTAACGCGGCGTTCCGCAGTAGGGTAATAAGCGGAATAAAAAACTGCGGGCGGATTACATACATTTTTTCATATCTGTAAGATACGTCTACAATACCATTGTTATACAATTCATTATCAATTTCCAGCAAAGAAACCAGTACCGCATACTCGCATTTTTTTTCACGCCTGTCTTTGTCAAGCTCTTTCAAGAAATCTTCATTCTTATGTTTCGTCGCAGTTTCATCCATCTCGTTTTTCATTTCAAACATAATGGAAATAAATTCTATTCCGTCCGCTGTTTCTCTGAAAATAAAATCCCCCTTACTCCCCGTTTTCGCATCGTTATCTTTCTCAAAATATGCTGCTGGAAACGCGGTCATTCTCAATGAATTAAACTGGTTTAAACAATGCTGCTCAAGGCTTTCTCCTACCATTTTCGTAGACTGCCTGGCTTTGAAATCTTTATAATACTCTATTAATTCATCTTTTGATTTCAGTTTATCTTCATATTCTCTGTGTAAAGACTGTTCTTTTAACTGGTTCTCCGCCTCCTTATTAGACAGTTTGCTTTTCAACTCCGTAATCTCTGTTATTTTCTGGGAGATTTCCTTGTCCTTCTCCTGAACCGCCTCTGAAACCGCCAGTTTCTTTTCTGTTTCAAGCGTTCCGAGTCTGGCTTTCATTTCTTGAATGACTTTATCCTTTTGCCTGTCCTCAGCAGAGAACTTTTCTTTCAGCGCAGTTATTTCTTCTATTTTTTTTGAAATTTCTTTCTCTCTGCCGCTAACGGCTTCTGAAACAGCCAGTTTTCTCTCACTTTCGCTATTTTCTATCTGAGCTTTCAGCTGAGCGATCATACGGTCCTTATCTGCCAGTTCGTGGTTTTTCTTTTCAACTGCAAGTTCACGTTCCTGTTCCTTTTTATGAATGGCTTCACTGACTGCAAGCTGTTTCTCAGTTTCACTTCCAGACACCTGCGCCTTTAATTGTTCAATGACTTTTTCTCTCTCTGCGAGTTCTGCTTCTTTGGAAGAAATGAATTTATCAAATTCATCCTGCTGCTTCATTTTCGCCAGCTCTAAATCTTTTTCTTTCATTTCCTGAAAGTCTTTTTCTCTTTGTTTAAGCTCTTTATCAAATTCTTTATCTCTGACTTGCTGCACAATCTGTGCATAGCCAGACTCGTCAACCATGAAAACTTCTCCGCAATTAGGACATTTCATCTCCTGCATAGTCTTACATCCTTTCTATATGTATTTTCGCACCATAATTATCTCTGTTCCTTGATTTTACCATACTGTCAGCGATTCCACTACAAAAAATATGGGACGGCAGTCTCTCTTCCGGCGCGGGGGCTGCGCCGACCGTATAAGACATAAATATTACGCAAAGCGGGAATGCAGATAATGGGGATGATTTTCAGACACGTTCTAAAAACATAAGTTGAGAAATAAGAATATAATTGAATTTATTAAAGCGTGTTTGAAAAATGGAATGATTTTTCAAATACGCTCTGGTATCCGGGGAGAGATGACTTGATTCCCCGCATGAATTTTGGTACCAGATTCGCTGCGGCTGCGTCCGATTTCGTTTATGCCCCTTTTCTTTTTTATTTTGCAGTTAATTTTACGCCAAATGCACACAAATTTAATCAACGTACCATCCAGGTACGCCTCATAAATTTATGTGCATTTTACAAAAAATCTTCTTGCAAAATCAGGCACAAAGAAACTCCGAGAGTACATTTTTATCCGGAAAAGGGGGACTAATATATTGCGCAATTTTTAATTTTCAAACATGATCTTACGTACAGCATCCAATCCAAATATCAGCCGTTTTGCAACGCGTCTGAAAAATGCTTTCTGGCAGCAGGCGACGGAAATAAATGTTCAGGCGCGCTTTACTCCACCGTCACCGATTTTGCAAGATTCCGCGGCTTATCGACGTCACAGCCTCTTCCCACAGATACATAATAGCTGAATAACTGCAGAGGGATAATTGCCAGGGAATTGGTGAACCAGCGGTTCGTCTGAGGAATATAAATGACATAATCTGCCGCCTTCTCAATCTCCGTATTGCCTGCATTGGTGACAGCAAGCACGAAGGCGCCCCGGCTGGTCAGTTCCACAATATTGCTGATGGTCTTCTTATATAAATCCTCCTGGGTCAGCACTGCCGCCACCAGGGTTCCCTCCTCAATCAGGGAAATCGTTCCATGCTTCAGCTCTCCCGCCGCATACGCCTCTGAATGAATATAGGAAATCTCCTTTAATTTCAATGATCCTTCCATGGAAATTGCATAATCAATACCTCTGCCTACAAAAAAGACGTCTCTGGCAGAAACATAACGATTGGCAAAATGCTGAATCCTTTCTTTATTGCTCAAAAGCATCTCGATCTGTTCCGGCAGCTTCTGCAGATCCTTAAGATAAGCTCTAACCTCTGTTTCTGTAATTTCTCCGCGGACCTGCGCAAATTTTATTGCCAGCAGATATTCCGCAACTAACTGGGCGCTGTATGCCTTGGTGGTGGCAACTGCAATCTCCGGTCCAGCCCAGGTATACATAACCTTGTCGGCCTCTCTGGCAATGGAGCTTCCAACCACATTGACAATCCCCAGCGTTTTAACTCCTTTTCTCTTTGCCTCCCGAAGCGCCGCCAGAGAATCTGCTGTTTCCCCGGACTGACTGATAATGATTACCAGGTCTTGTTCCTGCAAAATAGGATTGCGATATCTGAACTCAGAAGCAAGATCCACTTCTACCGGAATACGCGCCATGCCCTCAAATACATATTTCGCCGTGACGCCGGTATGATATGCGGAACCGCAGGCAACAATATGAATCTTCCGGATCTGGCTGATTTCCTCATCCGTCATTCCCAGCTCTTCAATCACCACTGCGCCGTCCCTGATTCTGGGATTCAGCGTATCTCTTACCGTTTTGGGCTGCTCATACATTTCTTTTAACATGAAATGCTCATATCCGGCTTTTTCAGCAGCATTGATATCCCAGTCAATCGCAGAAGATTCCTTTTGGATCTCTTCCCCGTCCACATTGTAAAATGTAATGCTGTCTTCTGATAATACCGCGATCTCTTCATTCTGGATAAAATACACGTTACGGGTATACTTCAAAACCGCCGGCACATCGGAGGCAATCAGATTGCCGTCTTTGCCGTGTCCTACAATCAGAGGACTGTCTTTTCTCACCGCATACACAATCCCCGGATGCTCCCGAAACATAATTCCCAGCGCATAAGATCCTTCCACCCTGTGCATCACCTTGGTAATGGCCTCAATGGGATTTCCTTTATAATAATAATCCAGAAGATGCGCCACCACTTCGGTATCGGTGTCGGACACAAAATGGTATTCCTTTTCCGCCAGCTTTTTTTTCAGTTTCAGATAATTTTCAATAATTCCATTATGAACCACCGCAATCGTCTCGTCCTCATTAAAATGCGGATGGGCATTCTCATTCGAAGGCGCGCCGTGCGTCGCCCATCGGGTATGACCGATGCCCGCCGTTCCCGGCATCGTGGCTCCATCATGCGTCAGTTCACTGAGGGCTTTGAGACGGCCGATCGATTTCTGCCCTCTGATATGCTCTCCGTCATACACGGCAATGCCCGCCGAATCATATCCTCTGTATTCCAGCTTTGACAACCCGTCCAGCAAAATAGGGGCTGCCTGTGACTTTCCTATATAACCTACAATTCCACACATATCATATCCTCCTGTTATTCACTGCTTTCTCCGGTCACTCCGGTCCGGTACATAATCTCGTCGCTGATGCCTTCCACACTGTCCGTCACCTTATAACTGGTATTTCCATATAAAAAATCATGGAGCTGTTTTACATTTGCCGAAAGACTTACAGGAATCACGCAGTCCGCATCTGATTTCTGATAGGAAATATCGACTACCTTATTCTCTTTCGCAAATGGAAATCCTGCGTTATCCCCCAGTTTATAGTGAAACGCGTCTATCGCCATAGCTGCGATCTCCGACTTGCCCAGGCTGGTTTTGATCTTGGGAAATACCGCGTCTATCAGCTTGTTTATCGTTCCGATATCCGATGCAAGCGCTTTCTCTACCATTTTATTCACCACCAGGCGCTGACGTTCCGTTCTCTTAAAATCATCCCCGGCCGTATAACGGATCCGCCCATAAGAAACCGCCTGTACGCCATTGAGATTATACGTTCCTTCGCCTTCAAGCGGCTCATAACTTTTACCTGTCACCTCAGAAGTTTCAATACAGTAATTATTAAGATGTACCGATTCTTCCTCTGTCACAGGAATTTCCACACCCCCTAAAATATCCACGGCCTCCGCCACCGCGTCAAAATCAAAAGACACATACTCCTGGATATCCAGATCCAGATTTGTATTCAGCATACGCACCGCCTGTTTTGGTCCTCCCACTGCATATGCCGCGTTCGCTTTGCTGTAAGCGTCTGTGTTGTCCAGATCCGCCATTTTCAAATATGTATCGCGATAAACAGATACCAGCCTTACCTCCTTGGTATCCTTATCAATTCTTGCCACCATAATCACATCTGAATTTCCGCTGTTATAGGAATTGGAGTCGCGGTTATCCAGTCCGAATAACGCGATGGTTGTGTACTCTCCCAGTACATCCTTAGTCTCCTCCGTCAGCTCTTCATTTTTGACGTCTTTTGACTCAAACGTCTCGTCTGTCTGGATCTTGTCCATTTTGGCATTTGTCCAGACCCACACCAGCAATCCCGCCAAAACCAGCAGCTCCGCCACAAATAAAATAACCCTTTTCTTCTTTTTCTTTGCCCTTACAGACCTTTTCCCCCCAGCGTCTCTTGCCAGGCTACTATTGCTATTTGCCATACCTACACCTTACCTATTTTTACTTTATTACATTTGTCTTACAGAATGTTACATACTTATGACCTATATTATATTATTTCCCAACTTTTAGCAACTGTTTTTTCTTCGCAGACACATAATCCGTTTTCCCAGAAAATAAATAAACACCAGGCGGTTTCTTACCATCCGCCAGACTCCGTAATGAACCATGGCGGAATTGTTGTCCCCATGTCTGCGGTATAAAAGCAGCGGCTCCGGCAAAAAACAGGATTTTCCGGCATAATAATCTCCCAAGACGCCAATCCACTGATCATGCATTTCAATCTGCTCCGGAATCGGCAGCAACGCTTTCAGAAGTTCCCTGCGAAACGCCATACAACAGCCGATATAGCTGTTCTTAACGATATTTTTCACAATTCCGGGTCCGGAACTGCGAAATGCAAAAAAAGAATCCATCTGTATATGGCTGCTGTCTTCGCCCTGAAACACTCTGGCATCGTGAACTGCCACGGAAACCTTTTGCTCCCGGAATACCTTGAGGATCCGCTCCACCTTATCCGGCATCCAGATATCATCCTGATCCGCCAGAAAGATATAACGCCCCCTGGTATTGGCAATTGCGCGCTCTACATTTTTCTTAATCCCCTGACCCGGACCCTGCAAAAGGCGGACCCTGCGATTCTTCTCTTTATATTCTTCGAGAATAGAACGGGTGCCGTCCTCTGATCCGTCGTCTGAAATCACCAGCTCATCCTGTTCCCCCAACTGATTTAAAATAGAATCTATCTGTTCCCTGAGATAGGCGGCGCCGTTGTAAGTCACCATCGCCACCGACACCCGGACCGTTTCTTCCCTGTTCACCACAATTTCCATCCCCACTTTCGAAAATATTGCAGCATCGACCTGATATGCAGGCGAAACAGTCTGCCGTCTTTGTGAGATCCACGCTCCCATTTATGAATAACCGCAGTCCCGGGGCAGTACCACAGACTGCTGACAAGATTGACCTGCCTGCATAAATCTGCATCCTCCATATACATAAAATAGCGGGAATCAAATCCTCCCAGCCGCTGAAACAGCTCTGTGCGGATCACCAGAAAACTCCCCTGGATAAACGGCGCCTGAAAGGGCTTTTCATAATTCATATCCTGCATGGTATGATACGACTGGCGTTTCTGAAAATGTCCCGATAAAAACATGCGGATCCCCATATCAAACACCGTCAGTTCCCGCCGGTATACGCTCTGAAGTTCTCCTTTTTCATCCACAATCCGCGGCGCGGCCATTCCCGCTTCGTGTTCCTCCAAAAAGTCCAAAAGCACAGAAAAGCTGTCCTCTTTCAGGAGTATATCCGGATTCACAATGGCATGATATCTGGAATCCAGTTCTTCCAGAACATAGTTGTGACCGCCTCCAAACCCCAGATTTTCTCCCGGCCGTTGGTAAATCACATCATGATATTCCTGTTCAAGAGAGGACAGTGCATTCTCATTGGTACTGTTGTCCACAATATATATTTTTTTAGAGAGAGACGCCGCGGTATATTCCTCGATGGAAGACACCGCATTTCTCACATCCTGTTCATCGTTATAAGCCACAATGGCAATCGAAATGTCTGTCATGATGATCCTTTTCCTGTCAGCACCACTCCTACTGTCCGAAACAGAATCCGTATATCCATGGAAAGCGACCAGTTGGAAATATACTGGGTATCGAGTGCCACAATTTCTTCAAAATTCTTAATATCACTTCTTCCGCTGACCTGCCACATCCCTGTCAGTCCCGGACGTATGCCGAGTCTGGCTTTGTGGTGAAGTTCATACTGTTCAAATTCATCCTCTGTGGGCGGTCTTGTCCCAACCAGGCTCATATCGCCTTTGAGCACATTCCAGAACTGTGGAAGCTCGTCGATGGAATATTTGCGCATAAATTTCCCCACCGGAAAAATCCTGGGGTCATCTTCCATCTTGAACATCAGGCCGTCCATTTCGTTGCGTTCCATCAGCTCTTTCTTCATATTGTCCGCGCCCACGATCATTGTGCGGAACTTGTAGAACTTAAAACGCCTTCCGTTTTTGCCGATTCTTGTCTGGGAGTAAAAGATTGGTCCCGGAGACTGCAGTTTAATCAGCGGTGCAAAAAGCAATCCGGCAATTCCGGTAAGCAGAAGGCCAAAGATACTGCCCAGGATATCCATACTGCGCTTAAAAAATATCTGCCGGTTCGTGGCAATTTTCATACTGGTGGTGAGAACCAGATATTTTCCGCATTGCTCAATCAGCTTATTGGGCATCAGCCGGGATTCCCGCACCAGATTAAAATGCACCGTCAGTCCCAGCTCCAGCAGCTCATTTGCCAGCGCCTCGCTGCTCTCTCTGGTGTTGCCATTGATAAACACTTCGTCTACCACGTTGCAGCGGACATACTCCAGAAAGCCGTCCGCAGAAGACACAACAGGCGCTCCGCAGATTTCCTCCCCGGTACGGTCTTTGTCCACAATCACCACGCCCGTTACCTCAAATTCCTTATATCTGTTATTTAAAAAATCAGAAACACATTCTCCGGCATAACGGTCCTCTGTCACAATCAACAGCTTGGTAAAACGTTTTCCGCGGATCATGCGCTGACGGATATAAATCTTCCACAGACATCTGGTGAAATACTCTACCACAATCGAAGCTCCCCAGAACACAAGAATAACCTGTCTGGAATAAATCTCCGCCTGCTTGGTCGCCCAGACATATACCGTAATCGTGGCAAATACCGTACTGCAGTGTATAATAACAGCTTTCAGCTCCTGAATACGGTTGCGGCGCAAAATTCCGGTATACGCTTCTGAGAGAAATACAACGCAGATATCCGTCAAAAGCAGCACAATTGCCAGACGGTTATAATACTCGCCGATTCCCGATCCCCTGTAAAAGCTTCCCAGTCTGAGCAGACAGGACAGATAAAATGTAATCTCCAGGCAAAGCACATCTACAATCAGAAAATCCAGGTGCTTCACCCAGCTCTTTTTCTGTTTTTTATACATAATTTCTTCCCCGAACGTTCGTAATTAAAGTACAGGCATGGCAGGACGCCATCCTGACTTGCTGCACTATTGACGTCTCATCATACAATAAACTTCTCAATGAAAACAACGAAATTTTATTAAAGTTTCCTTAATATTTCCAAATCGCAGCAAGGCATTTTACAGATTTCTTTCCTATTGTAACCGGAATCTGTATTTAAGATTCGCCTGTCGTATGATTCCTTATGTAAAGCCAGCTTTTCGAATAATCTTTCCGCTGCTGTTCATCCATCTGTGCATACTTTGCAAAGGTCAGTTTGGAAGGAATCATCTGCGTCCCTCCGCATTTATGGCAAAAGACTTCCTTGCGCCTGGATACCGTTGTAATACTTCCACATTTAGGGCATATAAATACTTTCATCATATGTCTCTTCTCACATCCAACTCTGTATATTTGATTTCTCTATTGTAGCATTGAATTGAAAAAAGGGCAAGTTCTAATGAACCTGCTCCTTTTCACTTCAATGACTGTCGTCTGTGTTCTGTGGGAACTGCAATGATATTCTGTTTTTTTATTTCCAGGGTTTCAGGGCGTAGTTGCACTTTTTCAGAGAAAAATTGGGGTTATAATAGGGATCTCCTTTTTTCAGCAAATCGATCCACCTTGTGCGGATAAATTCAATTTCCTCTCCAAAACGGCGTACCTTTTCTCTGGTATCCTCCCCGCCTCTGGACTTGGATTCGTAATGATAAGCTTCCACAAAGGGATCATATACTACAAGATACCCTTCACGGCCTACGCGCAGACAAAAATCCAGATCATTAAACGCTACGGCGAGCGTTTCTTCCAGTCCGTGAACCTTATCGTAAATCTCCCTGGACACCATAAGACACGCCGCCGTCACCGCACTGTAATTTAATTGAATGGCCGCCTTGTGGTAATAGCCTTCCTGTCCTCTGCGCAGACCTGGAAACATGTTGGCCGCGATTCCGTCAATTCCCACCACAATTCCGGCATGCTGAACCGTATTGTCCGGATAATAGAGCCTGGCGCCGACAATGCCGACCTCCGGCCTCTGGCAATTGCCCAGCATTTCTTCCAGCCATCCGGGCGTGATGATTTCAATATCGTTGTTCAGCAGAACAAAGTATTCTCCCTGTGCGTAACCCGCGCCAAAATTATTAATAGCCGAATAATTGAATCCGCTCTCCCAAACCACCACTTTCACAGGCTGTCCGCCAGCCAGAGTCCCGGTACCATAGACGTTCCCTTCTCCCTGTTTTGTACAGAGCTGTTGATAATATTGGAACGTCGCGGGTTCCCGGCTGTTATTTTCCACAATGACGACTTCAAAATGTTCCCAGGTTGACCGCTCCAGCGACTGTATACATCTTCGCAGCGTATCCGCCTGATCCTTGTTGGGAATAAGAACAGACACCAGGGGATTCCCGGCAACCGGATATTTTACCCGGTAAAATCCAAAATGTGCGAGCCGGCTGACCTCTCCCGGCTGTCCGACGCGTGTTAAATGCTGCTCTATGGCATGTTGGCCCGCTTCATAGGCATACAGTTTGCTTAAGGGATTATCGGCTGTGGAATTGCTGTGTACCCGCCAGTGATACAGGACTTTGGGTATATGCCCGACTTTTTGCGCCTTTTCTGTACAGCGCAGAATGAAATCATAATCCTGCGCCCCGTTAAATTCCGGGCGAAATCCTCCTGTCTGTTCCACAATACTGCGTTTCACACAGAAAAAATGCGTAATATAATTGTTGGACCGCAAAAGATCCGGACTGAAATCCGGTTTAAAATGAGGGCTTTTATGCGTCAGGCCATGTCTGGTGTCCTCCACCTGGTCCTCATCTGAGTAAACCGCCTCCGTCTGCGGTTCCTGATTCATCAGCAAAACCATCTCATACAGGGCTTCCGGCGCCAGGAGGTCGTCATGGTCCAGAAATCCGATCCATTCCCCCTGCGCCATGCGGATTCCTGCATTACTGTTCTGGGCAATCCCGGAATTTTCGCCTAAACGCTCATATATCACCCGTTTCTCCTGACGTTGTTCGCAATAATCCTTTACCAGCTTTTCTACCTCATCAGAAGGCGTGGCGTCCGCCAGACAAAGCTGCCAGCGGCTGTAAGACTGCTGCCGGACGGAATCCAGCATCTCGATCAGATATTTTTCCGGCGTCCGGTAACAGGGCACCACAATGCTGACCAGAGGGCGGCAGGCAAACGTTTTTTCCTGAACTGCCTGCTGCTCTAATTCCCGGCCGCTTGCCCTGTGCTTCTCAAACCATGGACCATAGGGCACATCCTCCGGCTCCATTTTATCTAAGAGGCGGTTCCAGAACGCCCTGGGACCATAATGTTTCAGATACCGGATTCCTTTTTTCAGTCGGTACGGTGTAATCTTCATCTTTCACATCCTTTTTACTTTCTTTTTGCCTGTAAGGGCTTAGAATAGGAGGAGCTTTTCTTTCCATTTGAGGTTTTCACATAGGAACGTATTTTGTAGTAATAGGATTTCCCGGAAGAAACGCCGCTGTCTGTCCAGTTCAGCTTCTTATTGCCTGTAATGGTCTGAACTTTTTTATAACCGCCTTTTTTTGTTTTAGAACGATACACGTAATACCCGCTCGCTTTTGAATCGCGCTTCCATGTAAGCTTGATCTTAGAGCCTTTTGCCCTGGCGCTTTTCAGGCCGGGAACCTTCATCTTGATCTCAGCTTCTTCCACGCTGCTGTATTTGGAATAATAATTCTTGCCGTTCACCGTCTTATAACTGCGGATTTTATAAGAATACGTATGTCCCGGCTCCACCGTAGTATCCTTGTAACTCAGAATTCCGCTGCCTTTTAACGTCGCGATGGTAACATACTTCCCGGAATCGGTCTTGCGGTAAATGCGGTATCCTGACACGCTTTTTTTGCCCCAGGACAATTGTACGGAAGTGTAATTTTTTACTTTCACACTCTGGAAAGAAGCTGCCGCTATGGCATAATTTGCTTTCTGCTCGCTGGAATAGGAAGAACGGAGCGTGCCTTCCTTCCATTTAAAATAGCTCCTCACCTTATAATAATAAGTGTTTCCCACTTCTATATTCTTATCCTGCCAGGAAGTCGAACCAAGTCCGCTTAAACTTTTTACAAGCTTATACGTTCCATTGCTTCCTTCCTTACGGTAAACCTGGTATCCCTGCGCGCCGCTTGTCTCCCGCCAGGACAAATCCACTGTGTAACCGTTTTTCTTTACTGTCAAAGTCGTTTTCTCCAGCTTATCGCCCGGTTTGGGATAAGCGGAAGAAGGCATATCGCTGTAAACTGGCACCTTAAATACAAATCTATTATTGATAGCGCCTATAGACTCATAACTGTTGCGGACATTCTTGCTCTCATTATTCGCCGCCTGAAGATTCTGCATATACTGATGCCAGTACAGACCGTCATGAGAAGCGTCCACATCAAATTTCTGTAAATAGAAGGTATCCTGGCCCCTGGTGATATATCTCTCTGCGGTTTTCTTAGCCCCGCCAATCAGGGCTGCATATCTGGTGGTCCACTTTTCCTCTTTTGCCTCCTTGAGTCCATTAATGACCACCTGCTCTCCCAGTCCGGTCGCTGAGATATTAAAATAATTATAATATCCCTTATAACCTGGGTAATCGCCTGAAATCAGCTTAGAATCTCCTTTCACTCCCTGTTCCTGCCGTACCCGGCTTGCCAGGAAATAGGGGCTGACTTTCAGCTCTTTTCCAATCTGCATAAACGCCTTTGCATAGGTAATCCCGCCGCCGGAATTATCTTCCAGCTTCTTATTTCCCATAAAGGTGCCGCTCAATATTTTTTCCACACCAGATTCATTATGGTAAGCGCTGTTATACGTAAGCTGCTCAAACTGAAATACAGATTCTTCATTCAGGAAATTCCTGGGGTCAAGAAAATGCTTCACTATGGATTCCGACGCCTGTACCCAGCTCTGTCCATCCTTGGGAATCCAGGCTCCAGTAGTCATATTGTAATCTTCCGCAGCCGTGGATTTCCATAAAAGAGAAGATGAAACCGGAACCAGGTTTCTGGCATTTACCATCTCATTTTTTACCACTTCCGACCATTTCAGCCCTGTATTCAGAGGCACAAACGTCCAATTGGGATGCGCCTTGACCAGCTTCTGAATGTAAGAACGGTAGCTTGAAGGAAATGCCGATAAATTCGTCCCTTCCGTCGGCGTCACGCTGCTGACTCCCGCTGCTCTGCCTCTTTTCCCGTTAAAATACTGATTTCTCCAATTCTCAAGTCTGGCATCCTGAGATATTACGTCGCTGTATGGCACAAATCCCGTATACTCTTTATCATTTACTGCAAAACTAATCTGAAACCAAATGTCGCTTTCCCAGACTACCGCCCCCTGAAAACGCACCTGATATCCGCTGGGAAGTTCCTTCACCACCGCAGCGTCCGAAACAGGATTCTGCAAAACCGAAATAACCGCTTTGTTTGTCAGCATCCCATACAGATCATACTCCTGCAGTAAAGCGGCAAATGCCCGTTCTGCCTGCCTGTTCAGATCATTTTCCTCTTTTACAATTTCTTCTCCCGTATCTGCACTGACACTGCTCTTTTGTATTGTATGTTCTTCATCCTGCGCTGCATAAACATCAGCGGTGTTTATCTGCCGGGCATACACAAAATTATTATTTCCGCTGAGATCTGTTACCAGTACAGAAGCTGCCAGCAGACATGCTGCAATTCTGGCTTTCTTTCTTATCCTCATATCCTGTTTTCCTTCTTTCCCAATATAATCTGCGAAATTACTTTTTCACAGAATTTATTACGCCTGATACCGGAGCTGACTCATCTCCATTTCCACTTTCGGCGCCTATCGTGCCCACCGCTGCAACTTTATAATAGTAGACTTTTCCTTCGGTTACTTTACCGTCTTTGTAACTGACGGTTCCATTCCCGCTCAGCATGGCGATCATTTCGTAATCGCCGTCTGCTTTGGTACTTTTAAAAACTGCATAACCTGCCGCGCCTTTGACTTTATCCCATTGAAGCTGCATCTGAGGCGGAGTATCCGGCGTCACCGCCTGTTTTACCGGCGTTACTTTCAATCCCGTGGGCGCTGCAAGCATCCATTTCTCTGAAACCTTGCCGTAGCTTCCATATCCCGGACGTTTTCCCTCACGGATTGCGCGGACCCGGTAATAGTACCTTGCTCCGGTCGTCACATTCTTATCTGTAAACGAGGTATAATCCGCATTTTTGATCTTTGCAATCTGCAAAAAGCCGCCGCTGTTGGTATTGCTTCTATAAACAATATAAGTATTGGCTCCGGCTGCCTTTTCCCAGGTCAGGGTAATTCCCCCGTTTCCTGTCTGTAAGGAACTTATGCTGACCTTCTTTATATTTGTAGCGACTTTGGGTTTGGAATCGCCGCTGTAATTTCGGACGCCCTTATTCTTAATGATCACTTCTACGGCATAATAATATTTCTGGCCGCCTTTTGCATTTTTATCTATATACGTTGTAATATCACGGTCGCGGATCTCGGCAATTTTCGTATATTCCCCGTTCCTCTTAGTGCTACGCTTAATGCCGTAAGCATAGGCCAGCGGTTCTTTTTTCCATTTCAATTCCATTTTGCCGCTGCTTTTGGATCTCACATAGACCATAGAAGTACCTGTAATGGTTTTTCCCGAAACCGGGCTGCAGTAACTGCCGTAACCGGTCTTATTATTTACCCGGTTCATTACCTGAACTTTATAATAATAATTCTTTTTTTCTTTTACTTTTGTATCTATGTAAGAATTTTTCCCGTCTTTCACAGTTGCGATTGTTTTATATTTTCCTTTTTTAGAAGTACTTCTCTGAATACGGTACGCATAGGCGTTCTTCACCTTTTTCCAGCGGATCTGTAAGGATGTGCTGGTCTTGGAACTGACGCTTGTAATCGTAGTTTTAGGCACCGCCCAGCCGGACGATACAGGCGAATAGCTGCCATAGCCGTTGTTGTCTCCTCCTCTGGCGCGCACTTTATAGAAATAATTTTTCTGCAGTTCCACATTCTGGTCAACAAATTCATTCTCTGTTGTTGAAGTAACTTTCTTATAACTTCCATCCTTTGTATCGCTGCGCAGAAGGTCATATTCTTCCACACCCTCTACTTCGCTCCATTTGATATCCAGCTTACCGCCTCTTTTTGAAACAACGCCGTTAATCGTGGGAGCCGCCAGCGTTCTGCCAGAATATATTTTGGAATAGGAAGACTTGCTTCCATCCGAGAATACCGCGCATATTTTATAATAATATTCGGCTCCCGGAGCTACCTTCTCATCATCGTATTTGTCTCCGTTGAGCTCCGCAATCTTTGTAAAGCTTCCATTTTCTGAATCGCTTCGGTAGATCTGGTAGGATTCCGCTGAAGAAGCCTGACTCCAGCTAAGCCGCAGCGTATTACTGCCCCTGGGCTGAATCCATTCAATTTCCGGCTGATCGTTTCCCACTGATAAACCATAATATGCCGCAATTCCATGAGCGTCCGCAACTCCAAGATTTTTAAGTTTGATATCTGAATTTAAAAATCCGCTGACGTCTGACGCATTACTCAAAAATGCATGTTCAATCAATACGGCCGGAATTCCCGCAAGTTTGTTCCTGCGTATGATACTCAGATAATCTGAAAGGGATCCGTCCGGATACAGGGTATTGTTCTCTGAATTACGTATCAGGGTTCCGCCAGCCCAGGTAGAAAGCCCCAGTTCCTTGAGCTTCTTATAAATCTCAGTAGCAAGGCCCTTGCCTTCCGTTCCGATGGCCGGCCGGTAATTGCTGTTGGGATAATACACGCCTACGCCGGAAGGAGCGGAACTGGAACTGGAATTGAGATGAAAACTTACATACACATCTGCTTTTCTTTTGACTGCAAGTTCTACTCTTTTCGCATTACAGGTCCCTGAATCCACAGAAGATCCGCCGTTTGGACAGACATTGCTCTCTCTTGTCATATAAACGGTAACGCCTGCATATTTCTGCAGTTCTTGTCTGCAATAATTGGCAATCTTTAATACCGCTTCTTCTTCCTTACATCCGTTTCCCCTGGCTCCCGCATGGGTACTGTCATGCCCGGGATCCAGCATAATCACCATACTGCCTGCCGCTCTGGACGCTGCCGAAGAACGCTGCGCTGAATAACGCTGTAAACTCTGCGTTTCCTCTAACACATCCTGAACTGAATTTTCAGAAATCACATTTCCATTCTCATCGAACGTAACCACATTGGCTTCCACTTCCTGAAGTATGTCCTCATCCACCAGCATTTCATCCGGCTCCGCGTCTGCCTCACAATTTACGCCGAATTTTACCTCCATTGCAAGTTCCTTAAAATTTACCTGATATTTTTCACCGTTAGCTTCATAGAGGATATAAGACAGCTCATACAGGTCTGACTGAACGTTCGCAGCAAATGTTATCTCAAATTTTACAATGTTTCCGGCAGTTCCCGCCGACTCTGCGATAAATTCCTGTCCGTCTTTGTTCCGGTAGCAGAGCTGCGCCCGTTCTACCGCGGCGTTTGCCTGTCCCAGACTTGCCGCTATAACCTGTTTGCCGGGCGCCTTTACAGAAGCGCTTTCCTGCATGACAAACTCCAGGCTGCCCGGCAAAATCTGTTTCTCTTCTTCTGCAGTATTTTCCGCCGCTTCGTTCTGCCCTTCATCCGCCGTCTGTTTCTCTTCCTCTGCGCTGCTGTCTGTTTCTGTTATTATTTCTTCCCTCTGTTTGTCGGAACGCTCTTCTGCCCGTACATTTATACCGGGCACAGATACAATCATACATACAGACAGCGCTGCTGCAATCAATTTTTTAGACAATCTCATTTTCCACACTCCGTTTCAACTTACTTTTTCCTTGTTATATTTCTTAATTGAATTTATATCGTACTTATGGTATCACAATTTTTTTCTCAGTACAACCTTGCAGTATAGATATTACAAAAACTTTACATTTTCCGCAAAGCCCTGTATTTTCTGAGTTTATAAAAGTGTACAGGCTGCGTTCCCGTACACTTCCAATATTTACTACCCCTTTTTTCATCACTCATCCCTGATTATAATACAGTTTTTTCCAGCTCTCTTGCCCAGATAAAGGCGACTGTCTGCCTGACGGATCAGTTCATCAATATTTCCCCGCGAATCATCGCTGCATTGAGAAATACCGAAGGTCATGGTTACAGAAACCTTTTGCTCTCCAACCGTTAATTCCCTTTTTTTAATCTCTTGCTGAATTCTCTCTGCCACTTTCAGCGTATACGGCAAATCTCCAAATATAATCATCAGAAATTCTTCCCCGCCCCAGCGGCTTACATAGTCCGTGTCTTCAACTGCACCTGACATGCTGGCCGCCACCATTTTCAGAACCTCGTCTCCCTGCTCGTGCCCGTAAGTATCGTTCACTTTCTTAAAATTATCAATGTCTCCCATAACTACACAATAATCCATGCGCTGTATCTTCTTCCATTCTGTGAGAATACTTCTGCGGTTGCGAAGCTGGGTCAGTTCATCATAATTAGCCAGACGGAACAGCTTCTGATTCTGTTCTTCAAGTTCTCTTCTGCTGACGGTCAGCTCCAGTATAAATAATGTAGAGAAGATAATAAGAAACAGAAAACATACAATATTATTAAAAAAGGAAACTTTAAAATCTGTACCGACCGGAAAATAGTACAAAGGATGCCCCTTATATACAATATTGCGGAGTACAAGAGTCGCGGCGCAATTTATCAGAGTATAGATCAGGGCATATTTTTTAGGATTTTCTATGCACTCTGTCATGTACAGCAGATAAAACACCACCGGGATCATTACCATATTATACAGGGAAAATCCATATGTCCATCCCAACAGCACGCAAGAACACAAAGGCTGAAAGCAGGCAGCAAAATATACAATGCTGAACCACCTCAGATAATTGCTTTCTTTTCTGCTGCACACGCCAGTTAAAATAAGCAGACAAACCATCAGATTTACGGCTGCCAGAGTCCGGCAGCCCATTAATATGAAAATTCCCGTCTGAATCAAATACACGCATACCAGGGAAATGGCAAACATCCGGAAGCGCAGACTGTCTGTCATTTTGTTCCTGCCCTTAAAAATTGAAACCAATTTCTTTATCTTATCGTTCATCTGCTATCTCCGCCTGGTGCAACATCTTCCAAAGTATAAAACAGCGTTAATCTGGAAACCTTGGACGAACTTGCCCATACTCAATTTCTGTATGTAATCCAGAAACAATAATTTCTGGTGCTTTGAAACGTCTTTTTTCCCACTTTCTTATTTGCCACTACCATAAAATAATATTGTTTGCCGGACTTAAGGCCCGATTTTCCATATTTTTTAACAGTGGCGGAAGTTTTGGACGTATTTTTCACTTTCTTATATCCGGAATCTCTTCTGGATGAAATGTACACGGTATAATTATTAGCGCCCCTCACCTTATCCCAGGTGAGTTTCACGCCGCTCTTTGTATTCTGTGTCTCCACATCCGGCTGTCTGGAAAAATAGATCCAATCCGACCACTTGCCCGATTGCGTGTTTCCAGGAAGATTAATATAAGCACGCATCCGGAGTTTCAGGAAACGAAGGCTTTTCAGCTTGTTGGTAGATAAATTGGTACTGTTCCCATTTTCCTTTTTCCTGCCGCCAAGCAGCGCCTTCTTTCCTCCTTCCGCGTAAACCTGATATTGATAACCGTCTGCTGATTCGCTTTGTTCCCACTGCAAATCCAGATGTTCCGAAGTAGGACTCCAGAAACTTGCTTCCACGCCTTTGACTTTAGCCGGCAATACCGGACATTCCTGAAGATTTGTCGTATAACTGCTCAGCGCGCAGAAACCGTCCGCGCTTTTTTTCACCGGACAAATCCAAAAATTATATTCCGCATTTCTGCTGAGCTTTCTGACGGTGTAAGAAGTTGCCTTATCAATCAGAACCGTCTTTCTGCCGCTTAAATCTCCTCCTCTTTTACCATAGGTAAGCTGATAAGCGTTTGCTTCCGCACATTTCTTCCACGACACCGTAATACTGGTTTCCGTGGCTTTCGTCTGTCTGAAATTCTGGATTTTATCGCTCTCAGGAGCCGTCACCACTTCGAGAACGACAGACGGCGTTCCCCAGCAGAATTGTTCTTCCGTATAGGTAAAAGCCGTCACCCTGACGTAATACTTCTTACCTGGCGTAAGTCCGGAAAATGTCTCCCTGGGCAAATCGCTGCCTTTATTTTCTGCCTCAAGATTATCCATAATTCCGCCTGTAAAATTCTTATTCTCGCACAGCTCCGCCTTATACCGGATATGATTGCCAATTACCGCATTCCAACTGATTTCCACTCTGTTTGGACCTGCAGAGATCTGCTTTAACCCGCTCACTGTGCCGATCGTTCCCGCTTCTGATTTCATGCCTGCTCCCAAAAATAATACGCATACCATCGCCATGGTATAGAATTTTACAAATTTCCATATTTTTCCCATAACGCATCTCCCTTATAAACAATCTGGTATCATATATAACTGTATCGTTCGGCTCTTAATAACCGGTATTGGAATGGATGGTTTCGCTCAACTCCTTAACTGTCTGAGACGGCGTATACGTCTCATTTTCATATAAGAACTCATGAAGCTGGATCACATTTTTCTCAAGATCTATCGGAATTACCATATCTCCCATACTTCCCACATCGTGAGATTCTTTATCAAACGGGAATCCTGTATTCTCTCCCATATGATATTTTGCCACATTCCCTGCCAGCCCTAAAATCTCTGTTGGACTTAAACTGGTGGAAATCTGAGGAAGCAGCTTATCCATAAGACTATTCATTGTCATTAAGTCGCAGTCTTTTGCCTTTTCAAACATTTTCGTAATTATAGTACGCTGGCGGTTGGTACGCTCATAGTCCAGTCCCACATAACGTATTCTTGCATAAGAGGTTGCCTGCACGCCGTCCAGATGTACATTGGTGCCTGAAGATACCGTACCGCTGTTGTGCCCGGTAACTTCATTTGTCTCCACAACGTAGCCATTCAGCCATTTTGCCTCTTCGGGTGACAGTTCGTCAATGTCAATGCCTCCCAAAAGGTCAATGGCATCCACCAAAGCGCCAAAATCAACGCTTACATAATCGGTAATATCCAGATCAAGATTTTTATTCAGCATCTCAATCGCCTGCTTAGGTCCCCCGTTGGCATAAGCAGAGTTCGCTTTACGGAATTTATCTTCCCCGATATCCAGATACGTATCACGGTACACAGAAGCCATTTTAATTTCTCCTGTTTTCTTATTAATACTTACCACAATAATTGTATCGCTGTTTCCGCTCTCATAATTGCCGGTATCACGGTTATCAAGTCCGAATAATGCAATATTCTCATAGCCTTCCAGGGTCTTTTTGGTGTCTGGTTCCAGCTGATTGATCTTGACGTCCTTATCATTAATAATAATTTTTCCCATTTTCTCATATTTACTCCAGGAGAACGCCACTGGAATCAAAATCAACGCCAGTAAAATTACCAGCGCAATGATAATCATTTTTCGTTTCTGCCTTTTTCTCCTGCTGCTTTTTCGCTTTCCTTCCACACCACGGCTATTCTGTGTATCTCTCGCCATTGCAATTACCTCCTGACTTATCTCTCATGTACTTTTACTTCTATTCTTCCTGTTTCAGAAACATCCTATTACAATATTTGATGTATCACAGAAAATAATCTATGAAATTATAACATAATATATATTTTTTTTCCAGATTGTTTCCCTAACAAAAATATTATAAAAATATAAATTTTACATGCGGAACCGCCAATTGAGGGCATGAACTCTCTTCGAAAAAGTTTTTTTAAGTTTTTTTAAATTTTTTCTTGCATTTTCAGACAAGCTGTATTATAATTAGTCTTGTAAAAAGGATTTCTCCTTTGGAGAACTTTTTTATAAGTTATACCCCTTATTAATTATTTATACTCCCCTCATAGAAAAGACCAGTGGCTCCCCCGCTGGTCTTTTCTCATGCGCAAAAACGGGACCAGTGTTTTTAAACAGAACGCTCACATTTCCAGGTACAATTGCAAAACAGTATTTCACCAATTCTTTCGTACAATGTCTGGCTTTCGTATCGGTATCTTTTTGCCATGCTGTAAGCCTCTTCTTTTTCTGTATTCAATATATGATCATACTACGACCATTTCAAGGCGCAACTCCCCTGCTTCTCATATCAGTTTGCTTCTCTGGCCGTTCCGTAAGACCCTCTGCAAAATCACACAGTTAAAATAGCTTTCACACCTGATGATACCTGCGCTTAAGCGCTTTTTTCCGACTACATATATACCTTATAGAAAATATTTCTTCCACGGAACATCCCAGGACTTTCCCTTTGATCCCGGAAAGCTCCTGTTTACATATATGCAGCTTATAAACCACGCAACTATGACAAGGAGGTTATCACATGAACAACGATAACGATCAAAACAACACGGAACAGACGCAGAATGCCCTCTCAGAAGGGCTCTCTGCCCTGACAGATTATTACCTGCCTGACGGTATGCTGATGAAAAGCATTGAGCTTTTTGCAAAAATGAAAGGCAATGTAATGGAACTGGACAGCACGCTTGTAAACCTTGCAAAAACTTCCGGGCTCTCCGCCTCAGAACTCAAACAGCTCACAGAAGAAGCGTTCCGCATGGGCGACGCCTTCGGCAGGAGCGGCACAGAAGCGCTCTCTTATATCACTTCTGCCAGCGAAGCCGGATATGATATGCAGCAGTCCCTGGCTCTGGCCGGGGAGGCATTAAAAATGAGCGGCATTTCCTCCGGCATAGACTCCGCTGGCGACGCCATAGCGTACCTGCAAACGCTCCTTGGCAATCTCAGGGAACATACCGTGTTTGCCTCCACAATCAATGACTCGCTCGCCGGCGCAGCCAAACACGGGAGCACAGATTTTGACACCCTGGCGCAGGGGGCATTAACGCTCTCTGCATCCGCCGATGCAGCCGGCATATCCTTTGCAGAAATGCTCGGCCTCCTCTCCGGGGCTTACGATGTTTTAAAGGACATGGACCAGGTTGCCGGCGGAGAAATTGCCATCTTCTCAAAGCTCAGGGAAACTCACGGCGAAGCCAGGAATGTTTTTGACGTCTTAAGTGAGCTTAACGGCGTCTGGGACAGTCTGGACGCGCCCTCCAAAGACGCCTTTGCCAGTTCCACTGTGGGGGACGGGCAGAAAGAAGTTTTCGCCGCCCTTATGGACAACTGGGCTGGCGTGGAATCTGCCGTGTCGTCCGCCTTAAACAGTTTCGGCGCGGCAGAACAGGCCAACGCCGATTATCTGGATTCCCTCGCCGGCAGGACAGCCGTCTTCCAAAACAAAGTGGAACAGCTCTCTGCCGCCCTCATGGATTCCGATCTCCTCAAATTCTTCCTGGACTTAGGCTCCACAGGCGTCGGCGCCTTAAACTCAGTCAGTGAAAAAATCTCCGCCTTAGGCTCTCTGGGCGCAATTGCAGGCGGAATCATGAGTTTCAAAAACCTCGGTAGGGCAAACCATACAGTCGTCCCTCTTTGAATATGCCGAGCCCGCTGCGTTTTGCCTGGATACAGGCTTTTTGCACGGGAAGCCGTGGCATACACGGCTGAAACTGCAGATATGGGGTCCCTCTGCATATGGACCCGGCTCCCTCATAATTGGAGCCCTTGAACGGAAGTCAAACTGACGGTACACTTTCTTCCTGGCGACAGGTGGAAATCGTAACAATCCGCCGGCTCTTCCCAACGAGCAGATGACAGCGCACAAACGTGCAGCCGCGTTCCGGCGGTAATCTCGCAGAGGCGAGTGCTAATCTCATCGACTACCAGGGCAGCCTGCGCCCGGATGCAACGCCAGCGCAGGAAGGCATAGTCAGGACTAATCCCGGGCATGACGGGAAATTATGGGCTGGGAACTGCCCCCGGCCATCATGCATGTGGAACTCCCTTTGCCGGAGTTGGCAGGACGGCAAAACAGGAGCCTTGACGGCTCCCGCTTTTATGGTTATTTAGAAAATGAAATGAATGGACAAGTGGAGAAGAACGAGATTAAAAATCACTGTCACATTTTTGACAATGCCATTGCTTGGAATTTTTTCCCAGGGCAAAGATTCCAAACAAGGCAAATATGCCGAATTTTGCAAAAGCGGAAATACGTTTCACATTCGTACTGCCGCAGTAAGGGCACTTCACGCCATAGGGATTGTCTTTGGTGATTCCGCGTATCATTTCCTGGAATTTCTGAAAACTCTTGTCAACAGCAGCCTTACCCGCGGCAACTCGCTTATCACGCAAAAATATTAGGAGGAAACACTATGCAACCATACTTTCATCCGGGAACCTCACCAGAGGTTCCCATTTTCCTTTACAACGTCAACCCCGGAACTAAATTCTACATTGTTTCCAAAACTGCCTATTCAGCTTCTGTGAAACCGCATTTTTTATTTCCTATAAAAAAAGCTATGCCCCGGCAGATGATCTGTCTGCCAGGGCACAGTCTTTGAGCTGATCTGCGAGCCGTCAAAATATAGTCAAACTCTCTTTTTGCGCTCTTTATTTGGTTTTTACTGTTTTTACGTTACTGTACTGCGTATAAATTTTCTTGCCGTTTACTTTCTTATAAGCATGTACGCGCACATAATATTTCTGTTTTGACTTCAATTTCTTAATCGTAGCGGAAGCCTTCTTGCCTACGGTCACTTTCTTTGCTTTCTTGAAACTGGACTTCGTAGAATAGCTGATTTCATAACCTTCCGCGCCGGAAACTTTCTTCCAGCTTACAGCAATACTCTTTTTCTTGCCGCTTGCTTTCTTCAAGTTCATTGTCTGTGAAGTAAACTTCACCTTTTCCAGCTCTTTCTGCAGTGTTTCCAACTGTTTCTGCAGCTCTTTGGCGCTATTCGCCGCACCCTGAGCCTGCTGATCTTTTGCTGCAAGATCCTTGTTCAACTGATCAATCGTCTTCTCTAATTCTGTAACTTTCTTTTCAAGTTCATCTGCTTTTGTTGTAATACTGCCATTATTGGAAGTCAAATAAGTGATTAAGTTTTCAGCAGCGGGCGTATGCGCTTTCACCTCTACCTCGCTGTACATTCTGCCAAACTGCAGGGATCTCATAATCATAGTCAGAACTCTGCCAACGCATTTCTGCACGTCTCCCAAAACCAGAGTTTTATCTTTGTCAAGGTCGTTGCTTGGCGTGCCTGCAAGCGCGTCTACAATTCTTTGCTGTGTCATTCCCGGCATTACCAGGTCATTACCGGAATGCATCATGCCGCTGACGCTTGCTCTTGAACCTGCAACCCAGTCTGTCATAACCATGCCGTCAAATCCCCATTCACCGCGCGGGATAGACTCCAGCAAATCAAAGTTTTCACATGCATACGCTCCGTTCACTTTGTTATAAGAACTCATAATTGCCATAGGCCGTGCGGATTTTATAACCATTTCAAAACCTTTGAGGTAAATCTCTCTTAACGCACGCTCAGAAACAGATGTGTTTACTTTGCTCCGGTTTGTCTCCTGGTTATTGGTAATATAATGTTTGATTGTCACGCCCACGCCCGGATTCGACTGTACGCCCGCTGTAATGCAGGAGCCTACATAACCTGTCAGCGCCGGATCTTCAGAATAATACTCAAAGTTACGTCCGTTCATAGGATCCCTGTGGATGTTCATACCGGGAGCCAGCCATAAGGTAACGCCAAATTCATTCATCTCTTTGCCGATTGCACGTCCGACTTCTGTTAAAATCTCAAGATTCCAGGTCTGTGCCAGTAATGTTCCAATTGGGAACGCTGTGGCGTTGTCCGCCGGCTCTGTGACACGCACGCCTGCCGGGCCGTCAGCTTCCACGGTGTTCGGGATTCCCAGGGTTCCTCCGTAATTTCCGGTTGTCTCGCCTGCTGCTCCCTGCACGCTGTTTGACTCAGAACCCCAGTCTGTGGCGTCTGATGTATCTGCTCCGCTGATCCCGTTTACGATATTTGCCATCTGTTTATTTGTCAGTCCTGCAATAAAGGATTCCATGGAAACAGTTCCCTTATAAACGTCAATCAGTTTTGTTCCTTCCGGAGCTGCCTGAACGGTCTCAACCTTCTCATTGGCTGCTGCAGTATAATCTTTCGCTGCTTCTGCGGTAAGATAAGTCGTTACTGCTTCCTCATCGATCTTAGAAGCGTTATTTAAAGGTTTAAAAGCATCTGCCGGAAGCGCGATCCGCGCTGCCGCCGCGATTTCTGCCGCTTCTCCTGCATAACTGTAAGCAGAAGCACCCGCTGCGCTCAGATCTTTAAATTGTCTGTCATTCTGAAGCTGATTGCTGAGCTGTTCTGTGATTACATCTTTGGACAATGTCAAAACAGCGGCAGCTTTCGTGTTTCTGGAACTGTTTCCGACACGTATTATATAATTGCCGTCTTCCATGATATAAGCGGCTTTTTCCTCGCTGTAAGAAGACATTTCCGTGGTCTTATAAGAAACGGTCAGATTCTGGCTTGCGCCCGGTGCGAGCACATCCGTCTTTGCAAAACCTGCCAGCTCCTGATACGGTTTTTCCAGCGCGCCGTCCGGTGCGGAGAAATATACCTGTACGACTTCTTTTCCGGAATAAACATTTCCTGTATTTTTCACATTGACTGTTACGTCAACGGTATCTGCATTTGCTTTCACAGAAACAGGTTTCATTTCAAATTTAGTATAAGATTTTCCATAGCCGAATTCATAAGCAGGGGTCTTGCCAAAGCTGTCAAAATAACGGTACCCTACATAAATGCCTTCCGTATAATCTTCCTGATCTGTATTGTTATCGTGGTCGCCGATCGTCTCGCTGGCCGGATAATCCTTATAATCCGCTGCCCATGTATCGGACAATTTGCCGGACGGGGTCACTGCGCCTGTTAAAATGTTCGCCATCGCGGTACCGCCTTCCATACCTGCCTGCGATACCAGCACAAGGCTGTCTAAACCATTGATTTCTTTAAAGAATTTTGTATCTACGATACCGCCCACATTTAACAGGATCACTGTCTTGTCAAAATTCTTTGCCATCAGCTCGATATTGCCGCGCTCCACATCAGACAGGTAGTATTCTCCCTTGTCAATCGCGCGGTCCGCGCCTTCGCCTGATGTACGGCTGACTGTATAAAACGCTGTGTCGACGCCGTTTGCTTTTGCGCTGTCAATGTCTGACTGTGACAGCGGCTGATCAATAGCCAGGAACGAATCTGCACCGCCGAAACTTCCCTTTACAAACGTTACATACTCATTGGACTTCTTCTCGGAAGCCGCCTGCTGCTTCTTTTCATTGAAGGTTTTGATATAATTATCCCACCACTTCTGATTGGAATAAGTATAGACCGACTGCAGCCCATCATAAATCGTTATGGTATACTTGTTATAAACATCGCCGGAACCTGTACCTCCCTTGATGGTAGCGTAGCTTCCCGTACCAAACAAGGCTGCTTTCGTGCCTTTTGCCACTGGAAGAACTTCATTTTTATTCTCCAGCAAAACGATTCCCTCTTCTGCCGCGCGTTTGGATATCTCAGCATGTTCTTTTTCCATTTTGCTTCTGTCTGCTGTTCCTTCTCCCGCAGATACCGCCATTGCGCTCTGACCGTTTGCCTGCGTTTCCGCTAATACTGTCGCAGACGGCACGACGCCCGTCATCACCAGCGATGCCGCCAATACCAGAGACAGCGCCGATTTTACTACTTTGTTTCTCATTACCCTTTCCTCCTTATATTTTTATTACTTATGTTTTACATTATAAAAAAACTTCCCGGAGGAAAACTACCGTTTTTCCGATTTTTACTATTCTTTTTCCGACATTTTCCAGTCGTCCAGCTGCTGCTGCACTTCTTCCACCAGTCTTTGCGATCCGGCTGCCTGCAGCCGCTGCCGGAATTCTATAAGATAACTGTCCGTATCACAGAGACCTGTTTCCAGCCACGGCGTGTACTCGTTAACAATCTTCCGAAGTTTCATAAGATCCACTGTAAGCTGCTGTTCGTCCAGCCAGAAACCGTAAGCTGCAGACCGGACTGCTGAATCGGCAAAACGCTGAAAATCCCCTTGCAGATCCAGAGACATACCCTGCCATACTCCTGCTTTCAGTGTGTTGTATTTCCATTTCGACGTATTCGTATAACTGCTTTTGTCCAATACATCCTGTGCAGGAAAAGAAAAGCGGCCGTCTTCTTCAACCTCATAATCTTCCCCTTCCACCCCATACAGCACTATATTTAAAATCTCCGGATCAGAATAAAGCAGATCCAGCGCCTGCACAGCTTCTTTCGGATAGCGGGTGTCGGCAGATATTCCCCAGACATATACCCAGTCGCTCTCCGTATCTGATACCGGACGGTTCTCAAACGGGACAACCACAATTTTATCTCCATAAATGCTTTCATCATACTGCGTTTCATCCGGCTTAATCACACACTCAGTCGCAAACGCCTCTCCTGCCAGCACCATATTTTTACCATTCTCAATACAGGTGAGAATATCTCTGGCCAAATACCCCTTTTCCTGCCAGCGTTTTGCAAGTTTAACCTGTTCTTCGTATGCTTTCGTTTCGTAAATATTACAGACCACAGGCTGGTTATCCTCATACAGAATACCGGAAAGGCAGTTATCTAAGATATCCGCAACCGGCTGCCGTTCCAGTACGGCGTTCCGTCTTTTTTCCAACGCCCATGGAACCATATCCGGCTCATTTAACTGTATAACTTCAAAAAGCGGCTCCAAATCCTCCGCCTGCCTGACGAGCGATACGTCAAATTTATATTTTTCAACGCAGGCGCGGTTTAAAATAACGCCGTTACTGTGCAGGTCGCTCAAGGGTTTGGGGACGCCGAATACGCCGTCCCGCCCCAAATCCTGCGGAGCCGCTTTCTCATTAAGCGCTTCTTTTAACGCCGGAGCCGCGTCTAAATAGTCACTGATATCCAGCAGGAGATTTTTCTGCACGCAGGAACAAAAAGCGTCGTAATACATCCCAAAAATATCCACGCCCATCTGCCTGTTTTTGTAGTAATTCTCCCCGGTTTCCAAACCTGTATTAATCAGACGAACCCGAACGCCCAGTTTTTTTATAAACTGCTGTTCCAGTTCCATATTGACCCGCTCCAGATCCTGGTAAATCCCTGAGCTTCCTGTGATTCCAATATAGATTACCGAATCCTCACGTTCTTCCTGCGGCTCTTCTCGGCCGCAGCCCGATAAGAGGCATATGGACAAATATATTGCAAATACAAATATGTATCTTTTGAATCTGTTTTTTTTCATAAATCCTTCCTTTCCCTCTTTATCTCCAATGTGTTTCGTTGTATAATACTGACAAAGGATGGTGTCGCATGTATAAAAAAAGACAAAAACGCAGCAGCTCAATCAGATCCCGGCTGTTTTTTATTTACATTGTTACTTCTGTTCCTCTGCTTCTGTTTATCTTTGTCAGCGGTCAGTACGCCAGCCGTCTGATGACAAGGCAGAGTATCCAGTACAATCATAACACCATATCGCTCCACCTTGCAACTGTGGACAAGGATTTATATCATACCTCCAATTACCTGTTTTCTTTTCTGCTCGACGAAGACAGGTATTCTTTGATTTCTTCCCCGGAATTTACACAAACCACCCAGCTTTACATACAAAAATCTTTTTCAGATTATCTCGCTACGTTCGGCGGCTACTGCAGCCTGTTTTTCTATTGTCCGGAACAAGACATTTTAATCCTGGAAAGCTCCAGTTATGATTCCTTTGAGGAACGGAAGTCTGTAAAAGCATACATCCGCGAAAACTGCCTGCCGCAAGATACCGCTTCCCAGCAGAAACCTGTTTTCAGCGGATGGAATTTCTGCCCTGTAAACGGACAAAACTACCTGATTGAAATTATGGAATACCAGGATGTTTATGTAGGATCTTTTGGCGTCTGCAGTTATGTCTTTGAGGGACTGAGAGAACTGGAAACTGCTACGGACGGCTCTCTGGCTCTGTCCGGCAAAAATGGTAGAGAATTTCCGCTCTTTCCTGATTACGATTTCAGCGCTTCTGATTTTACAGACAGCCATTTTGTATCTATACCTGTGGATTCTTCCAACAACGATTACCGCATTTCTTTGTATATCCCCAAAACAGCCATTCTTGGGGCTTTCTCGCAGTTTTTGTACATTATAGTGCTTTTATTTTTGCTGGTTCTGCTGTTTTTCTGTTTTCAGCTTTACAGCGTATACAAAGAAATGATTGTCCCCATCCTTTCCGTCACTGCCGCGATGGAGTCTATCCAGCAGGGGGATTACGACTCTCAAATCGCTGTTCCCGATACCAATGATGAATTTGCCAGGCTGATTCAGACATTCAACCATATGATCTGCCGGATTGATAATCTGAAAATCCAGGTCTACGAAAAAAAACTGAATCAGGCTTATGCCAGGCTCGCTTATCTGACTTTGCAGATTAAGCCTCATTTTTTCTTAAACTGCCTGAATCTTCTATACAGCCTCGGATTAAGCGGACGTTCTGAACTGGTCGCGGATTTTTCTTCTGCTCTGATGAAACATTTTCGTTATCTGTTTCAAAATCCCGACGTCCTGGTTACGCTTGCGGAAGAACTCGAACACATCAAAAACTTCCTGCATATCCAGCAAATCCGCTTCCGGAATTGTCTTAC
Organism: Lachnospiraceae bacterium; assembly: GCA_910575155.1. Classification (GTDB taxonomy): domain Bacteria; phylum Bacillota; class Clostridia; order Lachnospirales; family Lachnospiraceae; genus Petralouisia. The sequence goes on from CAJTDX010000006.1 coordinate 151,371, forward strand.
GACAGAGTATGAAATACAAGAAGAAGCTTACGAATGGAAAATTCCAGTGCTTTCCTGCCACACCTTTGTGGAAAACATTTTTAAACATGCCTACCATGATACACAGAAAATGCAGATTCGCATCACAGCATATACCGAAATCTGCGAAGGCGCACCGTTTTTGAGCGTCCGTATTGAGGACAACGGAAAAGGCTTCCCAAAAGAAGCCCTGACACAGTTTAACGCACCCATCGGCCCAATGGACGGAGACGTAAAACCGCAGACCGAATCCAAAGGTCTCAGCAGCGGTTCCCATATTGGCATTGCCAATATACGACAGAGATTATATTACCTGTATGGTGCGGGACAATGGTTCACCTGTGAAAATCTTCCGGATAAAGGCGCCTGCATCTGTATGAAGCTTCCTGCCGCCGCAAACACAGACAATCGAGAATAAAGGGGATTTAAAATGGATAATATATTTGATTTGCTGCTGATTGACGATGAAATCTACGCTTTAGAAGCATTGTCACAGACGATTCCCTGGCCCAGTCTGGGAATCGGAGAAGTCTTTTCCTGCAGTAATATTACAAAAGCCAAAGAAATCTGCCGCAGCCAACAGATCCCGATTATTATCTGCGATATCGAAATGCCAAATGGAACCGGGCTGGAGTTTGCACACTGGCTGCTGGAAAACTATCCGGAGACACTGATACTGTTTCTGACCTGTCACAGTGATTTTTTCTATGCCAAAGAAGCAATCTCCTGCCATGCTTTTGCCTACCTGTTAAAACCTTTTGACAAAGAGGAATTGTGCCAGACCATACAAAATGCCGTGCAGACGCTGCGCAAACGTCCGGACAGAACTTACCTGACCATGCCGGCAGCTGATTCGCCCTCCTCTGGCAAACCGGAACAGATTGTACGCAAAATACAGGCTATTCTCAAGGATGATATCGCCATCAGCCGGGAGGAACTTGCCAAAAAGGTTTACCTGAATCCGGACTATATGACGCGCCTGTTTAAACGCGTAACCGGCAGGAAACTCAGTAAATATATCAATGAATTGAAACTGGAGACGGCAAAACAGCTTCTGACAGAGACGAATGAACCAATCAGCAGCATTGCCGTTTCCCTCGCATACGTTAATTTCTCCTATTTTTCAAAAATGTTTAAAACTGCAACCGGGATGTCTCCCAAAGAATACCGCAAGAAATTTTCCCAAAACCTGCATTAAGCGAAACGCTCCGCTTTGTTCTGCCAGAAACACCTTTTACAGTTTTAAATAAGAACATTTTTCCTGACAAAAGAAATAAGAGAGCAGTATGAACTTCCGCTCTCTTACTTCTTCCTTTTCCCTATCCTATATGCCGTCATAAAACAAAGCGGACAAATGCACTTGTCACACGTTCGTGCGACCGGGTATTTCCGATCAGAGAAAAACCCGGACATTTCTACAGTTCATAAAAATCCCAGTTTGTCTGTAAGTCCTCATTGATCTCGCCGCCTTTTTTCTTATAGCGCTCATACCACAATTCGATATGGCGTTTCTTCCGTTCTTTTAAAATCTCATATTTTTCAAACATCTCACGGTACATCGGATTCGCCCGCAGCATATTCCTGATTTCCTTATTGAACGGACAGTAACGGAAAATTATATCTCTGGACACCTTGTTCAGACGGAAGCTTCCCTTGGCCTCATAGCGAATCCAGCTCTGATAATCTTTGACAAACACTTCCCGGAAATTATTTTTTGCCTTCGTCAGCGCATTTTTGACCTTCTGCTTGGCATCCGGAGACAAATCATGATTCTTGCGGTAATACTGAATATAATCATTATATTCGGACGTCAGGGACGCTTCTGTAATATCATTCCAGCGCACGCCCTGAATCTTACGGCACATCTCCCAGCGGAACCGTCCGGATACTTCGATCATCATTTCTTCCACATCTACCACGGTAAAAATAGGGAACACAAATCTTGCCGAGGTATCTTTTTTAATCCCTGCTGTCTCCTGCCACATCATCGCCTTACTTCCGGCGTTGGGCATCAGAATAATATTGGGCAGAACCTCTTTTTGAATCATCTCCATATTGATATCATGCTCCGGGTCAGAATATCCCACTTCCCGATAGAATAATGAGAAATCAACCCCTCTTATCATGTTCAGCGCGTTGTTTGCCTTTTCCGCGGTAATCAGCATATTTTCCACGGTTCCGATAATATCATCTTCACACAACACCGGACAGTACGTAGAAAATTTACCATAAGTCGCCCGGTTCGTAGATACAAACATGTTCTTAAGCTCAAAATCTACTTTCTGGCGGGTATCTGCCGCCATCTCGCTCATCTGTGCCGCTGTGATCCGCCCTGTCTTCTTCTGCTCACTGAGATAATTTGTAAAGTCCATATCGAACTCATTTCTGGACGGCTCATTCTCACCGCGGTATATGCTCAAAAGCCATTCATATATGGTAAATACATTACTGGCTCTGCAGCGTGACAGCTCCTGCGTAAGATCATACAGACTGCGGGTATTGTCAGAACCAGCTAATTCTTCATCCATAAAGCCAAAATTCAGAAACATTCTCACTGCCGGAGGCAGCTTGCCATTCTGCAAAGAGCGGTAAAATACCAATTCGTAGATATCATAGTAATCCTGGGTGATCTGCTTCCTCAGTTTCCGCACATCGTCCGTAGTTGCAAGTCTGTCCGGCAGATTTTTGTATGCCTCAAGGGTACTCCGGAACGTTTCTGCCTTCTTTGCATCAAACTGGGCATAATTTAGAATCTGTTCCAGATAATCAACGCCTTCCTCATACTCATATTCTTCCTGCTCTTCTTCCACCCAGATATCTGTCTCGCCAAATTCTGTGTCTTTGTGGAAATTATATTTCTCATACTCTGCGAAGCGCAGATCCATCAATTTTTCCGGAAAAAGACGGCTTCCTCTGGCATATTCCATAATTTCAGAAATTTTCTGGAAAATAGGCTCCAGATCCATCCCCGTGCCAGAAGCCTTTTTTGCCAGTTCAAAATACATCTGAAATAAATCTTCTGAGCTGGCGGTAAGCAGCAGCTCTTTGTGAATCTTCAGATACTCCTTGAGCTTCTCAATCAGCGCCAGCGCTTTTACCATCCAGGCTACGGCATTTTGAATCTCTCCGATTCCGATCGCATAATCCCGTCCCAGAAACTGGTCCATAAATTTCAGGGAAAAGGTTGACATCTTGTCGTAATACTCCACTGTCCATTTCTCAATGGCCTGCCCTACAATCGCCGGAGACATGGAATCAAGCCTCTGAAACGGTTTCTCCTGTATCTGATAATCATTGCACAGCTTCTTATACTCACTGTAATAATCCATCAGGGTACTGTAGAAATTCTGCGCCATCCTGGAAAAGGTCCCATATCTGTCCAGCATAGTCGCTGCCTGATGCATGGCGCCCATCGTAAATACTGCTACATATTTCTCATCGGACGCAAAAATCTTCTTGTAATCTTCTGTCTGGCGGTAAGGATAAACATAAAAAACACAGTCTGTATTCGTGATATAATCACACAGATATACGTTAGAAGCGCTTTCCAGCAGCCCCACGATGCTCCCTGCCTCCATTTGAATCTCATCATTCTTTGAGACAGCCCGCACACTTCCCTGTAAAACCACAAACAGTCCTTTCAGTCTCTCTCCTTTTCGCAAAAAATGTCTGCCTTTGCTAACTTTTACCGTTTCCATGTGTTCCTCCTATAAGTTCCATTATCGTCTGTTCCCAAAAATAAGGGAACATATCAGCAAAATCAAAACCACCGGCACCAGCAGGGGCAGCAAAAATGCCACCACATTCGCTACTACCACTATGATCAGAATCGCTGCTGCTATCATGAAAAGCTTCCAAAACCAGGAATTTCGTCTCCTGCCTTCTCTGCGGCTCTCCCAGCCGTCATCCTGCGGATATCCGCCATAAAATCCTTTCGCAGATTCTTCCTGTCCATGACTCTTAGATTGGTATCCCCCTCCTGCCGCCCTGTGATACTGGTCAGTCGTATCAATCAGCGTCTTTGCAATCAGCCTGGGATTCCCCAGGCTTTCAAGCACTGCCTGTTCTGTTTTCCCCTTCCGCACCTCTTCTTTAATATAACTGTCATAGTACTGGATATTGCCATGAACCGCTGCCTGACTTAATTGTCCCTGCAGCGCAAGCTGCAATTCCTGTAAAAATTCCTGCCTTGTCATGAAGCCTCTCCTAACTCTCTTCTCCATTCTGATTAACCAATTAAATTTATTTTATCATACTCTAAAAAATTTTTCATCATTATTTTCTGTTTTTTTTACAAAAAATGTATTGACAAATATTTGATTCTAATGTAGTATATAAATGTTCGATGCGAACATTTTAAATTATGTGTGTGTAGCTCAGCTGGATAGAGCACTTGGCTACGGACCAAGGTGTCGGGAGTTCGAATCTTCTCACGCACGTAGGACAACCCCTTGAAGCCGCGAGGTTTTCAAGGGGTTTTTCTTTATTATTAAAAACTGACTTGTTCAAAAAACAGGAGGAACAAACTTTTCGCCAGGGTTTAATGTGGTCATCTTTGGATGAAGTAAGAGCTGTTCCTGTTAACCGCAGGGGCGGTTTTTACTATAATAAGTTTGAAATACGGATTCTCAAATTCTCAAAAATCGCACTTGGTATATCTTGGTTGAACGGATAAATCATAGGAGCTGCATCTTCTTCATACCGGTATACCGTAGTGCATTCTTTGAAAGAGTCTACAATCCAGTATTCTCGAACTCCTGCATTAGTATAGAGCGTATTTTTTGTGGAATAGTCCATTTTACGGCTGGAAGGAGATACTACTTCAATAATGAAATCCGGAGCCCCAATACAGCCATGTTCATTAAGCTTGTGTTTGTCACAGATAACGCTAATATCTGGTTCGACATAAGTATTTTCGTCTGCATTTAAAAATACAGCAAAAGGCGCGGGAAGAACCTCGCAATGGCCTTTATTGTCTGAAATATAATTACCAATGATTCGGCTCAACTGGTAAGATATTCTCTGATGGATAAGGTTTGGAGGCGCCATATTATATATTTGTCCTTCGATCAGTTCTGCTCTGTGCCCTTCCGGCAGGGCATAAATATCATCAATCGTGTAAATTTTTTCTTGTGCCAGTGACATAGTTTTGCTCCTTGTTTTTCTGTATTAGTAGTATCCATAATAGGAACAATATCAATAGTTTTTTCATTAACATGAGGGAGATTGTCCCCGCAGGTTGTACAGTCATCAATATCTGGGAAGAATATAGAATACATACCCTTATCTTCTGGTATAAAAATTGCTGGGTAAACATATTTTGCCATGTCAATTACTCCTCCTTTTTGATAAAACTATCATAACACGTATAAATACGTATGCCAAGAATAAACACATAAAAATACACGACAAACGCACGAATGTGTTTCACGGCCAAATCCATACAACTAATAAATTTTTATAAATTTATAATCTGCTCCAGATGTTTTTATGGTTCCTTTTTTCTTTGATTATACCAAAAACAAATGAAATGTTCATAATTCATTCATGCGTTTGGCGTGGCTTTTTTCACTTTTTATTGCTATCTCTTCCTGCTGTCAGCGTGCGTCTGGAACTGATTTTTCATGGCGTCACTCTTAAGATAATAAATAATACCTGCCAGATCTGCCAGAAACCAGCCAATTGGAATAGACCACCAGATTCCCTTCACTCCCACAGAGGGAAGCGCCGATAACGCGTAAGCCAGCCCTACGCGGGTCCCCAGAGAGACAACCGTAAGAATCACGGACATTCCCGGTTTGCCAAGCGCACGGTAGAGACCGTACAACAGAAACAGACAGCCGATTCCGCAATAAAACGCGCCTTCCACATGCAGATAACGAATGCCTTCCTGAATAATCTCTGTCTCTCCCGAATCTACAAACAACTCCATCAACGGCTGTGCAAAAAACCACACGCCTGCCGAAATTATCACACAGAAAATCAGCGCCGTTATAATTGCTCCCTTTAAGCCCTTACGAATACGCTCCGGCTGTTCAGCCCCATAGTTTTGCGCAATAAACGTAGAAAACGCATTGCCAAAATCCTGCACTGGCATATAGGCGAACGCGTCAATCTTGACTGCTGCTGCAAATGCAGCCATAACTACCGCGCCAAAGCTGTTGACCAGCCCCTGTACCATAAGAATCCCCAAATTCATCACCGACTGCTGTACGCAAGTCAATACAGAAAAACTTGCAATCTCCTTTACACACGGCCACGAAATCCGCAGACGCCGAAAAATTCCTGTAAACTGCGGGCAGCGCAGAAACGTATAAACAGCGATCCCGATTCCTGAAATATACTGAGCAATCACAGTTGCTGCCGCCGCCCCCGGCACCCCCCAGTCAAGTCCCAGCACAAACCACAAATCCAGCAGAATATTTAAAACTGCAGAAACTGCCAGAAATATAAGCGGCGCGACAGAATTGCCTACCGCCCGCAGAAAAGAAGCAAAATAATTATAAAAAAACGTCGCTGCGATTCCACAGAAAATAACTGACAGATAGCTCCTCATAGGCCGCCACACTTCTTCCGGAACCTGGAGAAACACGCGTATTCCATCCAAACACAGAAACGCCAGAAGATTTAAAAAAATTGTCAAACTCGATATCAATGCAAAAGACGCGCAGATACTTTCTTTCAATCCTTCCTCATCCCGCTGTCCGAAGCGGATGGAATACACAGCGCCGCTCCCCATACACAGTCCCAGCAAAATAGACGTAAGAAAGGTCATCAACGTAAATGATGACCCAACCGCCGCCAGAGCATTGCTGCCGAGGAATCTTCCCACAATCAGCGTGTCCGCCACATTATAACATTGCTGCAAAAGATTTCCCAAAATCATAGGAAACGCAAAAAGCAGCATAGACCTCATGACTGGTCCTTTTGTAAGATCTCTGTTCATTGCTCTCTATCCTTTTATATCCGGTCAGAGAAACATATTTCCCTTTCCTGAAAACAAATCTGCCGCTCCATCCAGTCATCAGACTGCCAGCGCCGAATAAAGCCTGACGACTGGATGGAGCGCTACTCTATGTATCTTTTCCTGCCTGCTGCAGTATCCTCTTTAGAACTGCTTCTGAGAATATTTCCCGTTCTTTTATAATCACCGTTTTCTCTGGCAGCTCATAGCTGTTTTCCAGATCTTCCGGTGCAAAAGGAATCTGCGCCTGCTGCAGCATGGAAATATCAAATCCACTGTCACCGGCTGCAAAAACCGTTCCTGTCCGTTCCCCTTCACGCTGTAATTTTTCCAAAAGCCTTCGTACCGCCGCTCCCTTATTCAGCTTCTGAGGCAGCACATAGACTTTCACACCGTTTTGAAATACGCAAACCAGCTCCGTATCCAGGCTGCTTTTTAGATCTTCCACAGATTGCTGCGGCTGACTGCTCTTGGTAAACAGAAATAATTCCCGGATATTGCGCACCTCAAAACTGCGGTTTTGATCCTGCTCCATAAGCCGCCGCGCTGTGTTTAATTCTTCCCGGCAGTCTGCTGTCAGAGCCAGAGATTCCTGGTACCAGGCGTGATTTTCCACACCGTCTTCCAACAGTATGCCTCCGTTGCAGACCAAAGCAAATCCAGGCGTTCCAATTCTTAAATCAATCCTGTCATACTGCTCTTTTGTCCTGGTTGTAACAGGAACTAAAAGCGTCTCCTCGTTCACCCGCCTTAACAGCTCCCATGTTTTTTCTGTTACAAAAGATACTTCCCTTCCCTGATAAAGCTCCACACATAATTTATCCCTGCCGATCTCATGCCGGCAGGAATAAATAATTGTATTATCCAAATCAGTAAAAAACACCGTCTTCACTTCTAATTGCTCTCTCTTCCCACAACCATTTTTCTCACAAGATCCACCGGAATCATGGTTACTGCCAGAAGCGCCGCTGCAATCCATCCCTGTATGCCAAAGGGAACGCAGCTGAACATATTTCCAATCCACTCAAAGGCTGTAAAAGGCACCAGAGCCGCGTTGACAATCACCGCCTGTACCAGGATAATCGTAAAGAATACCTTAAGGAAACCTGTATTTTCATTCAGCCCTCTGAAAATTGCAAACCCATCGTCGCGGACATTGAAACCATTAAACAGCGCCGCCACAATAAACAGCACAAAATATCCGGTAAGATGCTGCTTTTCATTTTCAAACAGGCTCTGGAAAAACGGCAGCTTCAAATACAGAAAACTGACAATGGTAAGCCAGGTTCCCATCGTAAGGATCTGCGCCATCATCTTCTTACTGATAATGCTCTCATCCCTTCTTCTGGGTTTCTCACTCATGTATTTTTCCAGCGCAGGCTCGTTGCCCAGCATGATCGCTCCCAGTCCGTCCATCACCAAATTGACGAAGAGAAGATGGGTTACTTTCAAAGGTTCTTCCACACCAAAGAACGGCGCAATCGCGCTGACAATCACTGCCGCCACATTGATCACAAGCTGGAACTTGCAGAATTTTAAAATATTGTGGTAAATCGTTCTCCCATACCAGATAGCATCCTTGATGGACTTGAAATTGTCGTCCAGAATTACAATCTTTCCTGCCTCCTTGGCAGCTTCCGTACCGCTTCCCATAGCAAAGCCCACGTCGGCACGCTTTAACGCCGGAGAATCATTAACGCCGTCTCCAGTCATCCCCACGACCAGATTCATTTCCTGGCAAAGGCGCACCATTCTGGATTTGTCCGTAGGCAGCGCGCGGGCAATCACGCGGATATGAGGAATCATTTTCTTCACTTCATCGTCAGACATCTCATTGAGCTGCGCAGAAGACAGGGCACGGTCGGCGTCGCTCTTTAAAAGACCTGCGTCTTTGGCGATCGCCACGGCTGTCTCCAATCGGTCTCCGGTAATCATGACTACCTGAATCCCCGCATTCTGTACCTGCTCGATGGCTTCTCTGGCCTCCGGCCTTACATCATCACGGATGCCCACCAGACCGATCATTACAAGATCCTGCTGAATGGTATTTTCCACCAATGCCTGTTCCGAGTAGCCAAAGGCCAGAACACGCATTGCCTTGGCTGCAAGCTCGTCAATTTTTTTATTCAGCGCCGCCGGATCAAGTGTTTTCACATTTCCTTCTGCATCCAGATACTTTCCTGCCGACGCAAGAAGCTTCTCAGGAGCCCCTTTGTAAAAGGTTTTTCCCAGGCTTTCAATTCTTGCCTGGCTGAATTTATTGGCTGAATTAAAGCCCTGGCTTGCCGTAACTGTACATTCCTTATCTGCCTCTAAGACATGGAAGGTTTCTTCTCCAATAAACTTCATCAACGCCTGGTCTGTGGCGTTTCCGCCAATTACTCTGTGGTGGTCGTCAAACATGGATTGGGTATTCTTGCCAATGGCGAGATCTACCATGCCTTTTACCTTACTGTGCTTACTCAAATCAGAAATTTCAATAGACTTTCCGTCTGCAGTGAAGAAATCCACAACCTCCAGCATACCCTTGGTAATCGTTCCTGTCTTATCACTGAAAAGAATATTCAAAGAACCTGCCGTCTCGATCCCTTCCGCTTTTCTGACCAGCACGTTATGATCCAGCATTTTGCTGGTATTCTGCATCAAAACCAGGGAAATCATCAGCGGAAGCCCTTCCGGCACCGCACAGACAATAATTACCACTGCCAGCGAAACTGCGGAAACGATTTTCTGAATGACCGTCTGTACGCCAAGCGCAAAGAACGCGGATATCCCTCCTGCCGTCATAATAAAATAGCCCAGATACAGCACTGCAATAACAATGGCTCCGATATATCCAAAGGTAGAGATCTGTTTTGCAAGGATTCCCAGTTTCACCTTAAGCGGGGAATCCGGCTCATCCTCCTGCATTTCCTCCGCCATCTTGCCCATCATGGTCTTTAAGCCCACCTTGCGGACGTCCAAAATTCCTTCTCCGTCAAATACTACCGCGCCGCGGAACAGCGAATGGGCGTCCACAAAGGTATCTCCGGTAATTTCATCCGCAAGCTGGAAACTCTCATCCGCCGCCGTTTTCTTACATTCCTCCGCCTCTCCGTTCAGAGCGGAATTATCCACGCGCAGCGAGCCGGACACCAGTACGCCGTCCGCCGGAATCTTGTCGCCGGACTGGAGCAGAACCTTATCTCCCACTACCACATCATCCACGTCAATCACAGTCACCAGGCCATTGCGGTGTACTTTACACTGATCCTTTTTGGTATTGTCCTTGAGTTCCCGATACTTCGTATCGCTGGCCACCCCTGTCTTTGCCGAAACAAACGCCACAATAAACACGGCGACAATGGTTCCCAGCGGTTCGTAAATCTCTGCATAACCAAAGAAAAACATAACGATCATCAGCGCTGCAATGGCAAGCAGTATCTTGATCATCGGATCGCCAAAAGTTTCCTTAAATTCCTGCCAGAACGTGGTGGGTTCTGAGTCCGGAATTTCATTGGAGCCGTATTTTCGCCGGGATTCTTCCGCCTCTTTGTCGGTCAGTCCATTAAATTTCATTCAAAAAGTTCCTCCTTAATCTGAGTAAATATCATTGTTAAACATAGCGGTTCACAATCTCGCCAAGCCCTGGGTCGCTGGTTCCCTGACCGATGGCATTGAACTTCCATTCCCCGTTATGACGGTACACCTCCCCAAAAATCATCGCCAGCATACCGGAATAATTTTCTGTGAGATCGTATTTGCACATTTCACTGTTATTCCTGGCATCCACCAGACGGATAAACGCATTCTCAATCATGCCAAAATGCTGGTTCCTCTGAACTGCCTGATAAATATTTACTACCAGTACAATCCGGTCATATTGTGCCGGAACCTTGTCAAGCTCCACAATAATCTGTTCATCATCTCCGTCTCCCGCCCCCGTCAGGTTATCTCCCATATGCTGGATGCTTCCTGACTTATGACGGAGATTTCCAAAAAACACCACGTCTTCTTTTCCTGCAATTTTTCCATTCGTCAGAAGCAATGCCGACGCGTCGCAGTCAATAGGCTTGGGTTTCCTGCCAAACAAACCTCCTCTGCCTGTCTGTACCTCGTCCCAGCCCAGGCCGATCACCACGCGGGAAAGCCCTGCATGTTCTTTGGACAGGTTTACCTTCTGTCCTTTTTGTAAACTGATTGACATATTTACCTCCTGTAATTTCCCGACCCCACTCCGTAAGGCCGGGAATATGATTGCCTATTCCACTTCAACGCCATAATTTGCACAGAGCGCCGCCAGACCTCCCTGGTAGCCGCAGCCAATGGCATTAAACTTCCATTCTGAATTATTTTTGTACAGTTCCCCGAATACAGCCGCCGTCTCGATTGAAAAATCTTCACCCAGGTCATAACGCACCAGCTCTTCCCCGGTTTCCTCATTATAGACGCGGATAAAAGCGTTGCTTACCTGGCCAAAATTCTGCCGCCGCTGTTCTGCTTCGTATATGGTCACTGTAAAAGCTATTTTTGATACATTGGCCGGAACTTTGGACAGATCCACCTTAATCTGTTCATCGTCTCCATCTCCTGCTCCGGTAAGATTATCTCCCATGTGCTGTACGCTTCCGCTGGGATGCGTCAGATTTCCATAAAACACAAAATCTGACGAAGCCGCCGCTTTCCCGTTCTCACCCAGGAGAAAAGCCGCCGCATCCAAATCAAACGCCCCTCCTGTATCAAACTGGTTCACGTCCCAGCCCAGGCCCACCACAACTTTAGATAAGCCCGGATTTCCTTTTGTAAGACTTACTTTCTGTCCTTTTTGCAAATTTACTGGCATATGAAAACTCCTTCCCAAACTGACAATTAAGCTACTTCTATTCCATAATGGCCGCACAAAGCCGCAAGCCCTCCCTGGAACCCGCTGCCGATAGCGTTGAATTTCCACTCTCCGTTGTGGCGGTACAATTCTCCCACCACCACCGCTGTCTCAATGGAGAAATCTTCGCCCAGGTCATAACGGATCAGCTCCGTATTATTGGACTCATCCACAATACGGATAAAGGCGTTGCTCACCTGGCCAAAATTCTGCCGCCTCACATCCGCGTCATAGATGGTACAGGTAAACGCAACCTTGGACACATTCGCCGGGATCTTTGTCAGGTCAATCTGAATCTGCTCATCGTCTCCCTCGCCCTCTCCGGTAAGATTATCTCCCATATGTTTGACAGCGCCGCTGCTGTGCTCCAGATTACCATAAAAAATAAATTCTTTTTCTGTGGGACATCTTCCATTATCGCCTACCATAAAAGCCGCTGCATCCAGGTCAAAATCAGCGCCGGAATCAAATGCATTCACGTCCCAGCCCAGGCCCACCATAATATGTTTCAGTCCCGGATTTCCCTTGGTAAGGTCTACCTTCTGTCCTTTTGATAAATTAATTGGCATATTCTTTTCCTCCTTATTTTGAAATAAATTTATCTTATGTCACTGCTTATTGGGCATATGATACATCCTGTTAAACTCTGCCTTGATATTCTCAAGCCTTGCCTGGTCTTCCACACGCTGCTTTCTGGCATTTTCCTGAATCTGTTTCGTCTCATCAATGCCGCTTACAATCGTTCTCCAGGTTGTTTCCAGCGTCTCAATCTTAATGGAGCTTCCTGACGCCAGCCTTGCGGTCATCTTAGACTGCTCCGCGGTATTTTTCGCATTTCTGATCAGCATTTCATTGGTCTTTTCATCCAGCGCCGACATTGCCTCCGCCTGAATGCGCTGGCGTTTGAGCATAATGGCCTGCGCCAGCGCCTGTTTAAACACCGGAAGCGTTACAATAAACGCAGAATTAATCTTGCGCACCAGATTCATATTGCTGAATTCCATCGTCTTAATCATCGGAATGGACTGCATTGCCACATTCTCTGCGGTCCGAAGATCCTGGGTGCGCTGTTCCAGCATCATCAACGCCTGCTGCAGGCTCTGAATCTCAAACTGAATCGAATGATCGCCAGTGGTTTCCATATCGTTCTGCCGCTGCGCAATATAAGCTTCAATCTCCTGGCATCCCTGTTCTCCGGCAAGAATATATTTGACCAGCTCATGATAATAATTTACATTTGCATCAAACATCTGGTTGAGTTTGCGGTTGGACTGCTTAATCTCAGATTCATACTGCTTTAACTGCACATAAATCTTATCAACCTCTTCTCCCATAGTGTGGTATTTTGCAAGAATCTTATCCAATTGTTTTCTCAGATTGCCGAAAAGTTTTCCAAATAAGCCGGGATTCTCTTTGATTTCTTCAATATCAAACTTATCCATAATCTTTGCCAGGGTGGTCAGCATCTGACTGGAATCCTCCAACTGCGACATGTTCATGCTGTTTAACACCACGTCGCTGGCCTTGGAAATCTCCTCTGCCGCCTGAGCCCCGAAGGAAACAATCGTTTCCATGTCATTGACTGCAATCGTACTTACCAGTGCGTCAACCTCTGCTGAATTCACAAGCCTTTCATTCATTGCCTGTCTGTCCGCGACAATGTCGTACTGCTCCACTACCTCAATTTCATTTTTGGTATCCGGCGCTGCTGCCGGCTGCTGTACTGCTGTTTTACTAAAATCCAATCCCATAATCAAGTACCTCTCTTAAATATTCTTTCCCGCCAGGACTGACGTGTGCTGTTATTCGATGAAACAGAGGCAAATGCGGGAACCTGCAGGTCATACAGATAATCCCCAATCTGATGCTCTTCCATCAACTTATGATTAAAATGCTGCTCTACGCTCTGATATCCTGTAGGTACAAAAAATACTACGTCAAACCCTACAAGATTTAAAAAAGCGGTTATAATAGAATCCTCCAGAGAAACAGGCTTCTCTGTGGGATTGATATATATGATTTTCGGATTTTTCCTGGTAAAATCAAATTTCTGGATCAGGTGTACAATCTCTTTCCTGAGATTTAATATGGTGGCGACAATCGTATACTCTGTGCCGTTCTCAAACGTTCCCCGGATCGTTCTCATATCAATTAAGACCTGGAGTTTTTCCAGGATATGCTCCTGAATTTCCTCCCGCAGCACGCCATAGGGATAGACGGAATGCGCCCGGATCTTTGCCTTCTGGACTTTGCCGTTTTTGAAAAACTCCGCCGCATGTGCCTTCACCGGATTAAAATCTGTGGAATTGATATAAGGCACCTGCTGAATCAGCAGCGTATCTTTGGTTATTAAGTTCTTGATTTCCGACCAGTACTTTCCAACGTTCTGATCTTTCACACCCGATACTTTGGCAAAAATTACCGGCATATTGACGGTGTCGTCCACTGTGCTGAAATTAGGACGGTATTTTAACTCCTGATCCCACAAAATGGCGATTTCTTCATACATCGTGCGCAGCGTCACCGCTGCGGCTTTTCCATACTGGCGGTTGCGGTATATGCCGGAATCCTGATACATCAGGGAATCCAGTTCCCGTTCCGCATGATATGCCGCCGTTCCCATCCGTATCTCTCCGTTCTCTCTGGGATACCTGGCAACGGCTAAAGATTCCGCATAATTAATCTCATACAGCACAGAATCCTCCAAAACACACTTCCGGCTGCGGTCCGGCGTCAAAATCACCACGTCGACAGGCAGTCGCGCCAGAAATTTGATAAACATGGCCTCATTTTCGTCTTTACAGCCTCCCAGATAAATGAAACAGGCGATTTCGGGGAGCTTCCAGCTGCAAAACAGTTCTGGCTGATAGCGTCTGAGCCAGCACAGAAGATAAACTGCCTTGTTGGTCAGCCGGTTGAGATTCATCCCCCCGGTCTTCTCCTCTTCCAGCAAAATATCAAAAAACGCTTTGCGCATCAGCTTCTGCAGATCCATATTTGCCGTATACTGGATATTTCCTGCCAGATCTGCAAGCATCTGCTGCTGGTTTGCATAGTTTTTGCGGCGCACACTCCCAATCTCCTCCATCGTGGGTTTGGGAACGGCTCCCTCTAAAATTACCAGCCTGCGCCCGCTTTTTTTCAATTCCTGCTGAAACTGATATAACTCGTTCTGGTAAGTAAGCTTATCCTCCACACCGTTGATCCGAAGCAGACAATTATAAAACAGTTTCGGGTCTTCTCCTCTGCTGCGCACATCAGTCTGCACATCCGCCAGACCCTTTCCCTGAATCCAGGCATTGGTACAATTTATAATATCCGGCAAAGCGCCATAGAGCCTTTCCTGATTTTGCTTTTTTTGTATTTCTCCCTGAATCCATTTCAAATTAAAATAAGCGGGAAATGCAGACAGGCCCGGTATGGCAAGCTCCTGCGAACGTTCAGAACCGGGATCCAGTTTCCGGTAACTCTGATCCCCCTGGTATTGGAGCAATACCACATCACAGCCTGCATGAGACAGAATGGAAATCAGTATCAGCTCATAATTACTGATTTGCCCTTCATACAGAATTTTAGGTAAATAATTATCGCCTAACTGGCTGACAATCCGTTCAAATTTATAATAGAGCCAGCACATAAATTTAATATATGCATTTTTCAGCATATTTTCATTCTTTCCTGATTTACGCATGGCGTCCAGAGAGTCATAAACAGCGGAAGCAACCTGGTTTCTCTGATAATCGTTCATTCTGGGAAGCCATTTTTTCAGACTTGCCGTAAGAAAACCCATACTCATCTGAAAATCCATTCCCATAATCTCACTATAATAAGCAAGATGCTTCTCATCCGGATTGGGAATCTTGCCTTCTATTACAACGCCGCAGCGCCTTGCCGCCAGATAATATTCCCGGACAAATGATTCTACCTGTTCATTGTGTCCGTTAATCCGGCAGAAATAGACTCCCTGTTCCCTGCGCTTATTCAATTCCACAAAAAAGTCTTCCAGACTTTGTACCTTCTTATGCTCAAACATAGACTTTTCCTTTAATACCTGTTAATCTTATTCCTGTTTAACACATATCCCAGGCCCGCCCCCACAAGTCCGCCCAGAATATGCGTCAGATTGGAAACATTATCATTGATAAATATTCCCTGATACACCTGCTCTCCAATATAGAGAACCGCCACCACAATAAAGGTCAGCGGAATGCCGCCTTCCTTAATTCCGGTAAAAGAGGACAGCAGAATCAGCGCAAACACCACGCCGCTGGCTCCCAAAAGCTGTACGCCCGGAAACATGGCAAAATTGGCAATCCCCGTTACCAGCGCCGTAGCAAGAATCACAAACAGCAGATTGGAAGATCCGTATTTTTCTTCCAATAAAGGCCCCACTACCAGAATCAGCATAATATTCCCGATAAAATGCTCCCAGCCCGCATGGCCGAAAATATGTCCCACGAACCGGATATATGTCAAAGGATTCAGCAGTGAGGAACGGTAAACGCTGAACAGCATGGTATTCGTCCAGCCTCTCGTAATCGTTCCTAAAATCAACGCCGCAAAACAAATCGCCGCAAATCCCAGAATCACCGGAGAATTAAAAGAAATCTTAAATTTCTGTTCTCTCATCATGCACCTCTCATTCACTTTTCTGTCATTATAACTCATTTGGGTAAATTTGTATAGAACTAAGATTCTATAATTAGCGTTCCCTCATGCGCTGACCGTATTATATCTGGCGGACAGGCAAAGAGGTTTGTCTGAATATCATACGGCCGGCACACTCAGCCCGTAAACCCCTGGATAAATAAATTAATCGCGTCATAGCCTATGGCAAGATTAATATTTTGTCCCTCGTCAATTCCCGCTGTACTGATGCCGATGACTTCTCCGTACATATTCAGGAGCGCGCCGCCGGAGCTGCCATGAGAAATGGGCGCGGTAAACTGAATCATGTCCACGTTATCAATCACGCGGAACCCGGAAATAATGCCGTCTGACACAGAATTAAACAGGCCCAGAGGGCTTCCGATCGCCACCACCCGCTGTCCGCGCACCAGCTTCTGGCTGCCGGAATATACGGGCAGCGGCTGCAGCGTCCGCGCAATCCTTAAAACGGCAAGATCCAGCACCGAATTATATTTGATCACTTCTTCCGTCTCATAAACCCTGTCCTCTTCCTCAATACGCACCGTATAAAAACATCCGCCGCTTGCCACATGGTTATTTGTCAGTATGTACCCTTTATGGCCGATCATGATCCCGGAACCCGTTCCAATCATCGTTCCCCGATTATCATGGATTCCCACCAGGACTACGGAGGAAGCCAGACCCGCCAGCTCCTCATAACTCTTTTCCCTGCGCGCCGCAGCGCTTCTGCTTCGCTCCGGCATTCTTACGCTCGCCGACGCGGGATCCGACTGACGCGCCGGCTCCGCTGGTTTTCGGGTTCGTTCCGGCAATTTTACTTTCACTGAACCGGGATCTGACTGGCGTGCTGACTGCGCTGATCTTCGGGTTCGTTCCGGCAGCGTTACTTTCACCGGCATGGGCGCCGCCTGCGCCACAGAGCTTTTTTGCGCTGTCTGAACTTTTACCTCGTAATTCCTCTCATTATATGTATATGCCGGAAATTGAAGTTCTGTCCATGCTCCCAGGCGATAACTCTGAGACAATTCAAGCCGCTGCATTTGCTCCTCTATATCCTGTCTGCTCTGAATCAGCAGCACATCCATTCCCAAATGCGTCAGAAAATAGAAAAAACAATATTCCTGTCTCTGCACAATATTATGCGACACTATTTTGACATTCAAATCCGCCTGCCAGCTCTGTGTAAAATGCTCAAGCGCCTCATCCAGCCAGTACAAAAGTTTTACCATAAAATTTTTCTGCATGGATTCACTAAAGGCGCTCTTGCTTTTCGCAAGCACAGAAACCGTCTCCTGGCAAGCTCTGGCAAGCAGTTTAGGAGAAATTCCGGCCTGACGGGAACCTTCCGTCTCCAAAGCCTGCTCTCTGTCACGCTTCCAATTTTCATAACAGCCGCAATAATAGTCTGCCTGCGATCTATCCGCCAGAGAGGGAAGCTTTAACATGCGCTGATAAATACATCTGCCCGCCGCCTGTTCAGCGCTTAACCGCGCATCCATCCGTTCCACGTCCTGCAAGAGTTTTCCATCATCCCCCAGCAGCCTCACAAAATATACATCCCTGATCTCCTGGCGCTGGCCGTCCCTGAGCTGTTCAAATGCTGTTACAGATGATACGTTTACCGCATTATGGCGAAACTTTATTTGTTCTTCCATGACATAAACCTCCTCGTACTATTTTACCGCTGATTCTCAAGATCCGCCGCCTGTTCCCAAAGCCTGCGGACTGACTCCTTCTAAGTTCAGCAGCCAGCGCTTCCTGTCAAGTCCGCTGGCATATCCTGTCAGGCTTCCGTCTGTCCCGATCACTCTGTGGCAGGGAACAATGATGGCAATTTTATTCCTTCCCACAGCTCCTCCTACCGCCTGCGCCGACATCCTGGCAACTCTTCTGTGTTTTGCAATTTCCTGCGCGATCTCTCCGTAGGAAACAGTCTTCCCATACGGAATCTTCAGAAGAATGTTCCAGACCTCCATCTGAAACGCCGTCCCCTTCATATGAAGCGGCGGCATATGCCCGGGCTTTCTGCCGGAAAAATAGACATCGAGCCACTCCTTTGTCTGTACAAACACGGACAGTTCTTTCTCCCCGCCCTGCAATTCAGAACGCTGCGCCTGATACTTCGCCCCCTCAAACCACAGTCCGTCCAGACCGGTCTCGCCGCCAGTGAGCAGAAGCTCTCCCAAAGGAGATTTATAATAACTGATATATTGCATAACACCGCATCCTCCGCCGTTTTTTCTAACGTAAATACCTCGGTCCCCGCCTCTATTGCTTTTTCATATACTGCGTATAGGGAATATCCGGATCAAACTGAATCCCTGCATGCATATTCGAGCTGTTGACAAACCTCCTAATTCGTAAATGTCACAAGATATCATGATAAAAATCTAGCAAAAATAACAGAAATATTCCAAAGAAAAAAGTCATGGTTCTCTATGCCATGGCCTTTATCA
>CAJTDX010000007.1 GCA_910575155.1 Lachnospiraceae bacterium
CTTTGTAAGGGTTTACTCCTGATTATGCAAAGTTCAAAAGAGCCTATACCCTATAAAATCAGCAAAAGTGTAGGCTCAACTTTGCATAATAACTTACTTTTCATAACCCGTCCCGCCTTTCTGGTTTGCAAGGGCGATTACCTTACATTTAGACATCACGGTTTATCTCCTTTCCTAAAAAATTTAATAGCCACTCTGTATAAAGCAGAATGGCTATGTATGGGTTTTTGGCAATAAAAAAACCGACTGATTCTCGTTTTGAAAATCAATCGGCTATGTATTTAAAATCTACTATATTTGCTCATCAAATTTTCTATTTTTTCCTTATCAAGAAATATAAGATTATTCTTTAAAGGATAATCTTGTATTCCCTCTATTATTTTTTCAACTGCGTTCATTGTAAATTTACCCGAAATAGCAATAATAACCTTTGCTACTCTTACTTTATTCCGTGAGTATACATCATAAAATGGCATTGAAAAGGCATCCTTCGCCTGCACAATCAACTCATTTATATCACCATGCACTCCACCTGAAACATCTCCATATTTCACTTGTACCCCATAATACTCATATTCATCAAATTCCGTTCTTCTTGCAAAAGTAATATCTTTACCAAACTCCTTATTTCCATGATTATATTTTACATTTACAAATCCTAATTTTCTAAAAAGAGGCACTAATATTTTTATCGTAAATTCGCTTTCTTTCTCACATTCATCAATTCTTTGAAAAGGAGAGCCTAATGCTATATCTGTAGCTCCCTCTATTTCTTCATATAACTGCTCTACATCCAGTAAAAGATTTTCCATAGAATCTACTTTTAAATTTGCACTATACCGTAAAGAAATATAGGCACCATCATCATTGTAATAATCTAATGTGATATCCTCTATTTCCTTAGCACGTTCTTCTATAATACCTTTTTTTGTTTCCATATACAGCTTTAATCCAACTGCACCATCCCAATATTTCCTCGTAATTAATTCCTCATACCAAATATGGAATTCATTCTCACCAACACGCCTAAAATATGCTGGAATTTTAATAACTATTGCCGACTCAGATTGTGACTCGCATATTTCTATATCAAAATTATATGGAAAACTTGCTATATCAGTTTTCTTTAATACAGCAACTGGAACTATTGCTTTTTCTCCATCCTCCGAATATTCTTCGCCTTCAATCATAAATGAAGCTAAACCCTCTATATCATTCCAAAAATCAATTTTAGACATGTTTCCTCCAAATATTTAATATTGTCTAATATTATTTTGTCCATTACACGAATCCAGATCACAAACCCCACCCGTCCGTCTCGTGTTATTTCGTCCATAATCCCCCATCTTGTCCACAAAATACTCTATCGAGTATTCATTTTACCCTTCCTACATTATAAATTATTTCATATTTTTCATCAATCCAAATTTTCCATATGATAACTTATAATAATTTGAGGGAAGATACACCATTTTACATTCAAATTTGGAAGATAGTACTATCCCCCAAAAAGAAACACGAAGCAAACTTCTCCCCTTTTACGAAAAGAACGAGGCAAACTTTCACACACCATTTGGGGGATACCCCTTCCCCCAACTCTTCCCCCAAAAATCCCCCAAATCGGCACTCAAAATACGGTAATTTACGATAAGTTATGAACCTCTCCCGAGAACGCAAAAAACCCCTGAAAATGCCCATTCTATGGGATTTTCAGGGGTTCGTAAATCAATTCTTCTCAGAAGTTTACTGATTCATCTGCGCTGCCACCTCTGCCGCAAAGTCTTCCTGTTTCTTCTCCAGACCTTCTCCAGTTTCAAAGCGAACAAATTTTTTCACTGAAACAGTTCCACCTACTTCTTTGGAAACTGCCTCCAGATACTTGCCAACTGTCTGCTTTCCGTCTTCAGCCTTAACATATACCTGATCTACAAGGCAGATTTCTTTCAATTCTTTGCTGACACGTCCTTCAATCATTCCATTGATTACTTTTTCCGGTTTCTGGGATTCTTTTGGATCGTTCATAATCTGAGCAAGAAGAATTTCTTTCTCATGTGCAATATATTCCTCACTAATCTCGTTTCTGGAAACATATTTTGGAGAAAGGGCAGCAATCTGCATTGCAATATTTGTAAGCGCCTCTTTTACCATATCGTTAACAACTGCAGTATCTGCTTCTACAATGACACCAATTCTACCACCGCCATGAATATAAGAAACAACGCATCCGTTCTCAGCAACAACCTTTTCAAATCGTCTGATATTCAGATTTTCTCCGATTACAGCCACTTTCTCTACCAGCGCATCTTTTACTGTTTTACTGGTATCTTCATTCCATGCTTCAGCCATGAACGTATCCAAATCGGCTGCATCGGAATTAACTGCCTGCGTTGCAACAGCCTCCACAAAAGCTTTAAAAGTATCGTTCTTTGCAACAAAATCCGTCTCCGAGTTCACCTCTACTACAGCTGCTGTCTTTTCATCTTTTACAACAACAGTACAAAGACCCTCAGCAGCGATTCTTCCTGCCTTCTTCTCTGCCTTCGCCTGTCCATTTTTTCTTAAAAATTCTACTGCTTCATCCATATTTCCATTTGTTTCATTCAAAGCCTTTTTGCAGTCCATCATTCCTGCACCGGTCATTTCTCTCAACTCTTTTACCATTGCTGCTGTAATAGCCATTTTTAATTCCTCCATCTATTATTTTATTCCCATATATACTTTAATTGAGGACAGGCAATATTGTCTGTCCTCTCAACGTCTATATCAATTCAAACTCTGATATTTAATCAGTTAAAGCTGTATGATTATTCTCCTGCCGCCTCTGCTGCTTCTACTACAGGCTCCTCCTCAATCGTTCCCTGATTTGCCTCTACAACTGCATCTGCCATTTTAGAAACAATCAGCTTCACGGCTCTGATTGCATCATCATTCCCAGGAATTACATAATCCAATTCTTCCGGATCACAGTTCGTATCACAGATACCAATCAAAGGAATACCCAATGTATGAGCTTCCTGTACACAAATTCTTTCCTTCTTGGGATCAACAACAAATATTGCGTCAGGAATTCTCTTCATTTCCTTGATACCGCCAAGATTCTTTTCTAACTTCTCCCATTCCTTCTTCAATGCAATAACTTCCTTCTTAGGAAGAACATCAAATGTTCCATCTTCAGCCATTGCTTCAATCGCTTTCAATCTGCCGATACGGCTCTGAATGGTTTTGAAGTTTGTCAGCATACCGCCTAACCATCTCTCGTTTACATAGAACATTCCACAACGCTCTGCCTCTACTTTAATAGCATCCTGCGCCTGCTTTTTGGTACCAACAAAAAGAATTGTTCCGCCTTCTGTAACAATATCCGCTACTGCTTTATACGCCTCATCTACTTTTCCTACAGATTTCTGAAGGTCAATGATATAAATACCATTTCTTTCTGTGTAGATGTAAGGAGCCATTTTAGGATTCCATCTTCTTGTCTGATGTCCAAAATGAACACCTGCTTCTAATAACTGTTTCATTGAAATAACGCCCATATTCCTACCTCCATTTGGTTATAATCTTCCATATGCTTCTTCCCGGAAAACTACCTACAGGGCACCGGCCTTCCGGTCTGCATATGTGTTTAATGCCGCCATTCGCAACAAAATCGGCAACAAATCACGCATCAGCGCAATCTTTCACTTATTCTAGCACAGAACCTGTTATGTTGCAAGTCCTATTACTCTTTTTCTTGCAAAATCTGGATAATTTCATCCTGGGTAGCGCCCGTCGGAATTTGGTAAACTCCTACTCTCAGAGAATCATCTGCACCCTTTTGAGTCAAATATTGATTAAAAGCCTCTGCATCGGGAACTAAGCCCGCCTGGAACAGTTTACGGCTTATCACATCAGAATACTCTCCTGTCTTAATTTCAATCTGAACTGTTTCCGGTACGCTTCCTTCATTCCCTTCAGACTGAACCTCATTTTCGTCTAAAGATTTTTCTTCCTGCTCTTTTTTAGTCTTCTCCGGAGACTCTTCCTGCTCTTTTTTATCCTCTTCTTCCATAGTGTCTTTTATTTCATCATAATCAGAACTATTTTTTTTCTTATTCTGTCCATCCTCTTTTTTTTCGTTAATAGGATTTTTTCCTTCGGAAGAACCTGCTTTTTTTGTTTCCCCTGTTTCCTCTTCCATTACCATTCCCAAAAGTCTGGCGCGTTCTATAATCTCTGCATCGGTCAAAGTCTCTTTTTTATTTCCTGAGAGGGCAATTCCCATAATAATTGCGGTACATATAATTCCAATTCCCAATCCGCGCAAATAATATTTTAATTTCATAAATTATATTTCTTCCTCTCTGAATAATCCTATTACAAGTCTTACTTCTCCCACACCAAGTCCCAGCTCTTTTGCAATATCCACGGCCGTTTTGCCTTCCCGGTATTTTTCCAGAATCATCTGGTTATGATTCCCCAGCTCTTCTGCCGGTGTAAGTTTCTGCTCTGGAACGAGTTCTTCCGGATCCGTATCAACTGAATCCGGAACCGGACGCTGTGCTTCCTGAACCTTCTGCAGAATCTCATCTGACTCATCCACTGTCTTTTGGATATTTTCCTGAAGTTCTTCCAGGTGAATTGCAAGCTGTGCAAGATTTCCAGCATATTTCGTCAATTCTGAATGCTTATCATTTAACATACTGTACAAAAACATAACTTCATTGTGTGTCTTATTGATAGATTCCAGCACTGTATCAGAATACTCTGTCAGTACCCTCATTTTTTCATTGGTTTCCTTATCCAGGGCACGTTCCACAATCTCCATGGACTTTTCAATGGAATGATCAATGACCTGGTCTACCATATTGTTTACCTTCACCTGAGCATCATTCAAATTCCGTTCCAGAATCCTTTTCATTTCCTCGGTACTCAGCTCAGCAATTTTATCCAGTTCCCCGCTGGACAACTTCTCTGTAATAAAAAAGCTGCCAAACATCAGAACAATTCCAATGACTATTAAAACAATTTCTAACACACTCATTTTCTGACCTATATCTTCATGTCAAAGCCCCTTGCAGAAGCCTTGGCATTCACCTTTCCACTATTCTCTTCCTTTTTCTTTTTCTTCTTTGTTCGATGATTCTCATATTCATTACTGCCTTTTTCCCGGGCGTCAAATTTTTTTTCCGGATTATCAGAATCGTTGGCATGATTTACCTGATGCATATGATGAATCGTTTCCTTTGCAAATTGCGTCTGCACATTTTGCTGTTGAACCATAGGCTTATTATCTTCATTTTGCTTTAAGGCGCTCATGTCCTGGCTTCTTTGCACAATCCCGCTAAACTCAACTGGTCTGATTGCCATTTTCCTCACTCCTCTTTCTTACAAATCTTTTATTCTATAAAGGACGGGCCACAATTTCTCCTTTTTCCTTGATATATCTTGTACAGGAACGTTCTTGTTTTATATTCAGACTCACATCGGAAATTGTAATACACGCGCCCGGATAAACAGATCCCTTGATCTTCACCTTGGCATTCGTAGAAATCTGAATTTTCTCCCGGAGCATTTTTAATTCTTCTTTCTTTCTGGCAAGCAATTCTTTCTCTCTGCGGAAATTCTGTGCAATCTGCTGTACTTGCTGAATTCGTTCTGCTGAAACCGTTTCCTTCCTCTGCAGTTTTTCATTAAAATTCACAAGAATAGGTTTCATTTTTTCTATTTCTTTTACAATCTCTGCCACTTCCTCCTGCAATTCCCCATAACGCTCCTTTACAGAAGGCTGCACACCAACTTCAATATTCGTTACCGTTCCCATCGCTGAACCAATTGTCTGAGCCTCTATTACATTTCCCGCACGGATAACCCCCCCGCTCACAAACCCTTTTTTTCCTCTGACCCGAATATCCGCTCCTGCGGACACCTGGCTATGTAAAATACATCCTGTCTCAATAAAGCCTCCGGAAACAACCGTCGCATTCTCAATAAATTTGGCAATCAGACTGTCTTCTGCTTCCACTTTGCCTTTACCCATACCATTGATGCCACGTTTTACAATAATCTGTCCGCCTGCCGACAAGAACGCGGCTTCCACCACTCCGTCAATAATAATGTCTCCTCTTGCCCTGACAGAAAATCCGCTCTTGACATTTCCCTTAATTGACACGTTACCATCATAAACAATGTTTCCTGTAGTATTATCCACATCCGCCGGTACTTCAAAGACATCGGCAACAAAAACTTTCTGATTCACCAGGCTGGCATGACCTGTGACATTAGAATAGATTTCTGTCTTATCTTCTGAAAGCGTAATATTATTTCCATATTCCAGTTTCAGATTTTTTTCCTGCCGTCCATTGATCGGGCCGCCATAGACATCTTTTCCTGGTTTCCCTGGAATTGCCGGATGGAGCTTGGCAAGCACCTGTCCCTTTTCCACATGGCTGATGGTATTCAATTCCCGATAATCAACCGTACCGTCTTCATTTTTCTTTGGCCTGAGATTATGATTTGTATTAAAGAAATATTCAATCCAGGCATCCGTCCCATTCACTGGCGGCGTCCCTTTTGCAAGAATCAACTCCGTACAATACTGACGGTCTTTTAAAAATTTACGAATCTCTTCCTGACGAATGCCTTCTTTGATATTATGTGAAGCAAGACCCTTCACAATATCTTCTTCCGTCATTAACTGGCCTTTATCAGAAGGGGGATAAAAGCGGCAGAACACCAGCATTTTATCTGCAGAAACTATGACGTCCATCTCTTCATTTTCCTGAAACCCGCATCCTTCTCCCACGAAAACTTCTCTGGTCTCTTTGTCACCGCTTGTCAGAGCATCATTTAGTTCGCGCAAATTAAACTCCGAATAACCTTTCCGTTCCAGATATTGGAGAACCTCTTTCATTTCCGGCCGTTTCCCCTCGTCCTCCGGAGGGATAATCTGAAGAAACGTACCCATTTCTTTGATATTCAGTTTATAGTACCCATTCTTATTTCCCATATAAGTCTTAATCCCTCCTCTCAATCCACCAATATATTCATATACGGCCCCATAGTTTTCTTCATCTTCATCAATGCTTTGGTATGCAATTGAGAGATTCTGGATTCTGACACCTCCAATACATTACTGATTTCCTTTAATGTCAGATCCTCATAATAATACAATGTTATAACTTTCCGTTCCTTCTCCGTAAGAATTTCCAGAGACTGTCCCAGCACCTTTTTTAACTCTTCTTCTGCAACAGCGTCTTCCGGCTGAATAAAATGAGAATTTCCTTTGGCGTCCATCACAGGCTCCATGCCCTGTTCCACATATTCATTCAAAGAAATCATATTGGTAACTTTAAGCTGAGACTGCCAATTCAGCAGCTCGTCACCGCTTACTTCAAGCTCTTCTGCAATTTCTTCATCCAATGCCGTTCTTCCGGTTCTTGCTTCAATCTTCTTAATTGCCGCTTCAATTTTCTTCTGCTTTTGCCGCACTGTTCTGGGAATCCAATCCATTTTTCGAATCTGATCCAAAATAGACCCCCGAATTCTCAAACTGGCATACGTTTCAAATTTTACGTCTTTATTAACATCAAATTTATCAATAGCATCAATCAGACCAAAAATACCATACCCAACCAGATCATCGTATTCCACATTATAGCCAAGGTACATGCTGAGCCTGCCTGCCACAATTTTAACCAGAGGCGCATATTCCACTATAATCTGCTCCCTTAATTCCGGTGTAGGTCTCTTAAAAAATTCAGTCCACAACTGTTCTCTTTCTGCTGCGTTCATCAAAGCCCCCAGACTACGAAATATATCCAAAAAGGATTTTTCGTGTTATTTATTATTCTTCTGTGGATTCGTCAGCATCGATATCTGTATCCTCATCAGAACTTTCGGCATCTGCATCCTCCACTGCCTCATCCGTGGCTTCTTCTGTCTCTTCCGTGAAATTCTTATCTAATATTAATTTTGCAATGCATCCCAGAATATAAAAAGATAGTAAAACAATTACCAATGTCTTAATAAACTGATTTGCATCCATCTGCATCATAAAACCAATCAAACAGGTGACTAAGCCTGCAACCAGTGTAATAATAACTGGCACTTGTTTTGTTTTCATATCACATCACCTTTTAAATAATTTTCAGCGTTTTGCCAACCGCTTTTATGTAAAACTCTCCTGTTTCCGGATACAGTTCAACGGTACGCCCATAACTCAGCCCGGTATCTTCGGCAAGCAGTGGAATCCCCAGCTGCTTTAACTTTGCTCTGGAGGCGGCTGCGTTTCGCTCGCCCACATTACCAATCCCTGATAATCCTTTGACTTCAAACATTTTGGCGCCGCCCGCGATTTTTGCAACAAGGCGCCTTTTATTTGCGCCTGCCGCAATGACTCTTTTCAGTAATTCTTCAATTCCTGTGTCCGCAAATTTAGCAATATTTGAATTATTCCTCATCTGCGTACTGTCTGGAAGCATAATATGCGCCAAACCGCCAACTTTTGTAACAGGATCATACATTGCAATCCCTATACAAGACCCCAGTCCCAATGTGGTAATCATGTCCGGTGCCTTACAAATATTCAAATCTGCCATTCCAACCTTAATTGTTGCCATAACCATGCTCCTCTTATAGTGCAATCCCCAAAGACGTCAGAATCTTATCATAAGATTCCACATCTGGCATTAAAATAAAAAATCCCTGTATTTTTACTTCATCGCCAAATTCCGTCTGTATTAAAAGTGCATTATCTCCATATTGTCCAAACTGAATAGCCGGTACGCTCAAAATTGCCGCCGCCATATCAATCGCAAGATATGGAACAGACGCTGTGATCACCATATTTGTCATACTGGACAATGCTGACAAATATGAACCGGAAATAATATTTCCAATCTCTTTAATTGCAGAAAGATCCATCTCATTAAATTCTTCCGCATAATCATCCGGCCTTCCCATCAACCGGTTTACCAGATAATGTGCCGACTCCATTTTCAGCACAAACATCATGCTTCCTCCGATATCGCTCTCAACCTCCAGATAAATTCCCACCACAGTATCTTCTTCTGCGGAGATTGCCATAGGAAGTTCCTGAAAAGTCAAAAATGCTACCTTGGGTACATCCATATTAACCTTAATATTCAATAAATTAGAAATTGCCGTCGTGGCGTTGCCTGCGCCAATATTTCCAATTTCCTTCAACACATCAAAATACATGTCGTTAACCTGATCCAAACTAAATTTAGCCATGTGTGTTTTTCTCTCCATTTCAGCCTTATTTCACTAATTACAAACAGGCTGTTGCATAAAGCGCTCAGCTTGCTACAACAGCCTTTTCCATTCTGCCTATACCATTTCCGGCTCATCTATGATGCTGTTGGTATCAAACAGAGAAATTAATTCTTCTCCATGTTTTCCTACCCCGTTTATAAAATTGCTCTTACTGTTTTTCGCATCATAAGCAACTTTATCAATTTCATCCGGAGCAAGCGTTACTACTTCCTTTACTTCATCTACAACAATCCCCAATACACCATGTTCTTCCAACTTCAGGATGATTATTCGGGTAACATCTGTAAACTCATCTGGTTCTAAATCCATTTTGGTGCGGATACTCATAACAGGAACGATCTCTCCCCGAAGATTGATAATTCCCTTAAAATAAGACTGTGCCTTTGGAACTCTGGTAATCTTCTGCATCCTCACAATATTGTCCACGTAACTAATGTCAATACCATATTGTTCACTGCCGATTTTTACTACAATAAATTGTTTTTTTGTATTCTCTTCTGCCACAACATTATTTGCCATCTCATCACCCCCTAAAATAATGTATTTACATCCAGAATCAGCGCCACTTCTCCATCACCCAAAACAGTTGCGCCACTGATAATTTTGCTGCTGTTATTTATGTATTTGCCAAGGGATTTGATAACAATTTCCTGCTGTCCGTCCAATTCATCTACAATTAAACCGGCAACCTTATCGCCTTTACGTACAATAATCACAGTAAGACTCTCTCGTTCCTTCTCTTCCGGTTCACAGTCCAAAAGCTGATCCAGACGTATCAAGGGAATCACAATACCACGGATATGGATAACCTCTTTTGCCTGCACAAATTTGATTTCGTCCGGTGAAATCTCCTCAATCGTCTCAATGGATCCAAGAGAAATCGCATATTTTTCGCCTCTTACTTCAACCATCAAAGCCTGAATAATCGCAAGCGTCAAAGGAAGCCGCACAATAAACTTGGAACCTTCTCCAAGGACGCTCTTAACTTCCACATCTCCGCCCAACGCTTCAATATTTGATTTTACCACATCAAGTCCAACGCCTCTTCCGGAAATATCTGAAATCTTCTTCGCCATGGAAAAACTGGGCATAAAAAGAAAATCAATAATCTCTTTCTGAGTCATTGTTTCACCCTGTTCCGGAGTAATCAGACCACGTTCAATGGCCTTTTCCTTAACAGTGTCTGTATCGATACCATTACCATCATCACTAACTTCAATAATGACATTATTGCCTTCCTGAAATGCATTCAAATGAATGCTTCCTACTTCCGGTTTGCCTCTCTTCCTGCGGACTTCCGTACTCTCCAGCCCATGATCCGCGGAATTACGTAAAAGATGCTGTAACGGATCGCCAATCTGATCTACCACGGTTCTGTCCAATTCTGTATCTTCACCAGTCATGAACAGTTCCATTTTTTTATCAAGTTTTTTTGACAGATCACGAATCATACGCGGGAATTTCTGTACAACACTTTCGATCGGTACCATTCGAACTTTCATTACAGACTCATGCAGTCCGGTGGTAATTCTTTCCAGATATTCAATCTGTTCATGAAATGCCTGAGAACTCGCCCCTGAAGCTCCTCCATCAGAGCTGGAACCAATAGAAACCAGAGAATTCTTTGCAATGATCAGCTCACTGACCTGATTCATCAGTGCGTCCAGCTTCTCAATATCTACACGAACTGTACGGTTTGTAACCGGTTTTCCGCCATTTGCCTTCTTTGCCGGAGCCTGTTTCGTCTGAGCTGCAACCGCGGGAACAGCTTTCTCCTCTGCTTTTGCCTCTAATGCTTTCGCTTCCTGAGCCGCCTGCTCTGCCTGAGCTGCCTCTTTTTTCTCTGCCGCAGCAGTTAATTCACTATATTTTAACTTTTCGCCAACTACCTCTTCAATTTCAGATACTGCCTTGGAAACCTCCAGGATCTTATCCAAATTTTCTTCACTTACCAGGTAAAAGCTGAAATCTACGCCAAACTTCTCATCCTCAATATCCTGAGAAGTAGGATTATATACGATAATATTACCGTAATCTTCCACAGCTTTAAACACTAAAAACGCACGGGCTGCTTTCAGCAGACATTCTTCCTGAATAAATACAGTCATACCATAAATATTCATACCTCTGCTCTCCGCCTTCTGCAGTTCTTCCTTCTCCTTCTCCGAGAACTCAATATCCTGATACCTTTTCGGAAACTTCTCGCCTTCCTGCGGTTTCACTGGCGCCTTCTCTGTCTTGACCGGCAGCGCATTCCCGGTGCCTGCAGCCAAAATTTCATTCAGTTCCTGAATAATCGCCTCATTATCATCCGTTCCCTCGTCAGAACTTTCCTTTACATTCTCCAAATATGCATCTATTGCATCCAGACACTGAAATAATACGTCCACAAGCCCGCTGGTGACACTCATATTGCCGCTGCGTACTTCCTGAAACACATTCTCCATGTCATGGGTCAAACGCTGCATACGTTTAAATCCCATAGTACCCGCCATTCCTTTCAGGGAATGGGCTGCCCGGAAAATCTCATTTATGGTATCCATATTTTCCGGTTCCTTCTCAAGAGTCATAATACAATCTGATAAATTCTGCAAATGCCCGTTTGTCTCATCAATAAAAATTTCAAGGTATTGGCTCACATCCATATCACTGTACCCCCACATTCTTTATTATTGTGCCAGCAACATCAGTTAATGGAACTACTTCATTTACAACACCTGCCTCTGCAATCGCTTTTGGCATACCATATACCACACAGCTCGCAGCATCCTGGGAAATTACATACAGTTTCTTCTTCTCCTTCAGGGAAAGAATTCCTTCCGTACCGTCAGCTCCCATCCCGGTCAGAACCACACAGACAACTTCATCATATCCACTGGTTCTCAACGATTGATAAGTAATATTCGCACAAGGGCGAAGCCCGCCAATTGCCGGCTTATCATTGAGGCGGATTACATGTGATCCATCTGGTTTCTTCTGTACTTCCATGTGATTTCCGCCTGGTGCAATATACACACACCCTTTTTTCAGAACATCACCCTCCTGTGCTTCTCTGACTTCAATCTTGCTGGTTTCATTCAAACGCTCTGCCATAGACTTTGTAAATCCCTTCGGCATATGCTGCACAAGAACCATGGGAGCATTCAATTCTGCCGGAAGGTACGGTATCACACTTTGCAGCGCTTTAGGACCGCCTGTCGAACAGGCAAGCGCCACCAGCTTGTTCTTGCCGCTTCCGCCTGTACGTTCAATCGTCTTTGGCATCTTTACAGAAGCACGCTCTTTACCCACAGATAATTTCGCAGGCGTACCCGCAGCTCTGTTTTCGTTTGTCTTCACGACTGCTTTCAGAATATCAAGAATGCCTCTTCTAAAGTCGTCGCTTTTTGCCTCAATGAGATTTCCCGGCTTTGTTACAAAATCAACCGCACCCAGTTCCATGGCCTGAATCGTCACATCTGCATCTCTGGTAGTCAGCGTACTTACCATGATGACCGTGGCTTTGATGCCATCCTGTTGTAATTTTTTCAGTAACTCCAGTCCGTCCATACGGGGCATATTTACATCCAAAATCACCGCGTCATACGATTTGGTTTTTAATCGTTCATATGCCTCCAGTCCGTCCCTGCAAACATCAGTCACCTGAAATGTACTATCTGAATTGATTATATCACAAATGACCCTTCTCATGAGTGCAGAGTCATCAACAACTAAAATATTTTTTTTCATAATTAATCACCCTTTTTGCCGGTATTTACGCTCTTGCTCAAAAATATACTTAATTATTTTTTCCCGTTCTTTAGAATCTATTGCAAACTGAATCCGGTATTCATACTTTTTCTGACTGCTTGCTCTGTCTCCAAGCTTATTTTCAAGCCCCTGACAGAACAGAACTTCTCCCAGCACTTCTATATAATCATTTTTATTCAGACTCATAGAAATTACGACATACTCTCCCCGCTCTCCCGGTCTGTCAGTCACAAGCCGTACTCCTCCGCCGCTGATGTCTACTGCAACCGCATTTTGGGGAACTTCCTCGGGATAAAGAGACCTGTGATATGTTTTAAGCTCTTCTAATGATACCTGCTCTAATTCTTCCTTCAAAACCGGATAATACAACACATCCATCAGACATTCATGACGATAATAATCTCTTCTCTGAAACTTTTCCCAGGGTGTTTTCCGCTCAATCAAAAGTAAATTTAAACTTTCTTTACTGTACCGCTCCTTGATGTGTCCCAAACATCGGTACATACCGGTCTTTGAATAAAATAAAAATTCCAGACGAACTCCCGTCGGCAAAAATATCATTTTACCTCCCACGGTAGGCACTTCTATTTCAAACATTCCGTTTCCCAAAATATCCTGCACCCTGCTGTGATAAATGTTCAGATGTCCATTCTTCTTGATTCCCTGATCTGACTTATTCTTTTCTACGTTCTGTAAAATCTGAACGTCGACTCTATCTCCGACTTTTATAACTTCAGAACCCATAACGCACCTCTGCTTTTAATCTTTTCTATAAATAAAACGGGATAGTAATTGTACGATCCCTTTTTTCTCATGTAATGGCACCGATGTTCCTTGTACAAGACAACTGGTCAGCATATCAAAAGCTTTTGAAGATTTTGCTTCCGGATACAAAAGCGTCACTGGTTGCTGTTGGCGTACTGCCTTTTCCATCGCAGCATCCTGGGGAATCATCCCCAGATACTCCAGATTCCCATTTAAAAACTGTCCTACGACAACATTTAGTTTTTCAAATATTCCGGTACCTTCTTCTTCAGACACTACTCTGTTGGAAATCACTTTGATTTTTGTCTCTGCCTGCCGAAATTCTTCATTGCGATGTAATGCCTTTAAAAGCGAATATGCGTCTGTCAGTGAACTTGGCTCTGAAGTGGCAAGCAGTAATATCTCCGGACTTGCCATAACAAATTCCAGCACATTATCTGAAATCCCGGCTCCGGTATCTATAATAATCACATCTGCAAGTTCATCCAGCTTAGACAAATTACTCACGAGAAATTTCAACTGCTCTTTGGAAAGGTTATTCACTCCCATAACCCCAGACCCTCCCGAGATAAATCCAATCCCCAAAGGACCAGGCGTGATAATCTCCTGTATCGTTTTTCCTCTGTAAATTAAATCACTTAGATTATATTTCGGAATGGCTCCAAACATGATCTCCACATTTGCAAGCCCAAAATCTGCATCAAAAATAATAACTTTCTTCCCGCGCTTCTGCATTTGAACCGCCAAATTAACTACAACGTTGGACTTTCCCACTCCGCCTTTTCCACTCGTGACAGTAAAAATCTGTGCCTTAGGCGTATTTCTTTGGTTCTTTTTTACAATATTTCTTAATTTTTCTGCCTGGTCCATAAATTATTTTCCTCCAAGCAGAAGCTTTACAATATTCTGGGTATTGAAAATCTCAATATCCTCCGGCACATTCTGCCCATAAGTAGTATATGACAAACTAGCGCCAGTGTACAGCTTCATATTCAGTATATTACCAAAACAACTTGTTTCATCTAATTTTGTAAATATCATTTTGAACTGGAAATTTTCCTTATAGATATCAGCGATATCCAAAAGATCCCGGTATTTCGTAGTTGCACTCAAAACCAGATAGACCTCTTTTTCAAACTCTTTCGGTACACGGTCAATTAATTCCCTGGTTTCATTAAGCTGTTCCTGATTTTTATGAGAAAATCCTGCTGTATCTATCAGTACCAGATCATACTCTCCTGCTTTGGCCAGTTCTCCATTTAATTCGTCCGAAGAATATACGATATCCAACGGCGTATCTAAAATATTGGCGTAAGTACGAAGCTGATCCGCAGCGGCAATCCGATAGGTATCTGCTGTATACAACGCTACCTTCTGTCCTTTTTCCACCTTAAATCTGGAGGCAATCTTTGCAATAGTCGTGGTTTTTCCCACTCCGGTAGGGCCAATAAAGAACACCACCTTAGGCTTGCGCCCGGTAAGTTCAATAGGCTGAGGCTGTCCAAATTTCAAAATCATTTTCTGATAAATACTGGAGAGAATGTGATCTACACTGATACCGCTCTTCATCACTTTCTCTACCTCGTCCATAATCTGATTCACGTATTTCTCATCCACTTCATTCTCCAGCAGAATACTGTAAATCATTTTTATAAACTTAAGATTTTCATCTGCCAGCGATTCTTTCGAAAGATCCTCACTGGGATGATCGGCAGACTGTACCAGCTTTTTTTCTAAAAGCGACTGCAGACTCTCTAATTTTTCTTCCAGATTATTTTCTACTGTAGTTTCTTTTTTACTTTCCGCAACAGGTTCCTTTTCCATAGAGGACGACCATGTATTTTCCACAGATGCAAAAACTTCTTTGATCGAATCAGGCTTGGAAACAGAATCCGTTCTTGGAATAGAAATTGTCTCATCCGCTGCTACATTGATATTCCCCACCGGGGGCATTTGCATCATTGGCCTTGCAGTCTGAGAAATCTCTGTTTCCTCTATTGCAGCCGTTACCTCTACAATCGCATTCTTAAATGAACGAAACAGTCCTTTCGGTTTTATTTCTTTCACATTCATAATTACCGTATTAGGACCAAATTCTTCTTTTGCCCTCATTGTCGCTTCTTCTTCTGTTCTCCCCTGAAATTTCTTAATTGTCATGAAAGACTCACCATCCCAACTGATTGTAATTCGATATTGGATTCTACTTCATTATATGATACTACAATCAAATCCCTGAAGTAATCCTCTGTCAATTTCTTAAAATACATCCGCACAATAGGGGATGTTATAATAATGGGGTTCTTCCCCAGCTCTTCCAATTTCTTAATTTCAGCTTCCAGAGCAGACATAATTCCCTTGGTTTTTTCAGGATCAAGCGTCAGATATGCTCCCTGCTCGGTCTGTTTCACCGCTCCCATAATTTCCTGTTCTACTTTGGGATCCAGCGTAATCACACTGGTTACTTCATTCGCAGGGAAATATTTGCTGGAAATTGCTCTTTTCAGACTCTGTCTTGCATATTCTGTCAGCACATCTGTATCTCGCGTTGTTGCCGCATGGTCTGCAAGAGTCTCAAATATTGTTAACAAATCCCGGATAGAAATTCCTTCCTTCAGCAAATTCTGAAGTACTTTCTGAATTTCACCCACACCTAAAAGCTTAGGCATAAGTTCGTCCACAAGTGTGGGATGATTTTCCTTAATATTATCAACAAGACTCTGGACATCCTGTCTGGACAGCAATTCATCAATATGAGTCCGAATTACTTCTGTCAAATGAGTTGCGATAATAGAAGGCGGATCTACCACCGTATAACCCAGACTTTCTGCACGCTCGCGCTGATTTTCTGTAATCCAGAGCGCCGGCAGATGGAACGATGGCTCAAAGGTCGGAATACCGGAAATTTCCTCTTCCACAAAGCCCGGATTCATCGCCATATAATGGTCAAATAAAATCTCTCCCTCTGTAATCTGAATTCCTTTTATCTTAATAATATATTGATTGGGATTCAACTGAATATTATCCCTCAAACGGATAATCGGCACAACTGTACCAAGCTCCAGAGCAATCTGTCTTCGTATCATAACCACACGGTCCAAAAGATCGCCGCCCTGGTTAACATCTGCAAGTGGGATAATACCATATCCAAATTCCAATTCGATGGGATCTACCTGCAAAAGTGATACCACATTTTCTGGCCGGCGTATCTCTTCCGCCTGTTCTTCCGCCGCGTCCACTTCCTCTTCAATTGCTTCCACGCCAAGACTATTCTCAACGCTTCTCCCGGCAACAATGAAACTGACCCCCAGAGGAATAAACAGTTTCCATTCCAAAGGCGTCATAATACCTAAAAATACCATTACTGCGCCTACAATATATAAAACCTTGGGAATGCCAAATAACTGCTGAATCAGGGTTTCCCCAAAATCCGCCTCCTTTGACGCTTTCGTCACAAGAATACCAGTTGCCAGAGAAATTAAGAGAGAAGGAATCTGGCTGACCAGTCCGTCGCCGATCGTAAGCACCCCATATTGATTCAGAGCATCTACAATCTCCATTTCCTGCCGGAGCATTCCCATAACAATACCGCCAACCATATTAATCAGGCTGATCACGATACCTACCGTTGCATCTCCCTTTACATACTTGGTAGCACCATCCATTGCTCCAAAAAAGCTGGATTCCTGCTGAATTTTATCACGACGCTCCCTTGCCTGTTTTTCATCAATAACACCTGTATTCAAATCTGCGTCAATAGCCATCTGTTTACCTGGCATAGCATCCAGTGTAAATCTTGCCGTTACTTCTGATACACGCTCAGAACCTTTATTAATTACAATAAGCTGGATCAGGATCATAACAATGAAAATGATCGCCCCGATAATCAGGTCATTTCCACCCACAAACTGTCCAAAAGTACGTACTACATTACCCGGATCTCCACTATTTAAAATCAAACGCGTAGAAGAAACGTTCAAAGATATACGGAAAATTGTGGTAAACAAAAGCAATGTCGGAAAAAATGACATATCCAGCACTTCTTTTACAAATAACGCATTCATCAATACCATCAAGGCTATAGACATATTGATGGCAAGCATAATATCCAGTAAAAAAGAAGGAATGGGAATAATAAAGAATATTATCGCCGCCAACAAATATAACGCTATGCCTAAATCTGCTTTCTTCATGCCGGATTCTCCTTTCCTTTCTTTTTCATCTAACTTAATTTATCTATTATCTCTCAGACTGTATACAAAAGCAAGTACTTCCGCCACTGCCTGATACAACTCCGGCGGGACCTCCTGCCCAACATCTACATTGGCATACAGCATCCGCGCCAACGGCTTATTTTCTACAATTTCAATATGATGCTCTTTTGCCGCCTCTCTGATTTTCTGCGCCAGAAAATCTTCTCCCTTTGCCACCACTACAGGCGCTGCATTCTGTTGGGCATCATATTTGATTGCTACAGCATAGTGCGTAGGGTTGGTAATGACTACATCTGCGCTGGGCAGACTCTGCATCATACGGCGTTGGGAAGCCTCCCTCATCCTGGAACGCTGCCGTCCTTTAATTTCAGGATTTCCCTCTGTGTTCTTAAACTCATCCTTGACCTCTTGCTTGGTCATTTTCATATCTTCTTTAAATTTATGTTTCTGATAAAAAAAATCTGCAATCCCTATGATAAAGTAAACTAAACTGATTTTCAGACCAGTATCTATCACAATACTTCCCACCAGCAGTATCACCTGTAAAAGAGGGATATCATAGAGCAAAAATAACTCATTCTGATGATCCTTAATGGAAGCATAGGCCACATAAGTGATCACTGCAATCTTAATAATTGACTTAAGCAATTCAAACAGAGAATCTTTGGAAAAAATTCTCTTGAAACCGCTTAAAGGGTTAAGTCTGTTTAGCTGAGGCATCATGGACTTAGTCGTTACTTGCCATTTCACCTGCCATACATTAATTGCCACTGATAAAGAAAAACCTATGGCAAAAAACGGCGCTAAAATCAACAAGATGCTTTTCATCGCATTCTGAATTACGTTATGTACCATCGGCACAGACAAACCGCCGATACTCTCATTGATAATATCCGGTATTTTATTATACATTGAAAAACCGCTCAAAAGATGGTCCGACACGAAAGAAATAAATATTTTCAACATAAGAAATAATGAAATCAGGCTGACTGCATGATTCAATTCCTGGCTCTTGGCCACCTTCCCTTCATTTCTGGCATCTTTAAGTTTTTTGGCTGTGGCAGGCTCTGTCTTTTCTCCGCCTTCGCCATCTTTTGCAAACCACTGCAATTCATATTCAAGCAAAAAATAGGGTCCTTCTCTCACGTCAATACATTCCTTCAATCATAGAAACGATCATTCGCTTCATTTCATCAAATATAAAACCGGCAATATCGGGAAGCAATACTATTGTAAGGAACATAATCCCCAGCCCCATCAATATTTTTATCTGCATTCCCACAGCAAACATATTCATCTGCGGCGCCACTTTTGCCATAATTCCCAAAATGCAGCTCAAAATCATATTACAGGCAAAAACAGGCAGCACAATCCGAAAGCCTATTACCATTATATCTGTCATAAACATCGTCATCGTACCCATAAGATGCGTCCAGTCAAACACTGTGTCATTAATCGGAATAACCTGATAGGTATCCGCCAGAGCACGCAGTATATAATGATGCATATTTGTTACAATCAGAAGCATCATTATAAAGTAATTATACATGGTACCTGTAAGACCTGACTGAGTCTTTGTGGTAGGATCAAACATATTTGCCATAGCAAGACCAATCTCCATATCAATTACCTTTCCTGAAAACACAACAATGGAATTACAAATATTTGCCGCAAAACCAATGAGCAACCCTGTAATTCCTTCTTTCAGGACGATGATGGCAAATTCAATCACTCCAGAATATACCAGGGTCTCTTTTGGGTCTACCACCTGATATAAAATAATAGCCAAACACGCCGAAAACCCTACTTTAACTCGATTCGGAGTATTATTCATTCCAAAAAAAGGAGCAATATATACAAACGATGCAACCCTTACCAATATCATCAAAAAATATTCAAATGTGTATAATGAAAACTCATAGTTTATCATACTGTCTCAACCTAACGCAGATACAGACCAAAATTACTCCAGAGTTCTGTCATAAAATTGGACAATTCATCCAGCATCCAGCCGCCTATCAGCATCATTCCCAAAAACACAGCAACAATCTTTGGTACAAAAGTCAATGTCTGTTCCTGAATGGAGGTAACCGTTTGAAAAATACTGACAACAAGACCTATTATCAATGAAATTAATAATAAAGGCGCCGCTACTTTGATAATCAGAAACAACGCTTCTCTTGCAATATCCATTACCTGACCTTCTGTTATCAT
This sequence comes from Lachnospiraceae bacterium, assembly GCA_910575155.1. GTDB lineage: Bacteria > Bacillota > Clostridia > Lachnospirales > Lachnospiraceae > Petralouisia. The sequence goes on from CAJTDX010000007.1 coordinate 20,217, forward strand.
ATGTTCACCTCATTCTGCCCTCAATAAAATGTCTTTACAAGATTTCCAATTATAAGATCCCAGCCATCTGCAAGCACAAACAGCAAAACCTTAAACGGCATGGAAATTGTTGTCGGCGGCAGCATCATCATACCCATAGACATAAGCACCGACGCAACGACCATATCAATTACAATAAAGGGAATATAAATTAAAAACCCAATAATAAATGCTGTTCTGAGTTCACTGATAATAAAACTTGGAATCACTACATTCATAGGAATGGCATCCAACGTCTCCGGTACCTGCAAATCCATTCCCGCCATATCAATCCCTGCAATATCACAAAATAACTGCAGATCTTTACGCTGCATCTCTTTAAACATAAATCTGCGGAGGGGCTGTTCCGCAATTTTCAAAGCCTCTTCCTGATTAATTTCCCCTGCATCCAAAGGCTGCAGTACTGTCTCATTCAATTCAGAAAAAACAGGGTTCATGATAAACAATGTCAAAAACAATGCCAGTCCTATCAATACCTGATTAGGCGGAGCCGTCTGTGTTCCCACTGCAGTCCTCACAAAGTGAAGTACCACAATAATTCTGGTAAAGGATGTCAGCATAATCAGGATAGAAGGTGCCAGAGCAATAACTGTCAATACCAGCAACATTCTGATATTTGCAGACAGACTTCCATCTTCATTATTCCACATCACAGAAAGACCTGTGTTATCTGAACGGTCTATTCCAGTGGACCTCCTGTTACTCTGCGTTCTGTTGGCTGCCGCCTGATTATTGGCACCGGTAGCATAAGCACTCTGCCCAAATATCAAAAACAATGCCAGTAACAGTGTGAGCGTACCGAAAGCAAAGGAAGTTCCGCAATATATTTTCTTCAGTTTCTTCATAATGTCGTGCCTACTTCCTGGGAAATTTGTCTTTCAGCCTGTTTAATATCTCCTGAAAGTTTTCATTCATTTTAATTCCCTGAAACTCTTCTGCTGAAGGCTTCCAGGTTAAATCTTCCTCGGCCAGTTCCGCCAGAATATTCATCGTATCTTTACAAACAGAAATAAGCAGAATTCTTTTTCCAACTTGTATAATCTGGATAAACTTATTATTAGATACCCGAAACGTCTCTATCACCTGAATATTTCTGTTTCTTATTACTCCCTGCTGATATCCGGCAATCCACCTGGTAGTCATATAAGTGATAACCAGCACAAAAAGAAAAATCAACAATATTCCTATGAGCTGGAAAAAACTGTTCCATCCCGAGAAAATATCCAATAAAATCATGTTATCCAACTACTTTTTTCACTGCTTCCAATACTCGTTCTGCCTGAAACGGCTTTACAATAAAGTCTTTTGCACCAGACTGAATAGCTTCAATAACCATGGCCTGCTGTCCCATTGCAGAACACATAATAATATTAGCAGAAGGATCAGATGCTTTGATCTGCTTCAATGCCTGAATCCCGTCCATCTCCGGCATGGTAATATCCATCAAAACCAAATCAGGCTTTGTCTCGTTATACTTTTCCACCGCTTTCAAGCCATTCTCAGCTTCACCGGCAACATTATAGCCGTTCTTTGTAAGAATGTCCTTGATCATCATCCTCATAAATGCTGCGTCATCACAAATTAAAATATTCTTTGCCATATCTTCTCTCCTTGATATCACTTTTATTTTAGTTATTTATTATTTCAGTAATACGTACGCCAAAGCTTTCCTCTAATACGACTACTTCGCCTTTTGCCACGTATTTACCGTTTACTAACACATCAATAGGTTCTCCTGCAATCTTATTCAGCTCTATGATAGTACCTGGAGCAAATTCTAAGATATCCTGAATTGATTTACTTGTTCTCCCCAATTCTACGGTAACATCAAGGGGAACATCCATAATCAAGCCAATATTTTCCTGCTGTGTAATAGGATTAAAATCTCCGGCAAATGCCTGGAATTGTGCCGGCTGTACATTTACTGGCTGTTGCGCATACATTTGTGACATATCAGCCATGGGCATTCCCATCATCGGCTGCCCCATCATTGGCTGTGCCTGCGGCATCGGCTGCTGAGGCATTGCCTGCGGCTGCTGAGGCGTCGGCTGAGGCTGGGGTGCCTGCGGCTCCGGCTGGGAAGAAGACATAGATGAACTGTCTGCCTTCATATTTTCACTAACACCCGTACACATCTCTTTTGCAAAAGAGATTGGATACAACTGCATAATATTGCTTTTTACCAAATCTCCAATTTCCATAAGGAAAGAAATTTTTACAAACTGTCCACCCAGAAATTCATCGATCTCTGTTCCATCAATGGTATCTTTTAAATCAACCAGCTCTGCGGATGGCGGACTGATATCGATCATCTTATTTAACATAGAGGACAGGGAGGTAGCAGCGCTTCCCATCATCTGGTTCATAGCCTCACAAATCGCACTCAAATGCAATTCACCCAGCTCGCCGTCTGTATTGGTGCCGTCTCCGCCCATCATTAAATCTGTTATAATCTTTACATCCTGTTCCCGTAATACCAAGAGATTACTTCCATCAAGTCCTACGGTATAGGCAATTCGAATAAATACACATGGTCTTTCATATTCTTCCACAATATCATCCCATGTGGCAAAAGTTACTACGGGTGTAGATATCTCTACCTTTCTGTTTACCAGTGAGAACAAAGTTGTAGCTGCTGTTCCCATACTGATATTTGAAATTTCTCCTATCGCATCAATCTCATCTGTTGTCAGCTCCACCTCACCGCCTCCACCGACTGTTTCTGCTTCGGTATCGCCGCTCAACAGGGCACTAATTTCTTCCTGTGACAGAACTCCATCCATAACTTCACTGCTCCTCTCTGATTACTGATGTAACTCTTACTGCATACCGATCCCCAGATGCCCCAGGCAAAGCAGTAAACTTTCTGATATTACCAACATATACATTCAACTCCTGATCTACTTTCGTATCCACACGGATAATATCTCCAACCTGCAGATTGATAAAGTCACTAACAGAAATGGTACTGTTGCCCAAAACTGCTTTCACGGGCATTGGAGCTTTGGAAAGCAAAGATTCCAAAATCTCTGTATACTCCTGCTCTCCCCGCGCCTGCATATTCGTAAACCAGTACTTCGTATTCAGTCTGTCCATAACGTCTTCCAATGTCATATACGGCAGACAAACGTTCATACGTCCCTCTACATCCCCTACCTTTATATTAATTGTAATAATTGCTATCATCTCACTGGGAGAAATAAACTGTGCAAACTGAGAATTGGTCTCAATTCTCTCCAATCTCGGATGAATCTCAGCAACATTCTTCCACGGCTCGCTCATCAGATTAATGCACGCATTCATAATTCGTTCGATAATCAGTATCTCTATCTCTGAAAATTCCCGGCTTTTTTCTATCGGATCTCCCAAACCGCCCAACATACGGTCTACCATGGCATATCCCAGATTGGTCGCCAACTCGATAATAATGCTGCCTGGCATAGGATCAAAGTTAACCACACCCAAAAGCACTGGATTTGACAAAGAATTTGAAAACTCTGAATATGTAACCGCCTCTGAATTCTCTACCTCCACCTGAACTGTTTTTCTCAGATATGCCGGAAGATTCGTTGACAACAATCGGCCATAATGTTCAAATATAAGCTCCATCGTTCTAAGATGCTCTTTGGAAAACTTTGCAGGCCTCGCAAAGTCATAATTCTTGACTTGTTTTTCTGCAGCATTTTCTTTCATCTCTTCTGCATCAAATTCACCGCTGTTCAGCGCATTCAGCAGACTGTCTATCTCATTCTGCGATAAGACCTCGCCCATTTTCTCTCACCACCTGACATTTTTGATGCAAATCAATTGCTCTCCTCGTACGTATAAGTCGGGAATGCCACACTTACAATAAAATCAGAATCAAACAATTTGCGAAGGCGCTTCAAAATCTCGTCCTGTACATCACCCTGCTTATTCCTCATATCTTCTATGGTATGGCTGGATACAATCTTAATAATCTCATCCTTAATAATAGCCTCGTTCTTGGTAATGGCCTCAGAACCTTTTTTATAACCTTTGTTTTTTGTATCAAGCGCCAGAGAAACAGAAATCACTGCGTAACTCTTTTTATCTCCATCACTTTTCAAATTGATGGTAAGACTCTCTCCGCTGGAAATCTGTACAGTCTCCACATTTTCCATCGGAATATCAATCGCAGAATTTTCCTTACCGCCTTCCAGCTCCAGATCAATTGCAGAACAAACCTTATTAATCAGCTCATTTGCCTTTTTGGTCTGCGGAACAACGGATATCATCAGGATTGCTGTTAAAATCAGATTTGCAACTACCAGTGCCAGAATCAAGACACTCATTAAATTCTTTTTCATGGTGTTTTTCCTTTCTAATTAGAATTATACGAGTTATATATTTTGATCTCTACTCTTCGGTTTCTTGCTCGTCCCTCCGGCGTAGAGTTATCCGCAATCGGATTATATTCACCACAGCCCGTTGCCCGGATTCTGCCGGCATCTAACGCTGTAACCTCTATAATATAATCTTTTACCGCAAATGCGCGATAAGCAGACAACAAATCATTATTCTCGTATTTGGCATTACTGATTGGAACATTATCTGTATGTCCTTCAATATAGATGAGATTATCACTGTACTGTTCCAAAATCATGGACAGCTTGTCAACTAACGGAAGTGCATCCTCGCGAATCTGTGACTGCGCTGAATCAAACAGCAGCGCACCATTCAACGTAAGCTTTACAAACTGCGCATCCACATCAATTTCCACCTGCTCAGTAATCTGCTGCTTTGTCAGCTCCTGCTCGATCTGCTGCGCCATTTCTTCCGATTCTTTTAAACCTGCCTCCTCCAGTTCTTCTTTCAGATCTTCTACAGGCTCTGATTCCGGCTGAGTGGATTCCATCTCATCCATAGGCTCCTGTTCCTCAGCCTCAGAAGAATTTGTATTTTCCTTAAAATACTCATCCAGCAGTTCCAGCTGACTAATTCCGGAAGCAATCAGCATTCCCTCTCCCACTGTACTGCCGCCTGAAGATAAAATACTGAAACTGTTCTGCATGGAATTGATAAGCTGATCCCACTTATCCGCATCCACCGTAGACATGGCAAACAACAACACGAAAAAGCACAACAGAAGATTCATCAGATCCGCAAAGGTATTCAGCCACGACGCTTCTCCTCCGCCTGACTCTTCCACTTTTCTTTTTGCCACTATTCTTCACCTCCGCCTTGTTCCAGCATACCCTCACGCATCTTCGGTGACAGGAAGGATTTCAGTTTTTCTTCTATAACACGCGGATTTTCTCCCGCCTGAATAGACAAAAGACCTTCCACAGTTACTTCCTTAATCATGACTTCCGTATCATTATTCACTTTCAGCTTCGCCGCAGTAGGGGTACAAAGCCAGTTAGCAATAATAGAACCGTACAAAGTAGTAATCAGCGCTATCGCCATACTGGGACCCACTGTTGAGGGATCATCCATCAGCTTCAGCATGTTGATAAGACCAATCAGGGTACCAATCATACCCCAAGCAGGACCCAGAGCTGCCCATTTCTCCCAAAATCCTATGGTAGTTCTGTGACGGGATTCCACACACATCAAATCCGCTTCCATAATACCTCTTACAAGCTCCGGATCTGTACCGTCGACTACCAGCATGATTCCTTTCTTCAAAAACTCATCTTCAATTCCATTTGCCGCTTCCTCCAAAGCAAGAAGCCCTTCCTTTCTCGCTATGTTGGATAAATCAATAATGTGCTTGATTACCTCTCCGACATCTGCTTTAGGAGTTTTAAACACCAGTGTAAAGCTCTTTAACCCGTTCAGGAAATCTGACATGGTATGGGAAGCAAGAACACCCGCCAGAGAACCTCCGATTGTAATATACACAGAGTTCATATCCAAAAAGTTCCCTAATGCCGCCACTCCCTGGTCACCACTGATAATACCAAATATCATCAATCCAAAACCAAGTATAATTCCAAGTAAAGACGCTAAATCCAATTTTTCCACCTGCCCTTTTCATCCATGAAGTGTATTCTATCCATATTTATTCCTTTTCCAACCAGGGAAGACCAGTTGTCATGAAATCTCTCTTATACAATATTACTAAATTTTTGACCTCTTGTCTACTTTCTTTTACAATTATTTTCTTCCCTGTTACAAAAGAAATGACAGTGTCCGGTGTTTCCTCCACTGTTTCAATTAATTCTGCATTAATCAATAGCTTTGTGTCATTTAGTTTTGTGACTTCTATCATTGTTGACTACCTCTTAGAGATCAGATCTCCCGCTTACATTATTATTGCCTGACATCAAAACTCAGAATCATCCCTGAGCGGTCATCAGGCTCCCCCCGCTTCGTGATCTTCATGTTATAAATATATCATGTCTTGAGGAACCATGAAACACAGTTCCTCAAGATCCATTAATTATATTACAAGATTATATCAGCGCTCCCATTACTGATTAACGTTTCAGATTAACCAGCTCTTCCAACAGACTGTCAGAAGTTGTAATAATTCTGGAATTTGCCTGGAAACCTCTCTGCGTTGTAATCATTTCTGTAAATTCATTCGCCAGGTCTACATTGGACATTTCCAGAACACCGCTGGACATTTTACCGCCGTCTGCAGTGATATCCTGACCGATACCATCAAACTCACCGGAGTTCAATGTCTGCTGATAACAGTTCTCTCCCAATTTCTCAAGACCCGCCGGATTCGCAAATGTTGTTACTGCGATCTGTCCCAAAAGCTTCTTTGTACCATTATCATAACTTCCGTAGATCTCTCCATTTTCCTGTACTTCCAAACCAGTCATTCTGCCCAGACGTCTTCCAAGACCGTTAAATCCCTCAACATCGCCCTTATCTACGCTAAGCGTACACTTTTTGCCATTATCATAACATCCGGCAGTGGAAAAATCAACATTAATATTTCTGAATTCTCCTCCTAAAGCCGACATTTTCAGCAATACGGATTCCGACCCCTGCTGTCCAATCCACTGGAAGATTCCGGCATTTGGTTCGTCTTCCTTAAAATCCAACTGATATCCGGTCACAGTTTCTGTAAAACTGTAAACCGCAGAATCTCCATTTTGAGTAATATTAGCAGAAGGGAATGTAAAATTCTGCGCCTGATTGTCAGAAATTCCAAACATAGTCGTAACATTATATTCAAATGTACTTCCATTCTCGGTAGCTGTAAATTTCTTATTGGCGTCGTCATATGTCAGCTGACGCCCTTCAGAGTCACGGAAAGTTGTTCCATCATAGGTAAATCCTCCCGCCAGGTTATAAGAACGCTGTACGGTAGTTGCCTCTCCAAATATATTACTCAAAGTATTATTCGGATCTGCCGCAAGATAATCCTGAAGAATTGAATGATTATTGGAATCCAGAATATCAGACAACTCCACGGTATAGGTCAGCGTATCCACATTTGCTGTTTTTACTGCAAATTTTGCTGAATAGCTATAACCAAGCGCATCATAAAAATTAAGGCTCATAATATAGCCGCCATCACTATTCAACTGGACGTTATTCTTATCCAGAATACCTGAACAGGTTGCTTCTGTGGTCGCTTCCGGCGCAGATGTCAGGTTTGCTTCCTGCATAATACGCAGCGGAGAAACGGTATCTTTACGAATTGTATTTGTATTGGGATCCACCTGCCAGCCCATAACGTTATAACCATTGGCTTTGGTAGTCAAAGTTCCGGAACCATCAATGTAAAAAGCTCCTGCCTTAGTAAAAAGATTCTCAGATCCGTTGTTAACAATAAAAAAACTGTCTCCGGTAATTCTCAAATCCCATCCGTCTCCGGTGGTCTGTGTAGAACCTGGTGAGGTAATATTTACCGATGTAGAACCAGTAGTAACACCAAGACCAATCTGTTTCGCGTTCACACCACCTTTATTGGCTGTTGCACCAGATGCATTTGAAATATTCTGATACATGATATCACTGAATGTTGTACTGGATGATTTAAATGCTACTGTATTAACGTTGGCAATATTATTACCAATTACATCCATCTTTGTCTGGTGTGTCTTTAATCCTGATACACCAGAATACAATGCTCTCATCATAATGAATTGACCTCCTGATTTTTCTGCCGTATGATCTTTTCTGTCATTCAAAGATCTTCCGCCTCCTATTTATAGGTCCAGCTATATTATTACGGCTCCATCTATGTTTGTGTATACGTTTTCTTCCGATTCCGTCTGATCCATTGCTGTCACCACCGTCTTATTGGGCACATTCACAATGAAAGAATAAGAATCTACAATAACTAGGGATTCTTTCATTCCCTTTTGCTCTGCCTTTTCTGCACCTGTCTTCAGCCGTTCCTTCTGTTCACAGGAAAGTTCAATATTCCTGCTCTGCAGACGCATAGAGGCATGTTTAGAAAATTTTAATGCAGAATTTTCATCTACAGACTGCCTGCGTCTTAAAATATCCTCAAAAGACAGCTCTGACACGGATGACGCAGAATCTGTACTTCCATGTTTCAGATACTGGTCTGTAATCTGTTCAATAGAAGAGAATTGATTTGAAATTTTATTCATATGCTCTCTCCATTCTATAAGCATCCCTGCCTATTCCTGCTATTCTTTCGGAGTTTCCTCCGTCTTGTCACCGCCTTCTCCTGAATCGTCTTTATCGTCTTCAACCTCATCGTCTGTAGTCTGATCCAGTTTCTTCATCTCAGCAAGCAGCTCCTGCAGTTTCTTCACAGATGATGGATAATATTTCTCAATAATCTGCTGCTGGTAAGTGGTAAGACTGTTATACGCCTTTCTTACGATTTCCAGATCGTCTTTATCCTTCAAGGTCAGTTTATTAACATCAGGCAGTTCATCCATAACTTTCTTGAAATCATCTGCAATCGAAATTGCATCCAGATACTCATCGTCAATCACTCTGTCCAAATCATCCAGAGAATAAAGATTATCATCAATAGAAAGATAAAGTTTTCCTCTCTCTTTTACGATATAGTCAACTCTTCCCTGTACAACATTGGACGCGCCTGTAGTGCTTGTGACTTTCATAATTACCGTCTTGCCTATTAAATTTGCCGCCTGCTGCGACTCCATAGAAGCATTAAGGTTCTGCATCTCCTCCAGAGATGAGAAAGTAGCGAGCTGTGAAATATATTCTGTATTTGAAGTTGGCTCCAAAGGATCCTGGTATTTCATCTGCGCCACCAAAAGCTGAAGAAACGCTTCCTTATCCAGCGCGCTGTTGCTTGATTTTGTCGCTTGTGACAGAGAATCGGCCGAAGCTGTCTCATTCACAACCTTACCATCTTTTACCGGTATAATAATACTCATATCTTCTCTCCTTTCCAAATTATTTATAAAACTGTCATTAAATCGTTACATCCATACTATTGCCCTGCTCTGACATTATTTTCGCAGCAAGACTCTCTTCCTCTGTCATTAAACCTTCCAGCTCATCCAGGCTGTTAAGATTCAGATTTCTTTTTCTGGATTTCTGTGAATCTTCCTGCTGTTCCTGGGCGCTGCCGCGCTGATTCTCTTCCAGATTACGTTCAAATTCATGGCTTGCAACCGTCACTTCAACGGCCTCCACCTTCATGCCCTGCTGCTCCATATTATCCTTAAGCATCACAAGCTGGCTCTCCAAGGCTTCTTTTACCGCTTCATTTTGCGCGGCAAGCTGAGCCGTAATAACGCCTTCTCTGGAAATCACCTGCAGATACACCTTCCCAAGATTTGCCGGATTAAGCTGCATCTCAATAGAAGATTCTGCCTGCCCCACAATTACTCTGGTCATCTGGCTGACCTGCCTTAAAATATCGTCCACATTAACCCTGGTCTGCACAACTGTCTGCGTAACCTCCACAGACTGTCCCTGATTTACCGTATGGGTTGTAGTCTGATACGTAACATGCGTCTGATTCTGCTCTGTTTTACCAGTCCCCTTCGTATCCTGTGTCAGCTTAGAATAAGATTCCTCCTCTGTGCCGTCTGATTCTGCATTATTTTCTTCTGAAGTCTGCTCTTCTCCCGCATTCTGAATACTGATCTCCGTTGGCTGCTCTTCCTTCGGTAAATCAGCAGCCTCCTGCGGCGCTTCTTTATGTACTACCGTCTCATTTACCGCATCTGAAACAGTACCCTGCATGGCTTCGTCCGGTTTTTGTTCCTGCGGAACATTTCCTTCCAGCACAGCATCTGTCTGTTCTGGCGTCGCATTTACAGTTTCATCTGTTATGATTTCTGACGGACGTTCCAGCAGCATATTCTCTAACTGAGGCAACATCTGCTTCATCTCCTGCGGCGTCAGATTAAGCTGCTGAACAAGTTCCTGGGATAATTCGCTGATCTGTCCCAACAACTGCTGAAAATCTTCATTTAACAGCAAGCCCCCGATATCTTCACTGCCAGTGAGATTCATTACAAGACCTGCCAGTTTGGACGGATCCATCAAATCCAGAACGGTAAGTCCCAATGTTTCCATCTGCTGTGTAAGTTCTTCCTGAGAAATTCCCAGTTTTTCAGCTACTGCTTCCTTTACCTGACTTTCAAACTCTTTCAGCTTCTCAACTGCATCTTCCGGCATCTTGCTCTGTGTGTCTGAATTTTCACCGCGGGAAATAGCATTTTCCCGATAACTGTTTTTTACAGTCTCTTTTTCATAAGCAGTCTGCTTTACTGTATCCGGTTTTACAGAGGAATCCGCTGCCTTGCCGGAAAACAAATCTGACTGCCCGCCGCCTGTCGACGCTGCATAATTATTTAAGAACGCTCCAAAGGCCATTTCCTGTTCCATGGACTGTTTTTGTGTCTGTAAAAACTCAGGGCTGCCCAGCATGGATGCAACCTGTGCTATTTTACTGGTCATCATCTTCTCTCCTCCTTTCTCTTCTATAATTGTTATTTGTCCAGACTTTAAAACCCGTTTGCGGCTGCTGGACTATATCATAAAATCCCTGTAAGGATCTTACAACCGTTATATAATAATTCAACTTTAAGAACCTGGTATTCATCTTCAATGTATGCGTGAATTATGGTTCCATAATCTTAGTCAGCCTTGCGGCAACCTGTGAATCCATGGCATCCAGAATTTTAGCTCTTGCGTCTGTTTCCATATTCTGTAATATTTTTGCTACCAATTTCAAATCATCTGTCATTTGCTCCATCAGTGCGGCCGCCTGCTTGGGCTTCATAGACGCATACGTATTGACATACTCCTTAATCTGCTCATCGCCCTGCTGCTGCTGAATCACCTGTTTATATAATACCTCCGCATTTGCAGGGTCAATGCTCTCATAATATGCCTTATATTCTGATATATCAGGTGCATTCTCATTGAAAACAACCTCTTTATAGAATTCATTTTTCTGTTCTTCAAAAGCCGCCTGCTGATTTTCAAATTCCTTCAGTCTCTCTACTTCAGCCTGAAGCTGCGCTACATTATCTGAACTTCCCTCGGACTTCGACTGTGCATTCGATAATTCCATTTCCAGCTCTTTAATGCGCTCAATCGCTTCACTCAGGGTAGTATAAGGATACTGGGCGTCCACAGTGGGCTCCTCTTTGGCGCTTTCCGGCAAAATTTTATTAATATATGGTACATCTTTTAAAATAGGCTGCAATACAGTCGAACCAAATCCTCCAATATCCATCTTGATTACCAGCGCAAGAATTGCCAGCCAGATAATAATAAAAATAATGGTTGCAAAAATAACCGCCAGCTTACTTCCGCTTTCTTCTTCCTCTGATAAATCTTCCTGATTCTCCTTATTCTTCTTTTTTTCTTCCTTTTTTCGGGCCTTCTCCGCTTTCTTCTGAGCCTTTTTATCTAACGCTCCCGCTTCTTCCTCTAACATAGGGTCTGCCATATCTTCCACCGCCTATCCTTCTATTGCATGATTGTGGGTGAAACTTACCAGCTCATCCACAGCCTTGCTCTCTTCCTTTTCCAGTTCTTTCTTAAACTCCTCAAAAGCTTTATCTTTCAAAATCTCATGAGTTTTACGTTCCGTCATAATCTCCTGCAAATATTTTCTGGCGCTCTCCAGATTCCGCTCTGCCACATGAACCACCAGCGTCTGGTTACGTATCTGCCCTTTCATGTTCTCTATGGCCGTACGGTTTAACTTAATCTCCTGAAAATCCAGCCGGTCTTCCATCAGCTTTCTTGCCCGGAGTTCATAACCTTTTTTCCTCTGCCGCAGTCCTTCCAGCTTCTCTTCTTCTTTTCTGAGATTTGCCGCAGCGATAGAGAAGGAAGTCTTGGCCTGGGTTTCCAGCTTATATTTAATATCCAGGATATTCTGCATCTTATATGTAAACTTTGCCATAAGTACCTCTATTCTATATATGCAGATTTTCAATTTATTTTACGGAACCTCAGTTAAAAAATCTGTTCCATCATGTCTAATATTTCTTCAAAAGAAAATTTATCATGCGTTTCCTGCAGTAAAAACCTGTTTACTTCCTCTATTTTTTCAATGGCATAATCAATATTTTTGTTAGAGCCGCTTTTATACGCTCCAATATTAATTAAATCTTCTGCCTCCTGATATGTGGCAAGTACGTTTTTCAATTTTCCTGCCGCTTCCTTGTGTTCTGTTCCGGCAATAGAACTCATAACACGGGAAATACTCTGTAAAACATCAATTGCAGGGTAATGATTTTTATGCGCCAGCTTCCTGTCCAGCATAATATGTCCATCCAGAATACTTCTTGCTGTATCGGTAATTGGCTCATTAAAATCGTCTCCGTCTACCAGAACGGTATATAAACCTGTAATAGAACCTTTATCTGAATTACCGGCGCGTTCCAGAAGCTTTGGCATTTCGGAATATACGCTGGGCGGATAACCTCTTGTTACCGGCGGTTCACCGGAAGCCAGTCCAATTTCCCTCTGCGCCATGGAAAAACGTGTCAGAGAATCCATCATCAAAAGTACGTCTTTGCCCTGGTCACGGAAATACTCCGCAATAGCCGTCGCCGTCTTGGCAGCATTTCGCCGAAGCAGAGCCGGACGGTCAGAAGTTGCAACTACCACTACAGAACGCCGCATACCTTCTTCTCCCATATCCCTTTCAATAAACTCTCTGACCTCCCTGCCGCGTTCACCAATAAGCGCAATTACATTAATATCTGCTCTGGTATTTCTGGCAAACATACCCAACAGCGTACTCTTTCCCACGCCGGAGCCTGCAAAGATTCCTATTCTCTGCCCTTTTCCTACCGTGATCAGTCCGTCCACTGCTTTTACGCCCAGCGGAAGCACTTCGTCAATGATCTCCCGCGCCATAGGGTCCGGCGGAGCGGCATCAACAGGATACTCCTCCCTCAATGTCAGGGCTTCCACATCCGTAGGTCTGCCCATACCATCAAGGGTATGTCCCAGCATCTCGCTTCCCACGCACACAGATAAAGGATGCCCCGTATTTTCTACGATACATCCTACGCCAAGCCCTTCCACACTTTCATAAGGCATAAGGAGTAATCTCTTATCCCGAAAACCAACTACTTCTGCCATAATGGAAACATCCTTGTTCTTATCAATGATAATTCGGCACAAGTCACTGAGTTTGGCATTTGGTCCCACAGATTCTATCGTAAGTCCTACAATCTTAACTACTTTTCCCATATGTTGATAATAATTCTTATCCGCTAATTGATCATATTTATCTAAATGATAGGTCACACCATTTCCCTCACAAACTTAATGACTTCAATGCCTTCAATAAATTTTCCAACTGAACATCTGTCCCACAGTCAAATACTCCGGAATCAGTCTCGATCATACACTGACGTTCCTGTAAGGAGGCGTCCGCCATAATTTCTATCTGCACCGACGCTCCCACACGTTCTCTGATTTCATCTTTATGTTCTTCCACATATCCATAATCCTTCAGGCTCACCCTGATCTGGAACTCCTTGGTTCCTTCAGCGCTTAAAATCACCTTCTGAATCAGATATAGCAGAATTTCTTTCTTATCATCAAACTGCACATGAAATACTTTTTCAAAAACACCTGCGATTACATCTACCAGATATGGTTCAAGCTCCTGCAGTTTCTGCTGGTAATCTTCTTCCATCCTTCGATGTTCTTCTTCCAGTTCACTGCTCAGTTTATCCAACCGTTCCTGTGCTCTGGCATTTCCTTCCTGCTGTCCTGCCGCAAATCCTTCCCGTTTTGCCTGTTCCCGGATGGCTTCCACCTGGTTTCTGGCATCCGCAAGCATAGCTTCCGCCTGATTCCCGGCATCCGCAAGCATAGCTTCCGCCTCTTCCTGCGCCAGTCTGCGGATTTCTTCCGGTGTAATCTCCGGTTCTTTCGGGACAGCATCAACCACTTCCATCTGCAGTCCCGCTACAAAACCATCTTCTGACATTTGCTGGTCCGGATTCTGAATACGTATCATTTCCTCCAGTTCACGCATCCGTTCCGCCACCTTAAGGTTCGAATTAATCACCCTGGCGCTCTGCCCATTGGAAACCACATATCTCTGCTTATACAAATTAGACAACGATCTCGTCACCTCCGCCTCTGGAGATTACAATTTCTGCGGAATCTTCCAGTTTACGTATAATACCAACAATCTTTTGCTGCGCCTCTTCAACATCCTTCATACGAACCGGACCCATATATTCCATATCTTCCTTAATCATCGTAGCAAGACGTTTGGACATATTCTTAAAGATCACGTTTTGAACATCTTCATTTGCAGCCTTCAATGCCACGCCCAAATCATTATTGTCAACATCCCTGAGTACACGCTGAATTGCACGGTCATCCAAAAGAAGGATATCCTCGAATACGAACATCTTCTTACGGATTTCATCAGCCAATTCAGGCTCTTCAATCTCAAGAGACTCCATAATATGTTTTTCTGTAGCACGGTCTACGGTATTTAAAATATTTACAACAGCGTCCACACCGCCCACAATTGTATAATCCTGATTTACCAAAGAGGAAAGCTTGCGTTCCAATACTCGTTCCACTTCCTTTATCACATCCGGTGAAGTCCTGTCCATCATTGCAATACGTTTCGCCACATCCGCCTGTTTCTCCGGAATCAGCGAACTGATTATCACAGACGCCTGACCTGCGGACAGGTAAGATAAAATCATGGCAATCGTCTGAGGATGCTCATCCTGAATAAAGTTCAGCAGCTGGGAAGGATCTGTCTTACGCACAAACTCAAACGGACGTACCTGAAGAGAGGCTGTAAGTTTGGAAATAACACCCTGAGCCTTTTCTTCTCCCAAAGCCTTCTCCAACAGTTCCTTAGCATAACCAATACCTCCCTCTGCAATATACTGCTGTGCCAGGCAGACCTGATAAAATTCATTCAGAACGTCTTCTTTTACCTGAGGAGAAATACTTCTGGTATTGGCAATTTCCAAAGTAAGTTCTTCAATTTCTTCTTCTTTTAAATGTTTAAAAATAGAGGCCGATTTCTCCGGTCCTAATGCAATCAACAAAATTGCCGCCTTTTGGACTCCTGTATATTCTTCTGAACTTGCCATATCACTCCCACTCCTCATTCAACCAGTTTCTTAACAGTGATGCCACTGCCTCGGGATTCTCATCAACAAACTTTTCAATTAAAACACGGGTTTCAGATTTCTCAGAGAATCCAATATCTTCCAGATTTTCCTGTGCTTCTTTGGTAGATGCCAGCAAAGATTCTACGGAAAGTTCTGATTCCACTTCTTCCACCTGTTCTCTTCTCGTACTGCGGAACACTACATATCCAAGCATCAGCATAATGATAACTGCGATGATAATGGGGAGGTAATCGAAAAAATCACGGGCTCCGCTGTCCGCATATTCAAAAAATGGTA
The DNA here is from genome assembly GCA_910575155.1 of Lachnospiraceae bacterium. Lineage (GTDB taxonomy): Bacteria > Bacillota > Clostridia > Lachnospirales > Lachnospiraceae > Petralouisia. The sequence goes on from CAJTDX010000007.1 coordinate 36,071, forward strand.
TTTCGTACGCTACAATTACAATATTATCTTCCGAAAAACCAGTTGCTTTTGACACCATCTGTATAAAGTCCGGATCCACATCCAGCTTTACTTTTTCACGATTTGCCGCCACAAACTCATCAAACGTCATATCGTCCAGCTCGCCGCTGGATCGAAGAGCGCTTTCACTGTAATTCCGATATTGATTGGCCACCACTGTAATGGAAGAATTATCATAATTTATATCTCCAACCCCGCCTTTTGTGGTAGTAACCTTATTACTGGTATTGTATTGTCTGTCTGTATCCGAGACGGTATGGTTGCTGACAGCGCCGTCCGGCAGATCATAGGTTGTATTGTCGTCGTCATTGGTATCAGTTCCAGGAACACCGCCGTCCGTACCGCTGCTCTCTTCTTCAAAAATACGCTCGTTTGCCACCGGTCCATGCTCGGCGCCGTCTTCTGTATAAAAATTACTGTCTACTTCTTCTTTTTCATCAAAGCTGACATCCAGGTTCAATCCTACCGATGCACTGTCATATACTCCTGTTCCCAGGACTACGTCCTTCACCTGGCTCTTCACCATATTTTCCGCCTTCGTTTTATAAGAAAGCTGGCTGCTGGCCGCTCCTACAGAAGTGGCAGAATCTCCTCCTGCAAACAGAACGTTTCCGGCAGAATCCATAATGGAAATATCATCCGTATTATCATTTCCCACCGCTGTAGCAATCCATCTTGCCAGACCGCCTGCTTTTTCTTCGTCCATATCTTCCGAAAGCGACAATGTTACCGCCGCATATGTATCATTTTCCAGAGCAAGCACCGTTCCGTCGTCTACAGGCATACTCAGTTTTACGCTAGCGCTCTCCACATTATCCAGTTTTTCCAACTGTGCTGCCAGCTCTTCCTGAAGATAAAGCTGATACTTTTTCGCCTTATCTGCCTCTGTATTGCTGAATCCTCCTTCAAATACATTACTGAATTCATATCTGGAGGCCGGTATTCCATTTTCCCCTAAGAGAATAGCTGCATTAGCTTCATCCTCTGCCTTTACGGAAAAATTCAGCCCATCGTTGGATACCTCAAATTTAATGCCGTTTCCATCCAGCAATTCCTTTACCTGCGCCGCCTCTTTGGTATCTTCACAGCTTCGGATTGATACCATCGTAGGCGTCGTCAAGATCCGAGCAACAATCACCAGCGCAACAACAACTGCCAGTGCAATACTTGCAATCACTGTTTTTTGTTTTACCGAAAATTTATTCCACCATTCCAAAGTTTGCATTGGAATGTTTTTTATTCTCTCCTGCATGTGACTCTCCTACTATTCTCCTGATTATATTCATCAAATCTGCATGTTCATAATCTCTTTATATGCTTCCAGCATCTTGTCCCTGACTGCGACTGTATAATTCAGAGCAATATCTGCTTTCTCCTGAATCGCCTTCAACTCATGCGTATTGGTGGCATACCCCAGGGCAAACTGCATAGTAGCTTCCTCTGACTGGTTATGCAAATCATTCGCTTCATTAATCAGATCCATCGCCGACTGCAGAACTCCCGAAAACTCCTGATCCTGCCCGGCAGCCTGCTTCGCCGCCTCTGCTGCATTCTTAACATACTCCGCCGCAATATTATGTAGTGCTGAAATATCCATTTAAACCGCCTCCCTGTTATCCTTTGCCCAGCTCTAAGCCTTTTAAAGCAATTGCCTTGCTGGTCTCAAAGGCTGTAATATTCGCTTCATAAGAACGGCTGGCGTCAATCATATTTGTCATCTCTGTAATAATATTCACATTAGGATAAGACACATAACCATTTTCGTCCGCATCCGGATGGGCGGGATCATATTTCATGATATAATCACTCTCTGTATCATCTGATACTTTGCTGACTTTCACACCATTCCCAAGATAAGCCTCCCTGGTATTGCTCAGAACACGGCTGAACGGCGTCACCTGTTTCTCCTGAAAGGTTACAATCTTTCGGGTATAAGGCGTTCCATCTTCTGTTCTGGTAGTGGTTACATTTGCAACATTTTCAGAAATCACATCCATCCTGAACCGCTGTGCGGTCATACCGGATGTACTGATGTTAAACGATTGAAATAACGACATACATTTTCCTCCAACTTCCTGCCCTCAGGCATTTTACTCTATCGCCCCTTAAAGAAGGATATCCTACTTAATCACACTCTTAATTCTGGCAAACTCTTTCGTCATACTGTCAATTAAAGCATTATATTTAATCCTGTTCGATACCAGTTCCGCCTGTTCCTGCTCCGGATCCACATTATTTCCATCAAGGCGGTAAGAATAACTTGCAGAGTCTGTATAAATAGATGCGTCCAGATGATCCATATGTAAATTTTCCACCTTTTCATCCAGAGACACATACTTGGATCTTCCCAGCTCCCGCTTGAGCACCCCCTCAAAATCCACATCCTGCCGCTTATATCCCGGCGTATCACCATTGGAAATATTGTTGACAATCGCAGTGTCCCGCAGCCATGCTGCATCTGCTGCTTTGTTCCATACATCGATATAATCATAGATACCACTGCTTAACATATATATTGCTCCTTCCATCTTTTGTATTCTATACAAAACCTATACAAAATTATCTTATTATAGATTATCGCAAGAATCATTGTATTGCAAGTGTTTTTTTGTATTTTTTCATCAAAATTTACTGCATCTTGTGCTTTTTCGTCGAAACAGATACAAATTGCTGGAAATTTCTTTCCTTTTCTGTTAAGGGCATAATATATTTTATTCATTGATGTTCCAATTCGTTTTTCACATTATATGGACATTCTGTTAAAAATATGATTTAAAAATCCATACCGCAATCGCCCGCGCAGAGTACCGCCGCCACCTGGTTCTTCACTTCCAAATCTGGCTATTTTTACCTGAAAAATATAAAAAAGGAATCTGTAGCCCCCTGCAAATTCCTTTTCCTCTCACTGCCAAATCCGTTTAGCTGTCTTTCATATTCTGTTTCTTTACCTTATCCAGCTCCTCGAACACCACGTCATTCAACACTTTGATGTACGTTCCCTTCATCCCGGAAGACCTGGATTCAATAACGCCTGCGCTCTCAAATTTTCGGAGCGCATTGACGATCACGCTTCTTGTAATTCCTACCCGGTCTGCAATTTTGCTCGCCACCAATATGCCTTCCCTGCCGTCCATCTCATCAAAAATATGGGTGATCGCCTCTAACTCTGAAAAAGACAGGGTGCTGATGGCTGATTTTACAATCTGCACCTTCCGGTTCTCCTCTGCGCTTTCTTCATTCACAGAGCGCATCATTTCAAGCCCTACCACCGTAGTTCCATATTCGCTCAATATAATATCGTCAATATCGTATGGTCTCTCCAGACGATAGACGAACAAAGTACCCAGGCGTTCTCCCGCTATGTCTATTGGGGTAATGATCGCCTGATACTTCCGCACTTCCTGGGAGCCAAATCCCAACGTCTCCAGATTGACGTTCTCTTTGGTGGACAAAATTCCCAGCAAACGTTCATTCAATACCGCATCAATGAACCCGCCGACCTCATCTGCAATTAATTCCCGTATTTCATCCGTCTTTCCGCACCTGCTGGTTCCCAATACTTTGCCTTTTTTACTGATAACCAGGATATTGGAGTCTAAAATTTCAGTCAAGACTTCACATATATCATTAAAGATTACTTTTGAGGAATTATTATTATGCAGTAATTTATTGATTTTTCTTGTCTTGTCTAACAACTGAACACTCATAACATACCTCCTGATTAAACTTTTTGCCTCTTTTAAATTTCTTTAAATTCTAACATATTTCACCGTAAAATTCAACAGCTTTCTATGTTTTTTGCGTTTTTTTTGTGTCAATTTGTCACTATTTCATTCACTTTAATATACAAATAGACAAAGCGGGCAAGCCCAATGCTTCCACTCCCCCGCCCCACAATCCTGAGAAGATTGCACACTCTGACACAACGATCCTATTGCAAATCAATATCTTACCTTCCGGCAAGTTCGCATACCTTATTTTAACAGAAAAATACTTTCACGCTTTAGCGTGACAAGGTTTTTCCTGTTTAAAAAAACTGCCGCACTAAAGATTTCATCTGCAGAACACCATTTTGAGATTGTATGAATTTCTGCAATCTCTCTTCCGCCCAGTTACCTTTATGCAGCAGCTCTGAATTACATGCTATTTCTGCCGTTCTTTCACAAATCCGCACTGGTTATTCGCACATACCAGTTTATTTCCTTTTTCCACCATATAGCCGCCGCACTCCGGACATTTTTCCCCGGAAGGCTTTTGCCAGGACATGAAATCACAGTCAGGATTTGCCTCGCATCCATAATATTTTCTGCCCTTTTTGGTTTTTTTCAGAACAATTTCTTTCCCGCATTCCGGACAGGATACGCCTATTTTTTCCAGATAAGGTTTGGTATTACGACAGTCAGGAAATCCCGGACACGCAAGAAACCTTCCATGCGGTCCGTATTTGATTACCATATTCCTGCCGCACAGATCACAAACCACATCCGTAACTTCATCTTCAATCTTCACTTTTTCCAGTTCTTTCTCAGCAACCTGAACTGCCTGTTCCAGATCCGGATAAAAATTGCTTACCACTACTTTCCAGCCTACCGTTCCTTCGGCTACTTTGTCTAAAAGCGATTCCATATTTGCAGTAAACTGCTGGTCCACAATAGCCGGAAACGCCTCTGTCATAATGGAATTCACCACTTCTCCCAGTTCTGTTATATAGAGATTTTTATTTTCTTTCGTGATATAACGCCTTCCTAACAGCGTCGTAATCGTCGGGGCGTAAGTACTGGGGCGTCCAACGCCCAGCTCTTCCAGCGCTTTTACCAGAGAAGCCTCTGTAAAATGCGAGGGAGGCTGTGTAAAGTGCTGCTTTTCTTCCAGCTCCTTCAGATTTAATTCTGTATCTGTATCAATAGACTTCAGCAGTACATTGTTTTCTGTCTTTTCTTCATCGTCGCTGGTATACACAGACAGAAATCCCTCAAAGGCAACCTTAGACGCCGACACATGAAAACGGTACTGGCCCGCTTTTATTTTTACAGATATGGTTTCGTACTCTGCGCTGGCCATTCGGCTTGCCGCGAACCGGTTCCAGATCAGCTGATACAGACGGAATTGATCCCGGCTCAAAGATTCTTTGATCATTACAGGCGTTCTCGTAATATCCGAAGGACGAATCGCTTCATGAGCGTCCTGGACATTGGCGCTGCTTTTTTTGCTCTGGCCCGTTCCTGCAACATACTTTTCCCCGTAAGAAGTCTTTATATACTCTCTTGCAGCTGCGTCTGCCTCCTCTGAAACCCGCACAGAGTCTGTTCTCAGATAAGTGATGATACCTACGGTTCCCTGTCCTTTAACGTCAACTCCCTCATAAAGCTGCTGTGCCAGACGCATGGTCTTCTGCGTTGAAAAATTCAGCCTTTTTGCCGCTTCCTGCTGCAAAGTACTGGTGGTAAACGGCAGCGGCGCCTTTTTGGTCCTGCTTCCTCTTTTTACTTCAAGTACCTGATAGTCTTCCCGTTCCAGATTTTTTAATATGTTATCCATCTCTTCTCTGGAACTAATGTTAATCCTGCCTGTCTCATCCCCATAAAATTTTGCAGTAAGAGGCTTCTTCTCTCCCGGAATTGTGAGCTGGGCGTCCAGCGTCCAGTACTCCTCCGGAATAAACGCATTAATTTCATCCTCCCTGTCGCAGATAATGCGAAGCGCTACTGACTGCACGCGCCCCGCGCTTAAGCCTCTCTTTACCTTGGCCCATAAAAGCGGACTGATCCGGTATCCCACCATACGGTCCAGCATACGCCGCGCCTGCTGGGCGTCCACCAGATTCATATCAATCTCCCTCGCCTGTTTTAACGAAGTTTTTACTGCATTTTTTGTAATCTCATTAAAACTGATGCGGTAAACATTTTTTCCTTCCAGCTTTAACGCTTTTGACAAATGCCAGGAAATAGCTTCTCCTTCCCGGTCAGGGTCCGTCGCCAGATAGACTTTATCCGCCTTCTTCACTGCTTTGCGAAGATTGGCAAGAATATCTCCTTTCCCCCGAATCGTAATATATTTTGGCTCATAGTCATGTTCCACATCTATGCCAAGCTGGCTCTTGGGCAAATCCCTGACATGCCCGTTAGATGCCTCCACTTCATAATTTTTCCCCAAAAATTTTTTGATTGTCTTCACCTTTGCCGGTGACTCCACGATTACAAGATACTTTGCCATGTGTCCGCTCCTTCTATTCCTCCGTCAAATATCGCAACGGCTATAGTAATTTTTATATACCTCAGAAACACAGCCCTTTTTTCGCAGTGCTTCCAGATTTTCCATCAATACTCCCAGAGACAGTTTCGTTTCTGCCAAAAGTTCTTCCAGACTTCTGGGAGTGAAACCGAGACAACTATACACCAACCTTTCTAAATTTTCAAGAGAATTTTTTTGTTTTAGAGAAGAATTGTCTCCCGCTTTTGTAAAAATATGCATTTCATTCAGAAAATCTTCCACATTCAAAAAAATACCTGCGCCCTGCCGGATCAGACGGTTTGTCCCCTGGCTCAGCGCATCAGAAATTCTCCCTGGAACCGCATAAACATCCTTCCCCTGCTCTAATGCAAAGTCTGCCGTTATCAGAGAACCGCTTTTCTCTCTGGCTTCTACTACCAGCACACAGTCAGACAAGCCGCTGATAATCCGGTTTCTCTGGGGAAAACAGAACGAACGCGGAGCGGCGCCCGGCGGGTATTCTGACAGCAGACATCCTTCTTCCGAAAGCCGCTCGTACAGATCCCTGTGTTCCGCTGGATAACATACGTCTATTCCGCACCCCAGCACAGCGCAGGTATACCCTCCTGCGCGGACCGCTCCCCTATGAGCTGCTCCGTCAATTCCCGCCGCCATACCGCTGATTACAGCAATTCCCGCTTTTGCAAGTCCCTGTCCAATCTTCTCCGCAGCAGTTTTCCCGTAAAAAGAGCAGTTTCTGGCTCCCACAACTCCTGTTGCGCATTGATTCTGATCCGGCAAACTTCCCCGGTAAAACAGTCCATAAGGAGGATTATAAATTTCCTTCAATTTTAAAGGATATGCGTCCTCCTGCCAGAGCGTCAGCCCAATCCGCTTCTGTATACAATATTCTCTCTGCCGTTTCAGAGATTCTTCCGATTGTTTTTGCGATTCTTTCAGATATGTTATTTCCCGCTCCGTTAAAAACGAAAAACAACTAAGGCGCGCTTCCTTCGCATGATAGAGCCTTTTGGCCTCTCCAAACACCGTTTTAAGACAAATCTTTTTCTTTCCCGGAAGAAACACAAGGCTGGCAAGCCAGTATTCATAAATATCAAAATATGTACCGTTCTCTTTCATTCCCATTGCCACACCTTTCTGTCAAGACTGCGAAACAGAAGGCTTTCCTGAATATGAGAACGCCCGATTTGTTCTGCGCCTTCCATATCCGCGATGGTGCGGGCTACCCGTATAATCCGGTAATACCCTCTCGCTGTCAGTTCAAACTGTTCAAACGCCTCTTTTAACAACTGTTCTGCCGCCGGTTCTAAAATGCACCACTGTTCCATTGCTCCGGCAGGAATCTGGCTGTTAAATGATATCCCTGTTCCCTCAAATCTTTCCTGCTGTATACGCTGTGTCCGCTCCACACGAACACGAATCTCTGCCGATGTCTCCTCCCGTTTTTTCGCTGTCAGTTCCGACAGCGACGGACGCTGTACCTCCACGCAGAGATCCATGCGGTCCAGCATGGGACGGCTGATCTTATTGAGATGACGTTCTATCATTGCTTTAGAACAATTACAGCGGTTCCGATTCGGGAAATAACCGCAGTTACAGGGATTCATAGCCGCAATCAGCATAATGTCCGCCGGATAAAAATAAGTGCCGCTTTTTCGCACCAGCCGGATCCCGCGTTCCTCTAAGGGCTGGCGCAGCGCTTCTAAGACTGGCTTCTTAAATTCTGTCAGCTCATCTAAAAACAATACGCCTTTATGGGCGAGACTGATTTCCCCAGGCTTTGGCACAGTCCCTCCTCCCGCCATTCCTGCCAGACTGATGGTGTGATGCGGACTTCGGTATGGTCTTCTCCTGAAATTCTTCTCCCGCTGTTCAAATCTTCCCGTAACACTGTAAACTCTGGCAAGCTCTAAGGCTTCTTCCTCTGCAAGCGGCGGCAAAATGGTAGCGACAGCGCGTGCCGCCATCGTTTTTCCAGCGCCGGGAGAACCCAGCATCAACATATGATGTCTGCCGCTGGCTGCAATTTCACAGGCACGTTTCAGCAGAAGCTGCCCGTGGATTCCTGCAAAGTCACAATCCATTTTTTCATAATCTATGCCCATTCCTTCTATATTATTATCGCTATTTTTCCTGTTTTTCCAGTCCCCTTTGAAAAAACAGCCGATAAGTTCGATGACCTGATTCAGATTTTTTCCAGGTAAAATCGTGATTCCTTTTACAATCTGCGCTTCTCTGATGTTTTCCCGGGGAACGCATACCACCTGTTTTCCTGCCTCTTTGGCGGCAAGAACCATTGGCAGTACCCCCGACGTGGGCCTTATTTCTCCATTCAGACTGATCTCTCCCGCAAAAAGAATCCCCTCTAAATACTCTTGGGGAATTTTTCCGTATGCCGCCAAGATAGCGAGAGCAATCGGCAAATCAAAAACTGTTCCTGTTTTACGGATATCCGCCGGATAAAGATTTACCGTAATTTTTTTTGGGGACAGACAGATGCCGCTGTTGCGGATGGCAGTCCGAATCCGTTCTTTCGCTTCTTTTACCTCCGAAGACAACACGCCTACCATTTCCAATGCAGGCATTCCGTCACAAACATCCGCCTCCACCTGAACGACAACGCTCTGAATACCGCAGACGATTGCTGTTGACACGATACTGTACAAAGATACCTCCCTTTGTGCTGGTTGGGAATATTGCGGGCAGACACGCCCTGAAAAAAGATAAATCTATCGTAACATATTTTTCTCTGTTTGAAAAGCCGTTTTTGTCAGCGGTCTGAAGGTTCAAACCGCCGGCAGCAATCAGCCCTGTTTCTCTGAGGCTTCAAAACAACTCTTTAACTTCTCCAACGCCCGTTTTTCAATCCTGCTTACGTAAGAACGGGAAATCCCAAGTTTATCCGCTATTTCTCTCTGCGTGACCGGAATCTGATTATACAGGCCATACCGCCATTGGATGATCTCACGCTCCCTGTCGTTCAGTACTCTGGGAATCATCTCATAAACCTTGCGGCTGTTGCCTTTCAGCTCGATAATCTCAAAAATATCCCTGTCCGTACTTTCCACTACATCCATCAGACTGATCTGGTTTCCTTCCTTGTCTGTCCCAATCGGTTCATACAAAGAAACCTCTCTGGAAGTCTTCTTCTTCCCCCGGAAATACATCAAAAGCTCATTGTCTATACACCGCGCCGCATAAGTTGCAAGCCTGTTTCCCCTCTCATAATTAAACGTGCCAATCGCTTTAATCAGTCCAATGGTGCCAATGGAAATCAAATCTTCCATATCTTCCTCACCATTCTGGTATTTTCTGGAAATATGCGCCACCAGCCTCAAATTCCGCTCAATTAAAGTATGTTTAGCTTCAAGGTCGCCCTCTCTCATTTTTTCCAGATAATATTTTTCTTCCTCTTCCTTTAGCGGCAATAAAAACGTTTTCAAAAAAGCACCTCTAAGCCGATTTATTACATTCTATGAAAAATCAAGCTTCAAAGTGCCTTTCCATACGCAATTAAATTTTAAATCATCTTGTCATATCTGTTAAAACAAGCTATAATATTGTACTGTATTATTGATATTCAATAACATACACCATATGGGAATACCCAAAACCACAGAATACGGGAGGTAAGATATGAATTTTCCAAAAGATCCTGTAATGCTTCTCAGCGTTGTCAATACTTACCTGAGAGACAACTGTTCTTCCTTAGAGGATTTGTGCAAAAGCAGCCAAATCTCTCAGGACGAACTTACAGAGCGGCTTGCCGCGATTTCCTTTCACTACGACAGGGAACAAAATCAATTTGTTCAGGACTGACGCCGGTAAGGCGTTCCATAATCTTTCTGTTTCAGCAGAACATGCCTGACATAGTGAAAAGTTGCTTCTTCACCCTGGTCCGCCAGCATACGAAGAAGCTTTTCTAATAATGCCCTGGTTTCTTCATGAAGAATGTGATATTCCTTGCCGTTTTCGTAATAATCCAGCGCACTGCGGTCCGTATATTTTTCCTTCTGATAATTTTTAGACGCCGAAATCCGGTCGATAAACATCTCCACCACATATTTTAACGGCATCTTCATGCCAGTAATCCCCCGCTGTTCCCCCACGCCATAGTCCATCCAATATTCAAGATGGTGCTTGTTTCTGCCCTTATGATGCAGCCATGCCAGAGAATATCCATGCTCCCTGCGCTCAATATTATTCGGACTTATATTTCCCTGAAAATATTTGCAGCCCACCAAAAACTCCGTCGGCGTGTATTTCGAAAGATCATGCAGCAAGCCCTGCTTATACAGCCCCACTCGGAAGCAGCCCTTCATCACCAGCATTTTATGATGGTTTATCGTCTTAAAATGTTGCCAAGCCTTCATATTTCACCTCACAAAACTACATTAAATATCCGTATTTAATTCTGATTATTAAATATAATATTAATAAATGTGCAGGATAAAACGCATAGAAAAAATACTTCAGGGAAGGTCCCTTTTTTCCATTATACAGCAGCATAGGAAGCACTGCGGCAGATGCGTAAGCCTGAACTCCGATCCCATAGAGCAGAAAATTCTCCGCCACAAATACTGCCTGTTTCAGCACCTTTTTCTGATACAGAAGATAATAACAAACTATGAATACAATTCCTGCCCCGCCATAATCTGTATGCAGCGCCTCAGCAGCAACAGCAGTCAGCATAAAAATTAAAAAAACACTTAATTTATTTCCCGCATCCTGCATCAGATCAATGGCCAGAACACCCAAAAACAGCGTAAAAAATACATTCTGATTCTCCCACCAGATCCTTCCGTGGAATGCAAGATCAAACGGAGCTTCTGAAATTAAGGCAAACAGCAACAGCCTTATTTCATATTTACGAAGATCTCTTGTATGCATAACGCCTTCAACCAATAAAAAGCAATAAATGGGAAAAGCAAGCCGCCCTATCATCCGCAATACGAGCTCCTGCGGATAAAGCACCGCCCCCACATGATCAATCAGCATACTGGCCATTGCAATACATTTCAAAGCGCATCCGTTCAAGCCAAGGTTTTTTTCCGTCATTCCTTCCTCCTGTTTGTCTTCGTCCGTTTTCTTTTTGCCCGCGCCGGGGTTCCTGTCAAAAAGCAGATTGCCTGGCCTTCCACCTCGATTTCCCGAATTTCTCCCAGACAATCAGCTTCCGCCAAAACCGCCTCCTCCTCAGCCGTATTCAATAGGAGTTTCCATTCCATACCGCCGGGCAGGGCAAATTTCTGGGGATAATATTGAAAATTATAAGCAATATATACATTTTCTGCTAAAGCTGCATAAGCGCCGGAATAAAACATGCCGATAAATCCGCGATTCATATTAAAATCTATCTTCCAGCCGGCATCACTGTGATAAGACAGATCCGGACTGCCTGTATTTTCATAGTCCATCAGCCGAAAGGGATTGGGCGTCCGAAGCATCCGATATTGCTTCCGGATGCCTGCAAGCGCGGTGACATAACTTATCAATTCCCTGCACAATTCGCTGTTCTTCCATTCCTTCCACCCAATCTCATTATCCTGACAATAGGCGTTATTATTGCCGTTCTGAGAATTACCGCACTCGTCGCCCATCCAGAGCAAAGGAACTCCCTGGGCAAAAAACAGTATCGCAAGAGCGTTTCTTAGCTGGCGTTTCCGCAGCTGCAGCACCTCATATTTGCGGCTGAAGCCTTCCTGCCCGCAATTGCTGCTGTAATTGCAATAATCTCCGTCTCGATTATCCTCTCCATTTAATTCATTATGCTTCTGCTCATAAGAAAAGACATCCCAGAGCGTAAATCCGTTATTTTCTGCGACATAATTGACAAATCCCTGATGCGACTGCTGTCTGCGCATCTGGCAGGCAAATTCATAGATGCTGCCGTTGTGATGATTTAAAATCCTGCGCGTTCCATATAAAAACTCATTGTTATACGTATATAACTCCGGACCGAAACGCTGCGGATCTTTTGCCTGTTCTTCTAAAAAACCTTCAAAAAACAATTTGCACCCAGACAATATCTCATCTCTTGCCAGCAGCTGCGCCGCGGTCGGATTCCCAATAATTCGAAATCCATCTACATGATATTCTTTGTGCCAGTAACGCAAAATATCAATAATAAAAAATAAATTTAAGTTTTCTGAAAAATAGAACTCCAGAATACACTCCATCTCTTTCTCATGCATTTTCAAAATCAGACGCTTTAGTTCATCTGGATTATTTTCTGACAGAAAAGACGCCTTGGGCGCAAAATAACTGCCCGACGTATACCCCCAGCAATTGATCAGATTCTGAGGATTCTGCCGTACCTTGCTTTCATCCAGAACAAGAAATTCCTCAAACTCATACAAAGGCATAAACAGAATTGTGGTAATCCCCATATTTTTTAAGGCATCCAGTCTCCGATTAATGGCTCCTACCGTTCCGCGCTTCTTATTATTCTTGCGCATCCCCATAGAAAATCCCCGGACATGAAGCTTATACATTACCATATCTTCCTTTGCTATCTCAGGATTTTTATCTTTTTTCCAATTAAATTCCGAAAAATAAAATGAACTTTTAATTTCAGAATCATTTATTTCTGTTTTATAGCGCTGCTGAAAATTCCCAGTCTCATTCTCCTGCGGTTCCTGCTGTATTTGTTCCCGCCGGGGAACAAAAGCTTCTGTCTGCAACAGCCTGGGCCTGCGCTTCTCATCCCCCCATATTTCGCGGCCGGTAATCTTCCGCGCGTATCTGTCCACTACTTCCTGACCATTTATTTCAAAATTATAATCATAGTTCTCCCAATCCAGCCCCTGTATTCCCACAGTATATAAAGTTTTCCCACTTTCTTGTGCTTTCATAGGAATTTTCATAACCGTTCCATTGTCTCTGGGATACAATAATAATTTGCAGTCTGCATGTTCTGGCGCCCGACTGGAAAAAAGAATCACGTCCCTCTGCCTGGTTACGCCTGCTTTCTCCTGAATTCCGGTACAGATTTGAAAATTCATATGCTCCTCCTGTGATGTCTGTTAATTTCTGCTTCCTGTCGTTATATTATAACAATTTACATAAGATTTGGAAAGAGAAAATTTAGGTATCGTAAAAATTGTGACAAATTTCCTATTTTTTGTGGTTTTTTATTGAATAATTTTCCAAACAGAGTATAATGTGTATATAGTTATTTTTCATAAAAATGCGGAACCGAGTATTTAAAAAAATTTTTCTCAACCTGTGAACCTGATTTCGGACTACAACATTACATTCTGCATTTAAAATTATGAACATGGCAGCGTTTTATGAAACCAGTTCACTCTCTGGGAAAAGGGATTTTCCGACATACAAAAGAGGAATCACTCAATGAAAAATTTTACTTAATTATGAAAGGAGTAATTATCAGCAATGAACGAAAAACAGAACATTGAAAAAAAGTTGACCGGTTCCATTTTTAAAGTGTCAACGATCACAGCAGCAGCGGCTCTCCTGGGCCTGATTGCGTTGATTATCGTCTCCGCCAGATATGCTTATGCATTACACAATTATGGTTTTGCACAGGGCGATATTGGAAAAGCCATGTTTGAATTTGCAGATCTGAGATCTTCGCTTCGGGCTGCTATCGGATATGACAACGCTGACGCTATTGCTGCCGTAGTAGAACAGCATGAAAAAGGAAAAGAAAAATTCGAAATTTATTTCGCAGATATAGAAAAGAGTATCGTCTCCAAAGACGGCAAAGAGACTTACGACGCCATTAAAACAGAATTAGAAAACTACTGGAAACTGGACGCAGAGATTATGTCGCTTGGAGCAACCACGGACCGGGAACTCTGCATTCAGGCACAGGAGATTGCTCTTACAGAGCTTGCAGACATTTACAACAGCATTTACTCAAATCTGGAAGAATTGCTGACAGTCAAAGTGACTGAGGGAAACCGTCTTTCTAAAACGCTCGTGATTCTGGAATGGATTTTTTCCATTGCTATTATTGTCGTCATCGCAGCAGCCATGATTCTTTCTACAAAAATCGGCAAAAAAATGGCGAAAAAAATTGCCAATCCCCTCAGAAATCTTGGAGAACGGCTCAACACCTTTTCCACCGGAGATCTTACCTCTCCTTTCCCGGAAGTGCGGACGGAAGACGAAGTGGAAATTATGGCAAGAGACGCGCAGGAAATGGCCAATAACCTGGATGAAATTATCTTTGACGTTGAAGAAGTTCTGGGGGAAATGGCCACCGGAAATTATACCGTCAAATCTAAAATTGCAGAAAAGTACACCGGAGATTTCCAGAAATTATATGAATCCATGCGCGGATTGAGAGATCAGATGACGGAAACGCTGCTTTCTATTGGTGAAGCTTCCAATCAGGTATCTTCAGGCTCTAACGAACTGGCAAACGCTTCACAGTGCCTTGCACAGGGCGCTACCGAACAGGCAAACGCAGTGCAGGAACTGCATGCCACAATATCCGATATTACTGTTTCCATGGAACAAGGCGCACAGAATGCAGAAGAATCTTATGCAAAAGCACAGGAATATGCCGATCAGGCAGATCACAGCCGCGAAGAAATGAATTCCATGATGGCTGCCATGGAACGTATCAACGATACTTCTACCAGAATCGGGGATATTATTTCTGAAATTGAATCCATTGCCGCGCAAACCAATCTCCTGTCACTGAACGCTTCTATAGAAGCGGCGCGCGCCGGGGAATCAGGACGCGGTTTCGCCGTGGTTGCCGACCAAATCCGGGATCTTGCCGATCAGAGCGCTAAGGCCGCAGTGAATACCAGAGAACTGATAGAAGCCTCCATCCGGGAAGTTTCAGAAGGAAATTCCGCTGCAGACCACGCCGCAACAACCATTGAGTCCGTCATGGAAGGAATCAAGCAAATTGCCGATTTCTCGAAAAATCTGAAGGTTATGATGGAAGACCAGGCTGAATCCATGCGGCAGGCTGAAATCGGCGTTAATCAAATTTCAGGGGTTGTACAGAGCAACGCTGCAACTGCCGAAGAAGCATCTGCAACCAGCCAGGAGCTGTCTGCGCAGGCCGCAATGCTGGATGAACTGATCGGACAATTTGAACTGACAAAATAACAGATACATAAAAACAAACCGCCCAATCCCTCAAAAATGAGGAATCCGGGCGGTTTGCCGCGTCTGCCGCAATATTACGAAACAATATGTTATTCACACATTCCCGCAGCTTTTTTATACTCTTCCATAATCTCCGACACATGTTCCAGCTTCTTTGCCCGGAACGCATTGGAACCGCAGAAAATCAATCCCTGGTCCAGATTACCCTTTACTGCATTTACCAATGCGTCTGTAATACAATAAGGAATGTTCGCCGGATTACATTTTTCCAGACATTGATGACATTTCCAGTTCTCTGGTTTATCTTTCTCTTTGTCAAGAATAAATGCATTCTTTACCGCTCTGCCCGGCATTCCCACCGGGCTTTGCACCAGAACGATATCTTCCTCTTCTGCATCTATATAAGCCTGCTTATAACGATCGCTGGCATCGCACTCATAAGTAGTCACAAACCTGGTAGCCACCTGCACGCCGTCCGCTCCAAGTTTTAAGGCGTTTTCCATATCTGTTCCATCGTAAATTCCTCCGGCAACTACCACGGGAATATGATATCCATACTTTGCGCCATATTCCTTGGAAACTTCCATGATACCCTGTATTTCTTTCTCATATTCCGCATCTGTAATTTTTTCCAGTTCTTCTCTGGCAAAGCCCAGATGACCGCCTGCTTTCGGTCCTTCAATCACCATAAGATCCGGACACCGTTTATATTTTCTGTCCCAGAGTCTGCAAATGACAGAGGCAGACTTTATGGATGACACAACAGGCGCTATTCTGGTTCTGGACTTTTCTACAAGCGACGGCAGTACAGCCGGAAGTCCGGCGCCGGATATAATCAAATCAGCTCCTGCTTTTACGGCCGCTTTTACATACTCCTCATACCGCCTGGTAGCCACCATAATATTGACGCCAACCGCTCCGCAGCCTCCGGCAATCTCCTTTGCCCTGCGGATATGCTTTGCAATTGCCTTCAAATTTGTCTCAATGGGATGTTCCTCAAATTCCGGTTCCTGATACCCGATCTGGGCTGTGGAGATAATTCCAATACCTCCGCACTTTGCCACATTTCCGGCAAGCCCGGACAAACTGACGCCAACGCCCATGCCGCCTTGTATCACCGGAACAGGCGCTGTCAGTCCATTTATCATTAATGCTCTGCTCATAGCTGTCTCTCCTACATTTTTCGAAATCTCTCATAACGTAACTTTGCCAGTGTCTCTCCATCCAGAGACAGATATTTATGGAGAAATCTGCGTATCTCTTCTGCCATATCAGAAGCGATTTTCCCTGCATTCTGCGCATTTGCCGGCTCCGGCTCACGAATAATACGTTCAATAATGCCAAGCTCTTTTAATTCTTCCGCCGTTACACGCATCTGCTCCGCCGCCAGAGGCGCTTTGGAGGAATCTTTCCACAAAATAGAAGCAAACCCCTCCGGCGATAAAATCGTATATGTGGCATTTTCCATCATCCAGACTTCATTTCCCACTGCCAGGGCCAGCGCGCCTCCGCTGCCTCCCTCGCCGATCACAATACTTAAAATCGGAACTGTCAGATCTGACATCTCAAATAAATTACGCGCAATCGCTTCGCCTTGTCCCCGCTCTTCCGCCTCCATGCCGCAAAAAGCGCCCGGTGTATCTACAAAACAAATAACAGGACGGCGAAACTTCTCCGCCTGCTCCATCAGGCGCAGCGCTTTGCGATATCCTTCAGGAGAAGGCATACCAAAATTACGCGTAATATTCTCCTTTGTTGTCCTGCCTTTCTGCTGGCCAATCACCGTCACCGGACAACCGTCAAAATAGGCGATTCCGCCCACGATGGCTCCATCATCTGAAAAATGACGGTCTCCGTGCAATTCCATAAAATCTGTAAATATTTCCTGAATATAATCCAATGCGCAGGGACGCTCCTGATCTCTGGCACGCTGCACACGCTCCCAGGCCGTCACCTGTTCTCTTCTTTTTACAGCCTCAGGCGCCCTTTCTTTTCTGCGGTTTGGAATCAGCGCTTCTTTTGCATCTGCCTGCCTGTGCATTACAATCAGCTTTGCCAGCGTTTCTTTTAAATCTTCCCGCTCCACAATGCCGTCAATCAGACCGTGCTCCAGCAAAAATTCTGCCCTCTGAAATCCTTCCGGAAGCTTCTGGCGTATCGTCTGTTCTATGACTCTGGGACCTGCAAATCCTACCAATGCTCCTGGTTCTGCAAGAATAAGATCGCCCAGCATGGCAAAACTTGCCGTTACGCCTCCGGTCGTGGGATCCGTCAAAACAGAAACATACAATAGTCCCGCATTCGAATGGCGTTTCAAAGCAGCGGAAGTCTTTGCCATCTGCATTAAAGACACCATACCCTCCTGCATTCTGGCCCCGCCGGAACAGGTAAATATAATGACGGGAAGTTTTAATTCTGTGGCGCGTTCCACAGTTCTTGCAATTTTCTCTCCCACTACGTAACCCATGCTTCCCATTAAAAATCTGCCGTCGCAGACACAGACGACGGCTTCTTCTCCATGAATGGTACACATTCCACAGGTGACAGCTTCGTCAATACCAAACCGTTCTTTTAATGCTGTAATTTTTTCCGGATAATCAGGATAATCCAGCGGGTTTTCATTTGTAAGACCTTCTTCCCACTTATTATAACTTCCCTTATCTGCAACCATTCTCAGACGTTTTCTTGTGGTGATACGGAAATATTTTCCGCATTTATAACAGATATAGTGGTTGTGCTTTACATCTTCTTTGTACAGCAGTTCCCCACATCCATCACACTTGATCCATAAGCCCTCCGGCACCTGAGGATCTTTTCCCTGTACCGGAATATAACTGGTTTTCTTAAATTTCAGCATTTATTTCCCTACTTTCTGTCCCAAAATTTACGAAACGTAAACTTCTCTTCCACATTTGATATAGCCCCGGCAGAATTGCGGATATGCAGATTTGTCCTGTATCAGTCTAAACCAGAGCAAAAACGCAGAGGCATTGTTAACTTTTTACTTTTCAAAATAATCCGGTATAAAATGTGTGTTAATGTCGCCTGAGAGGAACGCCGGATGGTTTAAAATATCATACTGGAAATCAAGATTCG
Organism: Lachnospiraceae bacterium; assembly: GCA_910575155.1. Classification (GTDB taxonomy): domain Bacteria; phylum Bacillota; class Clostridia; order Lachnospirales; family Lachnospiraceae; genus Petralouisia. Next base: position 54,530 of record CAJTDX010000007.1, read on the forward strand.
TTGTAATCCCATCCACTACCACTTCTCCCAGAGCGCTGCGCATTTTTCTGATCGCGTCAATCCGGTCTTCCCCATGGACAATCACCTTCGCTACCATAGAATCATAATAAGCGGGTATCGTATAACCATTGTACAGGGCAGATTCAATACGCACGCCGTTCCCTCCCGGAAAATGCAAATCCTCAATCGTTCCCGGACACGGCATAAAATTCTTTTCCGGATTTTCCGCATTGATACGGCATTCAATGGCATGACCCTTAAGCCGGATATCCTCCTGATGAATTTTCAGTTTCTCGCCTGCCGCAATCCGGATCTGCTGTTTTACCAGATCTATGCCTGTCACCATCTCTGTCACCGGATGTTCCACCTGGATTCTGGTATTCATCTCCATAAAATAAAAATTCTTATCCTTATCCAGCAAAAATTCTATGGTGCCTGCATTTTCATAATGCACGGCGTTCGCAGCCTGTACGGCAATCTCTCCCATGCGCTGGCGAAGCTCTTCATCAATGACTGCACAGGGGGATTCTTCCAGCATTTTCTGGTGGCGTCTCTGTACAGAACAGTCACGCTCTCCCAGCCACAGTGTATTTCCGAATTTATCCGCCAGAATCTGTATCTCAATATGCCTGGGATTCTCAATATATTTTTCAATATACATGGTATTATCCCCAAAGGAATTGACTGATTCCTGCTGTGCCAGATGAAAATGGTTTTCAAACTCTTCATGGTTTGCTGCAATCCGCATACCTTTTCCACCGCCTCCGGAAGACGCCTTGATCATTACCGGATACCCCATATCATCCGCAATCTCTATGCCCCGTTCAGCTTCATAAACGGGTTCTTTGGTCCCTGGTACTACCGGAATCCCTGCTTCCATCATCGTAGCCCTTGCCTGGGATTTATTTCCCATCTTGCTAATCAGTTCGCCAGAAGGACCGATAAATGCAATTCCGCTTTTTACGCACATATCTGCAAAATGCTCATTTTCCGACAAAAAACCAAATCCGGGATGAATCGCCTGCGCTTTTGTGGCAATGGCTGCGCTCATAATACGCTCCATATTCAGATAACTTTCTGCGCTCTGCGCCGGACCAATACACACCGCTTCATCTGCAAGCTGCGTATGCAGGGCTTCCTTATCCGCCTCAGAATAAACGGCAACAGACAGAATCCCCATTTCGCGGCAGGCACGTATAATACGCACTGCAATCTCTCCCCGGTTGGCAATCAATATTTTTTGAAACATTTTAAATGCTCCTTTAACTTTTTAGTTTTCATAAACGCCAACAGCAATCAGCCAATTGCAAAAGTCAGTTCGGCAGCAACCGCTACTTTTCCATTTACTGTCGCCGTAGCTTTTCCAACGCCCACTGGTCCCTTTTGTCTGATGATTTCAAGCTCCAGCAGCAGCACGTCTCCCGGAACCACCTTCTGTTTAAATCTGGCGTTATTGATCGCGCCAAAATAGGCTGTCTTTCCCTTAAACTCCGGATTACTCAGGATTGCCACCGCTCCCGCCTGGGCAAGCGCTTCTACAATCAAAACGCCCGGCATTACCGGCTCTTGCGGAAAGTGTCCGGCAAAAAACGGCTCATTATAGGTAACGCATTTCTTACCCAGCGCACGTTTCCCAGGCTCTAATTCCTCTATGGTATCCAACAGCAGAAACGGCTGCCTGTGGGGAATAATTTCCATAATCTCTTTCGTTCCTAATAAGGACATTGTGTCTCCCTCCTGTCTTAAGCGATCACAAACAATGGCTGCCCAAATTCAATCACGTCTTCATTTGATACCAGAATCTGCTTTACAACACCATCATACTCGCTCTCAATCTCATTCATCAGCTTCATGGCCTCTACAATTCCCAGAACCTGGCCTTTGCTGACGGAATCACCGACCCTGACAAACGGCTCATCTTCCGGAGAAGGCGATACATAAAAAGTTCCTACCAGAGGAGACTTGACTACATTTCCTTCAAACGCTTCTTCTTTGCCTGCTTCTTCTGTTCTGGCAGGAACTCTCTGAAACTCTGCTGATGAAATCTGAGGCGAAGCCGTTTGTTCCACTGCAATTATCTTTTCTTTCTTTTCCTTTTTCATGGAGATAGAAACACCATTTTCTTCATAGGAAAACTGTGTCAGCTTTGAATCTGAAACAGTTTGAATTAACGTTACCAGATTTTCAAATTCCATAATCCTACTCCTTAAATTTCTTCAGCAACAGGCTTGCATTGTGCCCGCCAAATCCAAGTGAATTTGTCAAAGCATAATTAAATTCCTGTTCAATTCCCTGCTTTTTCATATAGTTCAGATCTAACTCTTCTTCTGATTCCTGTAAGCCCACCGTAGCATGAATATAGTTATGATTCAATTGCAGAATACATGCAATGGCTTCCACTGCCCCTGCAGCTCCCAGTAAATGCCCGATCATGGATTTTGTAGAATTAATCTTCATCTTATAAGCATGATCTCCAAAAGCAAGTTTTATGGCTCTTGTCTCAAAAAGATCGTTATGATGCGTGCTGGTTCCGTGAGCATTGATGTATTCCACGTCCTCCAAAGCCACGCCTGCGTCTTTCACAGCATTTTTCATCGCCATAGCCGCTCCCATACCGTCTTCTGCCGGAGAAGTGATATGATAAGCGTCACTGGTAGCTCCATATCCCACCACTTCCGCAAGAATCGCAGCTTTGCGCTTTCTGGCATGTTCCAGTTCTTCTAACACGATCGCTCCGGCGCCCTCTCCCATCACAAAACCGCTTCGCTCCTTATCAAAAGGAATCGAACAGCGATTCACATCATTGCTGGAAGATAATGCTGTCAAAGCCGTAAATCCGCCGATTCCGATCGGCGTTATAGAACTTTCCGTTCCGCCTGCCACCATCACATCAGCGTCTCCCACCTGAATTGTCCGGTATGCCTCGCCAATGGAATGCGTTCCTGTGGCGCATGCTGTCACCACATTCAGACTCTTTCCTTTTAAGCCGAACTGGATCGATACATTTCCAGCCGCCATGTTCGTAATCATCAAAGGCACCAAAAGGGGATTGATTCTGCCCGGACCTCTGTCGAGAAGCTTTTTATGCTCCCGTTCCATAGCCTGAAGACTCCCAACCCCGGAACCTATGGCACATCCCACACGATACGGGTCCTCTTCCTCCATATTGATTCCAGACTGTTCCAACGCTTCTTTTGACGCGGCAACTGCATACTGGCAGAACAATTCCATACGTTTTGCCGACTTAGGGTCCATATAATTTTTTCCGTCAAAACCTTTTACGCTGGCCGCCACCTTTACTTTAAACTTCTCCGTATCAAACTGCGTAATTTCTCCAAATCCTGTCTTTCCGGTTTTCAGACTTTCCCAAAATTCTCCGGTATTCAGTCCAATGGGAGTTATGGCGCCCATGCCAGTCACAACAACTCTTTTCATACAATCCTCCTTCTCTACATTCCCATACCGCCGTCCACATGAAGCACCTGGCCGGTAATATAGGAAGCGTCATCCGAAGCTAAAAAGCAGACTGCTTTTGCCACTTCTTCTGCCTTTCCAAATCTGCCGAACGGAATCTGGCTCTTTCCAGCCTCCACCGCAGTTTCCGGCAGCTTTTCCGTCATTTCCGTCTCAATAAATCCAGGCGCAACCGCATTCACACGGATTTCTCTTGAGGCAAGTTCTCTTGCCAGTGACTTGGTAAATCCTATCACACCCGCTTTGGAAGCCGCATAATTGGTTTGCCCTGCATTTCCCATAACGCCGGAAATAGAAGAAATATTGACAATACAGCCTGCTTTCTGTTTCAACATCTGACGCGCCGCATATCTGCAGGTATGGAACACACCTTTGAGATTCGTGTTAAGCACTGCGTCAAAATCCTCTTCCTTCATCTTTAAGATGAGGTTATCCCTGGTGATTCCGGCATTATTTACCAGAATATCAAGACGCTTATATTGAGAAATCATTTCCTTCATCATAGTTTCCACTGCCTGAGGATTCGCAACACTGCAGCCAAAGCTGATTGCTGTTCCTCCTGCTTCCCGGATCTCTGAAACCACCTGTTCGGCTGCTTCTTTTGAACCATTATAATTGACAATCACCATTGCTCCCTGGGAAGCCAGAGTTTTCGCAATGGCTCTGCCGATTCCTCTGGATGCCCCGGTAACTAACGCCGTCTTTCCTTCTAATCTCATATTTTCCTCCGATTATTTTATAAGAAACGAATGAAACGCTGGCATCTGATCCGTTTCCATTGCGCCAGCCGCATACCGCAAAACAGTTACGTTCCATATGCGGCTGTATGCATCTTTCTACAGTAACTGCCATTAATTCCTCAACTACTGTAAAATTTTTAATAACTCTTCCATATCTTCTACTGTCTCAACATGACAGCACTGCGCCTGAGGCGCAATCTTTTTCAAAAATCCGCACAATGTCTTTTTCGGACCAATTTCAATAAAAAGATCTGCTCCATCTGCGATCATCCGCTCCACACTCTGCTGCCAGCGCACAGAAGAAGATACCTGACGCTCCAGTAAACCTTTCACATCCTCTTTGTCGGTCACATATTCCGCGCTGACATTCGATACGTAAGGCGTTGTTATTTCACCTATTTCTACATTCACAAGCGCTTCGGCAAGTTTTTTCCCTGCTCCTTCCAGCATTCCGGAATGAAACGGACCGCTGACTTTCAGAGGTATACAGCGCTTTGCCCCCGCCTCTTTCAATGTCTGGGCCGCCTTATTGACTGCAGATGCTTCTCCGCTGATTACGATCTGTCCCGGACAATTATAATTGGCAACAGAAACAATTCCCTCTGTCTTCTCACAAATTCGTTCTATCTCTTCATGATCCAGTCCCATCACGGCTGTCATAGCTCCGCCCTCCGGCACTGCCTCCTGCATATAAAGACCGCGTTTTGTCACAAGCGATAACGCATCATGCACGGTAAGCCCTCCGGAAGCAACCAGCGCCGCGTATTCTCCAAGACTCAGCCCCGCATTGACAGAGGAAGAAACTCCATGCTCCTCTAACACCTTCAAAATAGCCAGCTCCACTGCCAGCATTGCCACCTGCGTATATTTTGTAATATGAAGCTTCTCATTTTCCTGAAAAATCAATTCTCCCATGGACATGCCGGACACCTTGTCTGCTATGGCAAACACTTCTTTGGCACGATCGTATTTTTCATAAAAATCTTTTCCCATCCCGGTATACTGCGCACCCTGTCCCGGGAACATAAACGCTATTTTACTCATTTGTCGCTCCTTGTAATAAAGCCGCAGCTTCTTTCATGATCTCATCTATAATCTCCTGACAAGTCTGCTCTTTACTGATTAAGCCGGCAATCTGGCCTGCCATAACTGTTCCATGTTTTACATCACCGTCCACAACGGCATTTCGCAAAGCGCCAACCGTCATAAGCTCCAGTTCTTCAAAAGGAACGCCTTCCTGCTCCTTTTTGAGATACTCTTTTGTCATCTGGTTGCGCAGCTGGCGGATTGGATGTCCGTGACTTCTTCCTGTGACTGCAGAATCAATATCTTTGGCCTTGATAATTCTCTCTTTGTAATTCTCATGGCAGATAGATTCTTTTGCCACCACAAAGCGGGTTCCTATTTGTACTGCGTCTGCTCCCAGCATGAAGCACGCTGCCATTCCCCTGCCGTCTCCGACTCCTCCCGCTGCAATTACAGGCACTTTCACCGCATCCCTCACCTGAGGTACCAGCGTCATTGTGGTGGCGGCCCCTATATGACCGCCGGACTCTGTTCCCTCTGCAATCACAGCGTCCGCGCCGCCGCGCTCCATCATCCTTGCCAGAGCCACGCTTGCCACTACCGGAATCACTTTGCTGCCTGCGGACTTCCACATTTCCATATATTTTCCCGGATTTCCCGCGCCGGTGGTAATCACCGGCACCTTCTCCTCTACCAGTACCTGCGCCACCTCATCGGCGTATGGACTGAGCAGCATGACATTTACGCCAATCGGGTTACTGGTAATCTCCCGTGCTTTACGGATTTCTCCCCGCACCCAGTCTGCCGGAGCATTCGCCGCGCCGATAATACCCAGTCCGCTGGCCGCCGACACTGCCGCTGCCAGATGATGCTCTGCCACCCATGCCATCCCTCCCTGGATGATAGGGTTATCTATATGTAATAGTTCCGTGATTTTTGTTCTCATCTGTTATTCCACACCTTTTTCTTTTAAATAATTTACAACATCACCAACGGTGCTCAGTTTTTCCAGGTCTTCTGAAGGAATTTCCACAGAATATTCATCCTCCAGCGCCATCACCAGTTCAAATAAATCCAGAGAATCTGCTCCCAGATCTTCTTTAAAAGAAGTCTCCATTGTAATTCCCTCTGCCTCTGTGCTCAACTGCTCTGCGATAATTTCTTTCATTCTTTCCAACATATTTCAATCTCCTTTTTATTTCAAATATTTTGATACTCAAAATATATCACAGGGAACTTTTCTTGTCAATAAAAACAGTAGAATTTTTTTCTCAATTATGATATTCTATACTTAGTACAATCTATGAAAGAAAGGGGGAAGCTACATTGAAAAAAACAGCCACAAAAGATTTGCTTGCCGGTATGGTTACAGCCATGCCTGTATACAGCAAAAGCGGGCAGATGATCCTTCCTGTCAATACCCTTCTGACCACACAGCAGATTTCCCGCCTGGAGTTCTACGGCATTGAATGGGTACATATTCAGGAAGATGCAAAAGAAGCTTCCAACACAGACGCCGCGGCACAGGAAGAATTTGTCACTTATTCTCAAAAAGTTCGTAAGAGCAGACAATTCCATGCTTTTAAGGTCGATTACACGAACAAAACCCAGGTTCTGACCTCTTCCATCAATGATCTTATTACCCAGAACACAGCCGTGGATTCCAAAAGCCTGATTCAACAGGTCAGCAGCCTTTACAGTAATCATCTGACCTCGCTCTCCGTATTTGACATGCTGCACAATATGCGCCAGATTGACGACTCTACTTTTGCACACAGTATCAATGTGGCCCTGATTGCCCGTATGCTGGGAGAATGGCTCCATTTACCGGAAGAAGATCTGGACGTACTTACCCTGGCCGGCCTTCTCCACGACATTGGAAAATGTATTATTGACGATAAGATCCTTACAAAACCAGGCAGCTTAACGACAGAAGAATATGATGAAATCAAACGTCATCCGGCAGAAGGAGCGAAACTCTTAAGCGCGCAGCAGCTTGACGTCCGCATCAAAGAAGCAGCATTAATGCATCATGAACGCTGCGACGGCAGCGGCTATCCTTCCGGACTGCGGGGAGCGGAAATCTCTGATTTTGCCAAAATCATTTCCATCGCCGACGTCTATGACGCCATGACTTCCAACCGCTGCTACCGCAAAGGTCTATGTCCCTTTGAAGTGATTGCTACTTTTGAGCGGGAAGGTCTTGAAAAATATGAAGCGGAATTTATTCTGACTTTCCTGACCCATATTATTGACACTTATATGGGTAACTCTGTATTGCTGAATAACGGCTCCGTCGGCAATATCCTCATGATCAATAACCAGAGACTCTCCCGTCCGCTGCTGCGTCTCACTTCAGATGAATATATTGATCTTGGAAAGCACCCTGAACTTTATATTCAGGCAATTATTTAATATGTAGAAAGAATGAGGTAATTTTTATGAGTGACAATCCCAATACCAGCCCTCTGAGCGACATGGATGAAGACGATATGGAAGATGTGCGTGTCACCTTAACCATGGATGATGATTCTGAGGTAGAATGCAGAATTCTCACAATTTTCGATTTAGACGACCATGATTATATTGTTTTGCTTCCTCTGGACAGCGAAGGCGAGGATAACGAAGAAGGCGAAGTATTTATTTACCGTTATTTTGAAGATTCAGAAGGAAATCCCAACCTTGAGGATATTAACAGTGAAGAAGAATATGAAGCGGTGGCAGACCGCTTTGAAGAACTCTTAGACGAGGCGGAATGGGACGCTTTGCTGGATGATGATGAATGATACCAACCGTCCTCTTTGACAGTGTTCTGAACTCTGTATAAATGAAAGTATTGCACCGGCAGTTGATTGACGTACCAATACCTGCTCAGACATCTGACAACACGGAATATAAATTTCAGGCATATTACCTGATTCTGATCGTCGGCGCAATACTTTCTATTTGGGCTTTTACAAATAAATCTGAACTTCAGCCGGATGTCCCCTGCATTTCCGATATAAATCTGGAAACCTCCAGCTCTCTTCCATTGAACTTTTTCACACTGTGAACATGCAATCGCTCTTTGGCACGGGTGATTCCCACATAGAACATTCTCCGTTCTTCCTGCAGATCTGCATCCAGAAGGGCTTTTTTATACGGCATCAATTCCTCATTGACATCCAAAATATGTACAATCGGATATTCCAGCCCTTTGGCGCTGTGGAGCGTAGCAAGGGAAACACAGTCTGTCAGCGTTTCCTGACGGCGTTTCTGTTCCAACAGCTCTTTGGTATACTCCTCCATATGAGAAAACCACGCCTCATAACTGGAAAACGCCTGCGCATCGTCCTGCAGTTCATCCAGCACCTCCAACAGATTATCCTGACTGATTCTGCGGTAATCTGCATATTCCTTAAGAAAATTCTCATATCCAATGCCCATGCGGATATAATTCAGGGCCGCATAAGGCGAAAGACGGCTCAGTACCCGTAAGTCGGCCTCTAATTGCTCAATCCGTTCTGCAACCCAGTGCTGCTTCTTATCATAAAAATAATCCGCCCACACGTCAAACGCCACATCAGACTCTTCGAGACTCTCCCTGGTAATATAGCGGTTGGGACGATTCATAATCTTCAAAAGATCCTGACGGCTGCGGCTTCCGAGAGCCAGACGAATGTATGTCAGCAGATCTCTGGTAATCCAATGTTCATAGAGATTGGGAATGTTATCCCTGGTACGGAAAGGAATGTTGTACGCCATAAGCTGGGACATAAAGTATCTGGGCTGGGTATTGGTGCGGAACAAAACGGCAATGTCATTATAAGACGCTCCCTGCCGGCAGGATTTTAAAATATGCTCTATAATCGCTTTGCCTTCTTCCTGCTGTCCATTCCAGAGATGATAAAAAACCCGCCGCTGATTCCCCTCCGCTTTTACTTCTTTCTCCTGCCTGGCATGTATGATCTTATCAAACCGCTCGGAATTATGGGAAATCAACCGCAGCGACGCTTCCACAATCTCTTTGTGAGAACGGTAATTCACATCCAGAAGTACTCTTTTTGCCTCAGGATAAGCCTTCTCAAAACCCAGCATCAGCTCCGGCTTCGCACCCCGAAACCGATAAATGGACTGGTCGTCATCTCCTACGGCAAACAGGTTATTCTCCGGCAGGGCAAGCATTCTCATAATCGCAAACTGGACACTGTTGATATCCTGAAATTCATCAATCAATATATAGCGGAATTTGTTCTGCCACGCGGAGAGAATGTCTTTGCGCTCTTTTAGCAGCTCATAGCAATATACCAGCATATCATCAAAATCAATCAGCCTGTGGCGGCGCATCCTCTGGTCATATCCCTGATAAATCTGCTCAAAAATCTCTTTGCCGCAATTTTTAGGATAATAATGTTCCAAACGGATTCCTGTGTTTTTCACCATACTGATTTCTCCCAGCAAATCGCCGATAAATTCATGTTCATCTTCATATTCCAAATGCATATTCTGAATGATTTCCCGAATAAATTGAAACCGCTGTTCTTCTCTGGCAATATTTCCCCCATGAAACCCATAGGCATGTTTTAAAATCTGAAAAAAGACAGCATGAAAAGTCCCAAAGGTAACGGGCTCTTTCCTTCCCATCAGCCCCTGAAACCGCTCTTTCATCTCTGCTGCCGCCGCTCTGGTAAACGTGATGACGAGAATATGCGAAGCTTCTATTCCCTTTTGCAAAATCAGATGTCTGGTCCGCTCTGTGATAACAGTGGTCTTACCGGACCCCGGACCTGCCAATACCAGCATCGGTCCGGTTGTGTGTCCGATTGCCTCTGTCTGAGACTTGTTAAAACTCATATAATTAACCCTTAGCTGTATCTGCCTGCAGCTTTGCCACCGCTGCCCGCAGTCTTGCCAGGGATTCTTCTTTGCCAAGCACTTCCATAAGCTCGGTAGCGCCTCCCGGCGTCATCTGTTTTCCGGATACCGCAGTGCGCACCGGCCACATAACATAGCCGTTTTTGCATCCTTTTTCTGAGACGTATTTACAAAGCGCATCATATAATGCATCATTGGAATAATCCTCCTGCGCTTCCAGGACAGGAAGCAGCTCTTTGAGAACCTCCAGGGAAGATTCCGGCGTAGTCTTCATTTTCTTATGGGCGTACATGGAACTGTCATAATCCGGCACTTGTTCAAAGAAGTCTATATGCTCTGCAATATCCGGAAAAATCTCAATCCTTGTCTTTACCATCGCTGCAATCTTCTTAAAATCAAGGTCTTTTGTCAGGCATTTTCTGATATAAGGTTGTGCCATCTCATAGAATTTATCAAAATCCATGGCTTTCAGATATTCTCCATTCATCCATTTCAGCTTCACAATATCAAAAACTGCCGGAGATTTGCTGATTCTGTGATAATCAAATTTCTCAATCAATTCCTCCAGGGTAAAAATTTCCTGGTTTTCCTCGGGACTCCACCCTAACAGGGCAATATAATTCACCACTGCCTCTGTGAGAAATCCCTGATCGATCAATTCCTCAAAAGAAGCATGTCCGCTGCGCTTGGACAGCTTCTTATGGTTCTCGTCAGTAATCAGCGGCAAATGGATATAAACCGGAGACTCCCAGCCAAAAGCATCATAAAGCCTCTGATACTTAGGCGCAGAGGACAGATATTCATTTCCCCGCACTACATGAGTAATATTCATAGTGTGGTCATCCACCACATTTGCAAAATTATAAGTGGGATAACCGTCTGATTTGATCAGGATCATATCATCCAGCTCCGCGTTTTCCACGCTGATCTCTCCATACAGTTCGTCATGAAACGTGGTGGTTCCTTCTTTTGGAATATTCTGGCGGATAACAAAAGGCTTTCCTGCGGCGAGATTTGCCTGCACTTCTTCCTCCGACAGAAAGAGGCAGTGTTTGTCATACATCATGATTTCCTTGCCCTCCACAATCTCTGTCTTTAAGGACTCCAGGCGTTCTCTGTCACAAAAACAATAGTACGCCTCTCCCCGCTCCACAAGTTTTCTGGCATACTCCATATAAATTCCGCTTTTCATACGTTCACTCTGGACGTATGGGCCAAAGCCGCCATCCTTGTCGGGTCCCTCGTCATGTTCCAGCCCCGCCTTGTCCAACGTCCGGTAAATAATCTCGGTGGCTCCTTCTACAAAGCGTTCCTGATCTGTATCCTCAATCCGGAGCATAAAATCTCCGCCTGCATGTTTTGCAATCAAAAATTCATACAGAGCTGAGCGAAGATTTCCCACATGCATCTTTCCCGTGGGACTGGGTGCGTATCTTGTTCGTACTTTATTCATTGTAATTCTCCTTTTTTCTTAGCTGATGCTTATTATATACCACCCTTCCACAATTTACAAGTAAAAGGGCCGCCAGATCCACGACAAACGCATGAATGTGTTTCACGACCACATCCATACAACTAATAAATTTTTATAAATTTATAATCTGCTCCAGATGTTTTTCTGGGTTCATACCGATTGCATACCCGGAAGTTTGACAATTGAATAATCCAAAAAGTACTCGCAGGTAGCACAAAACCTGCTTTTTTTGTGTCAATTTATTTGTTTTTATATATGCTATTTTATGTTATTGTATGGTATAATAAGAGAAGGAGGGATGATACATGAATCTTCACATAACAAAATCTAAAAATGCAGAGTCTTTTTATATCTGCAAATCTTATGTAAAAGCAAATGGAAGCACTACTTCTACAATTGTACGCAAGCTGGGAACTTTAGAACAGCTTCTTCCCGAGCATGGCACTACAAGAGATGATGTTGTTGCATAGGCAAGAAATGAAGCAAAAATAGAGACTGAAAAATACAAAATGGAAAAACAAGCAAAAACAGTATTGATCCCATTCCACGCTGACAGGCAATTAGATTATAGGAAACAGGCCTTCTTCCGCGGCGGCTATCTTTTTCTCCAATCCGTTTATTATCAGCTGCAAATGAATAAGATCTGCCGGAAGTTAAAACAGAAATATCATTTCAAGTATGATATCAACGCAATCCTGTCTGACTTGATCTACACAAAGATTTTGGAGCCTTGCAGCAAGCGTTCTTCTTACAAGGCAACATCTGCGTTTTTAGAGAAACCTTCTTACGAACTCCATGATGTGTACCAGGCATTGGATGTCCTTGGCGCTGAATGTGACCTAATCCAGGCAGAAGTCTATAAAAACAGCCATTATCTTGGAAAGAGAAATGACAAGATCATTTATGTAGTGATGCCAGACTGGGTTCTGAATCCATCAGGGAATACAATCACATGGGAGAACGAGCTTATATCGTATCGCAGTCCATCAAAAAGCTGAAGAAAGAAGCAAAAGAATGGGCTTTAAATCCGCAAGGCTTTAAAAGAATATCTGATGATACCCCTGTCGATATCACAAAGCTTTCTGCGGATGACAAAGGGCTTTATTACAAAGACGAACCCTATACCACAAAGAAACTGCATCAGCGCTTGATCATTACGTATTCCCCTAAATATGCCCTTTATCAGAAATCGATCCGTGACAAACAGGTAGAGAGAGCACAGAAGATGCTGGATTCAGGGAAGTCCAAAAAAATCGGAAAAATCCCAATGACCCGGCCCGTTTTATTGGAAAAATAGCAGTTACAGAAGAAGGGGAAGCTGCTGATATCCAACATTATCTGGATGAAAAGAAGATTTCTGACGAAGCTGGGTACGACGGACTCTATGCAGTATGCACAGACCTTTTGGATGATGAGGTCAGTGATATCCTAAAAGTAAGTGAGGGCAGATAGAGGAATGTTTGCGGATCATGAAAACAGATTTTTGTGCAAGGCCGGTTTATTTACAGGATGAAAATCGGATCAAAGCACATTTTCTGATTTGTTTTCTCGCATTAACACTCTACCGTTTTCTTGAGAAAAAACTGGATTATAAGTATACCTGCGGAGAAGTATTAGATACACTAAAAGCAATAAATTTCGCCGGAATACAGGAACAGGGATTTATCCCACTATACAGGAGGGAGCTTATCACGGATGCGCTCCATGAAGTCTGTGGTTTCCGAACGGATTATCAATTCATAACCAAAAGCAGCATGAGAACCATTCAGAAAAAAGTAAAGGGAAAGAATAAATTACTATAATTCGTAACAACGAGAACAATCGCTGTAGCCCAGAAAATACAAGGGATACAGCAATTTTTTCTTTTGCTAACTGTCAAAGACAGGATTATACCAAAAATAGATGAAATGTTCATAATTTATTCATTCATGCGTTTGTCGTGCCGCCAGATCTGTGATTCAAATACCCCGGGACGTTTGCTTTTCGCCCGCGGCCATGCCTGGGTGTTTGACACATCAATAATCAAAAAAGTACTTCTAAACCTTGTAATAGGCTTATTTTTTTGTCAACTTTTTTTATACCACATCAACTTGACAAAGAACCAAACTAATTTACACTACCAAATAATTAAATTAGCATATTGCAGAAAGATTGATTTTTATCTACAAAAATTTTAGGAATTCAAAAGCTGACATACTTGTTCTCTATATGTGGAAAAATATAAGCAATGAATAGCTGATTTTCTTAATGCTTAACAAACCTACCACGGTGTCGTCGTGGTAGGTAGTTCCACATTTGTTTACCTATAATGTATTGCAATCTTTGCAGTTGATAGTTACCTCAATTTAAAAAGAAAAGGCTTTTATTCTTTAAATTGATATTTTATGTTCTCACGTTCTATTATAAAAGTTATATTTGCGCATGTTTGCTTCTAATGCGCTCTAAGCGTCAGTTACTATTAGAATTTCATAGAGTTTCCTTAAGCCTTGTGCGAGCAAAGATACAACGAACGACACTCGTTGTTTCTATTATACACAGCTTCACTTTGGCAGTGTGGTTCTGCCGAATTTCGCCTTATGCATCAGCTACATATTGTGTTATAGGAACAAGGCAGAGTCAAAAGTTTTTTTAATATTTTCAATTAAACCAACTCCTTTCTTTGCCATTCGGGCAATATCATTATAACAAAGATAAGTTAATAAGTAAATAATTAGGTAATGTAAATTCAGAATAAACGCATGAATGAACATGTAGGGATATTTCAGAAAAAATTGTGCATATTTGCGAAGGTATATTTTACCAATACTCTTTATCTGACATCGAAAATCGTATATACTATGCCTGAAATAAACCAGATCATAGTTTAGAAAGGTAAATAAAAGAGATGTCAAAGAAAGATACCAGGCTTCAGAGTTTATTTTGATTATTGATTTTCACATGATATAGCTACAAGAAAATTAATTTTATTTTGATAAATAATTCATTGGAAATAGATAATGCAGTTATAAGTTTCCTCATAACTGCATTGTTTACTGATAGTAATTATTATTTTTTTTGATAATGCATTCAAAATATGCCGTTTGCTCGGATTCAGGAGTTTTAAAGCCCACATAGCCTGTTCAGCAGTCCAGTCCATACTATCCATTAAATTCTTGATAGAGAATAAAATGCTTTCTAGCCTGCCCTGCTCCAGTCCAATCAAAATGTCTCGTTCTTCTACACCTTTGCTTAGATTACACATAGGAGACACCTCACTTGTAAGGTTATTTGTTAAGTTTACAGGAATATACACTTTGTTCGGATTCAGGAATTTTTAAAGCCTGCATAGCCTGTTCAGCAGTCCAATCCATACTATCCATTAAATTCTTGATAGAGGATAAAATGCCCTGTTCCAACCCAATCAAAATGCCCTGTTCTTCAACGCCTTTACTTAGATTACACATAAGAGACACCTCACTTTCTAATTCCTTTGTCATCTTAATTTTAAAATCATTCTGTAATATTATCTTCTTTTCTTCTGGTTCTTTTTGAGAAGAAAGAAGTACCTCCAGGAGCTTTAGTATTCCAGTATATCTCTCGTCCTGGGAATTTCCAAGGCAGATCATAATTGCTGTCATTAAGTCATAATTTTCTTTCTTTTCAGATACCATTCCAATTAGATTCTCTTCCTGGATGATGTATCTTGTAATGGTATTTTTCCGGTGTGCCGGCGGGTTAATACAAATCCAAATGGAGTAAACTTTCCGAATCTTCTCATAATGAGAATCTGTAAATTCTGTTCCGTATTGTGCGGAAATTAAGCGGCTGCAGTAGTAGATGCCGCGTTTTATTATTGGATAGCCAGGGTAAAAATCATTTTGTGCTTCGACATTTAAAATTAATTTTATGGTTTCTTTTGTTCTGGGAACAGAAGCGAAAAAACGTATGTCATAGTTAATTGTGCCTTCTGTAATTGTACTGTCTTCCGTGCCGCTGCGGCTTATTTGCTCGCTGCGGAACGGTGTTTCATCCTGGTTTACCGGGATTTTGGAAATTGTTGGGTGATCTTCTATATACTCCTGTGCAATTTGTTCCACGTCAAAATCCCGATATTCTTCCAGACAGCTTTTCATAATCCATGCAAGGATAATTTTATTTGCAAGCAGCCGTTTACAAGATGCATCATAATTTGCTTTATTACTTGCTGTGCTAATGTTTTTTGCAAGCATGTTCTCAATTTCCATCGTGATTCTCCAATCTGTATTTTTTATCGTAAATTGCGTGCATTTGCTTATTATTTCATACTATCGGGATTTCTTTATGCTTTAATTATATATGGTAACAGTAAAAAAAACAATAAACGATTTTTTAGCACAATAATACCTTTGAATATATAAAATCTTGCCAATATTTTAAATCATGTGTACAGTATTCATAACAGTATTCCAAAGCAGGCACATAGTTTTTACAAAACATAAAACAGCCTTATTTCCGAGTTTTTCTGTTGCATCTCCGGCTATTAAGACGTTCTCTAAAGGACGCTTATACCACAGAACAATTACTTCAGACTTTAAGGAACACAAAATTTGCAGATGTAGAAGAACAAGGATTTATGCCTGTATATGAGTGTCAGAAGATAACGGATGACCTTCCGCAATTTACAAGTAAAAGGGCCGCCAGATCTGTGATTCAAACACCCCGGGACATTTGCTTTTCGCCCGCGGCCATGCACACAGATACGGCAGCCTTTACAAAACATAAATGACGTTATTTTGAAAACATCACTTTTTCATTGTCAAACATTTTAGCAAGTACGAAAGCTCCTATACCAGCATAACAGACATTTGCGATTACAGTAACAATAATATTCACTAAATCTGGCTCCATGGAAAAAATGCCGTTCATGCTCTGCACGCTGTTGTACAAAGGAATCAGATACCAAACCGGCTCCGTCTTACAGAGGCTTTCCACCATAGAAGTCACTCCCAGAAGCATGGAAATAATCATAATCGGAGTTACCCAGCCTGTGGCTTCTTTTACATTTTTTGCAAACGCTGAAACAATGGAAACTATGGCAATAACCACCAATACAGTTGATAAAATCACCAGGAGCGTCAACGCATAATCATCCATTCCATATACGCCGGCATTTACATTTTCCTGCTCTCCCATCAATTTGGGCAGAGACAGCATCGTTCCCAAAAAGCTGGAAAGACCGCTTAAAATTGCAATAACACTCAAACTGATAATCTTACCAACGGCAAGATGGCTGCGCTTTACCGGAGTAACCAGAAGCGTTGCAATTGTTCCTCGTTCTTTTTCACCCGCTATGGATTCCGGAGCCACCGCCATACAGCCGCTAAACAAAAATATCATCAGAAGCATAGGCACCATCATGGAAAATACCTGCGCCGACAAATCTTCTTCCGTTGCCATATCGTAAACTTCTTCACCCGGATTGACGTCAAATTTATTGGCAAGCGCCGACTCATACGTATCCAGAAAATCACGCATCATATTGTATGCTGACTGAGAATCTGGGGCTGTGGAATTATAATAAAGCTTTACCGCTGGAGCTTCTGTTCCGGACGTCACATCATATGCCGCTACCTGCGCGTCAAAATCCTCCGGAAATACCGCTACAATATCATAGCCTTCCTCTGTATTCTGAAGCGACTCCAGCGCCCGCTCTGTTTCTTCCCCGGAAACATCATGGAACTCCACAGGCATCCCGCTTTCCGTTACCGCTTTCATACTGTCCGGCAGATGCTCTGCATAAATACCTGCGATGTGTTCTTTCGAAGAATCAAATTTAGTACTCAATCCGCTTCCCATAAAAGAATATAAAACATAAATCATCAGTCCCGGCATAAGCAGCGTGGTCAGTACCATTCTGCGGTCTGTAAAAAACCGTGTAAATTCCTTCTTCATTACCGTTATTATACTATTTTTCATAAGTCTCACCTACTCTTTCTGCATAAATATCAAAGAACTTATCTTCCAGAGATTTTTCTGCGGTAAGGTGCTCCAGGGTATCGCAAACCGCCATCTTTCCATCAATAATAACGCCTACCCTGTCACAGATTTTCTCAATCAGACTGAAAATATGGGTAGATACAATGATCGTCTTGCCCTGTTCTTTCAGTTCCAGAAGAAAATCTGTCACTACCTTCGCAGTCAGCACATCCAGCCCATTGGTGGGTTCGTCAAAAATAATAATATCCGGATCATGGACAATCGAAACTACCAGCGATACTTTCTGTTTCATTCCTGTGGAGAGATTGCCTACTTTAACCTCCGCAAATTTAGTAATTCCAAAGCGTTCAAATAATTTCTGTTTTCTTGCTTCAGTCTCCGCTTTGCCCACGCCATGAAGTTCTGCAAAAAATGAAAAGAGATAATTGGGCGTAAAGAACTCTTCCAGTTTCAGTTCACTGGTAAGAAAACCGATCTTACTGCGGACTTCAGCCGGTTTTTTCACAGCGCTGGAACCTTCTACCAGAACATCTCCCTGATCCGGTTTCACCAGCGCCGACATCATTCGCAGCGTGGTCGTCTTACCTGCGCCATTCGGTCCCAGCAGTCCGAATACCTCTCCCTCATACGCCGTAAAACTCAGATTATCTACCGCTACTTTTATGCGCTCTTTTGTATTCTGAATCTTCTGCTGTTTCGGAGAAATCTTAAAGCTTTTCCTTAAGTTCTGCACTTTTAGTAATTCTTTCATACGCAATCCTTTCTCTATGTATTATTGTACTATTTGTATAATACAATAATACAGTTGTTCCTTTTTGTCAAGAAAAATTTCCAACCAAACGATCAATTACACTTTAATTTATTAATCTTCCTGGTCAACCGCGCAACCATGGCCATTATTACAGTCGTAAAAGCATACACCAGGCACAATCCCAGAATCATAACCGTATTCTCACCCAGACTTGGGCCCCAAAAATTAGTAATATAATTGATATAATTTGCCGTCTGCACCACAGAGAGAAAAAATCTATCAGTCCCACAATCAAAAACAACCGCCGCAAACGTTCAAACAGTCTGATTTCCGACTCTGCATCTGTATAAAGCTTAAACATTCCTTTCGCTGTTTCTTTACGGAAAATCATATAAAACGTCCAGGAACATACATATTCAGCCCCAGTTGATTCCACAAATTCTATATACTCCCGCTTTTCCTGATCCCGACTGCCTTTTGTCCCCCGCAAATCCGGCAAATCCACCCGATATGTATATTGGCCTGGAGCGCATGGAAAAAAGGTGTAGCATCCCAGAAAAAAATTTGTCATCCCCCATCCCTGCCGGCACATTTCATTCAGCCATGCTTCCTCTTTATCTTTATCATAATACAGTCTGAATTTTCTCATGTCTTACCTCCTCACCCGCTTCTGTGCGCATAATCTTCCTGCCATTCTTAAGCAGCTCTTCCAAACGCCGGATTTCTGTTTCCAGCGCCATTTCTCCCCGCTCCGTTATCAGGTACTGCTTCTTCTTCCGGGAATGTTTATCTTCACTGTAGAGCCGGATCCACTCCCGGTCCAGCAGGGTATTCACCGCCCCATAAAGAGTGCCTGCTCCCAGTTCCAGTCTTCCCTCCGTTAATTCCAGTGTATTTTGAATAATACCATATCCGTGATTTGGTGTTTTCAAAGACAACAGAATATAATATACCGCCTCTGTCATTGCCGTCTGTTTTTCCGCCAAACAATTCCCCCCTCCTGCATATCGTTTCAAGATATATCATCTCCCGATATATTTAATATATCAGAAGACGATATATTTGTCAAAGGTTCTCTTACAAATAATCCGAGCAGTTTCACCTTCGGCGTAAACTCTGCCTTGCATATTTTATTCTATAAAAGATTTTGAAATCACAAAGGGATCCTGCAACTGCAGAATCCCTTCGTAAATAAAACGCAAAATCCTATTTTACTTTTACATTTGTCACTTTACTGTAAGCTCCGTAAACTGTCATGCCGCTTACCTTCTTATAAGCGCGAACTCTTACGTAATATTTCTTCTTGCTCTTTAACTTCTTAACAATAAGGCTCTTCTTACTTCCTTTTACTGTTTTCGTCACGGCGTTCTTCATATTTTTCTTCAGGGCATACTGCACTTCGTAACCTGTAACGCCCTTTTCCGCCTTCCAGGAAATATTCAGCTGTTTCTTTTTCTTGCTGGTAAGCTTATTCTGTTTCACTTTGCTTACATTCTGTGCCTTCTTTAATGCGTCATACCGCTCCTGAGCTGCTTTCAATTCTTCTGCGGCCTTCTTCTGTGCCTCAAGCAGATCTTTTGCGGCCTGTTCTTTATCCTTTTTGGCAGCGTCCACAGCCTGATCCGCCTGATTCTTATCCGCCTGCGCCTGATTCAGCTGATCCTTTGCCTCATCCAGCAAATTCACAAGCCCTGATTTCGCTGTCGTCAGAACTTCTGCGAGCGCATTCACTTCTTCTGCGGTTTCATAAGCAGTTACGTTCAAAGCTGCTTCATATGCCTTTGCAAATGCCTGCCAGGTTTCGTCGCTGTAATTTTTCTGTCCCTCTTCATAGACAGATTTTGCTTCTCCCAGAGCAGACTTAAGCTTATTCTGTGCGTCTGTTAACGCTTTATCTTCCTCTGCTTTGCCTGGTAATACGACTTTGTACTCTGCCATAGACGCTTTCCAGGAATCATCCTTATTGGCATCGGAAATTGGTTTTAACGTAAAGCTGTATTCATATACCTTGTTGGCCGGATTCTGATAGATCACAAACGGTCTTGCACCCCAGGACTGGTCGCCGCCAACTCCCATCTGACGCTGGTTCAGACGAAGCGTAATATCTTTGTCTTTCGTAGAGGGAAGCTGATAGGAATGCATCGCATTTGACAGTTCTTCCGCTGTATAATACAGAGCGCTGAACTCGATCGGCGTTCCGATCTCTGCTTTTGCCAGAAGACCTACGCCATCCTTATTCGTCAGGCTCACCCAGCGAATATCGGTTCTGTTTCCTGTCTCCTGCGGTTTAATGTAATCTACAAAGAAATCTTTTACATCTTTCTTATGTACGCCGACTGCATATCCTGACTGTCTGTCAATGTAGTTTTCTTCCGGTCCTTTTCCATACCAGGTTACCTGGTTAAACTCGTTCGGAAGCGTTAAACTGTTGCCGACTACAGGAATCTCCGGAAGATCTGCTCCCGGTTTTAAGGTACTTGTGACTTTAACGTCGCCTGTTCCGTATACCGTAAATTTCTGACGATAAGAGGACTCATTTGTCGTCGGAAGCGTAGACTCCACAGTGATTTCCACCATTCCGTCACTCGTCTGGTCTGCTGTTACACTGACTGTATTTTTGTCTGCTCCCGCATGTCTCCAGGTCGCAAATTCACTTCCAGAATAGAATCCAAGGTCGCTGTCAGTAGGCGCTCTCCAGAAATTCGGCTGCGGTCCCTGTTTCAGCAGTTCCTTGCCATTATAAGTAAATGTCTTAATGGTGCCCGCTTTTTTATCAAAGGTTACTTTGAAATCTTTTCCTTCTACAACTGCTTCTGCATCATTCTCTGTCAACTCAAGTTTTTCAAGATCTTCTGCTTTTAACTCTTCATTTTTTGACAGATCAGAAGATAAAGCAATCTGTCCGTGAGCAACTTCATGTCCTGCCTTCGCCCAGGAAGTATCATTTTTCAATGTAAAGCTGATATTGACAAAATACTCTGCCCCTGCTTCCAGGTTTTTCAGTTTCTGAGAAGGCACTGTAACTTCTTTTTCGGGATACCACTTAACGCCGTAGTAATCCATTTCTGCATCTTCCACAGGCGCAAGCGCAATGTCTGCATCCGCGAAGTTTCCTTTGTCAATGCTCTCGCCGTCTTTTACCACTTCCCAGGACGCGTTAAACGCATCGAGGTTGGTAAATAAGTTTTTATTGGAAAGCTGTATCTTATCTGGTACAACATTTCCCTGTTTATCTTTAACTGCTTCGATTCCTACGTTCTGATAAATATATTTTACCTGCTCTAACTCCGGCTGTACGGTTCTGTCTGCGGATACAAGTCCGTTTGCACAGAAATTCTTATTGTTCGGATTTCCGTCCGGGATATCCTGCCAGTCTCCGCCGAAACTAAAGTATGTATCGTCTGCATAGGTTTTGTCTGTTGTTTCATTAAAGTCTAACCACAATACGGTATGGTCGTCTGCTTTTCTTCCTTCATCATTCAGCTCTGTCAAAGACAACGCCTTATCGTAAATTCTGGCATTATCAATCACACCTTTGAATGTATCCGGAACATTTGGATTTTGTGCATCGTATGTCAGGTCGGCTCCGATTCCTACCTGGTCCGGACCGGGAATGACTCCGGTTTCAGTTGATGCGGACGCTACTTCTTTTCCATCCAGATACAGTTTCAGTTCTGAGCCGTCGAACGTACCGGCAATATGATGCCATTCATTCGCCCAGTTCTGCGGCGTATCTACGCTTGCAGAAACTCTGTTATATCCGTCGGTATAAATATGGAACTCCAGCTTGTCTCCTTCATCCCATACCTGTCTGCTTAAACCATAACCGTCCCAGCTTCCTTTGGAAATAATGGGCATGGTAGAATTATACTCTTCCTCCGAAACGGAGCCAGAACCGTCGCCGGCTCTTCCCTTCTGCACACCGTCCGGTTTCACCCATGCTTCTAACGTAAACGCCTGTTTTCCTGAGAAATGCAGGGATTTATCATTGTAAACCTGAGCATATCCGATGATACCTTTGCCTTCTTTGCCTTCTACAAGTTCTTTATTTCCTTTTAAGAGCACTTCCAGGTTATTTTTACCCTGGTCTTTCAGAGCTTTATCGGTCGGCGTCTGCCATTCAAGACTCTGGTCTACCCAGTCCCAGATAAAACCGCCCTGAAGGTTTGGCCATTTCTCATACAGATCCCAGTATTCATCCAGGTTACCGATACCGTTACCCATAGCATGTGCATACTCACACTGGAATGCTGGCTTCGTACCATATCCGCCCCAGTAATTCAGCGGATCCTGTGTAATATGATAATTGGGTTTACCGCTGTAGAGACTGTCCTCATTGACACGACGGTACATTCTGGACCATACGTCTACATCCTCAATATCCCTCATACCTTCATAATGCACAAATCTTGTGGGATCCAGCTTCTTGCAGACTGCTGCAATCGTCGGCCATGTATCTCCGTTGTAAGACTCATTTCCAAGAGACCATGACATAATACTTGCATGATTTTTGCTTCGTTCAATGGTACTTGTCATTCTGTCCACGCAAGCGCTAATCCACTTCGGATCACTCTGCGGGATATAATCGTTCAAACCGTGAGACTCGATATTTGCCTCGTCGATCATGTACAATCCATATTCATCACAGAGATCATACCATTTCGCATCGTTTGGATAGTGCGAATTACGTACAGAATTGATATTGTACTGTTTCATCAGCTTAATATCTTCCACCATGCTCTCTTCTGTGATCGCACGTCCGCCTTCTACTGTAGTCTCATGGCGGTTTACGCCTTTAATCATAATGGGAGCTCCGTTTACAAGGATCTGTGAGAATCTTGTTCCTTTTCTTACGATTAAGATCTCACGGAAACCAACGTGCGTTCCTGCCGCTTCAATGGTTTTTCCATTTTCATCCTGCAAATCAATTGTCAGTTCGTAGAGATTCGGCTCTTCTGCCGACCAGAGTTTGGGGTTTTTAACTTCTTCCGTAAAATTAATTACCGCTTCCTGCTTATATGAATTTAAAACTTCATACCCTTCAGCAGCAGTCTCTTTCGCCTCTGTTCCGTTATCTCCGGTTACAACAGCATCGCTGAAAACGTTATCTATCGTCTTTTCAAATACTACATGATTTTTATCATTCTCAGCAACTCCTAAGTCATACAGAGTGGCAACTACCTTATATCCTTCCGGTACTTTCTCTTCGTACCCTCTTAATGTAACTTCCAGATTAAAACTGGATTTATCATAATCCTTCTCCGCCTTTGAATCTGCGGGTCTTGTACCTTCCGGATAATCAAACGTCGTTGTGTAGGCAAAGTCAAACAGAGATGCTTTTTTATCTTTCGCAAATAAAAATACGTCTCTGAAAATACCACTCATACGGATAAAGTCCTGATCTTCCAGATAGCTTCCGTCTGACCAGCGATAAACCTGCACGGCAATGGTGTTCTTCTGCCCCGGAGCATTGAGACAACTGCTGATATCAAACTCTGCAGGCGTATAACTGTCTTCGCTGTATCCTACTTTTTTTCCGTTCACCCATACATAAAATGCGGATTCCACACCCTGGAAGGATACAAACACTTCTTTTCCATCCCAATCTGCAGGCGTATCAAACGTTGTTCTGTAAAAACCAACCGGGTTATAAACTGTGGGTGAAATACCATGCGCATCATACTCTATACCATAATCAGCTCTTGGATCTTCCACTCCCAGCCAGGGAAGTTCTGTATCTGTATACTTTGGATCAACAACACGACCGCCCTCTTTTGACTGCCAGTTCGCAGGAACCTGCATTTTCCCCCACTTGCTTGTACTTGTACTCGTTTGATAATCTGTCTCATAAAATTTCTTCAAGTCGTCGCTTATATCAAACGGAGAATTCACCAGAGCAAAATCCCATTCGCCATTCAAAGACTTGTAATATGGAGATGAAGCATGCTGCTTTCTGCTGGTTGGATCTTTTACGCTCTCCGCATTTTGAAATCCTACAAAGCTTGCATGTGCGTCTGAACGATTTACTTCGAATATGCCATTCTCATCGAACCACTCCTGGCCTTTAAATTTTTCTTTTGCCTGCTCTCCCTTCGTCTGTGCATGGATTTCCATACCGGAAAACGGAATACCAGTTATGGTTATTCCAACCGCTAATACCATGGCTAACAATTGTTTCGCCTTCATAACTTTACCCTACTTTCCTTTTGTTAAATTGTTGACAATGTTTTCGTATACAAAAATGAGTCCTGTTTCCAAAATATTTACAGATATTCCCTCCTTCCTGTTTGCACAGGACGTCGTCCGTGTATACTATTTTTGCACAATTTACTAAATATTTAATAAAAAAGTGCAAAAATAAAAAAGCCACAGGTAATTATTTTCTACCTTTCCTCACTTTTTACAGTAGATTTTAGTAGAAAAGTACTATCTGAACTTCTATTTAAGTATACTATCTTTTTATAAAATGTCAAGTTGTTTAGATATATTATAATTTTTTCGTTAAATTGCACAGAAAACAAATAGAAATACCAAAAAATTCGCATTGTAAGACATTTTTCATTGTATATATTTACTATAGTAATATATTTACTAAATAATCTTTTTAAGGGCAGATTCACGGTAAAAAAATCTCACGTTATGTATTTGTTTTTAGTTGAGTTTGCGTTTCCTATATGTTATTATATTTTCAAAATTGTATCATGAGGTTTTTTTCATGTTTTTCAGAAAACACCTCAAAAATATGCATAAAAGGGAGGTCCTTTATGACAGAAGAAAAATTTTTCCAAAAACATTTGTTGCACACGTTAACCATTATCTCATTGTTGTTCCTGCTTACCGTGTTAAGCATATTGCCGGGAATAAAGACGCAGGCAGCAGAACTGAAAGAAAATCCTGCTTACACCTTTACTTCCACCAATGGAACATCAGTCTCTACCAAAGCCAACCCCAACGAAACTACCGTTCTGATATTCGGCTACATAGGATGCGGAAAAACAAGATCTACACTGAACAGTATCTCTTCCTGCAGCTGGGTAAAACGTTCTGATATCCGGGTAATTTTTGCAGAGACAAATGGTAAGACTCAGGAAGAAGTTGAAGCATACAGACAAGGTTATCAATGTCCGGAACTGACATTTTGTTACGATGAAGATTATAATATTTTCCAAAGCATGGCGGCATATGAACAGCTCTACGGCATGAACGGCGGATCATACCCAATGATCGTACTGATTGATAAGGACAATAAGATACAAAACTTACTGACCGGTACAAAAACGGCGGATGAACTCCTGACGGAAATCAAAAAATTTGCGGCTGTTGATGATAACGGAAGCACAACGCCTCCCGCTGATTCTGATTCCGGCATTGAAAATATTAATTACGCCCTGAATACGATAGCGGGCACGACTATTTCCACAAAAGCCAGCGCCAATCAAACTACGGTCCTGCTGTTTGGGTATACCACCTGCGGATTGACTAAATCTACTTTACAAAGTATTGACGGCAGCAATTGGGTTGGCAGGTCAGATATACGGGTAATTTTTGCCGACGTATATGGCGCTTCTTTAGAAGACACAAAAGAATTTTCGCAAAACTTTTCCGGCAAAAATATTATATACTGTCATGATACATCTATGCTGAATTTTAACCTCGCATTATCTTATCTTAAATTATACAATTATACGGGCGGAACTTTTCCCTACATTGTACTGATTGACAGTAATAACAAAATTCAAAATATAACCTTAGGTCCCAAAACAGCCGATGAAATTTTAAAAGAAATAGAAAAGTTTACCAAAAAAGAGGAGGCGGATACTCCAAAACCGGAACCACTGCCGACAGTGTCCGACGTAAGCGGACTGAATACAGCTTCTTCCGCCGCCAGAAATGTCAGGCTGACCTGGAAAAAAGTTTCCAATGCAACAGGTTATATCATCTATCAATATAACAATTCCAGCAAAACATGGGTTGAGAAAGCAAAAACAAACGCTGTTTCCTATACCGTCAAAGGTTTAACCCCGGGCACTGCTTATCGTTTTGCAGTAAAAGCATACATTCAGCAAAAAAACGGAACACAGATCAGCAGTAAATCTTTTACTTCGCTTAATACTGCGACAGCGCCCAACGCTGTGAAATTTAAAGTAACATCCAAAAAGAAAAAAGCCGTTATTAAATGGAACAAAGTCAAGGGCGCCACTGGCTATACCGTCTACTATAAAGCTAAAGCAAAAGACGCCTGGAAAAAATTAAAAAATACAAAAACTGCCAGCTACACAAAAAATAAATTAAAATCCGGAAAAACTTATTTCTTTACCGTAAAAGCATATAAGACTTATGGCGGAAAAACTTATACCAGCAGTTTCCAGTCAAAAAAAGTTAAAATCAAATAAAGAAAAAAGCGCCGCAGCTCACCTGTTCTGATGAGTTGCGGCGCTCCTTTTGTCTCTTTTCAGATAACGGAAAAGAGCTGTTGCTCCGACAGACGATTCATCTGCTTTTGCAACAGCTCTTTCTACACTAAACTGCCTCTTAATGACGATGCATGGAGAAGCTGTCCATCTCGTAGTTTCCTAAATTCTCAAGAATTCCACGTTCATCTGCCTGTGAAATCAGAGTATCACGATTTCTTCTGGAAGAAGTCTGATCGCTGAACGCGCTTGGACCTCCCACACATCCGCCGTCGCAGATCATACCTTCGATAAAATCTTCCGGCAGCTTCGCAACCTTGAGAAGAAGAAGGGCTTTCTTACAGTCTGCCGCACCGTTTGCTTTGCAGACCTTCGCATTGATCTCATCTCCGGATTCTTTCAGGCTCTCAAGCACCGCTTCTGTAACCCCGCCGGAATTAGCAAATCTCTTACCGTATACAGATGCAATCTGGTCATCATTGGGACAAGGCTCCAAAGCTACATCCTTGGCTTTCATAATCGCACGAATCTCACTGTATGTCAGTACATAGTCTGCATTCCCTGGAATCTTCTGGTCCACAACCTCAGACTTCTTGGCAATACACGGCCCGATAAATACAGTCACCGCATCCGGATCTTTGGCCTTAATCAGACGTGAAACTGCACACATCGGAGAAACTGTGGTTGAAACGCATTCCGCAAGCTCCGGATAGTGCTGACGCACCATATTTACAAACGCCGGACAGCAGGAAGTTACTTTTTTCTTTCCATCCTTATATGCTTCCGCCCACTCTTCCGCTTCATAGGCAGCCGTCATATCTCCGCCCAGTCCAACGTCATAAAAATCTTCAAATCCTAATTCTTTCATGGCCTTTTTCCAGCTTGCCATGGTGATATCTGCGCCAAACTGTCCTTCTGTGGCCGGCGCCGCCATTGCGTATACTTTTTTGCCGGATTTGAGCGCTTCCACAACATCTACAATAAATGTCTTGGATCCGATTGCTCCAAACGGACAGCTATGGATACATTTGCCGCAGCGAATGCACTTTTCCTTATCAATGATAGAAATACCGTGCTCGTCATATGTAATCGCATCCACCGGACAACTGTATTTACAAGGTCTTTTCAGGTGCGCGATCGCATTGTAAGGACATGCCTGCGCACATTTTCCGCACTCCTTGCATTTGGAGGCATCAATATGGGAACGTTCTCTTCCTGTGGAAATGGCTCCGAACTTACATGCATTGATACATGCCTTACCAATACAATTCTGACAATTTTCCGTCACCGTGTAACTGGAAATAGGGCAGTCTTCACAGGCTGAGCTGATTACCTGGATAATATTTCCATCGTCCTCAGAACCGGGCGCTTTTCCTTCAGCAAGGCGGACTCTCTGTCTGATAATCTCTCTCTCTTTGTAGATACAGCAGCGGAACTGGGGATTCGGTCCGGGAATTAATTCCACTGCAATGTGATCCCTCTTGGAATCCAGTTCTCCTTCAAAGGCAAGCCTCGCCACTTCATGTAGTACATCATGTTTGATTCTAATCACATTTTCATCTGCATACATCGTAATTACCTCTCTCTTTTCTATTTACCAGTATTTTAACACGGTATTGTTCCTTCTTGCAAGAAAATTCCCTTGTTTTTCAAAAAAACATTTTCTTCCAATCTCTCAAAACAGCAAACTTCCAATCTGGTAAACCAACACGGACGCTGTCCAGGCAGCCAAAAGCTGAAATCCCATCATTTGCAAGGTAAATTTCAGCGAACGCGTTTCTTTGCGAATCGTGCCAATGGTAGCTGCACATGGAATATATAACAGACAGAATACCATCATAGCATAAGCGTTCAGCGGACCAAATCCTGCCTGCGCAAGCTGATCTGTCAAGACTGCCATTCCCGCGGCAGAGTTCACATTATTGATGCCAAACAGCACACAGAAACTGCTGACAACCACTTCTTTCGCCGAGATCCCGGAAATCAGAGCCACTCCGATCTGCCACATTCCAAGTCCCGCAGGAGCCAGCAGCGGCTCCATCCAATGTCCGAGCACGGCTCCAAAACTGGCCGAGACATCTTCTGTCATTCCATGAATACCAAAATTTAAGAGAAACCAGATAATAATGGAGGCAATAAAAATCGTCGTTCCCGCTTTGGTAAGATAATCTTTCACTTTTTCCCATACGTAAACGGCAATCGTTCTTGCATTGGGCGTCTTATACTCGGGCAATTCAATCAACAATGTATGATGCTCTGTATGCGTCTCAATCCGGTGAATGATAAACGCGGTCAAAACTGCGGTCAGCATTCCCAGAAAATACATGGATAATGCCGCAAGCATGGCATATTTTCCAAAAAACATCTCTGCGAAGAGCACATAAACAGGAAGCCTTGCGGAACAGGACATAAACGGCGTAATTAAAATTGTCCTTTTGCGGTCTGCCTCTTTTTCAAGCGTCCTGGACGCCATCACCGCCGGAACGGTACAGCCGAACCCCAGCACCATTGGCAGAAAAGCTTTTCCGGATAAGCCCAGGTATCCCATCAGTCCATCCATCACATAAGCGACTCTTGCCATGTAACCGCTGTCTTCCAGAAATGCAAGCGCAAGAAACAGAATAAATATATTGGGCAGAAAAGTCAGAATCCCTCCCACGCCTGCAATGATGCCGTCCACGATCAGAGAAATCAGCCAGGGCGCTACCTTTATATATTCCAGAAAATGCTGCGTTCCCCCGGAAGCGGAATCCAGAATCACTTCAAAGCCGCCTTTTAACGTATCTCCCACAAAAAAGGTGAGAAAGAATACCACCGCCATCACTCCGAAAAAAATCGGCATTCCCCAGATATGATGGGTCAGTACCTGATCCACCTTATCTGTAAACGCTGCTTTCTCTGATTTATAGAACAGGGTATCTTCCACAATTTCTTCTATGTAATCATATTTCTGGTTAATCAGGTCTTTCTCATAATTTCGATCCAGAATCTCCGGCCGCTTTAGCGGAAACTTTTCTGAAATTTCCTCATCCTGTTCCAACAACTTAATGGCGTACCAGCGAACATTTTCCGTAAGCTGATACTGCTCTCTGAGCGCCTGTTCCAGCGCTGTAATTTTTTCCTCGATATTTTTCTGATAATGCACCACGTCCGCCTGATGTTTTTCCTCATAATGATGTACTGCCGCGTGAAGAAGTACGTCCAATCCGCTGCGTTTTCTGGCGGAGACCGGAACCACCGGAATTCCTCCCAGCATTTCCGGCAGACGGTGCAAATCAATCTCCATTCCGCGCTCTTCCACAATATCCATCATATTCAACGCCAGAACAACGGGCTTGCCAAGTTCCAGCAGCTGCATGGTCAGATAAAGATTCCTCTCCAGGGCCGACGCATCCACAATATTGATAATCACATCCACCTCGCGTTCCATAATGCATCGTCTGGACACTTTTTCTTCTATGGAATATGACGTAAGGCTGTATATTCCCGGCAGGTCAATGAGCTTTAGTTTCTGCCCTTTATACCGGGTCTCTCCTTCCATTTTCTCCACGGTAACTCCCGGCCAGTTCGCCACCTTCAGATTCGCTCCTGTATAAGCATTAAATAATGTCGTTTTCCCACAGTTGGGATTTCCCACAAATCCAACTCTAATCGTCTCCATGAGCATCCCCCTTGTCTATTTGTTCTGCCGGCGTCACCTGAATTCCTCCTGCTATATCACGCCCAATTGCCCAGCGGGTGCCCCGCACCTTAATAATCACTGTTCCATTTTTCTTCCGGTTCATCATTTGCAGCCTGCTGCCGCTGTTAATTCCCAATGCTTCCAGACGGCGCATAATGGTTTTATCCATTACAAGATCGGTCACGATATAATCATGCCTGATAGTTCCTTCTAAAATTGTCATTTTGCATTCCTTGCCTTCCTCTGTGGTTCTATGTCACTAACTCCGATTATATACCATGTTCAGAAGATTAGCAATAGCATAAATATACCAGCAGTACGCTCCTCTGTGATCTTTGCGCCAGGGAATTTGTATCTTAGAGGAAGGCACCTTTTACTTTTTTTGTCATATTCTATAAAGAACAGAATATATGAGAAAGGAATCAGCAATATGGCAAATTATAATATGACTCCTGATTGTGGCTGCAGCCAAAGACCTCCTCAGCGGCAAAACGGATGCGCTTCCGGCAGACCTCAGCGCCCCACGCGAACACGTCCGCCTATGCCGCATCCCTGCCCGGATCATACAGATCCTCTGTCTGGCATGGCTATTGCAATGGCTTATGTGCCCTGGCAGTTTATGAACGAAACTTATGAGCCAGATAAAGCGCTTCAATACGGCACTATTTTCCCAGAATTAAATAAACCTTTTTACGGGAAAGGAGGCTGCATGAGATGAATAGAAATCAAATGGAACAGGTAAAATTATTTCAATGGATCAACATGGTAAGCTTTGCCGTCAATGATATCGTACTCTATCTCGATACTCACCCCACGGACCAGAAAGCGCTTTCCTACTTCAATCATTTCCGTGAAGTACGCATGAAAGCTTTGAAAGAATATGAAGAGAACTACGGCCCTCTTACCCTGGACACTGCAAAACCGGATCAGATGTGGCTTTGGTCTACTCAGCCAATGCCATGGGAAGGAGGTTATTGCTAAATGTGGAATTATGAAAAACGATTACAGTATCCTGTAAATATTACACAGACGAATCCTCAAATAGCGCAGGTAATCATCAGTCAGTTCGGCGGTCCTGACGGCGAGCTGTCCGCATCCATGCGCTATCTGTCTCAGCGTTACACGATTCCTTACCGGGAAGTTGCGGGATTACTGACCGATATAGGTAGAGAAGCCCCTGAAATGTTCCATCTCAAAGACCTCGCTTTTTTCGCTCTGTGTGCGGGGGAAACTTCCAGTGGATGCTTTCCCGTAAACGGTTTTACCCTGCGGGACAATTTACGCTTTTTGCATCCGTGTAGCTCCATTTAAGGGGGAGCAGGTTCAAATACACATCAATATGTTCTTTGTCGTTTACGACCATTTTATCTAAGATTTCTTTATAAAAATCATCTTCATATTCCACACCGTCTATAAGCTCATTCATCGCTTCTGTAATTTCAGAAACAAGCTCCTGCAGTTTGGAGAGCCTCTCCCTTTTCTGATCTACGCATTCTAAAACGGATTGCAGTTCGTCAATCTCATTCTCACATTTTGCTCTTGCTACTGTAAATTCATCTCTGGTAATATCGCCAGATGTATAAAGGTCAATAAGGTTTGTGCGTTTTTGCAGGGTCGTTTTTATCTGTGATTTTAATTTCTCACTGTCTGTACCTGCGGGATTCATTGCCGCGTCCTTCAGGCATACCTTAGTACCATCCGGCAAATCAGCGGAAATAACAGACTTGATAATAATAAGCAAATTTTCAGTGATTTTCTTCGTATTATACTTTAAGCTCTTCGTGACAAGGTGCATGATATAGACTGCATCTTCATTGCGTATGCTTAATCCTTTGCATCCAACTTGATTCCCTGCTTTGTCCACATGGGGACTCCCATGCCTTGCGGCTTCCAGACACCGCCACGCCTGATAACGTTTTCCATTTTTTCGGGTTTTATACCGTGCCACATAACTTGAACCGCAGCATCCGCATTTGATTTTCCCGGAAAACGGATAGCGGTTGCTATACTTTGATTTTCCCTCCTGCGAACGTGATTTTTCGTCTAACATGCGGTTTGCCTGATCAAACAGCTCACGGGAGATAATCGGCTCGTGATGGTCTTTGATAATCACAAATTCCTCCTCTCCAAGGTTTACTTTCTTTTCATGGGATAGAAAGTCTGGCGTATAGGTTTTCTTCTGCACCAAATCACCGCAGTATTTTTCATTGCGGATAACACGGAGAATGACTGTGTTCTGCCATTCTTTTACCCGCATGGGCTGAATGCCCTCCTCCCGAAGTTCGCGGGCAATCACATGAGTTCCTTTCCCCTCATCTACAAACTTGTGGAAGATCAGACGGACAACTTTTGCCCCCTCCTCATTGATATACATTTTGCCAGCTTTCACATCGTAGCCAAGCATACTCCGCCCGAACACAACTCCCTGCTCCATCTGGCGTTTCTGCCCCCATTTCACACGCTCGGACGTTTTACGGCTCTCCTCCTGTGCAATCGAGGACATAATGGCAAGACGAAGCTCCGCGTCGCTATCTAACGTGTTGATGTTATCATTCAGAAAGATAACGCCTACGCCGTGCTTCTTGAGGTCACGGGTATAGAATATGCTGTCAAGGGTATTTCTTGCAAAACGGGAGATTTCTTTTGTTACAATCAAATCAAAATCGCCGTTTTTCGCACACGCAATCATGCGGTTAAATTCTTTCCGTTTTTTTGTGCTCGTGCCAGAGATGCCTTCATCTGCGAACACTTCATAAAGCTCCCAATCGGGATTACGCTCTATATACTGTCTGAAGTAACGCTGCTGGCTTTCAAATGAATTTGCCTGGTCTTCGTTGTCCGTGGATACGCGGCAGTAAGCGGCAACCTTTCTTTTTATGTGCTGTATTTTTCTTTCTTGATTCAGGGTTTCGTATTTATCTATCGACATAAGAATATCTCCTTTCTTTGATTTTACCCATTTTTACAGGCATGAAGATTTCATTTGATTATGTAAAAACGTCAAGCGGTTATGCCTGACGTTGTTTTTTTCTAATATGGACGATATTGTTTTTCAAGCTCAAGCAAACAGCGTTCCCGCTGTGATGCGGTCAACAGATTCCGTTTTTCTAATGATAAAAGGATTGACCTTTGAACATTCATAAGAAATGCTGCGTGTTCCCGCTCGTTCAATTCTGGAACAGGATCGCCAGCATAAATAAATTCTCTATGTTTCAATATAGACAACACCTCCCTCATTCTCAATGTATGAGCAAATGATTGTACCATATAACGAGGGGGCTAATCCTTTTTTTGAACACTGTCATCATGAAGCGTACAGCGTTCATGCACAAATATTGAAGCAGATTGCAAATGACCGCTTAACTCAATGCTGATTGCCAATACATAAAATAAAACAGAATCGATAAACTGCAAAATGGAGACTTGTTCATCGACTCTGTTTTTAAAAATCAATTCAATGCTTTAGTATGTATCTGCACTATCATACTTGTGGTATGTTTCTCAAGATGTCTGATCATATATGATTTCGCGCAGAACTTTCAGAGCCTTTGAATGAAGCAGCTTTACATAGCTGTATGAAATATCCATTAGTTCTGCGATACTTTTCAATGTTTTCCCGTTATAATAGTGCAGGATCATGATATTGCGTTCCCGCTGAGGGAGTTGTTCGCAGCATTCACCTGTTCCAGTTCTTCATCTGAAAGCGCCTCGCCGTAACGTTTCTCAGTTTCATCCTTCATTTCGGCAAGACGCAGATTTACCGAAAATTTCTGGAAGTCAAACAGCCGCCGTAATTCCTCTTCCATCATTCGCCCTCCATAGGCGATAAATTTTTCCAGCCCCGGAATGTTTCCTTGATTTTCCTGTGCCAGCCTTTTTGGAAAAATAGACATTTTGCGGGATCAATGCCAAATTTATCATCCGTAATCGCCAGTGCCAGCGCGCGGCAGCCACCCCCGCAGTGTTTAAAATAAGGACACACCGCGCAGGTTTCATTGTTCTCTGACAACTGCCCCAGTGTAGCGCAGACCTCGCTCAGATATCTTCCTTCCTGCAAAATTGGCTGCAATCCCTCTTTTTTAACATTGCCCAGGAAATTATTCTTCGCGCTAAAATACCCAGACATCTGCATACAAGGGTAGACATTTCCGTCTGCTGCAACCGCAACCATCCCCCGGTTCCCACGGCACACGGGCATACTGTCCCGGTACTCTCCTGCAATGTATTCAACGGGGCGCAGATGGTAAGATTCTGTTCGTGGAAACACCGTAAGAAACTGCCAGATATCTATTGTCATATTGTGTTTCTTTTTAACATATCTGTCGGCAAATTCCAACATACTTTCGTAATATTCCTCAACCTCTAAGCAGGAACCACCTGCATTTTCCTTCCAGCGCGGCGATTCTGAAGTGCGGATTACCCGCATTTCGTCCACGCCCATTTCGTCTAACATTTCCGCTGTAGGCAACATGGATTCGATATTGAGCCGATGAACGTTCGTCTGCACTTTTACACGAAAACCCTTTTCCACGCACAGGCGAATTGCCCGAAGCGCGTCCGTCTCCGCCCCCTTGCGGTTTCTGAGCCAGTCGTGATGCCCGATTCCATCAAAGGATATTTTAATCAGCGGATTACCGCCGATTTTCCGAAATTGCTCTAATGCTGTCTCGTCAAGGAAAGAACCATTCGTGTTCAGATCCTCAAGGTGCATTCCGTGTGCGTAAATACTCTCCACAATCTCAAAAAAATTCTTATGCTTTCCGTCAAATAAGATTTCGCCTTCCCAGGGCCTGTAAAGCCCTGAAATCAGCTTTGACAGTGTGGATTTCCCGCAGCCTGATGTGCCGACAAACGCCACGCGGCTGCCGGTTTTGAGCGTTAAATGAAAATCCCTGATCAGAGGCTCTGCGAGACGCGAATAGCCGAAGGTGACGTTTTTAAGTTCCACACTGCCCGATAATTTGCTATACTTTGCATCCTCTGAAATTCCATCTCTGCTGCAATTCACATCCGTCGGGTATTCCATCACATCCTCCACACGCTCCATCTGCGTGCGCATTTCCTGGAGCGTCTGTCCCGCCGAAATCAACGTCTGCGCGGGTTCGGTAAAAGAACCTAAAAAGCCCTGAAATGCCATGATCATGCCCACTGTAAATTTCCCATCTATTGTAAAATAAACTCCGAGTATCAGCACGGCAATATTCGCCAGTGACGATACAAGCTCAGGAATCATGCCAAGATACTGATTGAGACGTTCAAAACGCAC
Source organism: Lachnospiraceae bacterium (assembly GCA_910575155.1). Classification (GTDB taxonomy): domain Bacteria; phylum Bacillota; class Clostridia; order Lachnospirales; family Lachnospiraceae; genus Petralouisia. The sequence continues at coordinate 90,163 of CAJTDX010000007.1, forward strand.
CTGCTGTGTATTCACGCTGGCCTGATAGCCCGCCCACTTCTCAAAAAATCCATTCTCTGCTCCGCTGGCCTTGATGGTTTCCACCATTTCAATCCCCGCCACGGCAGCTCCTGCGAGTTTTCCCGCATCACGCATCTGTACCCGGGTAATGTTCATGCGCTTATTGGATATAATCTTTGAGACCACAAAATTGATCACGATGGAAGCCACCCCCACCAGCGTCAGAATCGGGCTGTAGCGAAGCATCACAACAAAATAAAGCGCCAGCATGACCGTATTTAACGCCAACGGCGCGAAAGTCTCTACCAATGACTGGGCAACCGAAGCATTCATTCTCTGCCTTTGCTGAATATCCCCCGCCATACGCTGGGAGAAAAATTCCATCGGCATCCGCAGAACCTTCCACATATAATCGGCGCTTCCGACCGCCGAAAGCTGGCCGTTTATTTTCAGCGAATACACAGCTTTGATCCATTCCACAATAAGCTGTATCACGCTTATTCCTCCAAGCGCAAAAATAAACGGCAAAAACCATTCCGGATTTTCACCGGTAAGCAGCCGATCCAGGAAGATCCGTGAGAATGCCGGGGTGATAATCCCCAGCAGAGCGGTAACCAATGTTGTCAGCGCCACAAACACGATTGCTGTTTTGGCCTCTTTCAGCCGTTTTTTCGCAAATGCCAGTATGCTTTTGGGGGCTCCGCCCGGCTCGAAGCTCTTTGCAGGCTCGAACATCAGGCAAATCCCCGTAAAGGACTTGTCAAATATTTCCATGGGCACGGAATAACTCCCTTTTGCAGGATCGTTCAGGTACGCCTTGCCGCCCTTAAAGCCGTCCAGCACTACAAAATGATTGAAATTCCAATGAATGATACAGGGAAATTTTCCATTCTCTTTTAAACTCTCCGGCTCATAGCGATAGCCTTTTGCTGCCAGCCCATAACTGCGCGCTGCTTTTAGGATGTTTTTTGCGTTGGAACCGTCACGCGATACGCCGCAGTCAGCGCGTACCTGCTCAAGCGGTATCCATTTCCGGTAATATGCAAGGATCATCGTGAGAGAAGCCGCGCCGCACTCCAGCGCTTCCATCTGCATTACCACAGGAACTTTCACCTTACCGTTTCTGACAGGCTGCTTTATCTTTTCGTACCCATCTTCAGACTCTCCTCTCAATTCAGTATAAACGACATCGGCGATACGCTTTCTGTAACGATTTCCGTCTTGTATGTACCGTCTGGAAGATCCACATCTGCAATGATCTCATACATCCACGCACCCTCGGAAAAACCTCCGAGATACATCAAATAGGGATCCATATCTGCGTTTACGGAGACCGGCCTTTCGGCAATTTCAGAAACAGCGAAATCATTCCCGTTTACCTTTACCAGCATTCCCGTTTTCATCTTAGCAGCGTCTTCCTCCGTAACATAACAGATAAAAATGCCGTTTTCGCTCGTCCCTGCAGAAAGGACCTTGCTTTCAAGACGCCCGAAAATCCCCCAGACGCATACCCCCGCCAGCAAAACAACAACCGCCGCCAGCATCATCCATACGCTCGGATTGGATACGCGGATATAATCATTTAACTGCTCGGGAGAAGAAACGCGGTCAATACTTGATTTCCGAAAAATTTGCTTTTCATTATACTTCATGTCAACCTCTCAACCTCCAATTTTTAATATTTTAATACAATAATTAAGCATTTTACATCAAACTGCAAAAAAAGCAGCCTAAATGCCAAAAATGTCATTTCTAAAATAACAGTCAATAAATTGACTGTACTGTAATTGACTTTACAGGAGGCGACAGATCTAACAACTAATACATCGTTCGACAAATAACTGGATCAATCACGCAGAATGCTTTTCTGAGTGTGCAGGTCAAAAAACGCAGGCGCAGCGGGCTGCGCTGAGGATTTTTCACCTGTGCAATCGGGAAAGCAGGCAAGTGGTTGGTGTAGTTATTTGCGCAACGATGTACTAGAGCGTGTTTGTATTGCAAATTTCGGGATGAACAGCTTGCGTTATACGATGAATACGCCAAACGCCACGGAAATTTGCCAACGCACCTTTCAGTCTAAACAGACTGTCAATCTGATTATACGGAATCTTTTAAACGAGGAGTATGTAACTGTTGAAGAACGGAAAGAAAATAAACGAGAGAAGATTGATCTCTCACGGACATTTACAAAAAATCTGACAGAACTTATCCATCAGGAAACGGAGGATTGAATAATGGAATTTTACGAAGCAATTAACAAGCAGAAAGGATATCCTGCTCAATGCATATACCGCTGAATAAAGAGCAGGATATAGTTAAGAAAAAACCGAAAGCGCCGCCAACCTATATGATCCCCGTATTTATCGGTATTGGTTACGCAAATCCCAAAGAACTGCAATTAGTGTGCCCACGCCTGCTCACATTTACTAATCCTCAGTTGCTATATTCGATATTTCATCCGATGCTGTATCCTGTTCCGCATCAGTAAAAGGCATATCATTATTGGTATCTTGCTTTGAATTTTGATTTGGCGCTTTTGTTGGCTTAGAAATTTCCAAACTCATAGTGGTTTCCATTCCTCCGACGCTCATTGTCATTACAAGCACCCGTGAACCATCCGGCTTAACAACAATCTCATATACCGGAACTGCCTCCACAGAATTGGCATCCTTAATTTTATACGGCTCTCTTTCGATTGGCAAATCCTGTGACGCAGATCTCTCTTTCCCAGAATACACACCCATACCATAAATACTGGCTGCATTTCCGCTCACATAATTATCCCGTCCGCAAACAGCCGTTGTCTTCCCGCTGCCTGCAGAATCATTTCTGTTAACCATACCTGCAATTCGATTAGCAAAATCCTCTCCTGAATTATTTCTCCGTGATTTTCCTGTTTCTCTCCATGCAGGACAGCCTGTTCCAATTCCACTAATACTCATTTTCAAATCCTCCATTGTTATCAATATTTTACTGACAATTTTTCGTCGTTCAGAACCGCCTTTACCTCCGTTCAGGGTCTGTTTGCTTCCAACATAGTTATAACGTCTGATAAGATTGCTGCCTGCGCTTACAGACTTGCTCCCGGAGTTTCTTCGCCGTTTCTTTTCACTTTTTATATCGGCAGAAATTTTGTATAGTAAGCCTCATAAGTCAAAAATTTTTCACTTTTCGTCCGATCTAAGAGCAAATGTCACGCAAGGCGGCACATAGAAAACCAGAGGAAATAGATACTTCCGTAAAAGCATATTACCTCTGGTTTGCCGCTTTCCAATTTCATATTTTCTAAATCAATATGAATAAATTCAAAGTCTTCGTAATCAGCCAGAATGACTGGATTGCAGGAAAATTCAAATGATACGGAGGAATTGTATCAATCTTTTTCATATCCATTTCTTCGATAAAGTATTAAAAATACAAGAACGCTGATAATCAATTCTCCGATAAGCACCGCGAGATCCAGAGGTTTTAACGTATATGACATTCCCTCTGCAAATCCACTTGCCATCTCTGTCAACACCCCGGTAAACAAAAATCCTGAGATATGGTGCAATTTTTCGGAAAGATTTCCAAACATTGGAATCATCATAAATACGATCATCAATGGATAAGAAATCAAATTTGCATTCATCTGATTTTTGGCGCAGAGACCGACAATCATTCCCATTACACAACTAATCAGAGAGGCTGCCGCACTGACCAGTAAGAAAGCCGCAACAGATACCTGGCTCATAGAAATACCACTAATCACCAATACCACAATATTGATTATATTCATCAACACAAATGGAAATAGAATACTTCCGATAAAATACTGCATTCCAGTGACTGATGACGTCATTAAGACCCGTAACGTATGTTTCTCTTTCTCTTCTGCAATGGCAGTTCCTACCATTAAGAATCCATCCATACACAAATTAAGAGATATTCCCAAACTCAGGATCAAAGACACCAGCATTGGTGATAAATCACCTCCTGAATTGATGCTATATAAAATTTTGAACATCCATACCATCGCCACAGTCAGAAGCGGCCCGATCATAATCGCTGTATTGCGGCTGATACAAATCCATTTAATCTGTGCAACTGCTGTTAATTTATTGATATTATCCATCTTAAAACTCCTCTCACATACTTGCTAATCCAAGGGATGCCCCTGTTACTTGTAAAAATACACGTTCCAATGTTGGTTCACAAGAATGAATACACTGTATTTCATCTCTCTGCATCCATTCTGAAATTTTTGCAATATTTTGAGGACTTTGCTCTAAGACGACTTCTTCCTGATTATTCAAAAGCAGACGATATTTTTTATTTTGATTATATTTCAGGCAAAGTTCTTTGGGCGAGCCGCACTCGACAATTTTCCCCTGATACAAAAGTGCAACTCTATCACAAAGTTTTGTGGCTTCTTCCATATTATGCGTAGTCAAAAAAATTGACATACCTTCTTCTTTCAGTCCCAACAACATTTTATGAATAGATACCGCAGTCGATGGATCTAATCCGCTCGTCGGCTCATCAAGAAATAAAATTCTTGGCTTATGAAGCACTGCCCTGGCCAAAACAAGTCTTTGCGTCTGCCCTCTGGAAAGTTTACCTGCCGGCTTTTTACGATGTTCATACAATTCCACCTGATGTAAGACTTCCTCCACTCTTGCACTGGGAACACGCCATATTTTTGCAAACATAATTAAATTCTGCCATACTGTCATTTTCTCATAAATTCCGCTCTGATCAGAAACCACGCCAATTTTTTCATAAATTGATTCATCAATATTAACTGTATCTGTATCAAGAATTTTCGCCTCTCCGGATGTTTGCCTTAACTGTCCTGTGATTATTTTAATCGTGGTAGTTTTTCCAGCGCCCGACGGCCCTAAAAATCCAAGAATTTCGCCTTTATGAAGCGTAATATTGATATCCTTAAGCGCCAATTCCGTCTTATAGCGCTTAGAAATATGTGATAAATCCAGTAATACACTTTGTTCCATAACATAACCCTCTTTCTAAATATTTTCTTTATAATTGCCCTGTTTTTCCAGCAATTATGATGGAAGTATCGTATCATGTTTTATCACCTTTTTGCTGAGTTCTGCCTGAATGATATACCATACTGCCTGAAATAGCCCGTGAAACGCTGTCATCTAAATTCTACTCAGCAACTCCCCCTTCATGCTTTTTGAAAACAGACATTTTTCTCCGTTATCCATAAGAATTTCCCGATGCTTTAAATCTAACTCCTGAATCTTATTTACATTGACCAGATACGACCTGTGAACCCTTAAAAAATGCTCCCTAAACTGCTCTTGCAGCTCCTGTATGCTGCCAATAAAATCAATACAGTCATTCTTCGCATGAAGTTCTATTCTGTGTGTACGGGCACCTGTCTCAAAGAACATAATTTCATCCACTGGAACATGCTTGACAATATCCAGCACCTTTACTGTAAAGTATTCCTTTTGCTCTCCTTGCTCCTTACACATCCGCTCCGTAATGACCGCAAGGTTTTTGTACATTCCAGACAGCATTTTTTCAGAATCGCCCTTTACTATATAATCCAGCGCTTCCAGGTGATAGCGAAATGTCTCAAATGCCAGATCTGGAAAGGAAGTCACATAGATCAGAAAACCTCTGGTATCAAACTTACGAATCTGTTGTCCCAGCATAAATCCATCCATCGGCTCATCCTTAAGCTCCACATCCAGAAAATAAATTCCTCTCTTTGGATTCGCTGCCACCGCTTCAATAATTTCCCGGGGATGCCTGCTGCACAGAGCAATCTGCATATCATAACCTTGCATCATAATTTGTTTTTCTAAAAACGCTCTCTGCGCAGCGAGTATCATCGCATCATCTTCACAAATATAAATTGGAAGCATATTTCTTTCCTCCACAATTTTTAACACTTCTTATTCCTGTATCTTTAACTCCTGAATAAAATAACCATCCCTGATTGTTGTCAGAGAGAAGACATTTTCATAATGTTGTAAAATACTTTTATAACTTGCAAGTCCAATTCCTCTGTCCGCTCCTCTGGTAGAATAACCCTGCTGCCAAATTTTGTGAAAATCAATGTTTGAATACAATGAATTTCTTACCTGAAATGTTGTGCATTCTTCCTGGCTGCTAATCATAATATGGATCTGCGGTTTTGGCTTCTTACCTTTTTTTCCCTGTACTTCATCAATAGCATTGTCAATCAGTATCCCCAGGCATCTGCACAAGTCAGTCGTTCTCAGCCGCGTTCTATCAAATGGACGCAATACTTCCAGTTCACAGGAAATCTGCTCCTGCTGCATTTTCTCCATTTTCCCCAACAGTAGCCCTTTTACCTCAAGCATATGAATATTTCCAAGCTGTGTCAATCTGCGTATCTGTTCCCCCACCTGAAAATCAAAATCACTTGTCATATCCTGGATAAAATTCTGCACTGCTTCCATATTTCCCTCTTTTGCCTGAAGGTACATGCCAGACATCATATTTTTATAATCATGACGGAATCTTCGCATTTCACTCTGCAGTTTTTCCAAACTCTCAATATAAGCATTTTGCTGCTGCATACTAATCTGCTGCGTCTGAATTTGCTTCTTTTGCATTTCCTGACGCCCTGCATAACCGAAAATAATAAAAACAATCAGTAGATATAACAGAGAAACGACTGCATTATCGTCGCCAACCCGTTCTCCTATTTGTACCGTAAAATAAAGTATTTCAGACAAAATTGGGTATAAACTGATAAAAATAATACTTACCTTTTTCGATTCTTTCCGTTCAATCCACAGTCGGAACATTTTCCCAACTCCAGTTTTATACAGAAACAGCACCCAGAGGATCTCTATAAGAGGTGTTAATAAATACAGAAAAAAATAATATATTAACCGTTCTCCCAAAATATCCAGATGAAAAGTCATATTAGGTGAAAATAAAACTCCTATGTGTACCGCAAAAGATTCCAGCATTTCTAAAAAAACAGCCGAAATCCAACAAACCAGCAGATTTTCCCGATAGAGAAAATATAAATAAAACATTGCTCCTGTCATTCCCATATAGGTAAACAAGATTTGTCCTGCATTATACCTCCATCTAAAGATACCCACTTTATAAAAAACTGTCCCTATCAATGCCCAGACACAGATAAATAATATCGTAAAAGCAATCATTTTCACTTTGCGCTCTCTTATTTGATACGGTTTTCGCTCCAAAAGTAACATAGAGATCCAGACCATAAACAGCACACTGATTGTCAAACCAAGGGTATTACCGCAGAAAAGGCCCCAAAAACTCATAATCCTCTTTTACCTCCTACAACTTCTCACAATCCTGGCAATCCAGGATTTGCATTTCTCTTACTGCTGATACAAATCCACCGCGCAAAACTCGCCAGTACTCTGTTTCAACTTTCCTTGTGCCCTATCACTACACTTTTATCTCCTATAAGGCAATAAGATTTGGAAATATCCGACATCAGAGAGCTATTGTTAAGTGTTTTTGTAAACTTTTTCTTCATTCTCTCAGATTATATACACAATGAATATATTGGCGTAACCTTTCTCCCCACAGATATCACAACAAAAAGCTATGTATTATAATATATTTATGCTATCGGGTCAAAACCCCTATTTATAATTTTCTCTTATGAAAATTGCATAAAAAGTCAGAGTAACTTCATTGACAATCCACTGAAAACACCTTATTTTTTTGCATTATCACGGTAATTTCCCCTGGAAAAGGGTTTTGACCCCAATATCATATTTATAATATAAATTATTACAAATCAATATTGTATTTAAACAATAAATTTTATTTGTAGATACTTGTAATACTTATAGAGATTTTTGTAGATTCTTGAATACAAAATAAAAGACTTGCAGTAACTCAATCAAGCCAATTTTATTATATATTCCATGTATATTCATCACCATCTCTGCTAACAACAATTTTCTTTTTGCAGATAGCTTTGTTGAGATAATTAGAACCTACCTAAAGGTAATCCCTCCCGACACGACTCATATCCTTTACTATGACTGTGCTGATGTCTCCTTTTTCAATTCGGTTTAACATCTGCTTCCATCCCGGACGGTCAAAATTCCCGCCCAAAAATCCGTCATCCGTAAAATGCTCCGTATTGGTGTACCCGTTGCTTTCTGCATAGTCTTCCAGCATTTTCTTCTGGTTGACTATGCTGTCGCTGTCTCCCGCAAGCCCATCGTCCCTTGAGAGTCGCTTGTAAAGAGCTGTTATTCTGTTGTCACCAGCCGTCCTGTTGTTCATTCCGAACTCCTTTCCAGCGGCTGGCTCATCTGTGGTGAATCCATCATATCACAATTTCCGCCTCCTGTCAGCATCTCATTACATATTAAGGGGATGGTCTGTGACTGACCATGAAGGCATTGCGATTACAATGGCTATGGGGAATACGCCGCAGGCTGTGACGATGTAATTACAGAAAGGATATGCGGAAAGATACGACTGGATCGTGAAAGAATTTACCGACCTTGCCTTTACCTTTATGACAAGCTTCCTTTATTACATGGATTATGATACGATTGATGAACAGACACGCAGCCTATACCGTCAGGGTATTTCCGCTTTCGGCGGCATATCCCCGACTTACCGGCTTGCGCCGGAAAAGGATGCGCCCGTTATCGTATGAAATTTCCATTCGCTGCTTGTCATGGTGCAGATGTGCTTTTCCTTCATGCTAACGGATAAGGACACTGATATGCGTATGTGCAAGCATTGTAAAAAAGCCTTTGTTGCAAGCCGGAAGGGAAATGAATTTTGCAGCCAGAGGTGCAAGAACCAGTTTAACGTCTACAAATTGAGGAAAAAGAAAAGGAGGAACAAATCGGATAACCGCTAAAAATGCTTGCGGCACTTTGGAGATTGTGGTATATTAAACATAAAGAAGGGCATCTGCGTCAACAGATGCCCAACAGGAGCTACCGATAGACGGTTAGCCCAATTAGTTAGATGCAAAAAATAACCGTATCCTTTGGTTGGGGGCGGTTATTTTTGTGTCTTGTTATTATCTTTGCTGCCGATGGCGTATCCGAGACCGAAACAGGTCAGGCATAAGCCAAGCACTGAAATCAATCCTTCTATCGTCAACATTCGCTTCAGCCCTCCTTTCCCAGATTCCGTTTCCGGTATCTATGTAATCGGAGGGTCACAGTCCCTCCGGAGAGGGCTAACCGCCTACCATCTTAGTAGTTCCAAATAAATACTACCACATTTCGACAGGAACTTCAATCTGATTTTCACACCGCACCGTGAAAATTCCCCGAAAACTCCAGCCATATTTTTCACAAAATCCAGCCATTGACATTTTTAATGCAATGGGGAACTTTGTTCCCCTTGATCGCCTTTCTTTGTGCTAAACTGTTTACAGATACGAATAAAAGAATTATCACCTTCTCCCTTTACCACAACATCTGCAAGTTTCCATTCACCACAAATGAGCCAGCCGCATATGTTGTATTTTTGCAGATGTGCATTTCCGCTAAATACTGCGTTTGCCGGAAATGTTTACATCTACAGTTCACAACATATCACATCTGTGATATAATAGCTTTCCGTAAACATTAATACATCAAACAATAAGTTTCTGATACATTCCACGTAGAATAATTGCTTCTGAGATACCAGAACGAAAAATAACGGCGCAGCGTGTTGCTATATCTGATTTTTCTGACACAGTAACTGAACAATCAGACAAGTGAATATGACAGTTATTTATTATTTGGTGTATAGTACTCATGTGGACAGGCAGTTCTGAACGTCTAAGTACTGACCGGACAGAGCGCCAGAGGAGGCACACAAAATGCACGTATATCATAACAAAAATATAGGGGAAAAAGGCAGGACTGAAACCAGGCTGACCGCCCTCCCTGTCAATCATTCTTTTCTATGGGGAGAACAGGAAATGTTGATCCCGGCGGTCTATACAGGCAAAGCGGGCACCGCACTTGACATATGCGCGAAAATCCCGATAGAAGATATGGCGGCATTCCTGAAAAAATGGAATTATGAACGGCAAATGTCCTTAAAAACCCCGGAAGAATTTGAACAGATCGATGCCGACAATCCTGGAAGCAGAGAATTCTCCGTAAAAATATGCCTTGATGATACGCCGCTGTTATGCCGCATGAGCAGCGGCCTGATGTGGTATCCGAAAAGTATAATCCAGATGAAAAACGCCGATTGGGCCAGCGAAGACAAATTCAAAAATCATAAGTCGGCAGAGGATTGGATGAATGCATATAACTGCGACAGGGAGTGCTGCTGGTATTTTGAGCGGCTTTCCTATCATTGGGAAGGGGAACCGATCCTGTCACCACAAAAAATATCACTGGCGTTTCAGGCAAACTCCATTTCCATCACTGCGGGACATTTTACCACTGGCACTTCCTGCGACGGTAAAACAATAAAAACAATCCATCCTGTCACCGGGCAGGAATACACTGTGACCCTGCATGGGTGCGAACAGATCAGACATAATTTCGCAGAAATTGGAGCCAAAGGCGTGATTTACCCGGAATACTGCCAAATACTTTCCTACCGTATTACACCGGAAATTGATCCCAGCATATTCTCCATCCGGGACTGTGCAGAAGGCGACCATCCACGAATGGATGATACCCAGGGACAGACAGGCAGGTCAGACGGTTCCATAGCCGTGTTTATGGCTGGAAAAAATACTGTTTCTGAAAAGCAGGCGGCATCTTCCCTGTATTTTAGTCCTGTATCGGAAGTGCAATGGAGAATGGTATTCCAGGTAAAGCCAAGGAATGATGTTGAAATCAGTTTTCCCATCAAAGCATAAATTCATCCAAATAACGGTAAAAACATTAATGCTCTGGTTTTATCTGCTGTATTCTGCTTCCAAAGGAGCGATAACTTCTGGATTCTGCTTCACCCATGCCATAGCGCAGCTGCATAGAATGTGTGTCAATCGGTCATCTATAAACCCCTTTTGTCCATTCTCCTTTAGAAGCGTTACCACAACTCCTGCCATTTCCAAATCTTCTTCGTTAAATCCATTGCCCAATTGCAGATACTTCAAAAAAACATCCAGCATTTTCTGAAAATCCTCGTCCCAGTTCATACAGCCGTTATCTAAAAACTCATGCTGTATTCTGCCGGAAATTCGGATTAGTTCTCCCTGTGCTGTCTGTGCTTTTCCATACGACGGAACAAGGTAATCTCAAAGCATCCGAAACGCCTTATTCTCATCCTCCTCATTTGGGACACTGATGGGTGAAACGCCGTCGTGGACAGTTTTTTCTTTGGATTTTATATTATTTTCATCCATTATCTATTTCCTCCAGTTTTTACATTCAACGATCAAACAGCGAACCTGTACAACTGTGTACAGCGCCGTCATCTTCTGTATATGTTGAGATAAAGCGGGGTTCACGCTTTGCGCAATGATAAAACCGCAGCAAGAGATCTGCAACACCTGCTTTTTTCTCAATTCCTAAACGATCTGCTAATTCCTGTTGCGCCTGGGGCAGATTAAACGCAATCTCCTCAGCATGTTCCATATGTTCCTCAAAGACTTCTTTTGCATACGCTTCAAGACTTTCCCTGTCCTGATACGCTCCTTCTTCTAGGTAATCCAGCCAATAGGGACAGTTTACCACAAATTCAAAAAACTCTTCCAGATTATCCGCAATTCTGCCGCATTGACCTTCGCTTCCCCAAAAACCGATTGAGCCGTCTTCCAATAATATGTACTCGTCTCCGGAACCTGCTCCTGCAAATGTTTTTCCGCAAAGATTATAGACCAAATGTCCGCATTCATCCTGGGGGCGCTTAAATTCCGGGAAAATTTCTATGTCGCAGACGTCGCATAGCAAGTCTGATAAATCATGATCCTCACGCAGCATCTTAATAAAATCCATTTCACAGCGCCTCCATTGAACATCGCTCTTCTCATTAGTCTGGTTCAGCCCGGCTGAATAACTCAGATATCAGGGCTTGATCCTCACAGGCTTTCTTAAAATGACGGATAAAATCTGCCAGAGCTTCCGCATCTCCTGAATAGGCGCAGAACATATCCGCTTCCGGGTCAAAGCTGATCTTTCCCTGCTGTTTTGGAAGCCTTTCATCTAAAAATACCTGTGCCAGACGTTCCCAGTCATAGCCGCTGCCTATAAATCCCTCGTCTGCGCGGGCATCAAAAATATCCTGCAGATACCCGCCTGCATTCAAACAAACAGATGCTCCGGATTTTTGCTCCACCCAGAAAAACGGAGCGATTTCGTTTTCAAACTCTTTTGTGACTGCCATTTTCATTCCCTCCAATGCTTCTCTATTTCAATCCATAGCAAACCGGAAAAAATCAACCTGTCTCTGAAACATGTCTGAAAAATTATTCCCGGCGTCTGTATACCTCACTTTACGTGATTTTTATGTCCCGCACGGTCAACGCAGCCCGAAATGCAGGATTGATGCTGCCGTCTGTGTTTCTTTGTACTCCGGTTTACTGCTGTGTTAAGTTTAGCACATTCACATACTGTCTGCAAGATAGCCATACATTCATTTAAAAATAACTTCTCAGTTGCTGCAATTGCCCCTTTCTTTCAAATAAACGCTACATCCGCCAGCAGATCAGGCAGCGTAATTTTCCTGAACCGCTGGTACCCAGAACAGCATACGCCTTCATATGCAGTTTGGGGTTCTTTATATTCTTTGACTTATAAATGCCCGCTTTGACCTAATGTACTGACCACATTATTTTTTACATCTTCTATGGAATTGGAAAATCCACGAAGCAGGAAATCAACATCTATCGTTGCCCGGCTTTCAAAATTGGTAAGCGTATAGATAAACAATCCACCTTTCAGAATAAGATTGTCTTCATAACCAGATTTTGAAAGTTTCCGCAAAAATTCCTCCTGCATAAACAGTTGCAAACACTGTTGATAACTGATTCCAGAAATCTTAGCTTTGTTTTTCAATTTCGCAAGAACGGATGCCGCCTTATCTGTCATTACAACCACACTCCAATCAAATCCTTTACACGCTTTAGCACCCGCAAAGTCTTTGCGTACTGCATAAGATTCGGAATATTTTTTTTCTGGTCTTTTACATAGCCTTGTATCGCCTTATTAAAAATCTCTTTATCCATCTTATTCATATTCCTCAGCACATCGCAAATGGTACGGTCACGGTCATAAATATGAACTTCCTGGAAGTCAATTTCCCCTTTTGTTTTTCCAATGGAAAGCAACTCTGGCTCAACCCGATAAGCCTTAATAAAAGGATAATCTATATTTGTACGCTTTCTGGAAGTATTTTTGTTTATGGTAATATTCCATTCAGCGGGATTCCTGTCACTGTATCTATAATAGAAAAGAGCTGTTTCCATACAAAGAACTGCATCAGGGAACAGGCGGTTGACAATAACCACCTCACTCGCACCATAGTCATCCACCCAATGGTAACAGCCCCTTTTTATTCTTTCAATCAATCCTTGTTCCAGCATACGTTGAATATCTCTATAAAACAATTTTTCATTTGTAAGCTGTGCCGTTGTCATGACATAGCCATAATCAGAAAATATTTTGCTTAGTATTCTTATATCGTTTTGTGTTAGCATTATTTCACCTCTGCACTAAAATACACATAAATTTTTAATCGCTTGTGTGCTTTACTACATTATATCTATTCAGTGCAAAAAATTCAAGCGAATCAAATCGAACAACTTCAAATCTTATACTTGTGTGCTTTACTACATAAAATCAGACCTACTTGTCCACAATAAAACAAATAGGTCTGACACAATTTAACCTGCTATATCAAATCTCGTTGAAGCAATGCCATATATAATTATCGTTCTTTCCATCCCTCCAACCTCGATAGAATAAGGCTTCCCAACATTCCATGCCTCCTCATTTTCATCATACTTCTTTATCCTCTCAAACGTCAAAAAACTATGTATCGGAAAGCCTGCCTGTATCATGCCCGTCCCAAAATACAGTAAGTGGAACATTACCGCTGCTTCTCTGGGTACAGAAGAACTGGCGCACATGGAAATGATCTGTGCCATCATCTATCAGCTTACAAAAAATTTGTCCCCAGAGGAAATCAAGGCATCTGGTTTTGACAAATACTATGTGGACCATACGCTTGCCCTCTGGCCCCAGGCTGCTGGAGGAATCCCTTTCAATGCCTGTGAATTCCAATCCAAGGGGGATCCCATTACTGATTTAATGGAAGATATGGCAGCAGAACAGAAAGCACGCAGTACCTATGAAAACATCCTGCGCCTTGTGAAGGATCCGGAAGTTGCTGATCCCATTCGCTACCTGCGTGAACGCGAAGTAGTACACTTCCAGCGGTTTGGCGAAGGACTCCGCATCACGCAAGAACATTTGGACTCCAAAAATTTCTATGCATTCAATCCGGCCTTCGACTGCCAGCAAAAATAACTTACAAAAAGCTGCTGCAAAAGCAGATCATACATCTGCCCATGCAGCAGCTCTTCTGTTTTATCTTTGTCCCCCTGTTTCACTATACGCCTGTCTGCAGTATTACTCTGTCAAATATCTGTTTTCAGATTTGGGAAATGGCGATCTTGTTTTGCTCTTCCAATTCTCATTCTGCCAGAATCCACTCCTCATAAGGCAGCATATGGTATAGTTTACGCATCGTAGAACGCTGGCTTTCATATAACTTCGCCAGTTCTCTTTTCTTATTGTAAGCAGATTTATCCATTTCCACCAGATCATCAGGAACTTTATCATTCGCATAATATGTTCCAAACCAGTACAAATCAGCCTGACAGCCCGTACTCTCGAATTGCTTCGCCACGCTCTCGTGCGTCATAATATGATGCTGGTGCCCGTATTCTCCTTCTGCATTATGGGTCGCCACAACTTCCCATTCCTTATACTGTAAAACAGCCGCAATATCCGCTTCAATATTTTTTCTCCAAAAGTTCCAGTTACTGCGCCTGCCGCCGATTTTATCCGGATAAGATAAAATCAGCCCTTTATCTCCGGAAGCTCTCAGCACCGCTTCAAACTCTGCCCGGCGTACCCTGTCATTCCCTCTGGTAAGACAGACTACCAGATAATCATCCTCCAGCAGATGCCTGCCGCCCCAGAGCAGTTCATCATCCGGATGCGCCACAAACATTACGTTCTGATATTTCTGCAGATGCAGTGTATCCAGATCATCTTTCGTAACGCCTGGCAGATTCATATAGGGATAGTAATCTTTTACAACAGAAATCAGAAAAACCACAACTACCGCTCCCAGAACTCCTGCTGCAAAACGCCAGTTCCAAAATTTTCTGAACTCTTTCATATTCTTTCCTGGAATCATAATTTCTTCCTCTACGCTGTCAGACCGCATTCTTTATCCAACGCCTCTAAAATCTCCTGAATTTCTCTGTCGTCTCCCGGATGAGCCTTTACCAGCTTCTGAATCTCCGTCTTGGCCTCCTGAATATTTGCCACCTGGGCTTCCATGCTGGAACGGAGCTTCTGACGGCGTACTACAAGCTCATGTTTTACCTCCACCATCTCCTTCTTATCCAAAAGCGCATGAACCTGATAGATCCAGATCCGGGAATCATAGAGATGATAACCGTGCAGCATCCGTATCAGCTTGTTATTAAAAATTTCCAGATCATCGTTGGTACGCTCATATTTTTCACGTTCCTGCGCCGCTTCCAGATACTGCTCCCAGACATAATTCAGCTCGTAAGAATTCTTCACATGATACTTTTCACATATATAATCTACCGCGTTCGTAACATTTACATACTTAAAAGAAATCTTATTTAACAGCATAATTGCACGATTGATATTTGCCAGTGATTTCTTAATGTCCCTCATATCATTCTGCAGACGCAGAACCAGAAGCCCTTCCACTGCCCCGGCCGCAATGACTGCCATTAAAAAGGGCGTGCGTACATCAAAATGCATCGTATAGCTCAATACAAAAATCAGGATTATGACCGCAATAAAAACCCCCGCCAGACCAAACAGCAATTTGCGCAATATACGTGTTTCCTGCTCCAAAGCTTCCTTATAATAGCGCCATTCTTCCCGCTCTCCTTCCAGATACTGCATATCCCTCTTCACTACGCTCTGATAGGATTCATTGTCTTTCAAACGTTTGATAACATCCGGAATCTGATCCTGAAGCTGCTCCATCTGTGCATATTGGGAATCTGAAATCTTCTTTTCCTTATTGAGATAAGCATCCCTGGATTGATTCAAAACCATGATATGGCTGGCAACCTCCTGAATTTCCTCCATTTCCTGCTTGGGAAGATTCTCAATACTCTGTATATCTGTAAGATAATCCGTAACCGCCCGGTAATCCCGCTTCGTTTCCTCCAATGCTTTTGACGCCTTAAGGATCTGGTCGCAATATTCCATCGCAGGGCTTTTCCGCTTTTTTACCGGAGCTTCTTTTTGCTCTGGCTGCTCCTTCCCATCGTATTCCAGTATTTCTTCAACATATTTAGGTTTTCTTTTTTTTCTGAATAATCCCATTCTACTCACTTTTCCTATATTCTGTTCTTAACCGCAGCAGCATTTCTTCTATTTTTTCTTCATAACCAGCCCTGTTCCCTGACTTCTTCATCAGCTTCAGCCTGGACAAAACTTCTTCCACATCCGCTTCTTCCTGCGGAGAAACCTGATGATCTCTGCAAGACAGTGCAAGGAGATACGCCTCGCTGCTCTCCGTCTGCTGCCCGGTCTCATACGCACGTTTATAACATTCCGCGGCAGCCGTAAACAAAAACTGTCTGGCATAAAGCGTTCCCAGATTATGCCAGATCCGTCCCTGAAAAAATACATCCGTTTCCTCCTCCAGCGCACTGCGATATTCCCAGAGGGCGTCCCGGTACCTTCCAGACTGCAGAAAACGGTCTCCCCGCAGCTTGGCACACTGCGCCGGACTTTTATTTTCCATGCTCTTTGCCAAATGAACCGCCTGTTCTATTTCCTGACTGTCCTGCAAACCGCCGTCTTTCAAAATCTGCTCTATAAACCAGCATCCGCCCTGTTCCTCCTGCAATCCCTCGCTCAAACGCCGCGCAAGTTCCTGGTTTCTGATTTCCTGTTCCAGCCACTGGCAAAGTATTTCATTATAAAAGCTTTCTTCCACCGCCTCTGCATTCTGATACAGATAATAACATAATTCTTCAAAGGAATACAAATTAACGCCTGTCTTCACCTTCAAAGGGTGCTTTGCCACAGGATACTGGCATAACCACACTCTACTCATGGCTGTCCCTCCCGATCTCATACTCCCATTCCAGTCCGGTTCCCCGCCTTATAATCCCAAAACCCAAATCCCGCACTTTCAAAAGAATACGCTCTTCCTTCTCCGGAATCACAAGCATGGATAATCTGGACGGTTCTTCTTCTGAAGCCAAAAGCCCCGGCAGCTCCAGACTCTCAATCCTTGCCTCTCTGCTTCCCGGCTGCTGCATCCACAGTTCCAGAACAGGATCTCCTTTCAGCAGAATACGCAGCTCTTTTCCCACCTCATGATGGTTGCGTCCTGCCTCGGCAATGGGATAAAAAAAAGTCTCATCCCCCATGTTTACCTTCAGGGAAATATGCTCTTTTATCTTATATTCACAAAAATAAACGGTCTCCGCCTCCTGCTGGTGCTGCTGCAGCATACCGGCGTAACAGGCTCCTTTGGTATAAAGGTTTTTTCCCTGAAATGCCCTTCTGCCTCTGCACACCATTCCCAGAGAATCCTTCATCCAGCCCCCCTCAAAGCCCTCCCCGATCAGGTAAGCTGCAGAAACAATCCTGCTTTTGAGAACTTTTTTCAGCATTTCTAAAAACGCCTTGTCTCTCTTTTTCTGATCCTTGGGCAGCTTTCCCAAAAACGCTTCTGAAGCCCTGGCAATCCTGGGTTTGGTTTTATTGCCGCAAACCAGCAAACGACAGTATACGCCCTCTCCCTCCTCCTCAAAAAGCACCACATGATGCTGCCAAAGATACGGTTCCTGCGATACTACGTAAGCGTAAAAACTTTCCTTATGATCCTGTATCTGAATCTGTTCTTCCTCAAATCCCAGTTTTTTTGCCAACCTCCAGATAAATTCCGCAGATTCTGCCGTCACCTGCTCCAGAGAAAACACACATTTGGTCACTGCGCCGGCTCCTCTGGCCGGAAGCGCCAAACGAAGCGCTTTGCGGAATAATACAAACAGCAAATCTTCTGCCTGATATTCCCCGTCCAGAGAAACCGTTTCTTTATGAAAAGCACGTTTTAACAAATCCGCCGCATAATAACCTTCTCCCGCTTCTGCAAGTCTTCTGCCCTCTTCGCCAAAACACCACTGGCCCGTCTGTTTGCGTTTACAAAGCGCTGTGGGAATCTGGTACAGCTCTGTTCCGGCAAGCGTGCTCTGAGTCTCCGGCTCCGTCTGTCCTGCATGGTAACAGCTGATCTGTATCCAGCGTCTGCTTGTCTCAATTCCTATATACCACTCTTCTCTGCCTGGTATCATCTTCCCTTTCACCTGCCTTAAATCACCAAAAATTCCTTATTCACAATCTCGTCCAATTTCCCATATGCTTCCAGGCATTTAAACATGGTTTCCTCATCCTGCATCTGCCAGCCCGCCAACATATCATTTACCATTTCATAACGGCTGTCCTCACGTTCGGTGGAGAGCTGTTGGCTTTGAATCCGGCCGCTCTGCGTTACCTTCCACTCTTTGTCTTGTTTTTCCTTGATAAAATAGGGCAGACTTTCTCCAAAAAATACCAGAAATTCCTTGGCAAAAATTTCGTCGTACATTTTTTGCATTTCACATTCCACATATTCCGTCCCGCCCTGGGGGATATAGGCAAGTATTACTCTTGCCTGCGGATTCGTACGGTACTCAAAAACGATTCTGTCATGGATCAAATACTTCCGTTTCAGCGCTTCCGGCAAATGCTCATAAAATGCCAAAAAGCAGCCTTTTTTCAACGCTTCTTCCAATATACCGCCAGAAAGTTCCAGCATCTCTTCGGAAAGCTCCGGCTGCGCGGCGCACCACTTCAGCAATCCCAGACGGCATACGAAGTTCAACTCCTGCCCCTCTTTCAGCAGTCCGGCTATTTTCTGGAAATTATATTCTGACACAACAGCATCTCTTATCACATAATGATGACTCATATTTGTAAGATACGCCAGAATCAGAAGCTCTTTTCCCTGGCTTCTGGCGTAATGTTCAAAAACTTCCTCCACATCCGGCAAATAATCGCCCGTATACAAAAAACGCTTCAGACAATGCTCTTCCAGCTCAAACGTATCCAGTTCAAAATTGCAGGCCGCTTTCCAAAGCATTAACATTTCCTCAAGGCTTCCATAAAAATACCGGACCATATATTCTAAAATCTGGTCATTGTATTTGCCGCGCAAAAAAACATTGCGGCACAGTCCCAGCAGAAAAGCATCTTCTTTCTCCTGACCCGCTTCCCCCAGACGGTGGCAGATAACATAGACGAGCTTTACCGGCGAAATGTTCTCGCACCCATAGTGCTTTAGCAGCTCATAAGCGCGCCTGTAATGACGCCTTGCCACCAGCAGATTCATCATTTTTTCCCTTGCCGGTCTTTCGATTCCTTCAAAAGAGAGCGTCAAAAGAAATTCGTCTAAGGTGTCCCCTGTATAGTTATCATAGAAATATTCCACCATTTGAGGACGCAGTTCTTCCCGGTAAGCGTCGCTGATTGCCTCAGAATCCACAAGCATCTGCAGCCAGGGAAGATCTTCTTTCTCATAAGTCTGCCAGATTTTTTTCTTGTCAAAATGTTTCAATAGATATGGAAGCTTTTCCTCTGCACAGGCAATGCCTTTCTCTAAAAATTTCCCGCTCTCCATAAGAGGCGTTACCTTGAGATCTTTTCCCGGCAAAAATCTTCTTCCTCTTGCATCTTCCAATAAAATCTGCCAGGAACTGCTGTAAATATTGACATATCCCCTGCCATGGATAAACGGTACGGTCTGTTCTTTTTTTAAAGGATGCTGGCAAATCACTAAATTACAAGCCTCCGGAATGCTGCAGGTCACTTCACAGGCAAACAATACCTGATCCATATATTTTCCCTGCTCTTCTGCCAGCAGTTCCGGCGTCAGCACTTCCCGGTATATAACGGCGAGCGACGCGTCTGTTTTTCCATTCTTTAACTGCCGCAGAGCAAATTCCCTGATATTCTTCTGATAATGAGGCCAGACTCCTTTCCACTGAGCCTTACTGTTAATCATTGCCGCATAAAATTTTGCCTGAGGATCACTGGCAAGATTGCTGTAGGATTGAAAATACAGAACAATGGCTTTGGGAAGCTTCTGCATCTGGTTCCAGTCTGCTGACAGTACCCAGGACTCGTACAATCCGGCAATCCTCAGCTCCTCTTCCACTCCTTTTTGATACCATTTCCAGTATTCGCTTCCATAACAATGCCCCTTGATGCAATAACTGCAAATTGCCTGCAGGCTTTCCTGATTCTGCGTCAATTGACAGCAGGCCGCCAGAATCCTGTACCAGATAACGTCAAATACCGGAAGCTCCGGCACTAATTTTATAACCTGCTGCGCCAACTCTTTATTCAAGGCTTCGTGTTTCACTGCAAAATTCAAAATCTTCCGCTCAAATTCGCCGGCTCTGCGCAAATGAAACGGTTCCTTCTCCAAAATTCGCCATGCTTCCAGGTAAAGCAGCACACTTTCCCCTTTTCTCCTTAAATGTTTGGCTATCACTTCCAGCTTTCTGCCTTTGCTGTAATTCAGCTCCTCGTCCAGAAACAGCAAAATCCACAGCAGCGCTTCATTTTCCTGGTTCTTATGATAAATCTTGCGAATCTGGCTGGTACACTTATTTACATACGCCGGTTCCGGTTCCCGTAAGGTACACAGATACAGATAATACCCATACATAGGAGAATTCTTGTCCACCTTATTCCTGGGAAAAGAATCCATCACCCATTCCGCCTCCTGACGCTGACGATTCACCAGAAATACCTGCGCTTTCATCAGCAGATACCAGTGATTCTCGGGCTCCAGATCCATTAATTCTTCCAGCTTCTTACTGGAACGCTTTGCCCACACTCCGGTCACGATCTTCCGGAATCCAAAATCCAGATAATCATGTGCAAGCTCCGCCTGCTTCTTCTGCACAGAGTACACCATCTGTTCTCTTCCCGTCCGCTTTCCCAATGTACACAATTCAATCTCTTCTTTCTGGAAAGGCGTCTGTAAGATCAATTTGCCATAATTCTTTCCGGCATGAAGCTGTTCCGGAATAATCTTATATTCTACAATTCCCCGGCTTCCCACAAAATCTTCGTCTGTGATCCGCCGTTTTAAAGGCTCCAGCCATTCGCCCTGTGCTGTAACTTCCAGGGCAAGATGTCCCCATTCTTCTTTTTTAAGCGTAACATGATGCATCTGTGCCTCTGTTACATTGCAAAATTCCCGCTGCGCTTCTTCAAGCTCGAACCGCACTCTGTTTTTCTTGCGCGCCGCTATCAAAAATTCTTCTACCTGCGCCCTGGTACATGGCTTATGGCAAAGCCCCTGGTAAATCAGCCGTTCTTCTGTCTCGCGAAGACCGAAAATTCCTGCAAATTCCGGCTGTCCAAAAATCTTTACTGCTTCCTCGTAGGATTCCCGTGCCAGATTGGCAAATTCTGTGACGCTTTTGATCGCGCCTTGAGAGCTGACAGGATAATTCCTGGAAACAGACACTGTAAAAGGAAGGAGATACTCCCCCTGATCGCTGACTATATGAAGATTCCCCGTCTGGATATCTCCTTCACATAATCCTTCACTTTGAAATTTAAACTTCTGCGTAATGGCTGTTCCCTGAAACTCCGGCCTGAGACACTGCATTCTGGGACTGGAGGAATAGATTTTCCCCTCTATGGAAATATGTTCGGTATTCTGTATGGAAAATTCACCTATATAAACCGTTCCTTCCAACACTTCAAATTCCAGTTTCTCTGGTGTAAATTCAAGTATGGAAGATTGGCATTGACATGCTCCTGATGCCATTTCTTCTATTTTTCTCTGCAAATTGTCACCTGCTTGCTTTTTTATCAATAATCGTTATAATGAAAAGAGTTATGAATTTATTATAAACGATTTGAACGTCTGTGTAAACAGCCGTATCTATAATTTGGAGGAGAAATATGATTCAGCACAAAGACCATTTTCACGGAAGTGATTTAGAAAAAATAGAACAAATTTATGGATTGAAAAAGGAAGAGATTGTAAGCTTCAGCGCCAATGTAAATCCTCTGGGGATCTCTTCTCTGCTGCGGAACACTCTTGCCAGCCGCATTGATGCGATCACTACTTATCCCGACCGGGAATACACTTCTCTCCGTAAGTGTATCGGCGCATATGTGAACACTGATTATGAAAACATTATTATGGGCAACGGCTCTACGGAGCTGATTTCTCTGTTCATTCAAATTGAACATCCCAGAAAAGCTATGATTATTGGCCCCACTTACTCAGAGTATGAACGGGAAATTTCTCTGGGAGGAGGCTCCAGCCTTTACTATCCTCTGAAAGAAGAACAGGATTTTGCTCTGGACGTCAAAGATTTTACCGCTCAGCTCAATGAGAGTATTGACTTGTTGGTTATCTGCAACCCCAATAATCCTACCTCGGGAGCCATCGGCCAGGCATCTATGCGGAAAATTCTGGATGTGTGCAAACAGAATGATATTTTTGTAATGGTGGATGAGACTTATGTAGAGTTTGCGGATCAGGCGAAACATATTACTTCCATTCCTCTGACAGCATATTACAATAATATCATTATTCTCAGGGGAACTTCCAAATTCTTTGCCGCGCCTGGGCTGCGCCTGGGATATGCAGTCACTGGAAACCGCGACCTGATAAAAGCCATTAATACAAGAAAGAATCCCTGGACCATTAATTCCCTTGCAGTCATTGCCGGGGAGATTATGTTCCGGGATTCTTCCTATATTTCCCAGACTAAGGCATTAATTTCAGGGGAACGTGAGCGGATCTATGACTTAATCTCCAAGGATAACCGCTTTAAAGCATATCCGCCTAACGGAAACTTTATGCTGCTGCGCCTTCTGGATGATACTTTGACTTCAGAAATCCTCTTTGACCGTACGATCCGCAAAGGGATGATGATCCGCGACTGTTCCACCTTTCCATTTTTAAGTAATAAGTATATACGTTTCTGTTTCATGACGCCTGAAATGAATGATAAACTCCTGACTTGTCTGCTTTCTTAAGCTATTACAGAGAACAGATATTGAACCAACCGAGTCAGGTAATTTGCGATCATAATAATCATAAAAAGCGCCAGTAGAGGCATACTTGCTTTTAGCAAGTCTTTAAAAAAGTCCTTCATAGTTAATATACTTTGCTAATACTTGTGTAGTTGAGTTTTTCCCCACCCACATTAAAGTCAGCAGATACCCGGTAGGTTCCACGGGTGGTTAAAGAGTAAGATTTGGTCATTGTTTTAGTTCCATTATCACTGGATTCTATCCAGGAACAAACTGTAAGCCATCCAGATCCTAAATATCTCTGAAGCCGCATAGTTACATCAATATGACATACTTTTTTTGCTGTAACAGTACAATGTGAATACGCTTTATTTCCTTCAATTTTTAAACTAGCTGCAATGTTCATAGTATTCACATATTTAGGCTGAACCTTGTTCCCAGATACTGTTTGTGTTATTGGGATGGGAGCCGCTGTTGCTAATGCACTGCTGCTGGAGGTAACTGCCAGCATCCCTACCAGTGCCATTATCATTAGTATTTTTTGTTTTTTCATATTTCTCCTTTCCGTTTGCCTTATTTTGCCGTCAAGCAGTCTGGTACTCTATAGTAACAATTAAACAAGGAAAAATATGACACTTTTTTTCAATTTTTTTATTATTTATTTAATTCTCCAAAAAATTCATCTCATTTCCGTCAAATTTTATTATCTTCACATTTCATCAAAACCTTATTTCCACTCTTCATCTATTCCTTACCGTTTCCATCTATTTACATAATCCCTTTGCCAATTCAATCAACTCTTCTTTATTCATCCTTCCACTTAATTCTATCAGAATGTATTTATCTGATAATATTAAGCTACCTATATTTCCATCTTCCATATAATATCCTTTAAAGTTATCCACATTTATTTCTTCCATTCCCTCTCTACCCAAAGTAACATTTCCCATTGTAATTTCATCTTGTCCATTCTGTTTAAACAAAAATATCCTCTTTGCCGAATTTCTATAAACTTCTACGCTCTCTTTAAATCCTTCATCTGTCCTTGAATCTATTAATTGATATCCTTCCGGAATCTTTGTAAGTTTGTATTTCTGAAAACTACTTTCTGTCATATCTTCTGAAATAACAGTTTCTTGCCGATTTACTTTCACATGGTCTTCCTGTTGTTCCAACGTAATCTGATATAACCATGTAATCAATGTCTTCGCCGCAACCACAGTTCCGCCTAATAATAACAACATTAATGCAATTAACACAACCAACTTTCTTTTGGAACGAATAGGCCGATACAATTCCAGAAGAGAAGTTTTTTCTTCCGTTTCCTGTTCTCCGACATCAATCTGTTTCATAAGACGACGCATTTTAAGCCGAAATTTCAGAGAGAACCGATGCTCTGGAAACTCCAGCGGACGGTTCTCATATTCTTGTGTTACCATTTCTTCAAATGCCTCTTTTAATAATAAATCCATATTGTCCATAATCTTCCCCCTTATCCTGTGAGTCTCTGCATCTGCTTATAAAAAACGTATGCAAAACTATGCCTGGTACGCTCCCCCTATTTTATACCTGACACTGCATTCCTGTCATACACTATTTCATTTTAAGTAAAACCGATTATTTAATATTTTCCACAGACAAACTTCACTTACATAGGCGTTCCAACTTCAATCAAATTGCCGTCCGGATCGTAAAACCTGACAACTTTTTGCCCCCAGGAATGCTCCATTAACCTGTTCACATAAACAACTGGCATATCATACTCATCTAACTTTTGGACAAATTCTTCTATATCTCTTTCCTCAAAATATAATTCAGAGGCATTATTTTTAAAAACCACTTCTGTGCCGATAAAAGATCTCCATATATTTTTGTCCTGTAATACTAAACCCTCCGTCAAAATTACATTTCCGTCATTGTCCAAAATAACTTCCAGCCCAAACAGGTCTTTATAAAATTTCTTTGAGCGTTCGATGTCTTCCGTAACAATCAGAACATTTTTCAGCCTCATTGATCTCCTCCTGCAAAACATTTATACCCTCGGTTCTTTTATAGTTTTGTCATTCATAACAATGCATTCTGCACAGCTCAAATTAAGTGATTACATTTTTTCAGACAAAATAGCAGGACGTCTTTTCATGTATGCAAGTTCAGAATTTCCTGCTGTCTGCTTCTTTACCATATTTTACTTTATAAATTATTTTGAATTGCAGAATAATTTTACTTGCCGTATCATATCTGTCCTCGTATTTATAATGTAAAATATTCCGTTTCTCGTACAATCATTATATTTCGCCATTTTACACATGTCAATGATTTATACAACAAAAAAACAGTTTCCATATCCATGTTACTGCTCATTAATTTACAGACTCCTGTCTATTTACTAAAAACAATCGTTGTATACATATTCGCAAAAACTAATTAGCAAAATAGCTTGGTTGTGTCAGTATATCTATTCAAAACATATAAAATCTAAATCAAACTAATCACGACATAAATGCAAAAAAATATTTCTCCAAAATCTTCATTTTCTCATAAAAACTTTTCATAATTATGATGAAAATATCTAAAATGTTACAATATAAACATATAATTTCTATTTGATACTCAAATACAAAAAAACCGAAAAATTTGAAACATTCTGATTACTCGTCAATTATCTCCAAAAGATGATTTAATTTGTTTTCAATCCGCCTATTCTGTTTCATCATCATAATCTTCCACAGTTTATCCTCGTTTTCTTTGATGATTTTCCACCATACATCACAATACGATTCTTTTACGCCAAATACTCTTTTCATATTTTCGAGCGCATTTTCTTTCGAAAAATTCTCTATAATAACCATATCAATAAAAGTAAATATAATCTTTCTTAACAGATATAACTGTTTGAGATCCCCTATTGATCCATCCACGCGTTTTTTTCCTATATTCTTTAAAATCAAGTTCTCAAAGCAATAGTCTGTCATCTTTACAAATGCTTCATGATCCATGTCTGTCAGGAATGCAGCTTCTTCAAACGGCTTGTTTGATGCATTGATATATTTCTGTATCCATTTTACAAATTTACTATTATTCTCATAGTCATCCAGTTCTTCAAACATGTTCCAAAACTTTTCTCGATTTTCAATGTTTCTTACTATACCGGGGCTAATATTAACCAATTCCTTTAAAGATTCCAAAAAAGATTCTGGCATTTCATCGGAAACAGCCAAAGAATCTCCTTTTACAAATTGATTTAAGTTATAATCGCTTTGCTCTAAAATAGTATTAAATAAATTAATTATTGTCATAATCCCAGTTTCTTGGGATTGTAAATCTATTCTCTTCATTATTTTTAAACATACTCTCTTTCTCTTTTATCATTACATAATGGCAACTTAAAGGATGATACATTTCTTCTCTATCTGAAATAACTTTTTGTGCTATTCCATGATATTTTGACTGGAGTGCATGTTCCCGCTCAGGTGATAAATTCTCCAGTTTGAGTTCATATTCTATTCCTCCTTCATAGGAATTCTCCAAAGATTCCATTATAGCATCACAATTCTTATATATCAGTTGATTTACAGATTCCCTTGAAAATTTTTCCTGAACATCCATCACATGATCAAAAAATTTTTTACCTGACGGTGAAAGAGAAATTTGAATACCGTCTAATTTTGGACGCATATTAAAAAATTTTGAATACTGCCCTAAGAGTTTTTCCAGCTCCTTTTGGGGGATATTGGTCTGCTTCTGAAGCTGTTCCAACTCCATATGTCTTTGCTTACTAAGATTTTTTAAGACATCTGCCATTTTTTGATATTTTTCCGATATTCGATCATACTCTTCCTTTTCTCTGCGCAGTTGTTCTTCCTTCTCATATAATTCATACAGCATATTCATGTGGCTCAAATACGCCGTATCTCTAATCACCTCATTTAATGTGCAAGATACTTTTTCAACCATTATACGATAAATTTTATCAGATGTTTCCACCCATTGCAGATCATACAATTTGTCTGCAGAAATTGCAGCATCTGTTAATTTTTCCTTACATTCTTTTACCAATTCAATCAGACTGTCTTTGCTAAATTCTGAGATCTGTTCCGCAATCTTCTCTGTAACAAATCGCTCTTCATATTTTTGAAAAAATTGTTCTTCCAAATCACTCCAAGCCTCTAACTGTCTATTTTTTACTCCCGTTTTGATATAATTATGAACAGAATATCCTAACTCTTTTAAATACGTTTCTTTCTCGCGCTCATCTTTCTCATCTATATAAGATTTTTTCCAAAATTCAGCTTTTCTCATAACTTTCACCTTCTTTACTAAATGAGTCTTTAAAATATATCTTCTTCTATCTCATAACTCACACCTTCCGGATATTCTTTGGTTTGAAAAAAATTAATGATAAATTTTTTTCCTACGCACCTGCGAACGCATTCCTGAGCACAAGACTCTCTTGTATATCTCCTTAGCACGCAGGAACGGTCATTCCCATTTTTGGCAGGCAGTGTAATAAAACCAATTCGATCAGCCTCATCCCCTTCTCTTTCTCCTCCCAATGCGGAACATGCATTAGCCGCAACCACTATACAATTATATTCCTTCGACAAATCCTCTGCAGAACCCTGTAAATCCATAGAAGCTGTATACGCAGGAACGATCAGCAAATCTGTTCCTATATATCTGTGGAATAATTTTACTGTTTCATTTATCAAATCCCTGCAAATTCCAATACCCACTCTTCCAAAACCTTCAATTTCCAAAATTGTATACGCTTTGTTCTTTTCTTGATCCAAAAACTCTCTATACTTCTCACCATCTTTTTCAAATTCATATGGCTGTTTTTTACAATAATGAAAAATTTCTGTTCCATTCCCATCTGTAATAACAGACTTATTCACATAATCTTTCCAAATAGAACCATTTACAATAATTTTCGGACTTAAAATTTTCCCGCTATTTTGAACGGCAGAAATTATATATTCTGTCATCAGCATTTCTGGAAATATCAAAAAATCTATATCCTCCTGTTCGCACCTGCTGCAAACATTTTTATACCTCTCTCTTAATTCTCTCTCTGCATCCTCATACATATTCTGAATATAAAACGCTCTGTGTTCATACTGAACATTCAATATTTCATTTCCTGGCTTGTCCGTAAACGGAACTATTCCAAACACAATCTGATTCCGTTCATAAAAATGTTTCACAATAGAACTTTTTTTATCAAAACGATAAATGAAAGTAGGATAATCGTCAATATGCTGTTCGTCCCAAATCATATAATTAATTATCTCACGATCTAACAAGGAGCATGCACATTCTCTCCGACCTCTAAACAAAGAATATTTACTGTTGTTTATATTTTTAAATTGTTCCTCTCCTCTTTCTAAAAAAGTTCCTCTCATTTTGGGAATGATTCTCACTTTATTTTTATATTGTTCATTCATAGAAGAATATTCTATAATTTGTTTCCCTCCCAAAAGCCTGCCGTTTATTTCTGCCTCGACTAACTCATCAATATATTTTACTACTGCAAAACATTTTTCCACCGTTGTTTCAGGTTTCAGAAAAGAAATTAAATAATTTCTTAATTCATCAAAAGCGCTTTTGCTCCCTTTATGATGACGCTCGCAACGATACCGATCTATCGCATCATACACATTATCATAATCATCATCTTTAAACCTTGCAAATTCATAGCTTTTCTTGTCCAACTCACAAAATATAAAAGAACTGCACAAAGCCATCAAATCATAAATATTATCAATATTCCCAATTTGCTGTAACACAAACACTTTAGCTCCTCCTCATTATTAAATCATTCCAAAAACTTTTCATTTATAATCAATATACCCTGCACCCATTATAGCATTAAACAGCAATAAATAAAAGCCTTTTGAGCAGACATTCTCCCCAAAAGGCTTCCTTTCCCTAAGCATTACACGCTTTGTTTTATTCCATTACTTCCATCCGTGTAAATGATACCGACGCAATCACAGCGCCTGCAAAAGTAAGAACTGTCATTACCGCAATCATAACAAAAAAACCTGTCTCAACGCCCAGAAGCACACCGGCCATAGCGGCAGCCACAATTCCCATTCCCATAGCTACTCCCTGGAACAGGAGCTTTACCAACGAACGCCCCAAATTACCCAGAACATTTCCGACAAGGGCGTCTGCCAGCATATTATAATAAAGGCGGTTCGCCTGCAGACAGATATACAGCAGCACCGTCAATACCGTCATTACCGGACCAATTCCAAACACAATGGCGCCCGGAACTGTTACCAGGATTCCATCCACAATGGCGCGATAATGTTCAATCTTCGTAGAGTACCAGACTTTCTTAAGCGGCGTGTCCGGAATCAGATACGTATAAGGATTTTCCAGTTCTTTTGACCATTTGGTAGCATAACCGGTAAAGATAAACGTAACATAAGCCACGACCCCCGGAATGATGAAGATCTTGCCTGGCCCAAATTGGCCTACCGCATCATTGAAATACCCTACCACCGCAATCACTGCTCCAAGACCGAAGCAAAGCAGACTGTTCCATCCAAAAATAAAAGTTGGATTCTTTTTATATTCCAGAATCTGCCGGAAATAAATTGCTTTTGCAAACTTGCCTTTGTACTCCACGGTGGCTTCACGCAGTTTCTGTTTCTTCTTCCAGGGAATATTCGCAATGCCTTTTTTCTGATTCTGCCTGATTTTCTGGTAATCATCTGCAAATTTCATGGCATCTTCATAATAAGCTCCCGTACACTTCATTTTCCGGGCCATAATAAACAGCAGCAAAACAGACGCAAGATAAAGTACCGTGCCAATCAGGCTGACCGTATCCGCTCCCAGGAATAACAGACGTATCCATGCAATTGTCCAGCCTATGATCGGTACAAGCTGAATCACCGGAAATGCAAAATACTCCTGAATCAACTGAAAAGAAGGTTCCCTGGTCATCAGCAGAAATACGGCAATGCCCGCTATAACTGCCATAAAAAGATACATTACAACAACCAGTCTTTTGAAAAATTTTTCACCAAAACGTTCGTTTCCGTAACAAAATATAATCAGAGATGCTTCCAGAATACTCTCAAACACAGAAAAAAACAGGAAAAATCCCAGAGCCTGCAGTATCCCGATCTCAAACCAAAAACTTCCCAGAACCGCAACCACAATTCCCAGCAGAATATTTACTGCAAAAGATTTTACTCCCGCAAACATCAGTACCATTTTAGGGCTGACCGGCGCGGAAAATACAAAATGTACTTCACTGGGACGAAAAATCAATCCCTTACGTTTGGAATAAGCAATAATATTTCCAGGAATCAGCAACAATATAATCCCTGACAAAATAGTAACCACATTTTCCGCAGAACCAATCTGTCCTTCCTCAACCATCGTCTGAAAGCTGAAAAATATCATGCCAATGTATAATACAATGAATACGCCCAAGATATAGCTCACCGGACGCTTCAGGGCATATTTAATACGATTAAGGATGGTGCGCTGGTAAAGATAAATCATCCCTTTCATGATGCCTCACCGCCTTCTGTAATTTTAAAGAACAATTCTTCAATATCTGCGTCTTTCTCTTCCTCTCTATTAAAACTTCCTACAATTTTTCCCTTTTCCATAATAAACATATGGTCCCATAATTCCTTAACCATTTCCAGCATATGTGTGCTGATCAATACGGTGACTCCCTGCTGCTTTAACTCCAGCACGACTTCTTTCAGCTCTTTGATCGCCGCCGGATCCAGCCCCACCATCGGCTCATCCAACAGGATTACTTTGGGCTTAATGGCAAGGGCGCAGCAGATACTTACTTTCTGCATCATTCCTTTGGAAAGCTCGCGCCCCAGTTTTTTCTGTTTATCATCCAGTTCAAACCTGACCAGAAGCTGATTCACTTCATCATCTGTAATATCTGAATCATAAGCCCGTCTGATATATTCAATATGTTCCCGCACGGTCAGTGCGTCGAACATTGCCGGAACCTCCGGCACATAGGCAAATACTCTCTTTGCTTCCAGAGTTCTTGCCGGCATATGTTCGATTCCAACGCCTCCCTGATACCGCAGCAGCCCCGCAATACTCTTGATAATTGTGGACTTTCCCGCGCCATTAGGCCCCAGTAAAATACCAACATGACCTGTGGGCACAGTAAAACTTACATGGTCCACAGCAAGATATTTTCCATATTTTTTCGTCAGTTCCTCAATTTCTAACATAACTACCTCTCCTTCTGATATAATTTATATTCAAGTTCTATGGCATAAAAAGTTCCATAGAACGAGAAAACATCACATCCCCACTGTATTACTCTTTTAATACAATAGTACATGCGATGTTTTTTGTCAATATTTAGATCGGTGAATTATTCTTTTCGACAATTTCATTTTTATTTTTATAAATAGCATGTGCGGGAACCACTCCCCGCACCATAGACAGGGGATAAATGTTACTATGACTGCCTACGACTGTTCCCGGATTCAGTACGCTGTTGCAGCCTACTTCCACCTCGTCTCCCAGCATAGCCCCGAATTTTTTTAAACCGGTAGCAATCTCTTCTGCGGCATTTTTCACCACCACCAGCGTCTTGTCAGATTTGACATTGGAGGTAATGGAGCCTGCGCCCATATGAGCCTTATAGCCCAAAATGGAATCTCCGACATAATTATAATGAGGTACCTGTACCTTGTTAAACAGCACTACATTTTTCAATTCCGTGGAATTTCCCACAACCGCGCCTTTTCCTACAATGGCATTTCCACGAATAAAGGCGCAGTGACGAATTTCTGCCTCCTCATCAATGATCAGAGGCCCGTTCAAAAACGCCGTGGGCGCCACTTTGGCTGTTCTGGCAATCCAGATATGATCGCCCCGCTGCTCATATTTCTCCGCTTCCAGCTCTTTGCCAAGCGCGCAAATAAAATCGCCGATTTTAGGAAGCGCTTCCCATGGATAGGTCAGACCTGCAAACAAATCTGCCGCAATGGTTTCTGACAAATTATATAGAGATTTAATTTCACATGTTTTCATACTTTTTTCTTACCTTCTTTCTTTTTTGATGGTTTATAAAACAATGAAGCATTCTGAAAACAGCTTCTAAGCATATATTGATTGTTCAGATTCAATACGCCGCTGGTGCGGCTCTGAATAAAATGTTCTAATTTAATCATATACTCCTGCGGGGTAATGCTTCCCTCCGCCACATAATTCAGGCCTTTTTCCCAGCTTGCCGTTAATTCCGGATTTAACAAAGAACGTATTGAGGCGCTTACCACGTCATAAATCATTTCTCCCAATAATGTGGGAGTGATAATCTGCGTTTTCTTATTTAATGCAAGATATTTATTATTTACCAGCTTTTTTAAAATCTCCGCACGGGTAGCGCTGGTACCGATTCCGCTTCCTTTGATCTGCGCGCGTAATTCCTCGTCTTCAATTAATTGTCCGGCATTCTCCATGGCAAGAATCATAGACCCGGAATTATAACGTTTGGGAGGCTGCGTCTCCCCCTCTTTGATCTTTATTGCCGTTACCGGAAGTTCCATACCTTTTTTTACTTTGGACAATTTCTCTATAAATTCAGCGTCGCAGGACTGCGCCCTGCCGCCTTCTTTTTCTTCTCCGGAGGAATCTGCGGCCTTTTTCTTCTGAAACGAGTATTCCATCACTTTCAGATAACCTGGCTCCAAAAGAATTTTAAAAGAGGCAAAAAATTTTTCTTTTCCCTCTTCCGCGCGTTCCATTGCCGTTATAAGATTTATCTTCTGATAGACTGCCGCCGGACAGAAGATACTTAAAAACCGCCGCACAATTGTCTCATATACATTCAGAGACGTCTGGCTGAGACTGCGGATTGCTGAAAATCCCTGACCCGTAGGGATAATAGCGTAATGGTCCGTAATCTGCTTATCATTGACATATCTGGTTCTGGCAATCGTTTTATAGCTCTCGCTTGACAGAATTTCTTCTGCAAAATGTTTCACAGAGGGAATATTTTTTAATCCACCGATATTTTTATGTATCTCTTTCGCCACCGCTGAAGATAATACTCTGGCATCGGTTCTGGGATAAGTCACCAGCTTTTTCTCATACAATTCCTGAACAATCTGCAAGGTCTGATCCGGGCTGATTTTAAACAATCTGGAACTTTCATTCTGGAGTTCTGCAAGATTATATAAAAGAGGCGGATTCTTTGTCTCTTTCTTCTTCTCAATCTTCTCTACCTGCGCCCTCCATGCTTCCACTTCCTTATTATTTATTAATTTTTGAATTAATTTCTCTGCTTCTTCCTTTTCTTTAAAGCCATTTTCTTTATAAAGTTTGGGAGAATTAAAATATTCCGATCCTTCCACTGCGCGCCATTCCCCTTCCACGGGATTGCCCTGAATATCCAGAGTATTTAAAACCCGGTAAAAAGGAGTTTTCACAAATTCACGAATCTCCCGTTCCCGGCGCACGACCATTCCCTGCACGCAGGTCATGACGCGCCCTACGCTGACCACCGTATATTTCGCCCCCATAAAATTTGAAATCGCATTCCCATATTTCAGAGTCAGAAGCCTTGAAAAGTTAATCCCCATTAAATAATCTTCTTTCGCCCTTAAGTACGCTGATTCACAAAGGTTATCATATTCTGAAAGATTTTTCGCTTCCCGGATTCCCCGAAGAATCTCTTCTTCTGTCTGAGAGTCAATCCACACTCTCCTGCGTTCCTTATCTTTTACGTTGGCCTGGCGTTCTACCAGACGATAAATATATTCTCCTTCTCTTCCAGAGTCGGTGCATACATAGATGATACCGACATCTTTTCGATTCAATAGTCCTGAGACAATCTTAAACTGCTTTTTCACTCCCGGAATTACTTCATACTTAAATTCTTCCGGAAGAAAGGGAAGTGTGGCAAGGCTCCATTTCTTATACTTCTCGTCGTAAACCTCCGGGTAACTCATGGTCACCAGATGTCCCACGCACCAGGTCACCACTGCTTCCGGCGATTCCATATATCCATCCTGATTTTTAAAATCCAGTTTTAATGCTTTGGCAAACTCTCTTGCCACACTGGGTTTTTCCGCTATATACAAAGCTTTCGCCATAAATTATATCCTGCTTTCTTTAAATTGCCTGATTCATATCCACCAACAGGATACGCGAATCCTTTGACACCATTTTTACAAGCTTTTCATCAAACGCCTTTGCGGTAAACAGATAATAAAAATTTGCCGCCACTTTTGCCTGGTCCATACTGGCAAACAGCTTCTGACACATCTCAAAGGTCAGTTCCGGCTCTGACCAGTTGCAAAGACAGATCAGATTTTCTCTCACACTGTTTTGAGCAATGATATCAATCGTCCCTTTTTTACCTACCCAGGTTCCCATTTTATGTATTTTCAGAGGCAGTTTGCTGCTGCTGTCCAAATACTGCAGATATTCCATACACAATTTTACAAAGTAGCGATTCAGATACTGCTCCAGCTCTCCGGCAATGTATTTTTCATAAAATTCTTCTGGTTCTGTCCGGTACAGTTCTGACAAGTGCGGATATACAAACTTAAACCAGAAATTAATAAATGTATCTTTGATTTGATACAATCCTTTTTGTGCGTTTTCCCATCCGCCCGTCTCAAAGGAATATACCTTCTCCACTACGTCAAATTCCATCAGGTTCTTCAGATAAACGCTGATTTTCGCCCTGGAAAACCCTGTCTCCTGATACAGTTCATTCAATTTCCGTTTTCCGCTTGCCAATGCTTCCAAAATTGTATGGTATACTGTCAGTTCCCGTAGCTGGCCTCGTATGAACTCCTCCGCCCTGTCATGGAAATATCCATCCGGGGATAAAATGCTGCGGCAGATATTATATTTCTGATCTCCTGAAGCGTCCCAATGACGAAGGTACTCTGGCACTCCTCCTATAATTCCATAAACCTCCACCTTCTGTTTTAATGTGTAATTGGGAAAATAACCTGCCATATCTAAAAACTGCAGTTCATGAAGCTTGATCATTCCGCTGAATTTTTTTACGGCTTTCCCCAGCAATCCCGGCAATTCCTGCTCTACCCAGGAAACGTTGCCGGAACACAAGAGAATCAATACCGGACCTGGATAAAGTTTCTTATCTTTTAGTTTTATCACACTTTCCAGAAACTGCATATCCTTTTTCACAATATGCTGAAATTCCTCAATCACCAGTACCAGCTTGCTGCCGTCCCCGCTCTTGACCCGCTTAAAATAAGTATCATAACTTTCTTCCGCTACAGATACCTGGTAATATTCTGCAATTTCACTCCTCATTCGGCTTTTCTGCGCCTTTGCCGATACTTCTGGCGCATAATAATAAAAACTTTTCTTCTCTCTGCAAAATTCCTGTACCAATTGTCTGCCCCGATTGTCTCTTCGTCCGTACAGCACCAGAATCTGATTACCGCTTTGCCTATATAACTGCTCTAAGTAATGCAGTTCCGCTTTTCTACCTGTCATAGCTGTATGTCCTTTCTCCTGCCATGCATTTTTTCTCATTTCATACTATCATGATTTAACTTTTTTCGCAATAGAGATATCTTTATTCCTTTATCTTACTGGATTCCGTAATATACCGTTTTTATCATTCCTTTCGCTTCTCACAAGACATAAACAAATTATGAAAAATATTGTACCCCTCCACTCTCTGTTTTATAATTCTTATACGGAATACCAATACATTGCAGAACATGGAAGGATGAGTAGCAAATCTAGTCTTTATTTAGTACGGCAAAAATAATTATTATCTCTATAAACAGAGGTACCTTGCAGAATATGACAGTACCAAACGGCACACATTTCTGCAAGGTATCTTTATTTATCTTTAAAACTGGAAAAAATTGCATTAACCGATTTCCCCCTGTTTTTCTTCTTCCCTGATTCAATATTTTGCTATAAATTCACTCATCGTCATAATCTCCGGGTACTCTGTTTCCACCACCCGCAAATCCTTATCCCCAGTTATCAGTATATCAATATTTTCCAAAATGGCAGTGGCAAGAATTGGAGTATCCTTACTGTCCCTTACCGCAGGAAAATCTTCCAAATTTAAGTCCTTTGGAGTGCAGACCAATTCAAACGGCAATTCATAGAAAAACTGCTCCAGAATCTTTTTTCGTTCTGGAAACTTTCTGTCTACCACAAGCCGCAGTTCCTCAATCAAATAGTCACACAACACAATCCGGTTCCCAAGTCCTACCTGTCTGGTAAATTCCCTCGTCACTCCAGAGGGAAAGAAGATGATGAAAATCAGAATATTCGTTTCCAGCATAATTCTCATCTGTTATCTGCCTCTACGCTCTTCCCGGATTTCCCTCACATAATCTTGCATCTTTTGTTCCTGTATATACTTCCTGTATTACACAGTTTTGTCATAATAGCCCTTAATATTTCTAATCTGTTTGTCAATGCCCTGCTGTTTTGTACTTATCCGACAATATCCATACATGTAAGCAACGCCCTCTCCTTCAGTATCTATTACCAATAACTTTTGATACCATTTCTATATATATTACTTTTAATACTACTATATACATTAGAAATATGCTCTATATCCCCATTGACAAATAGTACTATATATGATACAAAAAAAACTAATTGAAAAAAATGAAGCAACAGCCAAACGGAATACGGTCTGAAGAAATAGACAAAGTTTTAGCCGCATATGGCTACGTTTCAGCAAGGCAAAAAGGAAGCCACAAGCATGATCTGAATAAAGAAACTGGGGATTTGATAACAATAAAACAAGAAAATCCATAAAAAAGCTTATGTTGTTGATGTGCTGAATAGGATAGGGGAATAATCCCCTTATCCTGACATAATACAGCAAGCGGAAAGGAGCATGAAAGCATGGAAGTTAAGGATTATATGAGATTGCCCTATACAAGATTAGTGCAGGAAATGAATGATGAAAGCGGACACTATTTCTATGGCAGAATTTTGGAACTTGACGGATGCCAAAGTACCAGTGATACACTTGAAGGATTATATGAAAGCCTTAATGAAGCACTGGAAGGATATATTGAAATAAAGATAGAAAATAATCTTCCTATACCAATTCCAGAGGCACCAAATAATTTCAGTGGAAAATTTGTTGTAAGGCTTCCAAAATCTTTGCATCAAAGATTAGCCATTGAAGCGGAAAAAGAGAGTGTAAGTCTTAATCAGTTGGCATTATACAAATTGGCACTTTAGTAAATATACATATAAGACGAGTTTGTCAGAGTGTGTCTGAAAATCTGTGTAAATAAGTTGTCTGAAAATTTTCTTTGGACTGCCTAATTACTTTGCTCAAAATGCCGGAAACCAGTCAAGGCAAGGGTTTCAGCCTTTACGGGCTTTGGTATTTTGATAAAATTCATTATGGAAGTCCAAAAGACTTACACACATAAGCTAACACTCTCGAAAATTATTTCTCTTATAATACCGCTGCCATTCTTGAATATGTCCAGAATACCATTTTAGAGCATTTAAAAGATTATTCCTTGCTGTCTGGCACAATATTCTAAGTATAAGGAATAACTGTTACATAAAACCGTATTAGAGGTATCTGTCAAAAGCAGATACCCTTTTCTTTATCTCAAATTTATGCGCTTCCTCATGTGTGCTACCTGTGCGTTACTTGTATGCTACGCAGAGAATTTAAGGGCTCCCGCCGACAACTCACGTCAACGGAAACCCTTATAAATACGCTATTTCTTAGAACTTACCAGCCTTTGCCGCTTCCTCAATGGAAACTGCCACTGCAACAGTAGCGCCTACCATTGGATTATTACCCATTCCGATCAGACCCATCATTTCCACATGAGCTGGAACAGAAGAAGAACCTGCAAACTGTGCATCAGAATGCATACGTCCCATAGTATCTGTCATACCGTAAGAAGCCGGCCCTGCCGCCATGTTATCCGGATGAAGAGTACGTCCTGTACCGCCGCCGGATGCAACAGAAAAGTATTTCTTGCCCTGCTCGTTGCATTCTTTCTTATATGTACCTGCTACCGGATGCTGGAAACGTGTGGGGTTGGTGGAGTTACCTGTAATAGATACGCCAACATTTTCATGATGCATAATTGCAACGCCTTCCTGAACATCATCAGCGCCATAACATTTTACTGTAGCACGAAGTCCGTTAGAATATGCTTTTTCATACTCCACATTTAATTTTGCTTCCTTGTAGTCATATTTTGTCTCTACAAAAGTAAATCCGTTAATACGTGAAATAATCTGAGCCGCATCTTTTCCAAGACCATTCAGGATAACGCGCAGAGGCTTCTGGCGCACCTTATTTGCCTTCTCAGCAATACCGATTGCTCCCTCTGCTGCTGCAAAAGATTCATGTCCAGCCAGGAAACAGAAGCATTCTGTCTCTTCTTCCAGCAACATTTTACCAAGATTACCATGTCCAATACCTACTTTTCTATGGTCTGCCACAGAACCTGGAATACAGAACGCCTGAAGACCTTCTCCGATAGCTGCCGCTGCATCTGCCGCTCTTTTTGCACCTTTCTTGATTGCAATTGCTGCGCCTATTGTATATGCCCAACATGCATTTTCAAAACAAATCGGCTGGATCTTCTTAACCTGCTCGTATACATCAAGCCCAGCATCTTTGGTAATCTTCTCAGCTTCTTCCACAGAGCTGATTCCATAACTGTTTAATACAGAATTGATCTGGTCAATTCTTCTTTCATATGATTCAAATAAAGCCATTGTATTCGTTCTCCTTTCCTACTCTTCTCTTGGGTCAATGATCTTAGCTGCATCCGCTACACGGCCATACTGCCCTTTTGCCTTCTCCCATGCAGTGTTTGGATCATCGCCTTTTTTGATGAAGTCAGTCATTTTTCCAAGGCTCACGAACTGATAACCAATGACTTCATTGTCTGCGTCAAGTGCAATGCCCGTTACATATCCTTCTGCCATTTCCAGATAACGAACACCCTTTTCCTTTGTTGCATACATGGTTCCAACCTGAGAACGAAGTCCTTTTCCTAAATCTTCCAGACCAGCGCCCACTGCAAGTCCGTCGTCAGAGAATGCGCTCTGGGTACGGCCATAAACGATCTGTAAGAACAACTCTCTCATAGCAGTATTGATTGCATCACAGACAAGGTCTGTATTTAATGCCTCCAGAATGGTCTTGCCCTGCAGAATTTCTGCCGCCATAGCTGCAGAATGAGTCATTCCGGAACATCCGATGGTCTCAACCAAAGCTTCTTCAATTACACCATTTTTTACATTCAGAGAAAGCTTGCAGGCGCCCTGCTGGGGAGCACACCAGCCCACACCGTGTGTAAAACCAGAAATATCTTCAATTTTCTTGGAATGAACCCATTTTCCTTCTTCTGGAATTGGAGCGGGTTCATGTTTTGCGCCCTTAGCTACAGGACACATGTTTTCGACTTCCTTAGTGTAAATCATTTTAAGACTCCTTTCAATACATACAAATTTTATCATGTTAAAAACATTGACATGTATTTAACATACCTAAACATATTTAATCATATTTTGCCAAAATAGTCCAGCGTTTTCCATAGAAATTTTCATCCCATTTACATCAGCGTTATGATTCCCATAAGTCTTTGAGCGTCAGCTCCTTCCAGGCAGCTTCTGCTTCATTCCGCGTACAGAGCGCTATCCAATATTCTCCCAGCCGTTTCTGCACAAAATGCCCTGTCTGCGAGCAGGAAATTTCCTGTACAGATCCTGCATCCCGAATAGAAAACTCTGCATTTTTTAAAGGAAAATACATGCCCTGGCCAGTCATTTTAATGAAACTTTCCTTTAACGTCCACAACTGAAAAAACCTCTCTCTCGTCTCTTCTTCCCGATGTTCCCCGGACTTTCCCCAAATATAAGCAAGTTCACTTTCTGTACAGCACCGTTTTGCTACCGCAGGCCTGACCGCACGGATCTGTTCTGCGTCCACGCCGGTTTCCTGATTGGAAAGCGCGCAGACCACCAGTCCCGCCGTATTACTTACATTAAAGTAAAGCCCCTCCTGTCCCGCCCACAATGGTTTCCCATGCAGACCTTTCTTCACCTGAGTCGGTTGAAACGCCAGTCCAAATTGATCCTCAAACCCATATGCCAGCATTAGTTCTGCGATTTTGCGCTGGTATTTCTTATATTCTTTCCATGGCCTTTCTCCGGCGGGACAAAACGTATAATAAACTACTGTCTGGTATTCCATTCACGTTACCTTCCTTTCACGTTTCATTACTGCCAGAAAATATAGTTCTCCACGCCAGTGTGTTGACCGAATTATATCTGGCGAAACTCCGCAGAATATTCGCTCATCTGCAAGACACTAGTCCAGACGAGAATTGCAGCAAGATAAACCAGTACTCCCACCGCCATAAAAAGAGGCATACCGCACACCAGGCCAGAACCAAGAGTAATCGTTAGTTCCAGCACATGCACCCAGACCGGAGCAGGATAGAGGCATACTGCAACCGCCGCCTCCAAAATCAGCACCACGCCAACCAGCAGCGGCTGCAATTGAAATGCAAACACTCCCAGCAAAACAGCTGTCAAAGCCACTGCCGCAGACATGATAAGCATTCTGTAAAAATTTTTCTTCCTTCTTCTCTCCTGCTCCTTATACCTTAAAATTTCTTTGTGGTTATCACTTCTTATAAACTCAGCAATTTCCACAAATTCCAAACTCTGATCGTTTCCAGCAGATTCATTCTTCATCCTTAGTTCCTCCATTTATATTATCAGGTCAATTCTCCGCGCGCTCATTCCTGCGCGTCCTGTCACGCAGTGACATGTTCCATTTGCGTACGCATATTATTTATTATTTTACAGAATAATAAAAGCGCCTTCTCACCATCCCGTGAAAAGGCACTCTCCCAATCAGCCAAAGAAGGGACTCGAACCCTCGACCTACGCATTACGAATGCGACGCGCTACCAACTGCGCCACTTTGGCATGGATATTAACAAATCCTTTATTATTATATCCATTTTATGTTTAATTTGCAAGACCTTTTTTTATTTTTTTCTCAAATTTCTCTATTGACATTTTTTGTATTCAATTTATAATATATTTTGTTTATTATTATTAAACTTAAAAATCATTATTAGCTTTATTCTACCAATACTATACTTAAAGTTTACTTTTTAGTTCCGGCGGCGCTGTCTGTCTCCCGGAACGGCGCCAAAAGGAGGCCTGCCTATGGATATCGGACACCGCATGAAAGAACTGCGCATTCAATATGGACTGACTCAGCAGGAGCTTGCTGACCGCAGCGAACTGTCCAAGGGCTTTATTTCCCAACTGGAACGAAATCTCACTTCTCCTTCTGTGGGAACACTGCTGGACATTATTCAATGTCTTGGCACTACCCCGGCAGAATTTTTCACAGATCAGGAACCGGAACAACTCGTATTCCGGCAGGAGGATTACTTTATCAAAGAACGAAAAGAGCTTCACCATCAGGTAAAATGGCTCATTCCCAATGCGCAGAAAAATGCCATGGAGCCGGTACTGATGACTCTTGCCCCGCATGGCGTCTCTGAAATTCAGCTTCCGCATGAAGCAGAGGAATTTGGCTATGTATTAAAAGGCAGTATTAAACTCTTTTACGGTCCCCGCTCTTTTACCGTAAAACAGGGGGAATCTTTTTATTTTAAAGCGGAAAAAAAACATTCGATAGAAAATTGCAGCGGCAGGGAGGCGGTTATACTCTGGGTTTCCACTCCCCCAAGCTTTTAGGAGGACAGCCATGAGCAAACGACTCATTGACTTACAGCATATCACAAAATCCTTTGATGGAGATACGATATTAGATGATTTAAATTTATATATCCGGGAAAATGAATTTCTCACACTTTTAGGGCCTTCCGGCTGCGGCAAAACTACCACGCTGCGGATTATCGGAGGATTTGAAACCCCGGACCAGGGAACGGTGGTTTTTGACGGCAAAGACATCACAAACCTTGCCCCGAACCAGCGGCAGTTAAATACGGTCTTTCAAAAATATGCATTGTTCCCGCATATGTCTATCGCACAAAACATTGCTTTCGGGCTAAAAATACGCAAAAAGAGCAAAGCTTACATTGATGATAAAATCAAATACGCCCTGAAGCTGGTAAATCTGGAAGGCTTCGAAAACCGCAGTATAGATTCTTTAAGCGGCGGCCAACAGCAGCGGATCGCCATCGCCCGCGCAATCGTTAATGAACCAAAAGTGCTGCTTTTGGATGAGCCTTTAGGCGCACTGGATTTAAAACTGCGCCAGGATATGCAGTACGAGCTGATCCGCCTCAAAAACGAACTTGGCATCACATTTATATATGTAACCCACGATCAGGAAGAAGCGCTGACCATGTCTGATACCATTGTAGTAATGAATCAGGGCTATATTCAGCAAATCGGCACGCCGCAGGATATTTATAATGAACCTGTCAATGCCTTTGTTGCCGACTTTATCGGTGAAAGCAATATTATCAACGGCCTGATGCTGAACGACCGCCTGGTGCAGATCCTGGACGTAAAATTCCCGTGCGTGGACGAGGGCTTCGGCTGCAATACTCCGGTGGATGTGGTAATCCGCCCGGAAGATGTGGAATTGGTTGCCCCGGAAAACGGTATGCTGGAAGGGGACGTAATTTCCCTGATTTTCAAAGGCGTCCACTGGGAAATGGAAGTTCTTGCCAACGGTTATGAATGGCTGGTGCAAACTACCCAGATGCATCCGGTGGGCGCCCATGTCGGAATCAGGGTCGACCCTTTTAATATCCAGATTATGAACAAACCGGAATCTAATGACGAAAGGGCGGTGGAATTAAATGCGTAAACTGAAACGGCAGCTTCTCGCCGGGCCTTATATTTTATGGATGACAGGATTTATTCTGCTCCCGATTGCGATGGTTTTGTACTATGCATTCACCACCACCGGAGGCAGCTTTACATTATTAAATGTTTCTTCCATCGCTTTTTCCGTACATTTCAAAGCGTTGATATTGTCCTTAAAGCTTGCCCTAATATGCACCGTTATCTGTCTGATTCTGTCTTATCCTCTGGCTATGATTTTAAACAGGATGAAGACAAAAAGTCAGGGATTTATTGTATTTATTTTTATTTTGCCTATGTGGATGAACTTCATGCTGCGCATTCTTGCCTGGCGGATGCTTCTTTCCAACAACGGCATTATAAATTCTCTTTTGGAAACACTGGGACTTCCCATGATTGATATTTTAAATACCCCCACCGCCGTGGTTTTTTGTATGGTATATGATTTTCTGCCTTTTATGATTCTTCCCATCTACAATGCGATGGCGCGTATTCAGCCGGATATCATTGAAGCCGCAAAAGATCTGGGCGCCGGCAATGCGACCATATTTTTTAAAATTATTGTTCCGCTCACCATGTCCGGCGTTATCAGCGGCATCATTATGGTATTTGTGCCTGCGCTGACCTCTTTTGCGGTCTCCGACCTTCTGGGCGGCGGGAAAGTGCTGCTGATTGGAAATGTCATAGAGCAGGCGTTTATGCAGGAATATAACTGGAACCTGGGTTCCGGACTTTCGTTTGTGCTGATGATCTTTGTGATCGCCAGCATGGCACTGATGAATTCCCGCGGAGACGAAACCGGCGCCGGTGTATGGTAAGCCCGGATGACTCTGCTGAAAGGAGACAACACAAATGATTCGAAAATCTGCGGAACGGATTTATCTATTTCTGATCTTTTTATTTTTATATCTGCCTATTGGAGTATTGATTGTACTGTCTTTTAACAATTCCAAATCAAAAGTACTCTGGGGAGGATTTA
Organism: Lachnospiraceae bacterium; assembly: GCA_910575155.1. Taxonomy (GTDB): domain Bacteria; phylum Bacillota; class Clostridia; order Lachnospirales; family Lachnospiraceae; genus Petralouisia. The sequence goes on from CAJTDX010000007.1 coordinate 134,233, forward strand.
CCCTGGCCTGGTATAAAAAATTATTTTCAAACAGCGCCATTATGGAAGCTTTCTGCACTACGATTTTCATTTCCCTGGCATCCGCGGCCATTGCCACTCTGCTGGGCGTTCTGGCGGCATTGGGAATTGACGCCATGAAAAAACGCGGCCAGACTGTCATGCTTGGCGCCACTAATATTCCGCTGCTGAATGCGGACATTGTTACCGGAATCTCCATGATGTTGCTGTTTGTGCGCTTTACCCGCCTGGGCATGAGTACCGTGCTGATTGCGCATATTACCTTTAACATCCCCTATGTCATCTTAAATGTCCTGCCAAAGCTCAAACAAAGCAGCCGCACCGCATACGAAGCCGCACTGGATTTAGGCGCGACGCCTCTGTATGCGTTCCGCAAAATCATCTGGCCTCAGATACTTCCCGGCATACTTTCCGGTTTTCTCATGGCAATGACAATGTCGCTGGATGATTTTTCTGTCACTTATTTCACCAAAGGCGCAGGTATTAACACCTTGTCCACCATCATTTACACAGAAATGCGCAAAGGCATCCGTCCGGAAATGTATGCGCTTTCCACGATACTGTTTTTAATTGCGCTGATACTTCTGCTTTTTATGAATTTTGGCCCGACTGCAAGAAAGGAGACCCGCGAATGAAAAAGAAACTGCTGCTTGTGCTGAGCGTATCCGCCCTTTTCCTCTTTACTGGCTGCGGCAGGACGGATTCCCCCAATACTCTGACGATATTAAATTATGGAAAATATATTGAACCGGAAATTCTTGAGATATTTGAAGAAGAAACTGGCATAAAGGTAGAATATGAGGAATATATCACTCCTGAAAATATGTATACGAAATACAAGGCTGGCGCCATTGACTACGATCTGATCTGTACTTCTGATTACATGATTGAAAAACTGATACAGGAAAACGAAGTCTCTGAAATGAATTATGAAAACATTCCTCTTTCGAAAGATCTGGATCAGACTTATTTTGAATTTTCGAAATCTTTCGACCCCGAAAATAAATACACTCTTCCCTATTTCTTCGGAACCGTCGGCATTCTCTACAACAAAGATCTGGTAGATGAATCAAAAGTAAATTCCTGGGATATTTTATGGGACGAAAACTATGCGGGGCAGATTATCATGGCGGATTCCGTCCGGGACTCTTTTATGGTAGCGCAAAAACGTCTGGGATATTCCCTGAATACTACAGATGAAGATGAATTACGAGCCGCTCAGGAACTTTTGATTCAGCAAAAACCACTCGTTTACTCCTATCTGGTGGATGAGGCGCAGGATGAAATGATTGCTGAAAACGCCGCCATGGCCGTCGTTTATTCCGGAGAAGCCGGATACGCCCTGGAATTTAATGACAAACTGGCGTTTTCCGTACCGGACGAAGGCTCTAATATGTGGATTGACTGCTGGTTTATCCCCGGCAGAGCCAGACATACCGAACATGCAGAAAAATTTCTGAATTTTCTCTGCCGCGAAGACATTGCCATGATGAATTTTGAGTATGTGTATTACGCCACGCCTAACACCCGGGTAAAAGAATCCTTAGATCCCGAACTGCAGAATAATACAACCATTTTTCCTCCTGCAAAAATTCTGGAAAACTGCGAAGTATTAAAATCTCTCGATGATGAAGCCACTATGAAATATAATCTTTACTGGAAAGAAATCAAATCTGCCGACTGACGCCATATCATTGTGCTGTGATGGATGAAACTGCAATGAAAAAATATGCGAAACTCATATTTTTTATAAACATCTTGCATTTATCTGCTTCCCGTGATACATTGTAAGCCTCACCATATTTTGATGAGCCCCTCCCAATGCCAGCACAGCACAGGAGGCAATTATGACATATGAGTTATTTAAACATCAGTTAGTTGAAAATCTCAGAACATTCTTTTCCGCGGATACCCAGATTTCCATTCAGCAGTTTCCCCACAACAACCACTTAATCTTAGACGGGCTTACCATTTTGGAACCTGGTATCAACATTTCCCCGACCATTTATCTCAATCATTACTTTGAACAATACTGCAGTCATACCGATTTCTCCGTTATTCAAAAGCAGATTCTCCAGTATTATCACAAACACTGTCCGCCTGACAGTATTGACACCACTTTCTTCACCTGTTTCGATCAGGTAAGCCCCCGGATCGTATACAAACTGATCCATTTTGAAAAAAACAGGGAACTTCTCCAGGAAATTCCCCATTTTCCTTATCTGGACCTTGCCATCGTATTTTATTGCCTGGTTCCGGAGTCACCCTATGAGAATGCTTCTATCCTCATCTATAACCACCATCTCGCCTACTGGAATATTACGAAGGAAACTCTTCTGCAGCTTGCCGGGAAAAATACACCCGCTCTGCTCCCCTTCCTGTACAGTTCTCTGGCTGAAGTGATTTTTCCCTCAATTAATTTATTTCCCATCTGCGGACAGGAAGTAACCCAGGAAGTTTTAGAAGAAGAAAGCGTTCCTATGTATGTCCTCACCAACAGTCAGCAATACTTCGGCGCCGCCTGCATACTCTATCCCAACGCTTTGCAGGAAATTTCCGAAAATCTCAAAGATAATCTTTATATTCTCCCCAGCAGTATTCATGAAGTGATCCTCGTTCCGGCTTCTCTTGCAGAAAATCCTGTGGAACTCTCACAGATTGTCCGGGAAGTCAATTTGACGGAAGTTGCGCCAGAGGAAATCCTTTCTGACTCGGTCTACTATTACCAGCGGGAAGAAAACCAGGTTCTTCTGGCACAGATTTAATTGTACCGTCCAGTCTTATTCTGTCAATTCCTGATAAAGCTTTTCATATTTTTTCGCTGAATTCTGCCAGGAATTGTCTGCCTTCATACAGCGCTTCATCATCTGTCTCCATTCTTTGGGATGATTCTGGAATACATCATAGGCATAGCGGATGATGCTCAGCATTTCCTTCGCATCATAATTGGCAAAACTAAATCCCGTCCCGGTCTGCCATATTTCATTGTAAGCTTCCACCGTATCCTTCAGTCCGCCGGTTTCTCTGACAATAGGCACTGTCCCATAACGCATACTGATGAGCTGACTAAGTCCGCATGGCTCAAACTGAGAAGGCATCAAAAATACGTCCGCCCCTCCATAGATTTTATGCGCACGCTCCTCGCTGTAACCAATTGTGGCTGAAAACTGCCCCTGATACTTATTCTGGAAATAGCAAAACGACTCCTGAAAACGTTCTTCTCCGGTTCCCAGCGCGGCTACCTGTACATGCATAGTAGTCAGCATTTCTTCCATTACGTAATTTACCAGGTCAAAACCTTTCTGCTCTGTTAAGCGGGAAACCATCCCGATCAGCATCGCGTTATTGTCCTGCTTTAATCCAAGCTCTTTTTGCAGCGCTTCTTTATTCTTCTTTTTCTGAGTTATATTTCTCAGACCAAATGGCGCCGCAAGCATGGGATCTTTCAGTGAATTATATTCTCCATAATCAATGCCGTTGACAATCCCTGACAGTTTACCTGAAACTTCCTGCATGACTCCGTCCAGACCTTCTCCGCCTTCCGGAACTTTTATCTCTTCCGCATAAGTTTCGCTCACCGTAGTCACCCGGTCCGCGTACAAAATTCCAGCTTTCAGAAAATTTGTCTCTTTATAGGCTTCCATGGCCTTATACCGGCAGTCTGCAGGCAGATCCCGGCAGTTCTCTATATCATCCATACGCCATCTTCCCTGAAATTTCTGATTGTGAATCGTCATAATCGTCCTGGTATGTTGGTAAAACGGATTATTTTCATAGAATTCTTTCAGAAATACCGGTATCAATGCCGCCTGCCAGTCATGACAATGAATAATATCCGGACAAAATTTGAGTTCCGGCAAACTTGCCAGCACAGCTCTGGAATAAAATGCAAATTTATTTACATCTTCAAAAATCTGGTTATAGGGATGATCGCCCGCAAAATAATGTTCATTGTCGATGAAGTAATAGGTAATTCCCTCTTCTTTCGCTTTATCAATTCCTATGTACTCTCTCCCTCTTGGCATATCTGCATAAAATTCTGTCACATGAGACATTTTCTGCCTGTCCTTTTCCGGAATACACAAATATTTCGGTAAAATTACCCGCACGTCAAATTTCCTGCTGTCTAAATATTTGGGCAGTGCGCCAACCACATCTGCCAGACCTCCCGTCTTAATAAAGGGATTTCCTTCAGACGCTGCAAAGAGTATTTTCTTCATAGTAAAAACCTCCAAAAATATATTCTGAGGAGGGTGAATTATCTATCCTTTGACGATTGATATCTCACTCCCTCAGCTTATATTCTAACCTAATTTTGTCCGCAATTAAAGCTATAAATTCAGAATTTGTGGGTTTTCCTTTTCCGTTATGGATTGTATAGCCAAATAAATCATCAATCGTATCCATCTTCCCTCTGCTCCATGCCACTTCTATCGCATGTCGGATCGCACGTTCCACCCGGCTTGGCGTAGTCTGATATTTTTTTGCAATGCCGGGGTAAAGAATCTTGGTAATAGAATTCAGCATTTCCATATCCGTCACAGACATCACGATTGCTTCCCGAAGATACTGATATCCCTTGATATGCGCCGGAACTCCGATCTCATGAATAATACTTGTCACATCATTTTCCAGATTGCGTTCTTCCAGATCCTGTTTCTTTTCATACGCATTTACTTTCCGAATCTCTGTCGTATTCCGCATTACCAAATTCCGTACATGCTTTATCCGATTAATCACAACATCGTTATCAAAGGGTTTCATAATATAATAATCCGCCCCCAGTGAAAACGCATCTTCTGTAACTTTTTCCTGTCCAATGGCCGTAATCATGATAAATGCCGGATGTTTTTTAATATTTTTGTCATTTTTGACCTTATCCATCACTGTCAAACCATCTAATTTCGGCATTACAATATCCAGCAATACAACGTCCGGTTCTTTTCTTTTAATCATTTCATACGCTTCTTCCCCATCTTTCGCTGTTCCGACAACCTGAAGTTCCTCGTCGCTCTTCACAATATCTCCCAAGGTCTGCAACATTCTCTCATTATCGTCTGCAATCGCAACATTCAATTTTTCCACGTTCAATCCTCCTGCTGATTTTTCTAGTATTCACTCAAAAAAAGGCACTCCCTATATCCCCGAAAAGCGTTCCCCCCAGGCGTTTTCGTGTCATTCGACATTATAACATATCTGAAAACACCTTCAAGAAAAAGATATCTCCGAGTTTCGACATAAGATTTTTACAATCCGGACATTCCCACGAATCTTGTCAAATGCCGCACTCGTTTTTCTTCCCAACCCTATTATACATATTGTATAATTGTATAAAGTGTCGAAAATTGTCGCAAGCCGCAAAATTTTTGACGATAATTTTTTGAATGGATAAATTCCATTCTGAAAGACGTAAAATCAATATGTTTTTTGTTTATTTTAGAAAAAAGGTTGTCCCAAAACAAAGCGGACAAGTCGCTGTCCACTTCCTGAATCACTCTTTCTTAAAGGACTTGGCTGCGCTGCGTACGGTCACGCTGTAACATGTTCCGCCTGCACGCGTGCGCTATTCTATGGGAAGATACTTTCGCGTGACAAGATCTTTCCTATAGTATAAAAACACTCCTCCGGATCTTACCGCAATCGGTAAGTCCGAAGGAGTGCTTTCTGTTTCCTGAATCAATGCTGAAGCATGTTTTCAATAAAGATTCCGTAACCTTTTGTGGAATCCTGGACAAACACATGCGTCACTGCGCCAATCACTTTTCCATTTTGAAGAATTGGGCTGCCGCTCATGAGTGTGTCAAGTAAAGGACAACATTTTTTCTAATTTTTCATATGGTTTTTTCTTCCAGGGCCAAGTTGCTGTGAAATGGAATCACCTCTCCTATTTCATCACAGAAGTTCCATTCTATATGAATAGAGCCGTCCGGACGTATGATAATCCTTTTTACCAGCTCTTTCATCAGCTGAGGCGTCAGCTCTGTAATCTCCTGGTACTCTATTATTTTTTTGCTGGTTTCCATTTGCGTGGCGCTGGCTTTGATCTTTTCAGCCTGCTCCTTCTGTTTGTGTTCTGCCACACTGAGCCGGATTTTCAAATCTTCTTCTTTTGTCGAAATTTCCCGTTTTTTTATTAGGAAATTTTCTTTGCTCAGCTGGCCTTCTACATAAGATTCATAGTGCTGCATCTTTAAAGCCTGTAATCCGTCGATCTGTTTGCGCAGCGTCCTGCATTCTGTCTGAAGGATCTGCTCATGGGATTTTGCCGAGTGGCTCGCCTCCTTCATCTTTTTTATTTTTGTATCCAGCAGCTTACAGCGGACATTGATTGCACGAAGGACTATCTCTGTCAGCTTATCTTCACGGAATCGGACCTTCTCACAGTCTGATCCAGGATTATATCTATGTGTTACACATATCCAGTTCTTGTTCTGCGGTTTGCTTTTCGATAAACGATTTCCACAGCAGCCACATACCAATAAAGATCTGAATGGATTGGGACGTGGTGAGGCTTTGGATTTTTTCTTTGATTTTATCACGGTTCGGGCCTGGTAGAAAAGCTCACGGGAGATGACCGCCTCATGGGTATTCGGAATCACCTGCTGGAGTTCTTCCGGAATCTGCTTCACTCTATCGCTGCCCACACGAACCACATGGGATTTAAAGGGCACTGTGTCTCCGGTATAAATACGGTTGGCTAAAATGTTTCGGACTGATTCAAAGGTCCATACCGCCCGTGTCTTGTATTTTCCCCTTACCGATGCCAGATAGACAGAAGGCGTCACCACCTGCGCTTCGTTGAGTTTCCGGGCAATCTGGGTAATTGTAATTCCGGCTACCGCCCATTCAAAAATAGATTTCACAATCTCAGCCGCTTCTTTATCTATCACAATCGTATTCTTTTTCTCACCCTTTTTGTATCCGTAAGGCGCCGTCCCGTAAACATATTCCCCGCTCAGCTTTTTTAAATCCACAGAACTCTTAATTTTCCGCGAGATATCCTTGCTGTACATCTGGTTCAGCAGGTTTTTTATTGCCAATTCCAGTCCGGCAGTATTTTCGCCAAGCTGTTCACTGTCAAACTGATCGTTGATGGAGATGAACCGCACGCCATAAGCCGGGAATACAAATTCAAGATAATGGCCTGCCTCCAGGTAATTCCGGGCAAATCTGGAAAGATCGCGAACGATAATTGTCCGTACCTTGCTGTTTTCCACAAGATTCAGCAGCCGTCTCATTCCAGGCCGGTTCATACTGGTTCCGGAGTACCCATCATCTGCAATTTCCTCAAACTCATCTGCCTGAAAACAGTGTTCCTGCAAATACCTTTTAATGCAGTCTCTTTGGGAAGTGATGCTGCAGCTTTCTTCTGCAGAACCTTCCTCTATATCTCCATCTTCCTTTGAAAGCCGCAGATAATAGAAATCCTGTTTCTCAGCTGACATCCTTTACCACCTCTATTCTTTGAAGGAACTCTAAAATTGGCTGGTATGGATCCTCGTAATTAAGGATAATCTTAATTGTCCTGTCTTCTGATATTTCAATCCGGGCTACCAATAATTCCAGAAGCCCACGGTCAATACTTGGAATCTTCTGATATTTTTTGATAGCATCCAGCCATTTTTCTGTAACGCTAAGGGCAGCGTCTTTCGCCCGTATGTCAGATAAGGCTTTCGTTTCCTCCTGCAAAAGCTCTTCATATTTCTTTGCATACTGCTTTTTCATATAATCATATTCCCTGCGGTCAATGACCTTCTGTGTAAGTTCTATCAGAAGCTGTTCCATTTTAGCTTCCATATTCTTACGCTTTGCAGAAACGCTTGCATAATGGTTTTCTGCATCATTCTGATAACAAACAACCTTCGGCATACGTTTCAGCCCGTCGGCAAGCTGTTCTACATCTACGGCTACCTGGATCTGTTGGTTTAAGGTGTCAGTCACCGCCTGCATTAATGTCTCCTGCCTCACATAATGGCTGCTGCATTGCGTATGGGCAGAATATCTGTATCCGTTGCAATCGTAAAATATGCGGCTTGGCGTCTTGGCATTCGGCCTGGCACATCCTTTCCCTGCGCCCATAGGGCTCTGGCACTCTGCGCAAAACACCATACCGCGGAATAAATCCCGGTAATCATTGCCGCATTCTGCTCTATGCTCAAACTTGCCCCTGCGCTGCAGTTCTTCCTTATTTATTTGCTGGACCTTCTCATATAATGAAACAGAAATAATTGCCGGATGGGCATTTTCAATCACCTGCCACTCTTCTTCGTTCCGTCGCTTTTTCTCCAGACCGACTTTATCCCTCTTTACTTTTCCATGGATTCGGTTTCCTATATAGACCTGGTCGGAACAGATTTTACGGATCGTCCCCCGAATCCAAAGAGCATTTTCATACTTTTTAGCCTTGGTGATGCCCCGAAGCAGCCTGAGTTTCCCCGGCGAAGGGATATTTTTTTCATTTAATATACGGGCAATTGCGTTAAAGCTTTCACCGCCGGCTCTTAACTGATAAATTTTTTTCACTACTTCCGCAGGTTCCGGATCAATGTCGTAGGTAGTAAATTCTGCATTCCTGACATACCCGTATGGAATGCTGCCTGCAGCTGGAATAAATTCGCCCCCTGTCATTTTTGCCGATATGCTGGAACGTATTTTATTGGAGATATCCTTTACATAATAATCGTTCATGACCATTTTTAAAGGCATGGTTAATGCAGAGGCGTCTGCGTTCCCATCCATGCTGTCGTAAGAATCGTTAATACAAATAAGTCTGACACCCATTTCAGGGAATGTCCGCTCTACAAATTCGCTTGTCATTACAAAATGCCGGCCCAGTCTGGAAATATCCTTTACAATCACACAGTTTATCCGGCCGCTCCTTAAGTCCTTAAGCATCCGGATAAATCCCGGACGTTCATAATTCATTCCTGTATAACCATTATCATAATAGGTATCTACCAGTTTTATTTCCGGATGCTCTTCTAAATAATGCAGGGTGATTTTCTGCTGATTACCGATGGAATTTTGCTCTATATCGTCTCCATCCTCTACGGAAAGACGTCCATATTCACCGGCAAGTATCAATAGTTCCTCCTCAGGAGCAGCTTCTTTTAATCTGTTCACTCTGCTCTTTCGTGCCATTTAGACTACCTCCTTTGCTCTTTCCTGAAAAATCTCCTGATATGCAGCGATTTCATTCCGGTAATTAAATTCAATACGGATACGTTTATCTTCATATACATAGATACGGTCCACCAATGTTACAACTACCTCACGGGTCAGCTCAGAAATCCCTTTAAATTTTATGAACTGCATAATCCAGTTATTGTCTGCACTGCTGCCGGATGAAATTTCTGCCCGCTGAAGCTGGAGCTTACGGATTGCTTTCTCCGTGTCTTCAATCTGCTTTGAATACTTCATCCGCATTTTGTTATACTCATCCCTGTCAATCAAATCTTCATTCAGCGCTTCATACAGCTTCATACGGAATTCCTTATCCCTGTCCAGATCCTGTTCTTTTTTTACAATCATAACATCAATGCGTCCCTGTCGGATCTGGTCCATATTGTTTAACCCAATATCCTGAACCAGCTGGTTTAATTCTACAACCATCTGTATCTGGTTGGATACGGCATGTAAAACCGTTTCTTCCAGCTTTTTCTGTTCAAAGCTGTGGCTGCTGCAGCCTTTCCCGTCTTTGTAAGTTGCACATACATAATAATAGTGTTTCCGCTTTCCCCTCGTTACGGTCCTGCGCTGCAAAGTGCGCCCGCAGTCTGGGCAAAACAATAGTCCGGCCAACGGCAGAAGGGTATCCTTTTTCGGCGGCCTTCTGGTATCACGCTCCATCATCTTCTGCACAGTAGAAAACATGAGCGGATCAATAATTGCCGGATGGTTGTTCTCAACTACCACCCAGTCATCCTCGCTGCGCACCTTCATCTTTTTGATTTTATAATTCGGTGTGCCGCGTTTGCCCTGCACAAGCGTGCCAATATAGATCGGGTTTGTTAATATCCTGTTGATTGTAACAACACTCCATTTTGACTGTGAGGAAGCCTGAAAACCGGTCTTATATTTCATGCCAAGGCTCTTTTTATACTCTGATGGCGGCAATATTTGCTCCTGATCCAGAAAATCTGCTATTACAGACTGACTGTGCCCTTTGATTTTCATAGAAAAAATGCCCCGCACGACTTCGGCTGCATACTCATCAACGATAAGCTTATGCTTATCATCAGGGGATTTGCAGTACCCATAGCTCGCAAAGGCACCTAAAAACTCTCCATTACCACGCTGAATCCGAAACTGGTTCCGCAGCTTCTTGGATAATTCGCGGCAATAGGACTCATTCATTATATTTTTAATAGGAATAATAATATCATCCCCCGCTGTACTGTGTTCACTGTCAACATCATCGTTAATGGCAATAAAACGTATACCAAAAGACGGAAATATCATTTCAAGATATTTTCCCGTTTCAATATACTCTCTTCCAAGCCTTGATAAATCTTTTACAATAACACAGTTAATGCTTCCGGACTGAACTTTTTCAAGGACAGAACGAAAACCGGGACGATCATAATTCGTTCCGGAATAACCATCATCATATGCTTCATCAATAAGTGTAATATTGGGATGATTCTTAAGATACGCGTGAACCAGTTTGCGCTGGTTCAGAATACTGTCGCTGATTTCACCGTTACTATCCCTGCCCCTGTCCTCATTTTTGTCATCTTTAGACAGACGATAGTATGCCATTGCCCTATATTCTTCCAGGTCTGGAACCTGTTTCTTTCTAACTGCCATAACAAACCTCCTAAAATTCTTTCAGGACATTTGTTTCTGGCGGTTATCCCAGATGGCTGACCGGGCCATCTCATTGACCGTATGCTCCTACTTTGAGATACTCGAAAAAATACTGCGTATTTTTCCTCGTTGGAATATCAGTTGCTCCCACCATGGGATACTCGAAAAAACACTTCGTATTTTTCCTCGTTGGAATATCAAATGCTCCCGCATTTGATATTCCATATTATGTCTGACTTTTCATACCTTGTCAATAGGATTGCACCAGTTACCGCAAATTCCCAAAATCCTGATCTATGCTGCTCGCATAGGCTACCAACCGTTCCTGTAAACTTACCCCTGTATTTGCGTATCCAATTTCCACTACAACTCCGTCATCCATATAACAATATGGATTTCCAATCTGCTTTATAAAACCTTGAATACGTTCTTCACAGGATTTTGAGGTGTCTATTACAACATCCCGTATATCTTTTAACTGAGAGCGGTCCACTGTTTTTGCAGTTGCATATTCCATAGAAAACTCCTTTCCTCTTTTTGTCCTTTTCTTTGGACATCAAGGGATACCCGAAGGGTGTTTCCTTATTATTGTCCCTTCTTTTTGGGACATCAAGGGATACCCAAAGGGTATTTCCTTGTCCTTTCCTTTGGTCACCACGGAATACCCAAAGGATGCTTCTGTTTCTGTTTTCATTATTACCAATTTAATCCACTCCTATTCACAACTCAGAATCAGTATCATTTAACGTCCTCCCGGCGCCTGCAGCGAACAGGTCCATAGAAATTTCATCTCCCCGCCTTCATTGTAGCCGGGCCGCGAATTACGGAAGTCTCATTATGCCCCTGACATTTCATAGCGTATTACTCTGGCGGTTAAATATCGCAGCAGATTACACAGAACAAATCTTCATATGCAAGGCGGAAGATTGAGCTGTAGCGAGTGCTACAGCGATTGATAACAACGCAGCAGATGGAGATTTGGGCAAGTAAGATGCTGTGATATTTGACCGCCGGAGTAATATATGGAAGCCATCCATATATCAGTGCTCGTGGTTCTGCTTGCCAGGCAAACGGATAGCCGCTCTTCATCAGGGAATGTACCGGGATGGACTATGTAATTGTCTATGTGCGTTTGGCTGGGGATGCCTTCACTTATAAAAAGCCATCTGATTCTGCACTTCTCGAATCTCACTGAAAAAAATTTAGCGGCTCTGAAAAATCCAGAACCGCCAAGGCCTAAATATCAAATTTTGAAATATTGAGGGCAATATGTATCAGTATGTACTGTTTCAGATCCTCATCTATCTTGCCGTCTATCCGGCAATGCTTGCTGATAAGCGGGTCATATAACTCAAAAATCCTCTCCAATGCTTGATGACTGCCCAGCGTAGCCTCTTCTAATATCTTACCAAATTCTTCGGGGTTCATCTGCCATCACCTTCCTCCATCAGTTCTGTTCGCAGTTTCTTTAATGCGTGATACCTCTGGTCATATACATGCTGCGGGGAACAATTTAATTCCTTTGCAATCTCTTCCGGTTCCCTTTCCTCCACAAACAGCATAGTAAGTATCCGCTGCCGCTTAATTGGAAGATTTGCAAAAGCGTCAGCAAGCCGCTCCTCTTCAAAAGCAAACGCATCCATTGAATCAATCTGTCTTAAATCATCCTCATAAACAGGGAGAATGCGCTCTGGCAGTTCCTCAAGCGAAACTGTATCAAGCTTCGTTTCCGTCTTCCGCAGATATTTGAGCTTAGCTCTGTAAATAACGGTATCCAGCCATTTTGTAAACCTCGCCCTTAATACATCATCGTATTCCTGCTGATGGTCCATCGTGTACCTCCTTTTCGTTGGGGCACGCCACCACAGCAGGGAACCAGACATACCATGATGGCATGCCTGGTTCGTGTTCTGTGTTCCTTTACCTGAAATCTACAAGACTTTCCATAAAAATCTAATTTTGATTTAGGCAAGCAAAAAACGACCATACCGCACTTTCGTGTGGCATAGCCGTTCTTAAGCATGAATAATCAACTGAATAAATCTATCGGTCTTATCCGCATAAATGAGTCATATCTTATCTGTTCCTGTAAGGCTTAAGCATCTGTATTCAATTACTGGCTGAACTTCTCAAGCGAATCAAGATAAGCCATTAAAGCTTCACAGGCCTGAATCCGTCTTGCAACCGGGTATTTCTCAATGCGTTCTGCAAGTTCCCGCAGATACACCACTTCCGGATTTGAGTAGGATTCCCCCCGCAGCTGGTCCACCGTTACAGACAGTGAGTTTGCAATCCTCACCACCATACCCAGACTGGGAATGCCGCGGGCATTCTCTATCTGGCCGATGTGGCTGTTGCTGCAATCACATTAACCTGCCAATTCTTCCTGACTGAATCCAAGTATCAAACGATACTTCCTTACATTTTTTCCTAAAGTTATGTAGTCCACTGTTCCATCTTCTCCTTATATTCTTATTTTACAGTAGCTTATACTGGAATTGAAGAATCCACCATTCCATCACACGCACTATAAGTGGAATTTATATGGTATTTATGGACTTTTTATATTTATAAAGCGTATGGACCTGCCATAGCTTTAGCAGGTCCACTTATCCTATTACTGAAACAGATCAAGATTGTCAAGCATCTGTGCTATATCGTCTTCCATTGTTTCTGATATTTCATCCTGTGGGATGTCTGCCGGGATTCCGCCTGGCTGCAGCCGGGCAATCCGTTCTTCTACAATCTGCCGTATGATCTGTTCCATCCTGTCCTGATTATAACCGGATGTCACTTTCACTTCTATTTTACAGTTTCCCTTCTGCAATTCCGGATGGGACAAAAGATACTCATTCAGCACATCGACCATAACGGCACTCTTTTTATTGCCCAGGCTTTCAAGAAATTCTCCTACCCGAATCTGTTCCTCCGAATCAGCCCCAAACTGAAGGGTAAAACGATATTTTCCATCTTTTTTCACTATGCATCCCTCCGCCCATTATACAGTAGGACGAAGGGAGAGCTGTTTCCTTGCCAGCATTTCATATCCAATGGCATTCGCATTGGGAGATTCCACGAAATCTGCTTTTGCCACCAGACGTGAAGCCTCAAAAAACGGGCGGAGCAGGATGCTTCCCCCTCCGATAAACACGGCGGGATTTGCACGCAGGTCTACCTGTAGTTCACGAAGGCGGTTTAGAATATCATTTGCATGCTGTTTTGCCGCTTCATAGATTGCCGTTTTAACATCATCCGGCAGAATAACACTGTTTTCCCCACGCAATACGGCCGTGATATGTTCATCACTAATCAGCATATCATGCAAAGCTCCAACCTTACGGATAATCTCATTATTCATCGTAATAATGCCCGTCTCAAGAGAACGGCAGAACTGAAGATCCGGTTTCCCGTTCTGAAGAAGCAGCACATCTGTCGTGTAACCCCCTACGTCAATAATAAAAATACGGAGCGTATGGACTACCAGGCTGCTCTGTGGCACTACGGCAGCATACGCCTGCGGGAATACCATGACACGGTTAATCAGCACTGTATAAGGCTTGTCCTTATATGCAAATTGAATCATTCCACGTTTAAAATAACTGGCAAACTTATCTTTCAGTATACCATAATGTTCGGGAGGAAGCCCAACTGCTAACTGGATCTGTTCCAACGGAGAATAACGCCCGGTCCGCTCCATTTCCTTTGCTATTGCAAATAAAGAGAGGATAAAGTAACGGTCATCACAGGTCTTGTCCCTCATATAGCTCAGCCTCTGCCCGCTCAATGTCCAGAATTTCCCATCATACTCCAATATTTCTTCTGCCATGGGCGGCCTGGCCGTATGCTCGGAAAGACCGGAAACAAACGAGTCGTTCGGTGTCTTTATGGCATAATTGCCATGATCAATGGATACCAACATAATGAAACCTCCTATATTTCAAATATTTTCTATACTTATGGAAAAAAACAATTCTCCATAATCAGAAATGCTATATTCCAGGAACCGCTTCGCGAAGCCTGTCATTAGATGGACGGCGCATTTGCGCCTTTTATGGAAATCTGCTTTGCAGATTCCCATAAGCTATATAATCATTACACCGTTTAATATACGCATTTACAACCGAAATACGCATTATAAAAAAGAAATGTAAAAAAGAACGAAGCTTAACGCCTCGTCCTCTTGAAATCAATAAAAGTCATATCCTTTCCAAAAACTCTGCCGGCTTTATGGCGGCTACTTTGCTCTCTCTGAAATCCCTGATGTTTCTGGTTATAATATATTCCGCCCTGATGCGGGAAACGCAGGCGCTCTGAACCGCATCCTCATAATCCTTAAATTTCATGCTGGCTGCTTTTTTCAAATCATCCGCCTTTAGGTCGGCAATCGTAAAAATCAGGGAAATACTGTTCAAAATCTCCTTCGTTCTTTCTGCATCCAATTCCTTTCGCATAATATATATGATATTGGGAATCGACAAGGCAGACACTACACCAGTAATCTTTTTGACCTCACAAAGCTTCCAAACCATAGCAGAATCCTTGTAAAAATCGTCCCGTTTGCACAAAACGTCAAGAATAATGTTTGTATCAATCAGTATTTTCATATTTGCCCATACGCTCCATTCTGATTTGCTTCTCGTCATAATCCCCTTTCAGCACTCCGGTAAGTGAATCCGTGAGGAAAGAAACGCTTCTATCATAGGAAACCAGGCGGGCAACCTCTTTTCCATTCTTTACAACAATAACCTCACCGCCGGCTTGTGCCATCTGCAAGTATTTTCCAAAATTATTCTGTACTTCTGTTGCTGTTGCTGTCATCATCATGTTTTCACCTTCCTTTTATACAAATATCTTCCTATGCTAATATATTGTTTGTTCTTTCTTTTCCCTAATATTATTATATTTATTTTTCCCTAATCAGTCAAGAAATTAGCTAATTTCTATACGTGTTATTTTATCCAAAATTCCCATTCTGATTCATACGCAAATTCTCCATAAAAAAAGAACGAAGCCAACAAAGCCCCGCCCTCTTTTCGTTACTGTGTCTGCCTTTGAAGGCAGCATTCCCAAATGTAGTCATCAAGCCCTTTATAACGCGGATCCCACAGATAAGTTCCAAATGTAAAACCCATATTTCCAAGAAGCTGCAGTAAGCTGTTATACCCGTTCTGCACATGGTGATTTGTTGCAAAATCCATATCAAAAGCTGTCTTGATTTCCAACAATCCTTCATTTCTTAAATCCTCAAGCGTCATCTGCAGCTGTGTCAGAGAATTTACGCCTGGTACTGCCAGTACCGTCATCCCTGTCAATGCATGAATCACATCCGCTTTCATCGGTCCTTCCGTCAGCAGCATCGTGGACTGTAACGCTCCCGCAAGGTGCGTCCAGCCGTCCGCCCTGTATCCATCCTCCATTTCCGTGCTGGATACCCAGCGGAATTTCCGTCTGCTGACATTATCCCTTCGTATCTACAAGCCTTGAATCCTTCCTATCCGGTCTCTGACTGGAATCAGAATACCCCTTTTCTCATGGATAAATGTCCACGCTCCGCTTTTGTCCCTGTAAAAGCCTGGAACACCGGCAAGGTGCAGGCCATCCGACTGCAGCTGTTTTGCAATCGCTGACATGCCTACAACTGGCGTCGTTTTATATTCCAGAAGTTCAACATCCTGTTCCGTCAGTCCGCGGTTCATAAGGTTTTCTTTGTGGTCTGCCGCCAATGACAGCTTATCAAGAAGCGCCGTATAGACGCTGTTCCGCGATTCAATGTCAGCAAGCGGGCATTCTTCTTTCTGCTTTTCCACAATGTTCTTCTTCGGACGGACCATAAGCTCTGGAGGTCCAATCCGTTCGGCCAGTTCTCTTCTGACCTTATCCCGCGGCGCTCCTGTGTAAAGTGCATATAAATCAAAAATACCTCCGGATATCCCACATGTGAAATATCTCCATACGTCCTCCTAGTACAGCATTGCATAAATAACAGTGAATTAAATTGTTAAAGGTATCCCTGCATATGTCCATTTGAATGGATGCGCTGTAAGATTATACTGTTCTATAAAACGAAGGATACTTTTTTCAAGTTCTTCTATTGATACGTAGCTTTTCCTCTTGAGCAGCCTGCGGTTAATAATGCCAAACCAGATCTCTATCTGGTTCATCCATAAACTGTGCTTCGGAGTATATACAAATCGTATCCGGTGGGAAGGATCATGCAGAAAACCTCCCCGGCTTTCCATGCTTTTAAGGATGCCTGCCTTCCCCTTCTTCCCCAGTTCCGTATCTATACCACAGGTTTCTGCCACGAACCGCACAAGTGATTCGGATTTATGGGTATTAAGGCCATCACAGACAAATGTCCAGGATGCTTTCGGATCCGTGTTTACCAGTCCTTCCACGGCTTTTACGAAATCTTCTTCTGTCCGTGTGGAATTCAGGTATGGAGCTTCCATACGTCCTGATGCAATGTCAAAAAACCTGTCAGGCTTGTCGTTCCATGACGTATATATTCAAATTCCATTTTTGCACACTGCCCCGGCTGGGGCAGCTTATCCGGATATTTATGCTCCAGTGCCTGTATGCCTGTCATTTCGTCGGTTGAGATAATATGTTCCCCATTCCGGCCGGATTCCTGTGCCTTCTGGTATATCCCGCATATCTCATTCACTTTTTGTATAAAAGATTCGGGATCCTCCTCTTTTTCCGTGGAATGGAGCCAGTAACGGATCTTATGTGGTTGTAAGTTTACCTCATTTTTAAAAAACGGCTGACAGATTTCTCTGAAATCCGGTCAGCAATACCCTGCTTTTTAATTTCCGCAGTTAAAAGAGGCAGGCTCCACTGGCTCGCTTCATAACCCAGATCACAGGGATCTTTGCAGGCAAGGTCAATGATTGCAAGGACCTGTTCCGGTGTAAATGTTGGCGGGGCGCCAGGACGTTTCCTGTCGGAAAGCAGCAGGCGTATTTCTTCTTCCAGTTTTTCTGGTGCGCCGGCCTCAATCTCCCGCAAAGAAGGAAGCGCTGCAAGAAAACGGTTCCGCCAGGTTGCAACATGATTATAATGCAGGCCGACCTGTGATGCAATGGACTGGTTGGAAATACCCTGTGATGCCAGAAGGATGATCCTGGATCTTTTGACGAGGCTTGCAGGGAGGGAACGGCTTTTGGAAAAGGAAGATAAGACTGCATTTATAGTATCTGATAAAACTGGAATCATATCAATTGTTTTCTTTCGCATAATAAGACCCCCTTGTTCATTCGTAATAAGATCATTATGCACCAAAACCGTCAAATAGAAAACAAAAATTTATTCACTGTTATTTCAGCAATGCTGTACTAGTTTATCCAACATTATACCTGTTTTCTGTATAAAATCAATAGAACAGATGAAAAATATCGAAAGTAGATATATTAAAGAGGCTAATTCACATGGGTAAGAGTATGTTTACAATAAAAGGAAATATTTGCTCAGAAAGAGTCCGATTGGGAAGGTCTCTTCAAAAGCCACCCATCACACAGGAAGATCTGGCAAAAAAGCTCCAATTCATGGGTATGGAAGACATGACTCCATTAATCATCTCCAGAATCGAAAAGAACCAGCGGCATGTCTGTGACGCAGAGCTGCGTATGATCGCCAAAGCATTGGAGGTCACTATGGAATGGCTGGTGGGGGACAGTGATGAGATTAAGCTGAGATAAAATGTTGAAGTTCCAATTGAACCAGAGCAAAAAGCATGATAAAATAAGGAAAAGGAGGCAATGAGCAAATGGGCGTCAACCAGACAAATTGGGAAGACTTAGGTATATCAAATGACTTTCTGTTTGGAAAAGTCATGCAGAATCCAAGATTGTGCCAGGAATTATTGCAAAGAATCCTTCCAGATTTAAAAATAGATCATATCGAATATCCGGAATTACAGAAGGCAATCAAACCAGATGCTGATGCCAAAAGCATCCGGCTCGATGTCTATGTAAAGGATAATGAAAATATTGTATACAATATAGAAATGCAGGCCAGCGACACCAAAGAACTCCCTAAAAGAAGCAGATACTATCAGAGTTTAATAGATTTGCAGCTGATTGATAAGGGACAGACGTACCGAAAGCTGAACCGCAGTTATATTATTTTTATCTGCCTGGAAGACATTTTTGGACATAGGCGGCATATTTATACATTTGAAAAACTCTGTAAAGAGGACTCCAGCATTTCCATGGGGGATGAAACCACAAAGATCTTTCTGAACACAGACAGCGACATGGATGACGTCAGCAAAGAACTGAAGGCATTTTTAGATTATGCCGCCGGAAAAACTACAAATGATACTTTTGTACAGGAACTTGATGAAGCTGTAAAAGAAGCAAAACAGAATCGGGAATGGAGGCATGAGTATATGACGTTGCTGATGAGAGACCAGATTAATGTTGAAAAAGGTATAGAAAAAGGTGTAGAAAAAGGTGAGGAAAAACTTTCCCAACTGATTGCACGATTAATAGAAGATAAGCGGTCACAGGATGTAATCAGAGTCACACAAGATAAACTATATAGAAATAAATTATACAAAGAATATTTTATCAACTAATCAACTCCATAAATCCAACTTTCAAAAATGCCAGTCCATTTTTAAGACTGGCATTTTTATTAGCCCAACAGATGGGGAACCAATGTAGCTCTCTTATTTATACCTTTTTAACCTATAGCAATGCCTCTGAAATATCCTATGAACAGATGATTGAAAAATACCCCCAGACTCATTAGTCCCATCCTTGCCAAACAAATAAGAGCCTCTGGTCACATTTATACAACATGTGACAGAGGCTCTTACCTTCTTTAGAACATCTGCTCCGAAGCATTCTCCGGCTCATAACTGCTCTCCTGATACTGAGAATCTGCCTGCGGCTTATTCTTCGCAGGCTTCCCTGACTGAATCTTTTGCATATACCATGCAGACAGCCAAGCTTCAAAATGCACTTTTGTAAGCATCATCAGTTCACTGAAAACCTCATAGCTCATACTGATGGCCACATGGTTCTCCGGCTTGCTTCCAAACCTGGGAACAATCAGGCCTTTTGCATCCGTCTGACCTGGCCCGCTGTCTGCAACAAAAAGGAAATCCGATTTGCTGCCGCATAAGAGCTGCGCTGTCCGCGACAGACTCATGCCATCCTTGCGGGCACGTCCCTGCCTGGCAAGCTTTTCTGCTGATGTTCCTCCAAGACATTGATACAATGGAGATTTATCCCCGCTTTTCTTTCTGTTCTGCATCATATACCGAAGTTCCCCGCAAGCAATCTTGCGGCAGAGTTCCAGGAACTCATCCACTGCGATATAGATATGGATGTTATTGGTCTGCCTTTGCCCTGCCGGTTTACTGAGGTCATAGGTGGCAAACGCCAGATGAATCCTCCCAATCTCAAAGGCATCGTTCAGGCTTTCCACAAAACAGTTACGGGCATCCTTGCGGATAATCTGATTTTGGTTGCGGTCTTCCGCCATCTTATTTCCCACCTTTCTTCTTATATTTTCACAAAAGTCAACTACCATGCGGCGCTCATGGTCCTTTCACTTAAAACCTGTTCCCCTGCACGGAATATACTGCCAAGCTCGGCAATCAGATGATTCCATGCGAAAAAGAATTCATCTTCCAGTGGGATTCCAAATTCACCCAGCCATTCCCGAACCGTATGGGTCTTAAAGCCGTCCCCACAACCGGGATCTGTAAAAATATATGTGATTTCATTGGTACTGACAGCAGGGTTCTTATCGTCTGCTTCCATTTTTATGCACCTTCCGATCGGGAACATTGCGCACACTGTCGGCTTTGCCTTATGTACGGAACATTTACGCTCCTTCATCAGCGGGAATGTTACTGCCCTTTTCCCATTTAAAGTCCTCTAAATTTTCACCGTATAACCCCCAACAGCACAAACCTCGCATTATCAAACTCATAGCTGCAGGTTGAGAGCGTCACAATCCTGTCTGTGACTGCCGGTGTGATTTCACTTTTAAAACAGGAGCGTTCTTTTGCCTCTTCCAGCCATTCCCCAAACTCCACGTCAGATCCCAGCGCAATTTCCCATGCATTCTCCTGAACATTTGCCACATAACCGGCAAAAATCTCAACCCTGACATTCTGTTCCGGCATCATCAGTAAAACAACCGGGTGCCCCTCATAAAATCCCTGCTTTTTATACTCCGTCAATCCAGAAAACATGGTACCATTTTTCATGTGGTGCCCATAGATAATGCTGTGCCGGTCTGACAAATCCGGCGAGTTCCGGCTGTCCAGGAAGATACATCCCGAACCATTCCATTTACCGTTAAATAAACGCTTCAGATAATATTGGTTGTCCGTCCCCTGCACCACCGGATAGTTAATTTCTGTATCCTCAATATAAATCCAGGCCACAATATCCGGATTGATTTCACTAAGTGCATCAAAATCTACGGCCGGCCAGCGGAGGTCAGCTTCCCTCTCTCCAGACTGACTTCCATTTTCTTCCTCATCTCCGCTGTCTTCTGGGGCCTCATCCACCCAGACATACTGCTCTATCTCAGTATAGGAGGATTCCCCTTCACCACATTCCTTCAGCTGCCGATAAATCTGGAAGGCGCCTAACATAAAAATCCCTGTAAAAATTAAAATGAGTATTGTATATAATCTTTTCTTTTTCATAATTCTTCACAGCCGGTTGGCTTTCTCTTTCATCTCCTTTGCTGTAGGGTTACTGTAAATCAAAGTTGTCTGGACATTGCTGTGTCCTGCCTGGTTCGCTATCTCATGGATGGAATATCCACTCTCCAGCGCATGTGAGCAGACGGATTCAAAGAATCCGTCTCTCGCGGCAGTCGCCAAATGGACGTGCATACCCACAGGGCACTTAGCACGTCCGCATGGCTCGTTGCCCGCGGAAATAGTACCGCAGCGTTTTCGGCGTGATACGATCCGAATACTGGCTGAATATCTGATTGATCCTGGAAGGAGAGAGTTTCTCATTCTGCCTGCTGACAAAAAGATACGGGCTTTCTGACCTGCGTTCCTTTAAGTATTCCCGGATTGCATGGACGATTTTGTCATTGATATAGACCAGCCTCTGCTTATCCCCCTTCCCTACAACACGGATCTCTTTCGATACCAGATCCACCTGCTCCAATAATAAACCGACACACTCCGTTCTCCGAAGCCCTGAATAAGCATACAGGGTGACAATGGCATAATCCCGTTTGCTCCCACTCTCCAAAAGCCTCTGTTGGAACGCATCCACATCCCGTTTTTCAACGGTACAAGGGCTCGCATACTGCAGCTGCACTTTCATAAAATCTGTTTTCAGGATTACAGTCTCAGTCTGGGTTCCTTCGGCTATCAGGAACTCGTTCAGGCACCGCAGCGCAGATAAATGGTTATTTACGGATTTCGGGGAATAGCCTTTCAGGTTCCGCATATAGGAAATATACTCCAGCACATTTGCCCGGTACAACTGCGGCGGCGCATTCCCAAAACTGAATTCGCACCACTCAAAATACTGGCGGATATTCCGGATATATGTTGCCATTGTATTCTGGGACTTTCCAAGCTTCTGCATATACAAAGCAAATCTGTCTGTCATCTTCCCACGCTCCTTCCTCATACTTTTCATTACACGGGAAACGGGCCGTTATTACAACGCAAACTGCAAACTGCCTCCATCTTCTGATTATGTCTAACTCATTTCATCTGCATCATCCGCTGATTATGTTTAACTGAATATGTAAAACAATCGGATTACCAGCTATTAGTTAAACACAATTAGCATTATGTTTAAGCTATACTGTAGATTTTCTTTAAAAAACTTCTATGTTACTTATGGACTGCTATTCCTCTTGCCATGAAAATACTGTATAATAGAACACACAGAAATGAATACTGATAAAACTCGGCAGGAAATAATTTAAATATTAGCAGGAGCCTCAATAAATGTATGGAAGAATGGAAAACTGCAAATGTATAGTTTGCAGTTCAGATGCCAGCAAGCAGTCAGATTATGACGATTTAGTTGTATTTTATGTATGTCCTGTATGTGGAAGATACGAAATCCATTTTGATTTATCCTCAGATGAAATTGATTTTGACTTGAATCAGTTGGGTTCTTATTTTATCTATAACGGCTTTAAATATGGGATAAGCGAACGCCGATATTATTCCAATAGAGATAAGGAATGGTGTGATGAATGGAGTAACAAATGTAAAGAAGGCGATATTACACATGGGCATCCCGTCTTTTTATCAAAAGAAAACGTTGAAAACTGGTACCCTAAAATATTTTCAGAAAAAATTGACAGAATTTTGTTATTTTTAAATAAGGAAATAAAACATATTGGTGAAGATGTTACCTTATCAAAGGAAGAACTGTACAGCGCCTTTTTTGTTGATAGATTTGATTACAGCACAGGAAAGCGGGAAGAACGAGATACGGACATACAATTAAAACAGGCAAACTATATGTTAGACTACTTAGCCGACCGAAATTACATACGCAGTAACATAGGAGGCAATTGGTGGAGCGATAACAATACAACCATAATGTCTCTATTGCCAGAAGGTTATGCAAGAATCGACGAGTTACAAAAGAGTACAGCGAATGGTAAAAACGTATTAGTTGCCATGAAATTTGGAGAAGATACAAAACCGCTCCGGGAAGCCATTCGAACAGGCATCTGCAATGCTGGATATATTGCAATTTTTATAGATGAAGTGCAACATAATGATTTTATTACGCCCGAATTATTAAAACACACACCAGTTTACAACTTTTTAATTTTTTGAAAAATAAAATACAAACTCAGTCTCTTTGCGGTATAATTTAAGCGTCTAATCAAAAATCCACACGAAAAGAGATGAGTT
>CAJTDX010000008.1:0-24444 GCA_910575155.1 Lachnospiraceae bacterium
GGTAGATAGGGCAGAGGTGGAAGTGCAGTAATGTATGGAGCTGACTGTTACTAATCGGCCGAGGGCTTGACCAGAACAGAGAAGGATTGTCTGTGTGAATTTTTGAAGATATAGAAAATTTTATATTGTCAAAACAAAGGAGTTCCACATATAATAGAGTATGTGGAATGAATTATATGTTATAGGGGAATCATACAGCGGCAGTATTGCGGTCTCCAAAACCGTTCACGGGGGTTCGAATCCCTCTTCCCCTGTTCAAAAATGCAGATAAATAAAAGCCAGTCCGGATTGTCGGGCTGGCTTTTATTTATCTGCATTGATTTATTTGTTGTCTATGGAATATAATTTTTGTTCTAAATTGTTAATAAATTTTTCAGGATTATTTTTCAAATCTTCTGGATGTTTAATGAATTCCAAAATTGACTGAGCAGCTTTATCGCGCTCTGGATCTAACATCATATCATGACACAATCCTCTTAATACCATTTCTTTTGTATCGTAAAAGCTTGCTGTTTTATGTAACGATTTTGTTGGAAAATAAGCATCTTTATCAGAACCTATTACAAAAATTGGAATGTTTGGCTTATTAAGTGTATAGCATATCAATCCAAGCAAAGCAATTATATTTTCACTGCATAATTGTTCATCGTAAAGTTCAAGTTCTTTTTTATCGGTTATTCTTGGAACAAAGTTTCTGTTATCAGTTTTTGCGACAAAAAAATTAGATTCTGCTAAATGTTTATTTGTTTTAGCGCCTGTTATGGTTGGCGTAGTATATAAACCTGTTTTAGAAATAGTAGATGTAATTGCACTTAATTTGATTCCCTGTGCGGTTGCTGGTGCAAATAATATGGCATTTTTTATTTGATTTGTATGTTCATTCATGTATATTTCTACAATGGCGCCTCCCATAGAATGTCCTAATACAGATGGTTTTGAATATGGTTTGTTGTTATTCTTACAATATATTTTACAATAATCAATACATCGGGAGACGTCGTCTACATACTTTTTGAGAGTACCTTTTTTATTTTTATTATCGTCGCCATGTCCTCTTAAATTAATCGCAAAACATGAGTATCCAATTTTAGAAAAATAATCCGCAAAATATTCCCAACACCATGCTCCGTGAGAGACGCCGTGTATGAATACAATAATACCTTTAAATTTTGTTTCATAATCATAATAACGCATTATTAATGTTGGTTTTCCTTTTTCTATAACATCTACAGTTGTAAATTTGTTAAGTTTCATGCACTCACCCTCCTTGTCTGAATATTTGTTATTTATATATCGGACGTTTCGTGTTATATGAAAAGGATATTTATTGAAATTCACAAAATATTTATCCATTTCACATATGTTTTCTGTAGATAAAATATTTTTTGTTGTTTTTAAAGTACTGCTGCTGCAGCTTTTGTCAGAGCAATAGGGAATGAAAATATTTATAGATTGGTTCTTTTTTGAACGTTATTCACAAACAGTAGTATTTTGAAAAATGAGGGCAACTAAAATTGCGGAAACTCAGGAAGATGGGATATTGCAGTTTAAGAAGAAACGTGGTATAATCGACCACGGCGATGTGGTGGAAGCTGTAAAATGAAGGAAAGATGAATACAGGCGTCCATGCAGAACTCACAATTATACAGCATAAATTGCTGTTTTACATAGATTTGATTCAAAATTACTGCAGAAGGCAGATATCATAGACAGAAGAAAATGAAAAATTATGTTAGGAGATGATTCGCTTGACAGCGGCACAGATTTTAGCAGTAACAATTTTTATTGTTATGTTTGTACTTATTGTGTTAGACAAAATTGAGAGGCATTATGTTACTTTGGGATGTGGAGTTTTAACGATTGTGGTGGTATTCGGTATTATCATGAAGGATACAAAAGCAATTATTGAAACTTTGAACTTTAAGAGCATCGCTACATTAGGATTCTGGTATTCGGCTGGAAGTGCAGAGGAGAGTACAGCGGGAATCAACTGGGCAACTATCATTTTTATCGCAGGTATGATGATTATGGTGGAAGGTATGGCAAAGGCGGGATTTTTCCGCTGGCTCTGTATGTTGCTTGCCAAACTTGTACATTATAAAACCGTTCCCCTGTTTGTTGCATTCATGATTATGTCAGCGGGACTTGCCATGTTTATTGACAGCATTACCGTAATTTTGTTCCTGGTTGCAGTGACAATAGAATTGGCAAAGCTTTTGAAATTTAATCCGGTACCGATGATATTATCAGAGATATTTTGTGCGAACCTGGGCGGTTCGGCAACAATGTGCGGAGATCCGCCAAACATTATTATCGGTACCTCGCTGGGATATTCGTTCGGGGATTTTATTACCAATACAGGCGTTATGGCAGGCATCAGTCTGGTTCTTATAATTATATATTTCTACCTGATCTTCCACAAAGAATTGAGATCACAGAATGGAGAAACCGTTGATCTGTCTTCTATGCCAACGCCAAGAGAGGCTATTGTAAGTAAGAAAGATTTTGCAATCAGCAGCGTGATATTTGCCTGCGCAGTAGTTATGCTGGTGACGCATGAATATTCCGGTCTTACCGTGGCGTTTATTGGAACCTTTATTGCAGCCGTAACCCTTTTGACCTCCGGAAAATTTGCATGGCAGCTTTTGAAAAAAGTTGATTACCAGACGCTTTTATTTTTTATAGGTCTTTTTATGGTTGTTGGGGGACTGGAACAGACCAGTATTTTGGAAATGATCGCCGGGTTTATCGGCAAAATCAGCGGTGACAATCTGTATCTCATGGTAGCGATTATAATATGGCTGTCAGCAGTCGCAAGCGCGCTTGTGGACAATATTCCATTTGCTGCAACAATGGTTCCGGTTATCAAGAGCCTTGCGGCGGCACAGGGGGTAGATTTATCAGTTCTTACATGGGCGCTTTCTATGGGAACCGATATTGGAGGCAGCGCAACTCCGATTGGTGCGTCTGCTAATGTAGTGGGAATTTCTGTTGCGGCAAAAAATGGTCATATCATAGGATGGGGCAAATATTGCAAAGCGGCAGTTCCAGCCACCATTATTGTAATTCTGGTTTCCATGTTATTTATCTTTGCACGATATTGCTAGGTATTAGAAGAATGGAGGTATAATGTGAGTAAACAGACAATTATTACAGTGAGCAGGGAGTTTGGCAGCGGCGGACATGAGATTGCAGAAAAGATTGCTTCTGATTTGGGGCTTAAATTTTATGACAGAGGAATGCTTGATGAGATTGCCCATGAAATGAATGTAAAAGTAGAGGTTCTTGAGAAGTATGATGAAAAACCGAAAAACATTATGCTGTCAAGAAAAGTGGGCAAATACTCCAGTTCCATGGAGGAAATTCTGGCAGAAATGCAGTTTGATTTTATACGGAAAAAAGCGGAAGAGGGCGAGTCTTTTGTTATCGTGGGACGCTGCTCAGAAAGCGTACTTCGTAATATGCAGGGCCTGATTTCTATATTCGTCAATGGAAATAAAGAATGTAAAATAGAACGTGTTATGAAAAAATATACGCTTAGCAGGCCAGAGGCTGTAAGGAAGATGGAACGGCATGATTACAAGAGAAAAAAGTATCATAACAGGCATTCTGATCATAAGTGGGGCGATTCCAGATATTATGACATCTGTATCAACAGCAGCCCTCTGGGGGTTCCTGGAACGCTGAGAGTGCTGGAAAATTATATCCAGGAACGTATAAAGTAAATACATAGGATATTTTGTTTTGTATTACTCCGGTGATGAAGTATCACCGGAGTAATATTTATCAGGGATCCTTTTCCTGAGTTTTCAGGGCAGAGGATTAAATCATTCCAAGCAAAGATTTCCACATTTTTTTTCCGGCGGTAATTTCACCGTCGGTGGTCCGGTATTTCAGAACCCTGGATTGGTAGCGGTTGACGGCGGAGGTAAATTTTGGTCCGGCGATTCCGTCTGCTGTCCCGCAATCATATCCCAGCGTATTCAGGCGTTTCTGTACGGGAGTGATCACGGAATGTTTGCGGTTTTTTACCGCGGAGATTGTTATTGTATTTCCAATGGTTTCTTTGCCGGCGATTCCGTCTGGATTGGATCCGGTACAGGACTGAACGTCGCGTATAAACTGCTTTTTCGTGTATTCGGAAGGCTTTGTACTGCTGTCAGGAGTTTGGGGTAAATCAGAGTCTTTCCAGGAAGCCATAAATTGATCGGGGGTTTTGTAGAGCTGTTTTAATTTGGAGGCGGTGCTTCCCCAGTCCGGAAGATACAGGTGAGGACGGTCTTTGATACTTGTCCAGTCGCCGCCCCATCCTAATCCAATGGATTTTGCAATGGCTCCGACACGCTCAAACAATCCGGTGGAATTATTAAAGGCGTCGTCTTTCTTTTCACCGTCGCCGTCAACGTCCATATCAATATAGAAGTCTACGGCTATGCCCCATTGATGCTGGGAACTGTAGGTACTGCCTTTGGCGTTGGTGATGATGCTTCCGGGCGCTGTTCTTCCCTGTGCATACAATGCATCCTGTTCTTCAGTGGTCCGCAGACATTCGCTGTATTTGATGGACAGTCCCTGTTTGCCGCATTCCTGTTGTAACTGTGCGGCCAGTTTTTGTAATCGTGGGTGTAATTTTGTGATATCTCTCATTTTATATTACCTCGCTTTCTATGGTGTTTTTTATATTTATTTCAGGCAGTCCTGTTAACGACGTAAGTATGGAAACGATTCCAGCCATTGCGGCTACGGAAAATACGTTCAGCCAGTTAACGTCAATAACGGCCTGCCCTACAGTCAACATGGATAATGCAGTTTGCGCCATGGTTTTTGACGCGCGGATTATGGCGGCTTTCAGCCATTGTTTTGTATATTTGTGCATGGTCATTCCTCCTTTTGCAGGGGTTCTTCGGACATGGCAAGCAGTGTGTTGTATAGTTTCGTTGCAACATCATTGCCCCCAAGTTTATGGTAAGATTCGTATACTTTTTTTATGGATTCTTTGGCATAGATTGGACAGTATTCCCGATCCAGGTATTTATTG
The DNA here is from genome assembly GCA_910575155.1 of Lachnospiraceae bacterium. Lineage (GTDB taxonomy): Bacteria > Bacillota > Clostridia > Lachnospirales > Lachnospiraceae > Petralouisia. The sequence continues at coordinate 5,039 of CAJTDX010000008.1, forward strand.
TAATTATGTACAATGCTTTCCCGGAGCAGGCTTTTTACGCCTTCTGCAATTGCCGAGCTTTTTTGCTGCTCGGCGGTAAGGCGTTTTTTTACATCGCGGTAATGGCAGCTTAAAATACAGGTGATGGCGGCAAAGAGCCATTCCATCCAGTTCTGCCGGATGAATTGAAGTAATTGCATTGGTTTTACCTTCTTTCTTTTTATTTTATGCAGTACGTTTCCACATGTAACATGTGATGTAAGGCTGAAGATTGTTTCAGAACCTGCAGTGACGGAAGTAGCTGCTGGTATTGTTTTCTTTTCTTAAATAGGATTAGGGAAAATTCAGGCAGATTTCTGTCTGTTTTTTTATGACTGTAATCCGAGCCGTTTAATCCACTCCCATATGGTTTCATTTTCTATATAATTGGAAAAATTTCTTGTACGCTCCTGATTATAGATTTCCGCAATTTTATGTATTTCTGCATTCTGCCAGTAATGCCAGAATGGTTTTATATTTTCTACAAAAGACAATTCTCCCTTTGCTAAATATTCCTTATGTTTGTCATCTGTCATGGAAGGCTGATGGAAACGGAAGAAATGATAGAGCGTAAATTGCAGTATTTTGTATTCCATTTGTTCAGGGTTCTTTTTTTCAATTATTTTATGAACCATAGAGCAAGAACGTATAAAATCCGGAATGCTTTCGTAGGCATAAATACCTCCATTTTTTCTTGTAGTGCTGTCAGGATTGTATTTCCATACATAAGATGTGACAGGGACGTAGCTCTTTTTTTCTGCAAATGACGCTGCCAGTCCGTTAAAATAGCTATCCTCTTGTATCCTGAGAAAATCAGGAAAACGAATCTCATTTTGTATCAGGAAATATCTGCGGTAAAGTTTACCATGCATCCAGGTGTTGTCATTTTCATGAGTAATGTAATAACAGTGTCCTTCCGGGTCTGCAACTTCTTCCAGCCATGGAGAAGTAATCATATCGGGACTGTTTTGTGCGGCTTCTTTCAGGAGTGCGCCAAGTACGCCGACGCTGTGAAGAATATCATCGGCATCGCAGCACATAAGATAATCGCCTTTGGCAATATCAAAGCCTGCCTGCCTTGCGGGACCGCATCCGCGGTTTACTTTGCAGGTAATCTGTTTTATGTCAAAATGGAACAGGGACAGGAAGTCTTTATTTAGAGGAATGGTTTCTTTCCCGTCGTTGGCAATAATGACCTCAATATCTGAAAAATCAATTCCGGCCTGTCCGTTAATGCTGGAAAGAAGAGGAAAGATTTCTTCTTCTGTTTCTTTATAGCGTGGAATAACAATACTTAAATACTTTCTCATTTTGTGCTCCTTTCTAATCTGTCAACTTTGTCTGACAGTTCTTGTATTGCTTTGATTAAGACAGGAATAAATCCGTCATAATTCATGGATAGTTGGTTTTCTACATCTTCCGGAATATCTTCTGGATCATAATCAAACAGGTTGTCATTGACCAGATTCAGATAGGAAGAGCTGCCAAATACTTCTAAGAGTGCGCGTTGAACTTCCTGTGCGGATAATCCAATACGTTTCCTTGCACCTTTTTTTGTACCAGAAGTGTGAGCTTTTCTATCGTAAGCGCATATTCCATATTTTCTTTTTTTTTCTTTTTCTTCTTCAGAGAGACTATCTTCATTAATATATAAATTTCTGTGATTTAAAACGTATCGTATGGCATGAAGTCTGTTTAAAAAATCAAGCGCTCCGGAGTTCATCTCTTCTATATCTGCTTTATCTCTTTCATCAGAAGTGGTAGATAATGAAACCCGGCAGGTAAGGCTGCTAAGCTGATCTGGATTTCCCAATTGTATACTGTATGAATTTGAAGTGTATGCATTAAATCCAATTGCAGTGCTGTAATTTCCAGAAACTGTTGTACCTCTTCCTAATGCCATGGAATAAGGATTTTCTGCATGGGATGACTGACCTATGGCGATTGACATATCGTAGTATGCATATGCGGAATTTCCAATTGCAATTGTACTAAGTCCATTTGTCGTTGTGTTAGAACCAATTGCTAAAGAAGAATTTCCTGATGCAGTTGAGAGATATCCTAATGCTATAGAATTAATGTCATTTGTCTGAGCAATATAACCAATTGCTGTAGAATGGTTGTCCAAAGTTTTTGCATAGTGTCCAATTGCTGTGCTGTGATATTGAGAAGCGCATGCGCCACTTCCCAATGCTATAGAACAAGTATTTGCAGCATTAGCACTCTCCCCGATTGCGATTGCCGAACTGTCCATTGTAGACGCATTGTATCCGATTGCGATTGCGCTATATCCAGATGTTCTTGCATTGGAACCTACTGCTAAGGAATAGTTTCCTGTTGCAATAGATCCATGTCCTAATCCTGTAGAAGCAATGCTGCCGGATTGAACACAGTATCCAATTGCTGTGGAATAACTTTCTACAGCATATGTATTGACGCCAATCGCCATAGAATGGTTTCCATTCGCATATGTATTGACGCCAATTGCCATAGAATGGTTTTCGTTCGCATATGCATTGACACCAATTGCCGTAGAATGGTTTCCATTAGCAGATAAATTAAGTCCAACTGCTGTAGAAGATCTGTTCATGGCATATACATTGCTGCCTAATGCTACGGAGTAATTGGCGCTGGCTTTAGCGTTGTAACCGAATGCGGCACATGAGCCACCGCTGATGTAAGAATCAATTCCAAGTACATTGGTTGTTTTTAATGCATAAATATTAGATAGACTGTTTCCATTAAAAATCTGTTTGGTCTGTTCATAATAATATTTGGAGTTATCTGTGTTTTCTCCCGTTCTTGTGTTGGTGCCTCCTCTTGCATAACTTTGGGAGAGTGTGGCACTGTCAGAGGATTCTTGGGCTTTGGTACTGGCAAGTTCTGCCGAAGAGGAGGCTTCGGAAGCTTTCTGAACAGATTGAGCTGCGTTTGCGGCAGCCGAAGAAGCCGAAGAGGAAGCTTCGGAAGCCTTCTGAACAGATTGAGCTGCGCTTGTGGCAGCCGAAGAAGCTGAAGAAGAAGCTTCGGAAGCTTTCTGAACAGATTGAGCTGCGCTTGTGGCAGCCGAAGAAGCCGAAGAAGAAGCTTCGGAAGCTTTCTGAGCAGATTGAGCTGCGCTTGTGGCAGCTGAAGAAGCTGAAGAGGAAGCTTCAGAAGCCTTCTGAACAGATTGGGCTGCACTTGTGGCAGCCGAAGAAGCTGAAGAGGAAGCTTCGGAAGCCTTCTGAGCAGATTGAGCCGCGCTTGCAGCAGCCGAAGAAGCTGAATTAGAGGCAGAATTAGCAGAAAGATGGGAATTATTGGCGTATGTCTGGGCATTGTTGGAAAAAATACCTGCCTGTTCTTTGTAGTATTGGGCGTTGTCGGTATTTTCTCCAACCCGTTTGCCAGTATTGCCATGCGCATAAGACTCAGATAGTTCACGGGCATCCTGTGCGGCATCTTTCATGGCGTTAACTTCTTTTTTGACATTTTCATGTTCTGTCCTGAAATCGTCCAGCAATCCAACCAGAGTTTGAAATTCGTCTGATGATGCCAGATCGGAATCAGTAACAGCCGTATTTTTGATACTGACCTGAAAAGGCATCGTGGACAAGAGATGGTTATATGTGTCAAACATACACAGCTCAGCATGGGCAATACCTGGCACAATCAGCATCTGGTCAGTGCAGGTAAAGCGTATAGTGGAAGAGTTCAGTATGGTACAGTTTGATAGACAGACCGTTTGATCGGGTTTTTTCCATTTCAAAGAAATTTTCGGATAGTCTTTAATATAAGCGTTTTTTCCATTGTCTGTGACATGGATTTCAACTGTTCGAGATCCGGCATCGCCTTCTTTCATAACCAGCACCTGGTGCAAGTCGCGTTTTAAATCAAGGGTTAAATGGTACGTAATTGGTGTCATAGTTGTTCCTCCTATATTCCTGTTTTGATGATGGGGCTGTAGGTAAATGAAATGGTGCATGGAACAGAATTCTGAGACAAAGTAAATACATTTTCCCGCTGTTCAAGTGTGTTTATGATACGTGGAAAATGAAAACCAAACTGTGAGGGTAAGTCTGTCCGTTTCCGGTTAGATGTAATCGTTTTATCTTTTCCGTTTAAAGTGATAATTTCATTGCGGTATACACTTTGCAGCGCCAGAGAAAAATCAGGGTGTTCCATGCTGTTACTGAGTTTGATTTTTCCCGCGCTTGCCGCAGGACCCAGACAGGTGATGACTGTAAGAGGATAGATGCAGCCTGCTTCGTCAGAGGTGTCATACAGTGAAAAACTACCTCCTGGTGAAAGGTTCCAGGTATTGGTCTGTTCTTTTCGATAAGCGTAGGGGGCGTCGGTGTATAAGGTCAGCTCCATTCCTACAATATGGCCGTACAGGTTAATTTGTTTACACTTGAATACAGCGTTCCAGTAAATGTCAGAATGGGTGGATGATATAAAATGCAGTCTGTGATATCCGTCTTTGCGGCACAGCCAGCGTTGGAGAGCCGAAATTTCTGCGGGGGACAGATAAAGTGACTTCATTTTCCAGGGACATTTGCAGATCTGCAGTGTCGCAGTATAATGTTCCTCATAGTTTGTCCCATAGAAACGAAAACGGTCAGAACCAGCAGGTCTGACCGTCTGAAAGCTGATGTCGGCGCCGGAAGATGCAGTTTCGACGCCGGATGGATTGAAGCAGCCTATCATCATTCCAAAATCGGAAAGCGCTAATCCGTCATATTCAAAGTCTGATGCATACATTTAGTTTACCTCCTGTAAATTTTTTATTGCTGCCTTCAGGGTGTCAATTTCTTCTTGAAGTTTTGTTATGCTATTTTGGGCTTCTTGTAATTCTTTGCGGGTTTTCTGGATCATGTGGGTATTCATCATAATCCATTCCTGATACCTTAAAGAGTATTGAAATCCAGAGCCTTCAGATTTAGCATCTTTACAGAAAAATGATAACTCTTCTGCGGTGAGTCCTGCTTCTTCCATGGAAGTTTCAACCTGTTGTGAGATGGCTCCTATGTGAATCCGGTCATGCATGGATTTGCCTGAGGATTTCAATTTGTATGTAACAGGTTCTACCAGGTCAAATAATTTTTCATATTTTTGTGAAATAGGCTGTATCTGTTCTTTACTGTTCAGATCCGAGGTTGTGATAGAACTTTTTTTGCTATAAAGCTGTTGCCAACGGTAAGCTGAGTGTCCAAGACTCAGTTCATCTGCATCAGTATCAGAAGGGCGGAGAGATAACTCACCTAAAACAACAGTACGGTTTTCATTGGCTAATCTAAGATAAGTAGAATTACTGTTAATCTCATTGTTGTCTATTGTCAGATTTTTGAAATATACGATATTGGAAAATTCAAAAAAATCGGAATGAAAGTACATGCTGCGTTCCTGGGATGAATCTATAAAGGAAATATAGTTAAAAGGTGAGCCATAACCATTTTTTGTCAGGCGGCCAACACGAAGTTCTGTATCAGTGCTTTGATCAGCTATGGCTGTGAAAATTTTTACTCTCTCTGTATCAAAATCCGGGTCATAGAGATAGTATGATTTGTGTACATTCAGGGATTTGGCGTCGATGTTGCCTGAGATGTTTGCATTTTGGGCATATAGAGTCCCATTACTTTCTACTTTGAAACTATCATTGATATTGATGCTGCCTCCTTTGAGAGTTGCACCCTGAATTGTTCCATTGCATTGAATATTACCGGAGAACGTCCCGCCAGTAGCGTTAACGATACCATTGAAAGAACCATCTGTAGCATTGACAGTACCATTGAAACAACCATCTTCTGCATAAACAGTGCCGTTAAAAGTGCCGTCCGTAGCGTAAACAGTGCCGTTAAAAGTGCCGTCTGTAGCGTAAACAGTGCCGTTAAAAGTGCCGTCTGTAGCATTGACAGTACCATTGAAAGAGCCATCTGTAGCGTTGACAGTGCCGGTAAAAGAACCGTCTGTAGCATTGACAGTGCCGGTAAAAGAGCCGTCTGTAGCATTGACAGTGCCGGTAAAAGAACCGTCTGTAGCATTGACAGTACCATTGAAACAACCATTTTTTGCGTAGACGGAACCATTGAAGTAACCATCTTCTGCGTGAACAGTGCCTTTGAAATACCCTCCAGTGGAATGCAGTATTCCTTCAGAATTAACAGAGAATTTTCCACTGTTGGTTCTGATCTGATTTGCATGTAAATTTCCACTGACATTCAGGTTTCCGTTGGTATCTGTATAGAATAAATCATTTCTAACGGTTCCGGATCCAGTATTTTTTTTAGAAGTTATTTGCAGCAATCTGCCGGATATTCCATCGCCTGAGGCATCGGTGCGAAAGGAGATGGTGTTGACGCCATTGGTGATGGTGAGTCCATGATCTGTAAATTGCATGGAGCCGGAGCGATTGGAGATCTGGAAATTTTCGCCTAAAATCTGTTCGCCGATGACTTTTTTGGCGATGATGCCATAAGTTTCGGTGAGCTGACCATTGTTATTCAGGTCTTTGTACCAGAATTTGCCTAATGCGGCGTCTATTGTTTTCCAGTTGTCGCAGGTGGTGTAGACGCCGTTGTTGTAAATGCGCAGCTGGCAGTCGTCGTATGTGTCAGTGAGCGGGTCTTGTTTTCTTGCCAGGAGTCCGGTGCTGTCTATGACCAGGGATTGTTCCTTTGCGTCGTTTATGATTTGCTGATTGGTAAGGGAAAGACCGTCAGCGACCCATCCGTCTATGGTTTTTGCGGTTTGGGTGGCAAGGGACGCCTGCCGGACTGTGGCGCCGTAAGATTTTGCCATGCTCTGCGCGGAGTTTAAGATGCTCTCCACGTCGGACAGTACGCCGCTGGCATTGCGGACGGCGGTGGAAAATTCTACCTGTATGCCGGAGGAATCTGCCTTCTCATAATTTATCTGATAGGAGAGCAGCCGCAGTTTGTAAATCTGTTCTTTTCCAAATGCATCCTGGACATCCATACGCACGCGAATCCAGTTTCCAACTTCAAAATCCTCAAAGACAGGGGCAAATTCCGGAAGCGCCAGCAGATTGTCCATGGTAGTGGAAATGCTGTACTGCAAAGTTCCGGCTGTTTCCAGTTCTTTTTTGGCAAATTCCATCAAAGTCTGAGCATGTTTGATGATTTCTGCGTTGTCTTTCAGGCCAGTGGAAATAATATTGTCGTTACGGTAGGATTGCTCTCTGCGGTAGTACTGGAACTGTTCCCAGAGGTCTTGCTTCAGGTTGTGGGAACTGCTCCAGGAGTTAAGATATTTCTGGAAATCGAGAGCATCTTTTACCTCGGCCAGGTATGTTTCCATTAACAGGGCAAATAATTGTGTGTCATGGATCTGCTGTTCTCTTTTGGAAATCATCTGAGCGGTATCGGTCAGTTTTCGGGTATATAGTTCCTGGAAATCTGTGAGTTTTTTAAGCACTGCATGCTGCCCTGATGCAGAATCCGACATTTTTTCCAATTGTTCACTGAGGATGCCCAGGCAGTCGGTGAGCACGCTCTGGACCGTGTTCAGACTTCCCAGCCCATAAAGCCTGATTAAGCTTTGAAATTCCGTGTTTGAAACGTCGGGAGAATAGAGGTCGGCAGCCATAGGAAGGTCTTTTTTTGCCAGCATGGAAGCGATAGAGTTTTTTGCATAAGAAACAATATCGTCATTTATGGTCAGCGTAATACTTGCGGGAATCTGCGGCAGGGAGGAGAGAGTGTAATGTTCCTTTTCTGCAATTGCCCGATAGGTAGTGTTGGTGATGGTACTGGCGGCGGGATCATCGTTCTGCCGGTCTGTGATGGAGAAGGTCCCGGTCCATGTGATTCTCGTCCCGGAGCTGTTTTCGGCAACGTTAATCTGTGAATTTTCGATATCAACGGCAAACAGCCCTGTGTTGACCAGTGTTTTTGCCTTGTTTTTTACGGCGTTTTTAATAGCGCTTTGTAAAGGATTGGACAGGTTCAGCCCTGCGATGCCTATGGTTCCCAGAGCCGCTGCGTTCAGGCGGGAAAGCGCCTGATATTTGTCGTATACCTCCATCTTGTAGTCAGGCATCATTTTGTATTCCAGAAAAGACTGAAAATCGGTAGCGTTGTAGTAATCCCGGACAAGATCGGTGTGTTTGTTATATGTATTTGGGATGGTATAGTTGTAATTTTCGTAAGGATGCTGTCCGTTCTGGTCGGTAAGCTGGCTGATTTCTCTGAGCGCTTCCTGGAATGCTCTTGTATAGCGGGTATCTGCCGCAGAAGAACTGAAGGCTGTCTGATACATGCAGAGCTGACCGGTATCCGGGCGTTTCTGGTATGGATGGGTGGTGGCGGAGGGCGTCTTGGGATTGAGCGTCAGGTAGTTTTCTGATTTGCTGCGATAGGCTGTAATGGCCTCCCGGAGACTTTCTGGCATATCTGCCAGGGCTTCCGGAGAAAAATAGTAAAGGTACTGGTCTCCGGAAGGATTGATTTGAGCAAATGCCGCGCTGATTAGTTCATCTCCGCCTTCTACATAAAAGCAGTTTTTCAGGGAGTCGGCATCTCCTTCACAGGTCAGAGAGGAGGCCAGATTTTCCCGGTCAATCAGAATGGTGGTATCTGTTCCATAACTTTCGTCGCTGTTGTCGTCGGAAAGGGTATGGACATGGATTTCTCTGGTCATGGAATCAAATTCGAACAGACACTGCATCTGCTTTGCCACCTCTCCGGTGAGAAAATCGTAGACGCTGATTTCGTCGGCAGAGAAGGTATAGGAAAGGCTTTTCAGGTTTTCGTCTACAGTTCCAATACGGTAGAAAGAAGCTTTGCCAGACAATACTCTGTGCAGCAGGGAATGTTTTTCTTTTTGTTTTTTTACTTCCGGGCTGTCTGCGTCAGATATATCCATGCAGAATACGGTGGCAGGATAAGTTTCGCTGCTGTTGTTGGCAAGATCCTGATCGGTATTGATTTCCAGCCCCCGCAGAATGATTTGTCCCAGTTCTGCTTCGCACAGGGAAGTTCCCGTGACAGATCTGGTTTCTGTATTATCCTCATGGGAGGATACTTTGATTTCAAAGCGTTCCTGAAATTCCGGTACGTAGATATTTTTCAGGTCTGTGAGGGAATTCCAGAGCGGGTTTTGTGTTCCGTCTGTATATTTTGAGACGGTAAAGGAAAGTTCGTTGGCGCTGTTTAGATTTTTCTTGTAGATCAGGTTTGTGACGCCGTTCAGAACGCCTAAAGATTCTCCTGATTTTAATTGCAGCACCAGAGTGGGAACCTCTGGAGAGGTTCCCGGATGAAAGTACGGTTGCATAGTGTTTCCTCCTAATATTTTTGCGTGATAAGCGAGTTGCCGCGGGTAAGGCTGCTGTTGACAAGAGAGCCCAGGGTTTTCTGGACGGTTGGGTCGTTTTTCAGCGCGTTTACCATGCCGCTGGCAAATTCGGAAGGATCTGTTACGTCAGGCAGGAGCAGATCTCCGGTTGTAATGGTCAGGCTGCCGGGTTCCAAAAAGCCGGAAGGGATATCGTCTTTTATCATATTTTCAGGGGTGAGCAGGTCCGGCAGGAAACCGCTGCGGGTCTGCGAAAAGAGATTCTGCGGCTGGAATGGCGCGGAATCATTTTTATGGTAGCCGTTGTCGGACTGGCTGCTCAGACGCTGGTAGGAACTGCTTTTTGCCATGGTCTTTGGGGCGGTATCTTTGAGTTTGCCGGAAGCCGTGTTGTTTTTGGATGGCTTTTTCTTCTTGTTTTTGGAAGTATTTTTCTTGTTTTTGGAAGTATCTTTCTTGGTTTGGGAAGGGGTCTTCTTGTTTTTGGAAGTATCCTTTGCAGCCTCTTTTTGAAAACTGTTGTCCCCCACGGAAACCAGTTTGCCGCCGTCGGCAGCCGGCAAGGCAAAGCCCAGCTCTTTGAGTATGGCAGCCGCCTGGCCTGCGTCGTTTGCGCCCAGCAGGCTTAAGATCTGTCTGCGGTTGGCGTCGTTGATGTAGCCCCCGGTGATCTGTAAGACGGCGTTGTCCAATGCGTCCATGCTGGCGGAAGGTTTTGAGGGGCCTGCGTCAGCAATGGCGGTCAGGAAATTCTGCACGGTTGTTTTGCCGGAGGTTTTTGCGGCCTCCTGCTGTGCTTTCAGATTTTCAACCTTCTGTTTGGAATTCTTAAATTTCTTTTCGGCTTCTTCGTAGTTCTTGTTCGCCGTATGGTATTTCTGTTCCGCCGCTTTGTACTGTTTGGAATTTTTGCCGTTCTTTTTCTTTACCTTGTCTAAGTTCTTTTTTGCCTGTTCCTTTTCTTTCTTTGCCTTGTCACGCTGTTCTTTCAGGGTATTCTGGTCGCTTTTGGCGTTGGCGATTCTCTGGTCGAAGGAGCGGTAGTTTGTGTAAATGGCGGAAGCGTCCTGGTAAGCCTGTTCATCGTTTTTCTGGTCGGTGGCGGCCATCAGCTCCCGGAAGCTATTGATGACGGCGTCCACGCCCCCGGCGGCGGAGCCGTAGTTTCCCCAGGAAGCGCTCATGGCTGCGGAGAGGGTGGAGCCGTATTCTTTGGACAGGTCCGTCATGGTGGTTGAAATGGCGTCGGCGCTGCCTTTCACCATGTCTATCCCCTCCTGAATTAATTGGTCGCTGTGTTCGGAGAGTTCACTGAGGAAGTCTTCCAGGTCGTTTACCATCTCGTCCATGGCGTTTTGGGTGTCGGAGAGGTATTTGTCATACATCGTCTCGTCAAGGCTGCCTTGGGCCTGTTCCAGATCGTTCATAAGCTGCTGCAGTTTTGCGGAGGTTTCTTCGCTTTCCGTCATGGAGGCATAGGCGTTTATCTGTTTTTTCAGCGTGCTGATCTGGTCGGTCTGCCGGGCGATATTTTTCTGGTACTCGTGGGCGTTTTTGGCGTTTTGCAGCAGTTCCTTGTATTTGCTGACGGATTTGTCCAGGGAATCAATGAGCGCCTGGTAGCCCTGCGTGACCAGTTCTGCGATGGCCTGTTTTTCATTCTGGGCGTTTTGGATGCATTCTTTTTGCATGTCCTGGTAGCTTTCAAGCTGGGAGATCCATGTGGTGTTGACGGGGTCTTTGAGCAGTTCCCGGTTGAGCCGTTCGATTTCTTTTGCGTACTGCGCCGCCTGGTTCTGGTAAATCTCTGATTTCTGGTAATGCAGTCCCATCGTGGCGACGCCCTGCTCGGTCAGTCCGGCGTCGTCGGTCAGAGGCTTTGCGGCCAGGACGCCGATATAAAAGTCGGCTTCCTGGGTGAGGCGGGAAATCTGTTCCTGCAGATACTCAAAGTGGTCAAATTTGATCTGCTGCAGCTGGTTTTGGTATTCTGCCAGGGTTTCCTTCGACTGCGCCAGCGCCTGGTCCACCTGGTAAATGCTGTCGGCCATTTCCAGCCATTCATCTGAAAATTCCCGGATGTTTCCTCTGGCGACGGCACGGTTGAGTATGGATTGTAATGTTCTGCGTTCTTCTGCCAGGCTTTTTTGGTTTCCCTGTTCCAGCAGAAGGCGGGTTTGGTAGTAATTGTGGTCTGCAAGGCGTCCCTGGGATTCTGCCAGGCTGATGGCGGAAGAGAAATATTCCGAGCGGCTGCTGATCTTGTGCTGTTCGTTTTCATAGGAGCTTTGGGTGTTCTGGAACTGTTTCTGCGCCAGTCCTGCGATTTCCTGGCGGGTGGTTTCTGCGGAGAGTTTTGCCGCCGCCTGCGCCGTCTCATTTGCAGCCAGGGCGGCGTTGTAGTTTGCCGCCGCCCTTGCCATCTGGTGAAAGCCGGCGTTTATAAGCTTTTGGATGAATTCTGCGGGAATGGCTTTTTTCTTTTTTACATATTTGCGCATGTCCGCGTAATAAGTTTTGACCCGTGCTTTGCCGGATTTGGATCTGCCTTTTTGATCCGCGTTCTGCGCGGCGCGCAAATCTGCAAAGCCGGCTGTCCGCAGGTTTTTCTTTGTCTGTTCTGCGGTACCCGCGGTTTTACGGTTTTTTGCCGCTGTCAGTGAGATCTGTTTTTGGATCCAGTTGTTTTTGTTGTTTCCAACGCTGGAAGCGGCTTTTGCTTCGTACAGTTCCTGTTTCTGGTTGTTCTTTTCCAGGAATTTATCCAGTTTTTCCGTGGGCAGTCCGGCTGCTTTTGCTGCCAGATCGGCGATTGCCTGGGTCAGTTCCCTGCTTTTTTCCGTGTTTTTCTCCGTCTGTTCCTGGTATGCGTTCCAGGCGTCGCTGCCTTTGGCAACCGTTTTTTGGAGCGTTTTCAGGTAAGCGTTGTGTTTTTTCAATGTGGACAGCTGCGCGGCTGATTTCTTCTGCTGGAAGGCATAGTCTTTGCCGGAGGCGGACAGGCCGAAGCTTTCTTTTAAATCGGCCAGCGCTTTTTTGCGGGAGATCTGCGATTGTGTTTTGCGGAGTTCTTTTTCCTGGAAGGAAATGGTTTTATCTGCGCGGGATTTTTGCGCCTGCGCCCGTTTTTCTTCCAGGGCAAGGAGGGCTTCGTCACATTTTTTCCATTTCCCATAGTAGGTTTCATAGTCTGAAATCTGTTTCTTGAGCGTTTCGTTTGTGACGTCCTCGATGGCGTAAGCGCCGCTTTTGATTTTGTCAATCCATGCGGGCGCCAGTCCCAGGCTGTTCATTTTTGTCTGGTATGTATCGGCGGCGGTGCGGTTTGCCGCAAGGTCTGCGTCAATGGCCGATAAGTATTCTTTAAACTTTTTCTGGGTGGATCCAAAAGAAAATGCCTTTTCAAACGCTTTGCCCGCCCGCTCGGTTAAAGCTGCGATGGAGGCGAGTTTTTTCTCGACCCAGTCGTAGGTCTGGGGGGTGGGGGCTTTGGCGGCGGAACTGCCTCCAAATCCTGAGTTTCCCAAAGAGCGTGAACCAAATTGAGGATTAATAGGAGATAAATCCAGGCGCAGTTTCTCTTTGGCTTGTTTTTGTTCTTTCTGCGCTTTTAATAAATTATTTGCAGAATCAATCTGATGCTTGGTATATTTGGAAGTGTTCTTCGGAGGATTCATATAGAATGAAGGCATTACGGAAGTGTATGAATCAGATGGCTCTTTTCCAGCAGATTCCTTTATGATCTCTTCAGCCTGCCCATATGCGGAATAAGGGGCGCTGAACAGATCTGTCTGTGATGCATTAATAGAATTTACAAAAGTATTATATGCGTCTGTTTTTTTTACCAGCAGATTGATCCAGTTGTCGTAATCGGCCTGGTAAGGAGCGCCTAATGCGGCTGCCAGTTGGCCGTTCTTGGAAGCAACGCTGTTTAAATATTCTGTATCGTAGCCTTCTTTATTTGCAAGGTAATTCAGGTATTCCTCTTCGGCATCCTTGAGAAGCGAGGTATTTTCTGGAAGAGTCAGTATCTGATTTACGATTTCTTCTGCATTCTGGATATTCATATGTTCCAGGTTGGCAATGTAGCTTTGTATTTCGCTGTCTGAAGCGTCCAGAAGGCCGGATAATGTATCCTGTGAGAGCAGGTATTGTTTCGTAATTTCATTAAAGCCTTCCTGGATGCGGTCTGCACCCTGGCTTGGATCCCCGGCAATTTCCGCAAAAACGTCAAAGCCGTCCAGACTATGGAATACGTCAGGGAGAGCTTCTAAAGACTGCGCCGTTAGATATCCAAGTTCCTGAAATTCGCCGTAGTATTCAGCCAATTTGTCAAGAACAGAGTTTGCACCAGCAAGTTTTTCCTGTGAGGTTAGCATGGAAAGGATTTTGTCGGTTGCCTCATCTGCAGATATGTCAAGTTGGGTCAGGAAGGAGTCTGTCCCGGAAACCTCTTGGAAGCTCTTAGCGGTGAGTTCTCCGGAACGGGCCAACATCATCAGTTTTTCTCTGGCCTCCTGGAAGTTTTCGTTTTGGAAGGCTTCTTCAAAAATAGAAAATTCAAGCGTAGTGGTAACCGGATTATTGTCGGATGCTTCTTGGGCATTCCTAAGCAGGATTTTGAGGTCTGAGATAGAAGCATCTTCATCAAAGGTTAAATTTGCCAAAGTGGTAATTTCTGCTTCTGAAAAATTTTTCTGCAGGTCTTTGACTGAAAGCCTGCTGAGCCGTTCGTCCAGGGAGTCAATAAGGTTCTGCGGTTCGATAAGAATGTTGGAAAGATCTTTGATGTTTTTATCTGCAATATTCACCCATTTTTGATATTCTTCTATTTTTTCATTTGCTTCTCTGTGGCTTTTGGAGGAAATATGCGGATTTGCAGCATCTTCCTTAAGCTGTGCAATAGCATCGGTGTATTCCAGCTTTTTTTCTTCCCAGCGCAGAAGCTGTTCCTGCATATTGGAAAGATCATAGTGTTCAAATTTTTTCTGCAGACGTTCGAGTTCTGAAGAAGCAGTTGCATAGTCAAGATTACTTTCGCCGCCGGCCTCAAGTTCTTTCTGGTAGCGTTCCATGTCCTCTTTTTCTTTGTTATATAGGAAAACAGCGGCTCTTGTATTGGTGTTTAAAACGGTTATGTTGTCAGAAGCCCCTCCAAAGAGGATTTCAAGCGGGGAAAATTTGGCGTACTTTTCCATAAACATTTTATGGGTGAAGCTGTCCTCGTCGAACAGGTCTGTGAATTTCCCGCCTATTTCTTCTGACGCTGCATTTGCCTGCTGAAGCTTTAACAGCTCCTGTTCTTTGGAAATCCGTTCGCTCAGATAATCCAGACGTTCCTTTTCCGTATTGGAGAGTGAATCGGGGTTTCTCTCAGTGAGTGTTTTATATTCTTCATTGAAGTTACTGAGTCTTGCGGTGGTTTCCTGAATTTTTTCCTGTGTTTCCGCAACCGTGACATTAAAGTGGTTCCAAGCAGCGGCCATCAGTTTTATCTGTACTACCACGGCAAGCATAATGCCGGCGTTCAATGCACTGTTGAGCAGAGTCGCTTTGAGGGCGGCAAAATCATAAGCCTGCCCGGTTTCGCGCAGGTATCTGGAAAAGCCTTGGGTGGAGGCAGAAGCAGTGTCAATAGTGCCGTCTGCCCGCTGCAGGGACTGTAAGTAGCCTTTCAGACGTGCGTCAGTGGAGCCGATGTTTTGTGAGACAGTATCCCAGTCAAGTTCATTTGTATTAGTAAAATTTTCTGCTGAGAAATCCAAAGATGAGAATCGGTGGATGGCATCTGCCTGTTTTTCAGGATTTACAAGTAGTTTTTGGAAAGCTCCTCCTAATGCAAGCCTGCCTTCTGTTACTTGTGCGAGCGCTTCAGATTCTGTCTCAGAGCAGTTTCCAACTGTTCTGGACGGGAGGCAGAAAATGTGGTAGAATGCATATATATATATTAATGAAGGAGGTATATGTTATGTATGATGTATGTAAATGCCTGAAGTGTACATGGATTGGTCAACGAGAGGATCCCGATATTAAATTTCATCTTTGGGGTAATTGTATGGGGGAGTTGGAGCATGTACCTTTATCAGTTGAAGAATTCCGTACCATACGTTCTGCAACAATGAATATCTTTCAAGATAATAAGGATCGTCGTAGGTTTTATGAGTCAATAATAGAACTTAAGGAAAATGACATTGTTGAGTTTGGTTTAAAACTATCCCAGTTCCGTACCCAGGTGAACCAGGAAACAGCAAGAATGGAGCAGAGCAGCGCCGTTCCAAGATGCCCGAGCTGCCAGAGCACCCAAATCAGGAAAATTGATGTGGTGGAACGGGCCGGCTCCATAGCATTTCTGGGAATATTCAGTGGAAAAATCAACAAATCCTTTAAATGCAAAAATTGTGGATATACCTGGTAAGTGGTACATTTTCATCCTTCGGTTGGAAGCAGAGGGATGGAGGGCAGTACCGCCCGCTATTTTTGACACTCCGCATAGCTGCGTCTGACTTTTTGTGGCTGCCGCGCTCAATGGCAGCCAGGCTGACTCTACCTTCACGAATGGGTTATGTATCGTCATAACGATCCGTGTCCACTTGGGAGCCGATGGGAGCGGCACTTGCCGTTATCCGGCAGTACGCCTCTCTGCTGATAGTCTGTCATGCTACATTACGAGTCGCACGACAGGCGTCCCAGTCTCAACTGCCGCGCAGTCACGCACGGCCATATCAGTGGTCTGTAATATACAGTTAATTTTTCTAAAAGCCCTCTTGTTTATGCCACGGTTACGACATAAACTCGTTCCTGTTTTATCCATGTCTTTTAAACATAGCAGTAGAAGCTTTCTTGGGCCTCGCAGCCAAATGTGTCACAGCGTGTGTGCTGACCCAAGCCTTTTGCGCCCAGATATCCGCTGCCAAGAGTGGCAAGGGAACCAAGAGGGCCAAGCCGTTCTGTCACGGCGTTTAATGCGCCGGTTCCTGTTGCGCTGAGCTTCAGGAAAAACTTAAGGATGCCTGAGTCCATGAGAGAAGCAGAGAGTTTTTCCACTTGATTTTGAAATTCTGCTGTTTTTCCAGTAATGGAATCGAGATAAACGTTATTGGCGTCATTTGCAGCGCCAAAGCTGTCAGAAGCGGAAGATACAGCAGATTCTACTCCTTGCCAGTTATCCATGAGTGCGGCGAATACTTCTTTCTGATCATCTCCCACAGTAGATATGGCAAAGGCTTCTCTGGAAGGTTCATCCAGTGTGTTCCAGACATTGTTCAATTCGGCCAGAATATCGTAAACATTCCTGGCGTCTCCATAAGTTTCTTTCAGTTTTGAAAATATGGCAAGCTCCCCGCCAGATACCTGGTCCATATCCTTTAATATACTATAGGCCCCGGTGAGGAGACCAAGCATCTCTTCAAAGGATAAGCCTGCTTTTCCGGCTGATTCAGAGAGTGTTAACGCCCCTTGTGCCAGGGTGTCGAAATCCACGGCCCCGGTTTTGCTTACACCAGTGAGGGCGTCATTGATAGTAGAGGCGAAATCCGTATTTTCGTTGAAATTGTCAACGATTGTTTTAAGATGATTCATGGCATCACTGGCACTGTCTATCCCGGATGATATGTTGCTCATTTTTAATGCTTCCTCTGCCAGCGCCAGGGATTCCTGCATATCATATCCTGCTTTGTTAGCTGAAGTGATATAAGAGAGTACTTTAATACCGCTGCTGCCGACAGCGTCACCCATCTGGAAAGCCTCTTGTGTGATATTTTTCAGTTCTGAGGCGGTGAGATTAGAGGTTTTTGCAAGGTCTAAAAGAACGTTGTCCAGTTCCAGAACATTGTTTTTCATTCTTGTGAGATTCTCAATGCCTTTCACCAGAATGCCATCAGGCAGGTAATACTCTGTCAGAGCAGAGAGTTCTTTGATAAGCGTATCTTGTGTCTGGTTATTGTTGTTTTCATCGTTATCATTGTTCATGTGATAACCTCCTTGTCATAGTTGCGTGGTTTATAAGCTGCATATATGTAAACAGGAGCTTTCCGGGATCAAAGGGAAAGCCCTGGGATGTTCCGTGGAAGAAATATTTTCTATAAGGTATATATGTAGTCGGAAAAAAGCGCTTAAGCGCAGGTATCATCAGGTGTGAAAGCTATTTTAACTGTGTGGTTTTGCAGAGGGTCTTGCAGAATTGCACTTGTTTTTAATCTGGTTTGCGGCATGTATAATAATATAGTTAAAAATGTTGTTGAATAAAAATGTTGGTTCATTAAATTCCACCATTGAAAGAAAGCGGCGGGAATTTGGCAGCGATGCTGGCGGCGAATATATTAAAATATCAGACAATGGTTTGGGAATGACTAAGGATGTCATAAAATGGTCTGATCTGTGGACAATGTCATCGATCCAGCCGGCGATCTGAGAGATGGCGGAGCCGATGAGCATGGGGGCTAAAATATTTCCGGCAAGGGCCAGCCCTTTCATGGCCGCCTGGCTTGCTTTAGCTGCCGCGGTGCCCTGTATGATGGCATTATTCTGGGCGATCTGCTGGTCGCGTGCCTCTTCGGAAGCGCGCATCAGGCCCTGTACGGACTGGGACTGCTGGTCGGTGGTGGAGACGTATTTTTTTAGGGTTTCGTTGCCGTACCCCATAGTATTGAAATAATTATCAAAAGTATTGTTTCCGTTGACAACTTCATCCTCAAAGTCTTTTAATTGTCTTGCTGCTTCATCATAAGATAAAGCGGCGGGAGGAGCTGACAGTGTGAGGTGGGAAGTGTGTCTTGTTACAAAGTCAGAAGCAATGTTATTAATACTCCCTGCGATACCTTTATTTGTGCTGCCGAAAGCAGCGAATTGATGCTCCTTGGTAGTGGTGAATGCCGGACTAATTTAATAGGCTGTGGTAGCTTTTATAAGTTTCGTGTGTTATAATAATAAAAAAATAGTGAAGGGAGTAAGAGGATGCAGTCAGAAAGGTATTTTTACTATTGTCCTAAATGTGGGTCTGCTTGGTTTTCGGAGGGAAAAAATGTGTGGTCTGCAATCATGAGATGATTGAAGCGCCACATGAGTATGGATTGACATTCACAGAATGGCATGTTCTTGGTTCGCAAGGAGAACATGTGTGGGAAGAAAAGAAAAAGCGTCTCTATGATGAGGTAATCAGCAAGTCCCCTATTTTTGATCGCAGCCTGCATAACAGGATAGATGAGATAATGGAAGAGCGTTCCAGGAAATATGACGAAATGATACGCGGAATCACCAAAGACAATCCCTATGGCGTGAAGTGCCCTTACTGCGGCAGTACGAATGTGAAACGTATTTCCGCTTTTGCAAAATTCGGAATCTTTGCCCTGGGAAAAAATTCCAAGCAATGGCATTGTCAAAAATGTGACAGTGATTTTTAATCTCGTTCTTCTCCACTTGTCCATTCATTTCATTTTCTAAATAACCATAAAAGCGGGAGCCGTCAAGGCTCCTGTTTTGCCGTCCTGCCAACTCCGGCAAAGGGAGTTCCACATGCATGATGGCCGGGGGCAGTTCCCAGCCCATAATTTCCCGTCATGCCCGGGATTAGTCCTGACTATGCCTTCCTGCGCTGGCGTTGCATCCGGGCGCAGGCTGCCCTGGTAGTCGATGAGATTAGCACTCGCCTCTGCGAGATTACCGCCGGAACGCGGCTGCACGTTTGTGCGCTGTCATCTGCTCGTTGGGAAGAGCCGGCGGATTGTTACGATTTCCACCTGTCGCCAGGAAGAAAGTGTACCGTCAGTTTGATTTCCGTTCAAGGGCTCCAATTATGAAGGAGCCGGGTCCATATGCAGAGGGACCCCATATCTGCAGTTTCAGCCGTGTATGCCACGGATTCCCGTGCAAAAAGCCTGTATCCAGGCAAAACGCAGCGGGCTCGGCATATTCAAAGAGGGACGACTGTATGGTTTGCCCTACCGAGGTTTTTGAAACTCATGATTCCGCCTGCAATTGCGCCCAGAGAGCCTAAGGCGGAGATTTTTTCACTGACTGAGTTTAAGGCGCCGACGCCTGTGGAGCCTAAGTCCAGGAAGAATTTGAGGAGATCGGAATCCATGAGGGCGGCA
>CAJTDX010000008.1:24810-143733 GCA_910575155.1 Lachnospiraceae bacterium
TGAGAAGATGGCAATTTCTCCGCCGGCAACCTGGTCCATGTCCTTTAAAACATCGTAAGCCCCGGAGAGGAGGCCGAGCATTTCTGCAAAGGATATGCCGGCTGCATCGGCGGATGCAGAGAGCGTTAATGCCCCCTGCGCCAGGGTGTCAAAATCTGCGCTCCCGTGTTTGGCTGCGCCGGCGAGCGAGTCATTGATTGTGGAGGCAAACGCGGTATGTTCCCCGAGATTGCCAAGGAGCGTTTGCAGGTACGCTATGGCGTCGCCAGCGGAGTCTATGCCGGAGGAAATGCCGCTCATTTTTAATGCCTCCCCGGCCAGAGCCAGGGACTGCTGCATATCATATCCGGCTTCGCTGGCAGAAGTGATATAAGAGAGCGCTTCTGTGCCGCTCCTGCCGAAGGCGTCGCCCATGCGGAACGCTTCTTCTGTGAGCTGTTTGAGTTCTGAGGCGGAGAGCCCGGAAGTTTTTGCAAGGTTTACAAGCGTGCTGTCCAGTTCCATTACATTGTCTTTCATTTTTGCAAAAAGCTCAATGCTTTTCATCAGCATACCGTCAGGCAGGTAATAATCTGTCAGGGCAGAGAGCCCTTCTGAGAGGGCATTCTGCGTCTGTTCCGTGTTGTTTTGATCGTTATCGTTGTTCATGTGATAACCTCCTTGTCATAGTTGCGTGGTTTATAAGCTGCATATATGTAAACAGGAGCTTTCCGGGATCAAAGGGAAAGCCCTGGGATGTTCCGTGGAAGAAATATTTTCTATAAGGTATATATGTAGTCGGGAAAAAGCGTCTGAGTTTTTCTAAAATAAATAGCCATAAAAGCGGGAGGCGGTTCTTTCAAAAGCGTTTTACAAACAGTGTTTTGTCAGAATTATGATCGGATAGGCAAAAATGGAAACGCCGCATATCATAATAGAAATCAATGATTGCATAAATGGAGAATCACGTATGAAACGATGCGTTCCGCTGGAACCCGCTGCAGAAGCCGTCTGCAATCAAAACGCTGTACCGCCTCTCATATTTCAGATGCCGCCTGAGCAGGGCAGGAGGGTATTGGAGGAAGCCCAGGATACACCTGTATATAAATATCCTGCCGATCTATCCTGGGATTATATAAACACTGGGAACTGGGGCCGTATCCCGGTATATTTTATTGCCCCAAAAGGTGAAAACATCAAAAATATTATATTCTATATTCATGGCGGAGGCTGGGTATTCGGCAGCTTTCATACACATGAAAAGCTAGTCAGAGAGCTTTCGGCAAGGACAAATTCACTGGTCGTATTTCCCGAATACAGCAGGTCGCCGGAAGCAAAATATCCGACGGCAATTGAGCAGTGTTATTTTATCCTCTCCCATATAAAAGAAATCGTCGGGGAATGCTTTCCAATGAGCAGTGACGCTGCGCTCACAGTCGCAGGCGACAGTGCTGGCGGAAACATGGCAATCGCTATGGTTCTCATGTCGGCGATGCGGCGCGGCCCGCATATTCAAAAGCTACTGTTATATTACCCGGTAACAAACGCCTGCTTTCATACATTGAGTTATTGCCAGTTCGCAGAAGATTATTATCTGTATCGGGAAGGAATGAAATGGTTCTGGCGGCAATATACAACTTCTGTGGAAGCTCGAAATCAGATTACTGCTTCTCCGCTGCGGGCAGACATGGATTGTCTGAAGGGTTTTCCCAGGACTATGATTATAAACGGTCAGGCGGATGTTTTGCGCAGTGAAGGAGAAGCATTCGGTGAAAAGCTCCGCTGTGCGGGCGCAGAGGTAACTGCTCTGCGGGTGCAGGGTACGATTCATGATTTTGTAATGCTGAACGCACTGGATCAGACACATGCCTGCCGTACGGCTATGGATGCGTCAACCGGGTGGATGAACCGTTTCCATTAAGAGTATCCGGTAAAATTTAAAAAGAGTGCATGGGATAATGCGGTTAAATGTATTTGCAGAAAGAGAGGGCTGCTCAGTTAATTCTAAGTTTCCTGGGAGTTCTGATGAGCAGCCTCAACAATATTCTGATAAAAACTTTCCTGGAAGGACGGCTGTTTCAGCTCCGCCAGAAATTGAGAAATGCTTCCCATATATTCAGACATTTCTTCGGTGGAAAACATATCGTTGAGCTGTTTAACAGCTTCCATGGTTTCTGTTTCCGTTTTTGTGCGGATCAGTTCAGCATCCAGAAGCTGTTCTATTTTGCCTGTTACAGAAGCAGAAAGTTTCATCATGGCAGCATGGTATTCTTTTTTTGTTTTAAAATAATTTTTTATCATCTTTATCATAATCAGGTTCTTCCTTTTCTAAAATATTTTGAATTGTCTCACGGATATGAGGGACAAAAGAATCAAGCTGCGAGAGGTCGCAGCTTTTTAACTGTTTTTTTGCTTCTGCACTGTGAAGAGATCCTTTGCGGCAGCCGTTTAAAATAAGAAAAATTTTATAACAGGAACGGGTGTCTGTTATGGTTCGCCAGGGCTGGAAGCTGCGGATATTTTCACAACTGCTGCAGGCATGATATGATTTGCCGCAAATCGGGCAGGAATGGTTTTTATAGTGATTCATAAATTACCTCTTGTGTGCGTGCGGTCACGCAGTGATATGTTCCATTTGCACGCGTGCAGTCCGCCTTAGTGGCATCATATTCTTCGCGCGTGTACGCATAATTGGCGTTCTCTTATAGGAAATACACGTTCAGGATTCAGAACGTGTTTGAAAATTCAAACACGCTCTGACGTGACAAGGTTTTTCCTATAGAAGAACAACAGGAGCGGCGTCTGCCGCCCCTGAAATGTATGGATAAGATACAGTATTTTACCGTTTTTTAAGCGGCGCTGTCATTAGATACGATGATGTCAAAGAGTTTTGCATTTTCATCACAGTAAGATTTCTGCAGCTTATAGCTTGCAGCATGTTTGCCTTCAGAGGTCAGAGTAAGTTCTACCGCAGAAGGGTCAATCTGTGCTCTGGGGATCGAAATAACGCCGGCATATACAAGATTGGTATTGCAGGGGTCATGGAAGAGCGCATGTACCAGCAGAGAGCGTACTTCAGGAATGCTGTCAGAAGTTTTGGTAATTTTTACGGTGTCTCCGGTGACAGCGTCGTATCTTACGAAAACGCGTCCGCTTACATCATTCGGGAAACTGAGCGTTTTTGCGGCGGCGTCCAGAACAAAAGTGCCTTCTGCAACGCTTCCGTTTCCTGCTGTGGATAATTCATAAGACGCACCGAATGTGTTATCGTCGTTGATCACTTTTACAGTGGTGATTTCTGCACCTGCGGTTCCCACTGGAACATATTTCAAAATAGCCTGATGATCGCCGTTAATGGTAATTGTTTCACTGACTGGCCGTGCATTAGTAGAAGAAATTTCTTTTACGGCGCCAAACTGAGAAGCGGCAAGATCCATGGAAAACAGGCTGTTCGTGAAGTCAAAGGTTCCAGTCTGGGCATTATAGAATGTCGTGATTTCTGCGCCCATGGCGTCAGTAACGGCTGTTCCTGTTGCAGCAGTTTTTAAGCTGGGGCTTTCAATCTGTGTGTATCTGCCTACCAGAGCGTTGGTTGCCAGGTCGTATTCCTCTACAGACCTGATTTTTTCAAGAATTAATTCGTTTGGGTTAAATGTCATAATTTTGTTCCTCCTTAAAATTTGTACCGGACAGAAAACGCTGTATGAGATACAGCGCCATAAGGTTCCGGGGGGCGGGAGAGGGTTAATCCAGTTCTCCCAGCCAGTTTAATTGTTTCTCAGGGATTTCTTTTAAATTGATACCAAAGCCGGAATAACCGCTTTGCAAAAGCAGCGTTGCGTTGGTAATTTTGGAAATCCGTTTTACAGAATCCAGAAAGGCGTTGATTTTCATGTCCCACACCCGGGTATGGTCATATTTGAAGCCAGGGCAGTTAATCAGTGCAGAAACCAGATTTTTCAGTTGAGAAACATAGGGCGTTTCTTTTTGACGTTCATATTCTTCTCTGGCGTCCTCAATGAGAATTTGCCTGGTGGCTTCGTTGGCGGGAAGCTGGCTGTTTCGTTTCAGCCCATGCATACGCCGTAAAATGTCTGCAAATTTCAGATAGAGCTGTTCAGTTATCACAAGATCGTTTTCAAAATCATACATTACAATCTCTTCGGAGCCTTCATTCTTTGCTAATTCGTATTTCGTTAAATCTAATTCTCCGGTTATAATGCTGGTTTCAGACTGGCAGCAGGATGGAGCCAGTAAATTTGAGAACAGCGTAAAATCGCTGATTTTGGTATAATCCATGCCCATGTCGTAAAGCTGGAATTTCAGGTCTGCGCTGGTGGAGGTCAATGTATAAATCATACTCCAGTAGGCGCGTTCTCCGTAATCACAGATTTCGTCCAGTGTGGGCTGATGAATGGTGATGCCGGGGGCAAGATCATAATCTTTGCCGCGGTAAATCTGTAATTCATCATCTGTAAATGCCTGCAAATGATTCACCACCTTTCTGTTTATTTGGATTTTGTCCCGTTATTTTTTGTGTGGTGTTGACAGGAACAAATCCTATCACGTATATATGTAGTCGCAAAAATGCCTGTAAGCCCGCATTTTAAACAGCTTTTCCCCGAATTTAACTGTGTGGTATCCGGCATGTGAGCCAGTAGAACAGTATAAGAAGAACAAAACATGCGCGTAATTGATTCCCTGTAAAAGAAAAAGACATGAGGAGAATCCTCCTCATGCCCGTTTCCTGTTATATCGCTGGTAAGACTGCCTGCGCGCAGATTTGCGGCAGCTGTCGCAGAGCCTGCGGTTATGCTGCCTGTTCTGCAGGAAAAGATTTCCGCAGGAGCAGCGTCCATAGGTAATGCCCCGGCGGCTGTTTACATTGTATAAGCCGTAATATTTCTTTTGATAATTTCGGAAGTAACCTTCTAATCCACGGCAGAAGTAACCGACGCAGAAATTATCTTCGTTCCAGTCGCTGGCATAGACGATGAGGTTCTGGCTGTTCTGGAACTCATCCAAAGGCTGATAATGATCAAAAAGTTTACGGAAATAACATTCTGTCACCTGCTGAAATTCTTCCCAGCTTAGCGTCATGGTTTCACGCGCAGAGATTTCTTTGATAAGTTCTGCCTGTGCCACGGCGTTTTCCAGTGTGCGGGACAATTCCTGTGGGGAGGCAGTCCATGACGGATTGTTCTTTTGCACAGCGGACAGCCATTGAAAATATAGTTTTTTTGGAAGATTGAGCAGATCAATATAATCTTTTTTCCGACAGATAGTTTTGTCAAAATAGCGGGTGTAAATATTATTGACTTTTTGACGGATCAGGCTGGCAAAGTCCCTGCTGCCGGTCAAAGATAAACAAACTGTGCAAGGAAGGGAGGTATAGGAAGAAAAAATCTGTCCAATTTCAGTGGTAAGTAAATCCGGACTGATGCGAAAGGTGACCGGGCGGCTGATAATAGTTCTCTGATTGGGGTTTTCCCAAATCAGACGGCAGAAGGAAGAAAAGATTTCTTCCCGTTCTGCATCTGTTTCTGCATATTGATAATCTTCTAAGATTTCATACATATATACGTTCATGGCAATTCCTCCTGGCATTAATAAGAATCAGTGATTTTCAGGTATGTCCGTATTTGCGGAGAGTATATAGTACTTTCCCAGATATTCCATGCCCCCTTCTGCGGAGGATACCTCCTGGATAGAAAAGCTCTCTGACTGTGGAGAATTTTTTCTCAGATTTTCCAGGATATAGTCTCCAAATGCGGCCCAGGCGAGCTGCTTGCCGATGGAGGTATTGGAATAGCACACCTTGATGACATAGTTTGCAAGCTCTTCTTCTGACAGTGTGTTCTCTGCAGCCAGAAGCTTTTTGCGGTAAGTTTCCGTGATCAGATTTATTTCTGAAAAATCATTTTCGCTGCGTTCTTCGGCAAGCCTGGAATAAAGCTCTCTTAAAGCGGCGTTGTAATCATTCACGATATGGCGCACCTGGCGCAGAAGCCTGCGGTCCGCGAGCTCATACTTGTGATTCAGCAGAATATCACGGTTGTCTTCCGCCGTATTGTCCCAGAGGAGACGCTGCTTTTCCCAGGTGCAGATATAGTCGCACAGCTCATTCATAGGAGAAGGAGAAAAATAGACGGAAGCAGGCAGGCGTTGTGCCGGATCAGAAATATGCTTGTTTTTTTGCCGGATTTGTTCGTAGGCGTTCAGCTTTTTCGGGTAATTATAAAGCAGAAACCACGGCAGTTTTTTTAAATGCCACCGCAGGCTGCCGTTCAGATGCCAGCGTATGCCTGTTTTAATACTGTCAATTTCTTTTCCCTGAATCACGCGCAGAAGAGAGGACATATCCTCATAGCGCCGTGCCGTTTCATCGTCTTTGGGGAGTTTATTTTCAATACTGGTGGCGCAGTTGGTGATTTCGCCAATACGGGAATCACGGGTGGCAATTTCATAGGCGATGAGATGTTCCGGGGTGTAGGGTCTGCGTTCTGCGGTGGCTTTGTCGGCAATGTCAATGATAATAGGTTTGGCGATACGGGCGCCTGAAAGCGCGGGTTCGCAGCAGAGGAATACAGCGTCGCCGTCGCAGTCTGCGCCGCCTTGCTGGGGCAGGCTCAGATCGTACATGTTTATCATGGCGATGTCCTGATCCTTAAAATGGGAAAACCACCGCTGTAATGTGGGGGAGGAAATGAGCTGCACCTCATTTACCTCGGAGGGATCCATGAGCGGAGAGCGAAAGGAGAGGGCTTCTCCCGCGGGCAGCGTGGGAGCGTAAAATTCTCCCGCGCCAAGACAGCCTTTGGGTTCTGTTCCGGCTGCAAATTCCAGATAACCAATCATGTCTCCCACGATGGTGTGATAAAAGCCGTCTGCATATATTTTTCCCAGTTTGGCGTCATTAATCCGTTTTTTCAGCTTGCGGTACAGAGACTGTCGGATAGCGGGGTCTTTGAGCATCCGGCGGTTAATCTGTATGGCTTCTATGTATTTGCTGTATGTCTGCGTATTCTGGGGAATGCCCAGAAACATCAGGGAATAAAACTCCTCGCCTTTTATGATTTTTTCAAATAAACCGGTGGTATATTCTGCAAGCCTGCAGATTTTGCTGGTTGTTTCCGGAGCCAGAATATCATAGGGAGTCTTTTGTTCCATATGATTTTTGTAATCTTCATTCCATAAGTCCAGGCATTGCAGATACTGAAAGTTCATACGTGATTTTAAGGAGAAATCTTTTTTATGATGGCTGTATTTGCTGATTCCCAGTTTAAAATGATATTTTCTGAGAACAGACAGGTAGGTATTCCAGGCTTCTTTGCCGTATGATTCCAGGAACATGGAGTGGCCTTTAAACATGGTAACGTTCCAGATACAGTCAATATCCTCAATTTTGTGGAAATTCCCATAGATGTCCCGGATCTGGCGGATGCCCATTTCTTTAAAAACGGTACGAAACGGAACATAGACAGAGAATCCCTTGAGGAATGGCAGACGCACCTGATTTCCGGCAGCGGTGTAATCCAGTCCCAGGGCCTGACTGATGTTTTGGGCAAATTCCAGTTCATGACAGCCGCAGCCGTCAAACGGGGACAGTGGAAGATCCTGCGCGCCTTCCGCAACTTCCCGTATGGAGACCGTCTTAAGTTCTCCGGTTTTTGCATCCGTGATTTCTTTCTGGCGGTTTACGATATAGCGGATGTACTGTTCTTTTAAAATTTTTTGATATTCTCCGATAATGATAATTTTTGGCATATAAGTTCTGATAATCGTACAGGAGCTGAACAGCAGGCAGCGCTGTGCTTCGTATTTGGATATGACGCATTCCCGGACGGCAAGATCCATTTGACTGGCCTGGTACAGAGGCTGAAAGATATCTTCTGACACAAACGCAGTGATGCCGTCCTTGCTTTGGGAAGCCGATTTTCCAAAACGCAGATAGCGTCTGTGATTATAAAAAAATCCGTGGGCCAGAATATGTTTTAACGCCCCTGCAGTCTTGGGAGATTTTTTTGCAGTGACCAGTATCAGCTCCGGAATATGTGTTTGATAAGTTCCGCGCAGCCGCCGAATCTGGTCAAAAAGCAGCGAATCGCCCTGGGCAATCAGGTACTCTGTTTCCTGTTCCGGAGGCAGGCATACCTGGTAGTCTGAGTCCATAAGTAATTGCACGGGCAGTTTTACCAGAGTGAACTGGCAGTCGAAATTTTTATGATCAGAAGTCTGAATTAATGATATTTTATTGTTCATAAACAGGTATCTCCTTTATTTGAATGTTTGAAGTTGGCAGAACGTAAACAGTTCTTTTTGGAGGAGATATTCTGCTTTTTTGATTTGAAATGCATCACTTAAAAACAAGATTACCATGGCTGGAACTGTTTGTCAATAGCTTTAAATGCACTAGTATATAAACATTGACTTTCTGTCATACCTGTGCTAGAGTGATTGGTAAAGAGTGATGCATTTAAAACGACGGGCAGAAAGAGGTAATTCATGGAAGCATTAATGCGGCTGGAGGAGTTTCAGACAGTATCTCCGGACTGTCAGAAAATCGGGAATTATATTCGCAGGCAGGAGCCTTTTCGTTATGAAGAGGAATACGGCAGGGATTTTGTTCATTATACAGACGAAAACCTTATGGATTTGTTCATCCGCAAATTCGGGCATTATAAGCCTTCGGTGATGTCTGTGGTATTTGGAAAGTACAGAAGATTTTACGATTGGTGTGTGGAACGAGCATATCTTTCGTCGAATCCGTTTGATCATTCTAAATATCTCAGCTATGAATATTTGGTGCGTATGGCTGCGGCCAACGGGAATGTGCCTTATTATTCCAGAGAGTATGTGGCCGGACTCTGCCGGGAGCAGACAGGAGACGAGGCTTATTATAAAGCGATGGCGTTGTCTTTGTTTGAAGGAGTACGGTCGTATTCACAGCTTGCCAGACTGAAATGGGAAGATGTGGATACAAAACGGCGGACGCTTGCAGTCGGGGATCAGAACATAAAGATTTCAGGCGAACTGCTGGAAGCATATGAGGAATTGAAAAATTGTGAATATTTTCAGACAGGAGAGAGAAAACAGGCGTTGGACCAGGGAAGCGGCGCGCTGATTCCGCCTCTGATACGCCATGGACAGAGGAATTCTTCCAGCAGGGAAAATTACCGTTATTTATCCAACGCCATTTCCAGAAAAATGACGGCGCTGGGACTGACGGCGTCAGGTCTGTATGAATCAGGCATTATGCACCGGGTTGTGCAGCAGTTTGGAAAAGATGAGATTCTCGAATATCTTGTTCCGGAGCGTCCGATGGAAAAAAGCGCCATGAGCCGTAAAAACCGGGAGCTGGAGGCGTTTTTTCACGAACGTGCCATTCCTCTGTCAGGAAGGGATTTTTCCTTTGATTTCAAGGGCTACGGTCTGATTTTGAAGTTTGGAAGAATTTCTTGAAAAAGAGATTGACAAACAAATGTTCACAATATATAATGTCACTATAGCAGAACGAATGTTCCTTTAAGGAGGAGAGTATTGTGGAGTTTGAAGCAATTATTTTAGAACATATGGGGAAGGATATCTATATTGGTATCGAGGCGCCGAAGGAACACAGACGGCAGGAGACAGTCGTTCAGAATTATCAGGTATTGTCTCCGGAGGGGCAGGAGTATAAGGGAGGAGGAACAGGTCTGATCTGTTCTGAGGATCATAAGGAAGATGCGGTCAGGCTGGAATTGAAGGCTGGAATAGAGCATAAGGAGTGTCTTTTTGACATGATTGACATTGAGGCCAGGTATAAGAAGTATTTTTATCATATCTATATTATGAACTGTATCAATGTGAACAGCAGCCGCTTGTTTGTACAGAAACAGAAGTAAACAAGTGATTTACAGATTTTATGGGATATGCTATGATAGTTACGGGAAAATAATTGGATTATGACGGCGCGGTATAATCTGAGGAAGGGCGCCGGCTGAATTAATAAATTGAGGAAGTGAGAGGAACGTTATGTTAGTTTTTATTATTGGCGGTGTGGTTCTGGTTGCGGTAATCATTGCTGTGGTGGCTTCTGTGGCCGGGGCGGTAGCCGGAGTAACGGATGAAGAGAATGAAGATTAGGCCGTAATGCCTGAATGTGTGCAGCAGGAGCTGAATTTCTCCCGGAACACACAGAAATGGAGCGTTTGTTTTGAAAGAACATGTGATAGACAGGGTTCTGCCGGGCAGCATTGCAGAAGAACTGGAAGTAGAGTCCGGGGATGTGCTGCTGTCGGTGAATGGACATGAGATCGGGGATGTTTTTGATTATCATTATTATACCAATGAAGAATATCTGACGGTTGTAATCCGCAAACAGAACGGAGAAGAGTGGGAACTGGATATTGAGAAAGAGTATGAGGATGATCTTGGCATAGAATTTGAAAATGGTCTGATGGATGATTATAAGTCCTGTCATAACAAGTGTATTTTCTGTTTTATAGACCAGATGCCGCAGGGAATGCGCGAGACCTTATATTTTAAAGACGATGATTCCAGACTGTCTTTTTTACAGGGGAATTATGTAACGCTTACTAATATGAAGGAACACGATTTGCAGCGGATCATTGCTTATAAGCTTGGGCCTATTAATATCTCCGTACAGACGACGAATCCGCAATTGCGGTGCCGGATGCTGAACAATCGTTTTGCCGGAGAAGCGCTGCGTAAGCTGGACCAGCTTTATGAAGCCGGGATTCCCATGAATGGGCAGATTGTGCTCTGCAAAGGCGTTAACGACGGGAAGGAGCTGGAACGAAGCATTACGGATCTGATGCGGTATATGCCGGTGATGGAAAGCGTGTCTGTGGTGCCGGTGGGCTTAAGCCGGTTCCGGGAAGGCTTATTTCCATTAGATCCGTTTACCAGGGAGGAAGCCGGAGAAGTTCTGGACACCATACATCATTTTCAGAAGCGCTGCGTGGAAACATGCGGACTGCATTTTGTTCATGCCAGTGACGAGTGGTATCTGCTGGCGGGACAGGAACTGCCTGAAGAAGAGAATTATGACGGTTATATTCAGCTGGAAAATGGCGTTGGTATGCTGAGGCTTTTGAAAACGGAATTTGCACAGAGTCTGCAGGAAGCGGCGGACGCCTGGAATGTAAACAGTCCGTGTGCTTATCATATGGAAGAATTGTCTTTTCCATATCATGTCACCATTGCCACAGGCTGTCTGGCGGCTCCCGTGATCAAAGAACTTACACAGGAATTTATGAAAAGTTTTCCGAATGTACAGGTAGAGGTTATCCCCATTGTCAATCATTTTTTCGGAGAACAGATTACGGTTTCAGGTCTTTTAACAGGGCGGGATCTGATGGAACAATTGAAGGACAGAAAGCTGGGCGGGAGACTGCTGCTGCCCTGTAATCTTCTGCGCAGCGGCGAGGAAGTGTTTCTGGACGATATGACTCTTGCGGAGCTGGAAGATGCGTTACAGGTGAAGATTGATATTGTAAAATCAGGCGGACAGGATCTGGTATCCTGTCTTTTAAAAGATTTAAACGAATGAAAGAGCAGAATAGGAGATTAGAATGAGTAAACCGGTAGTTGCAATTGTAGGGCGTCCCAATGTAGGAAAGTCTACGTTATTTAACGCCCTGGCAGGAGAGCGTATCTCTATTGTACAGGATACGCCTGGGGTGACAAGAGACAGGATTTATACGGATGTGGAATGGCTTGATATGACGTTTACCCTGATTGATACTGGCGGAATTGAACCAGAGAGCAATGATATTATTTTATCCCAGATGCGGGAACAGGCGCAGATTGCTGTTGATACGGCGGATGTGATTATATTTATCACGGATGTGAGGCAGGGGCTGGTGGACGCGGATTCTAAGGTTGCGGACATGCTGCGGCGCTCCAGGAAGCCGGTAGTGCTGGTGGTGAATAAAGTCGACAGCTTCGATAAATTTATGCCGGATGTGTATGAGTTTTATAATCTGGGGATTGGCGATCCGGTTCCGGTTTCGGCGGCTTCTAAGCTGGGAATCGGAGATCTGTTGGATGAAGTGGCAAAACATTTTCCGGAGGATATGGACAGGGAAGACGAGGACGACAGGCCGAGAGTGGCGATTGTGGGAAAACCCAACGTGGGGAAATCTTCTCTGATTAACCGCCTTGTGGGAGAGGAGCGCGTCATTGTATCGGATATTGCCGGAACCACCAGAGACGCTGTAGATACAGATATAATCTGGAATGGCCGGGAGTATATTTTTATTGACACAGCGGGCCTTCGCCGTAAGAGCAAGATCAAAGAGGAACTGGAACGGTTCAGTATTATCCGTGCAGTGACCGCGGTGGAGCGCGCAGATGTGGTGATCATACTGATAGACGCCGAAGAAGGCGTTACGGAGCAGGATGCCAAGATTGCGGGGATTGCCCATGACAGAGGAAAAGGGATCATCATCGCAGTCAATAAATGGGATGCGATTGAGAAGAATGACAAGACGGTTTATAAGTATACGGAGCGGATTCGCGAGATTTTAAGTTTTATGCCCTATGCAGAGATTATGTTTATTTCCGCAAAGACCGGACAGCGCACGCAGAAATTATTTGATATGATTGATATCGTATTAGAGAATAATGCCATGCGTGTGGCAACGGGCGTGCTGAATGAGATTATGACAGAGGCTGTGGCGATGCAGCAGCCGCCTTCTGATAAGGGGAAACGGTTAAAACTGTATTATATTACCCAGGTGGCAGTGAAACCGCCGACCTTTGTGATTTTTGTGAATGATAAGGAACTGATGCATTTTTCTTATACCAGGTATCTGGAAAATCGCATTCGTGATGCATTTGGTTTTCAGGGAACATCGTTAAAGTTTATTGTACGGGAAAGGAAGGAAAAATAACAATGATCGTAGCAAGGGTAATATGTATTGCGATAGGTTATGTGC
Organism: Lachnospiraceae bacterium; assembly: GCA_910575155.1. Taxonomy (GTDB): domain Bacteria; phylum Bacillota; class Clostridia; order Lachnospirales; family Lachnospiraceae; genus Petralouisia. Next base: position 37,734 of record CAJTDX010000008.1, read on the forward strand.
TGGGAATGTTCCAGACAGGATATATTTATGGAAAACTTCATAATATAGATATCCGGCAGCACGGAAGCGGAAATGCGGGAGCTACCAACACACTGCGCACTCTGGGCTGGAAAGCGGGGCTTATTACCTTCGCCGGAGATTTGGGAAAGGCAATGCTTGCAATGCTGCTTGCCTGGTTACTGTTCCGGGACAAATATTCTGACGGAGTAAAGCTTTTGGAAATGTATGCCGGGTTTGGAGCTGTTTTGGGGCATAATTTTCCGTTTTATATGAAATTCAAAGGGGGAAAGGGGATTGCATGTACGGCAGGATTTATTCTGGCATTTTATCCGCCAATGGCTCCCCTGTGCCTGCTTTTGTTTATTGTGATCGTAGCTGTTACAAGATACGTGTCCCTGGGTTCGATTCTGGTAATGCTTTGTTTTTTGGCTCAGCTTATTATTTTTGGCCAGCTGGGACATTTGGGAGTAAATCCCAGACTGCTGATGGAAACTTATCTTGTAGGAGCGTTGTTTTCTGTTATGGGTATCTGGCGTCACAGAGAGAACATAAAACGTCTGATTGCCGGTGAGGAGAATAAATTTTCCATGGACAAATCATCAAAAACGGATAAGAAAGATGGAGGGAATTGATGGCTAAGGTAAGTATAATCGGAGCGGGAAGCTGGGGAACGGCGCTTGCCGTAGTTCTGAGTAACAATGGACATCAGGTTACGGTCTGGTCTGCTTTTACAGAAGAAATTCAGATGCTGAAGGAAAAAAGGGAGCATGTGACAAAGCTTCCGGGAGTCAGGCTGGCAGAAGATATACAGATGACAGATGATCTTGAGCAGGCAGTTTCAGGCAGAGATCTTCTGGTGCTTGCGGTGCCTTCTGTATTCACCAGAAAAACAGCGCAGAATATGAGCGGTCTGGTGGCGGAAGGGCAGTTCATTGTCAATGTGGCGAAAGGGATTGAAGAAAAAACGCTGATGACTCTGACTGATATTATAGAGGAAGAGATTCCGCAGGCCAGAGTCGCCGTGCTGTCCGGTCCCAGCCATGCAGAAGAAGTTGGCAAAGGGCTTCCCACCACCTGCGTAGCGGGCGCGAAGACCAGAGAGGCTGCAGAGTATGTTCAGAATATTTTTATGAACGACGTATTCCGGGTTTATACCAGCCCGGATATGATTGGAATCGAGTTGGGCGGAGCTTTGAAAAATGTGATTGCACTTGCGGCCGGGATGGCGGATGGACTGGGATATGGAGATAACACAAAGGCGGCTCTGATTACCAGAGGAATTACAGAGATTGGAAGGCTTGCGCTTGCTATGGGAGCGAAATATGAGACGCTCAGCGGACTGACAGGAATCGGCGATCTGATTGTTACCTGCGCCAGTATGCACAGCCGCAACCGCAAGGCAGGAATGCTGATCGGACAGGGAATGACCATGGACGAAGCTACAAAAGAAGTACACATGGTTGTGGAAGGCATCTATTCCGCGAAGGCAGCGATTGGACTTTCTGAAAAGTATCAGGTACCAATGCCTATCATCGAGCAGGTCAACCAGGTGCTATTCTGCGATAAACCGGTGAAAGACGCCGTTCAGGAACTGATGATGCGGGATAAAAAGGCAGAACATGAAGATCTGTGGACCGTGGCATGAGAAGGCGCCCGCGAAGCTGTAAGGAACAGGAAACAGGCGCAAGGAGATATTAATGCTGGAAACAGGATATGTGCTGGCTCAGCGATATGAGATTTTAAGGAAGCTTGGACAGGGAGGAAGCGCCCGGGTATACCTTGCCTATGACAGAGTATGTGAAAAGAATAGGGCGTTGAAAGAAGTGGTGATTTCCGGGAACAGGCAGATGCAGGACATAGCCCGGAGGGAGGCGGAATTTATATGGAGTCTGAACTACCCCTATTTTCCGGAATTATTTGAAATTCTGACGACTCCCGAAGCAGATTATATTGTCATGGAGTATCTGGAGGGGGAAACGCTGGCAAACCGCTTGCATCGTCTGGGGCCTCAGCCCTGGCGGGAGGTGCGAAGATGGGGAACGGATTTGTGCCTGCTGCTGGATTATCTTCATCACTGCGCGCCGCCGGTCATTTATCAGGATATGAAGCCGGATAACGTTATGGTGCAGCCCAGAGGAAATCTGCGTCTTATAGATTTTGGCTCTGTTTTAAAGATCCAGGGCGAAGAGACCGGATTTCGTATGGGAACCAGAGGTTATGCGGCGCCGGAACAGTATGACTGCCGCGGTCATGTGGATGCAAGAACGGATATTTATGGTTTGGGCAAGACGCTTTATCAGCTTCTCAGCGGCAAAGATCCGGGAGAGCATTCCGATAAAGAGATGCGCGGGCCGGGCAGAAAAAGGTATCCCGGGAAGATGGATAAAGTGATACAAAAATGTCTCAGGGAACGTCCGCAGGACAGATATCAGAGCTGCCAGGAACTGCGGGAAGCTTTGAGCAGGATTTGATGCAATCGTGTTTATGTGATATAATTTGACATGACGAAAGGAAGACAGAAATGGCAGAGAATCAGGAATACAGTGCAGGGAATATTACCGTGCTGGAAGGTTTGGAAGCCGTAAGGAAAAGGCCGGGAATGTACATTGGAAGCGTATCCCGCAAAGGTCTGAATCATTTGATATATGAAATTGTAGATAATTCTGTAGATGAACATCTGGCAGGATTTTGTGATACGATAAAGGTCACTCTGGAACAGGACGGTTCCTGTACGGTGGAGGATAATGGCAGGGGCATTCCGGTAGGAATGCATGAAAAGGGAGTTTCTGCGGCGCGCCTGGTATTCACTACGCTTCATGCAGGAGGAAAGTTTGATAACGACGCCTATAAGACCAGCGGAGGGCTGCATGGCGTAGGTTCCTCTGTAGTAAACGCGTTGTCTGTTTGGCTGGATCTGGAGATTTATCTGGAAGGAAAAGTTCATCATGACCGTTATGAGCGGGGGAATCCCGTTATCGAATTGGAACATGGACTTCTTCCGGTGACAGGCAGGACGCGTAAAAGCGGAACGAAAATCAATTTTCTGCCGGATCCGGAAATTTTTGAAAAAACCCGCTTTAAGGAAGATGATGTCAAGAGCCGTCTTCATGAAACGGCGTACTTAAATCCCAGACTCACGATTATTTATGAAGATCAGCGGGGGGAAGAGACCGAGCATGTGGTGTTTCATGAGGAGGAAGGGATCATCGGTTTTGTAAAAGATTTGAATAAGAAGGCGGAGACTGTCCACGACGTCGTTTACTTTCAGGGAGAAAGCGAAGGGATTACGGTGGAAGCGGCATTTCAGTATACCAATGAATTTCATGAAAATGTGCTGGGTTTTTGCAATAATATTTACAATGCGGAAGGGGGCACCCACCTTACGGGCTTTAAGACGGTGTTTACCACAGTGATCAATAATTACGCCAGAGAACTGGGGATTTTAAAAGAAAAGGACTCTAATTTTACGGGGGCGGATGTGCGCAACGGCCTTACAGCCATTATATCAGTGAAACATCCCCAACCGCGGTTTGAAGGACAGACCAAGACAAAATTAGATAATCAGGACGCCGCGCGTATTACCAGCAAAGTTACCGGAGAAGAAATTCAGCTGTATTTTGATAAAAATCTCGATAATCTCAAGAAAGTCATTGCCTGTGCGGAAAAAGCGGCAAAAATACGTAAGACGGAAGAAAAGGCAAAGACGAATCTTCTGACCAAACAGAAATTTTCATTTGACTCCAATGGGAAACTGGCAAACTGCGAGAGCAGAGACGCGTCAAAATGTGAAATATTTATTGTAGAGGGCGATTCCGCCGGAGGTTCCGCCAAGACAGCCAGAGACCGGAATTATCAGGCGATCCTTCCTATTCGGGGAAAGATTTTGAATGTGGAGAAGGCCAGCATTGACAAAGTGCTTGCAAATGCAGAGATTAAAACCATGATTAATGCGTTTGGGTGCGGATTTTCCGAAGGATACGGCAATGATTTTGACATTTCAAAGTTAAGGTATGATAAAATAATTATCATGGCGGATGCAGATGTGGACGGCGCGCATATCTCCACTCTGCTGCTGACGCTGTTTTACCGGTTTATGCCGGAACTGATTTTTGAAGGACATATTTATATCGCAATGCCTCCGCTCTATAAAGCGGTGCCCGGCAGAGGGGAAGAAGAATACCTGTATGACGATCTGGCATTAAAGAAATACAGGAAACGCCACAAGGGAACGTTTACCCTGCAGCGTTATAAGGGACTGGGAGAAATGGATGCGGATCAGCTCTGGGAGACTACGCTGAATCCTGAAACGCGTATGTTAAAGCAGGTGGAAATCGAGGACGCCAGGATGGCGTCTGATGTGACCGAAATGCTGATGGGCACGGAAGTGCCTCCCAGAAGAGTGTTCATCCATGAACATGCCCATGACGCAGAGCTGGATATATAGGCTTGACAGAAATAGAGACAGAATGTTTGCAGAAAGGAATATATCATGCAGCAGAATGAACAGATTATCCGGACAGAATATTCTGAAGTGATGCAAAAATCATACATTGACTATGCCATGAGCGTTATTATTGCCAGGGCATTACCGGATGTCCGCGACGGCTTAAAGCCAGTGCAGCGCAGGACGCTTTATGACATGCATGAGCTGGGAATACGGCATGACAGGCCCTACCGGAAATGCGCCCGTATTGTGGGCGATACCATGGGTAAATACCATCCTCATGGAGACAGCTCGATCTATGAAGCGCTGGTGGTTATGGCTCAGGAATTTAAAAAGGGTCTGCCTTTGGTGGATGGCCATGGCAACTTTGGCTCTATTGAGGGCGACGGCGCCGCCGCCATGCGTTATACGGAAGCACGGCTTGAAAAAATTACGCAGGAAGCATATCTGGCAGACCTGGATAAAGATGTGGTGGATTTTGTCCCCAATTTTGACGAGACAGAAAAAGAACCGTCGGTACTTCCTGTGAAAGTGCCGAATCTGCTTATTAATGGCGCAGAAGGAATAGCGGTAGGCATGGCAACCAGTATTCCTCCGCATAATTTTTCTGAGGTCATTGAGGGCGTCAAGGCATATATGAAAAATCCGGATATTACGGCCGAAGAATTGATGAACCATATTCAGGGGCCGGATTTTCCTACCGGGGGAATTGTGGTAAATAAGGATGATCTTTTAAATATATATGAGACCGGAAGCGGAAAAATCAGGATACGCGGCAAAGTGGAAATTGAACAGGCAAAAGGCGGCAGACAGCGTCTGGTAATTACGGAGATTCCCTATACCATGATCGGAGCCAATATCGGGAAATTCCTGATGGATGTGGGTAATCTGGTGGAAAGCAAAAAAACGGGGGATATTGTGGATATATCCAATCAGTCCTCCAAAGAGGGTATCCGTATTGTGCTGGATTTGAAAAAGGGAGCGGATGTGGAGAATCTTTGCAATATGCTCTATAAAAAAACCCGGCTGGAGGATACGTTTGGGGTCAATATGCTTGCCGTGGCGGACGGCAGGCCGGAGACAATGGGAATTGTGCCGGTGATCAGGCATCATGTGAATTTTCAATATGAGCTTGCGACGAGAAAATATAAGACATTACTTGCAAAAGAATTGGATAAAAAAGAAATCCAGGAGGGGCTGATCCGGGCATGTGATGTAATTGATCTTATTATAGAAATTCTGCGCGGCGCTAAGAATATTAAGGACGCCAGGGACTGCCTGACGAATGGAAATACGGAGAAAATTAAGTTCCGCTATCAGGGTTCTGAGGCAGACGCAAAGCAGCTTCGCTTTACCGAGCGGCAGGCATCGGCAATTTTGGAGATGCGTCTGTATAAGCTGATTGGACTGGAGATTGAGGCGCTGATGAAGGAACATGAGACGACGCTTTCCAATATTGCAAAATATGAAGAAATTCTGGGTAACCGCGGCGCTATGGCAAAAGTTATTGTAAGAGAACTTACGAAGTTCCAGAAGGAATATGGAACGGCAAGAAAAACCCGCATTGAAAATGCCGCTGAAGCTGTCTATGAAGAGAAGAAAATAGAAGAAATGCCAGTGGTGCTTCTTATGGACCGTTTTGGTTATGCCAAGACTATTGACGTATCAGCCTATGAACGTAATCGGGAAGCGGCCGACAGTGAAAATAAATATGTAATATCCTGTATGAACACAGATAAGCTTTGTATTTTTACAGATAAAGGGCTGCTTCATACCGTGAAGATTCTGGAGCTGCCATATGGAAAATTCAGGGATAAAGGGACGCCGCTGGATAATGTCAGTAAATACAACAGCAATGAGGAGAACATCATTTATATTAATTGTATGGATGAACTGCGGGGGAAAAAACTTTTGTTTGTCAACAGCCAGGGGATGATCAAAACGGTGGAAGGAGATGAATTTGATGTTTCCAAGCGTACCACGGCGGCAACCAAGCTGAGTGATGCAGAGACGGTGCTTGCCGTAGATCTGCTGGCAGAGACAGAAGAAGAAACCATAGTAATGCAGACAGAGAAAAATATGTTTCTGCGTTTTCCGGCGGCGGACGTTCCTCAGAAGAAGAAGAGCGCCATAGGCGTTCGGGGAATGAAAATAGATTCACGGGATAACCTGAAAGCTGCATTTCTGCTGGGAAAAGAAGAGAAAGTCATTGAGGAAAAAGACAAGCAGATTCTGCTGCACAGGCTGAGAATTACGTGCCGTGACGGCAAGGGTGTTAGGAAATAGAGGAAGCGGCAGGAAAAGAGGAGGAACATATGAAAGATAAGAAGATTATAGCCTTTTTAAGAAACAGTCTGATTGTGGTGGTTTTTGTCTGTATTCTGATATTTTCTGTGATGACTGCATTGATGGCCTGCTGGACGCAGCAGGCGGTCAGAGATATCAGTGATATTTATATGAAAGAGATGAACGTACAGCTTCAGCAGAAGTTCAGTTCCATCATAGAGCTTCGTCTTCAGCAGGTATCGGGAGTCATTATGACAAATCCGCCGGAAGAGAGCAGATATGAACCGGTTTTTCTTGAAGATCTGCGAAAGAGAGCGGAAGCACGTAATTTTGCCTATATGGGATTTCTGACGGAAGAAGCGGAACTGGTAGATATTTATGGAAGAGGGCTGCAATTAGATGACAGTGAGATTGTAAAATCGTCGCTAGCTGAAATGGGAGATTGTGTTTCCCTGGGCTGGAATGAGAATCATGAGAAGATTTTAGTGCTGGCGGAGAGCGCGTCATATATTCTGGGAGATGGAAGCAGGAGCATTGCATTGGTAGCAGGATTTCCAATGGATTATCTGAACGAAGTGATGTTTTTTGATGAAAAAAATGACCAGGTGTATACGCATGTGATCGATTTGCAGGGAAATTTTGTGATTCGAAACGGCGGAATTTATCAGGAAAACTATTTCCAGCGGATGAAAGACGCCTATGGAGAAGAAAAGAAAAATGAGATTGAAAAACATGTCCGGGGATTGAAGAATGCCATGGAGCAGAGGGAAGAATATTCCATGAGAGTTTCCAGTGAAGGCGAAAAGAAGACGGTTTACTGTTCCCCGCTTCCCGGAAACGCTTCCTGGTATCTGGTCACTACTATGCCGGAGGGAAAGATCGATATTTCTGTTGCGAAACTGGATGCCATGCGGCTGGGAATAATGATGGGATCCATGGTTATGATTCTGATTACGCTGGGCGTTATTTTTATTCTGTATCTCCGCTGGTCAAAGCAGCAGATTATGGAATTAGACAGGGCCCGCCGCGAGGCTGTGACAGCCAACGCCGCTAAAAGCGAGTTTCTGGCAAGTATGAGCCACGATATCCGTACGCCTATGAACGCCATTGTGGGAATGACAGAAATAGCTTTGAAAAATATTCAGAGTGAAGAACGTGTGACAGATTGTCTGCGCAAAGTAAAACTTTCCAGCAAGCATTTGCTGGGACTAATCAATGATGTGCTGGATATGTCAAAAATAGAGAGCGGAAAGATGTCTCTGAATATTGAAATAATGTCTCTGCGGGAGGTTATGGACGATATTGTAAATATTATTCAGCCTCAGATCAAGTCGCAGAATCAGCATTTCGATATTTTTATCGAGCGTATCTTATGTGAAGATATCTATTGTGACGGCGTGCGTTTGAATCAGGTTTTGCTGAATCTGCTGTCTAATGCGGTGAAGTATACGCCGGAAGGCGGCAGGATTGATATACATCTTTCCCAGGAGCCGTCGCCAAAGGGCGAAGAATACATAAGGACCAGTTTTGTGGTCGCAGATACGGGAATGGGAATGTCGCAGGAATTTCAGGAGAAAATATGGGATACTTTTACGCGAGAGCAGAATGAACAGGTGAACCGCATTGCGGGGACAGGGCTTGGCACGGCAATTACGAAAAGTATTGTGACGCTGATGGGCGGAACGATTTCTGTGGTAAGTAAGCTGGGGAAAGGAAGCAAATTTACAGTCACGCTGGATTTGAAAAAGGCAGAACCGGACGCGGAACATATGAAGCTTCCGGAGTGGAACGTTCTTGTGGTAGATGATAATGAACAGCTTTGTCTGACTGCGGCGGCAAATCTGGAAGAGCTTGGAGTTCATGCAGAATGGATTCAAAGCGGGAAGGATGCCGTGGAGCTGATTGAAGAGCGCAACAGAAAAAATCATGATTTTGATTTTGTTCTGGTTGACTGGAGAATGCCGGATATGGACGGTATGGAAACAATTCTTGAGATTCGCAGACGAGTTGTCAAAAGAATTCCTCTGTTTTTGATATCAGCGTATGACTGGAGCGATATTGAACGTGATGCGGACGAATTGGATATTGAGGGCTTTATTTCAAAACCGTTGTTTAAATCGACCTTATATACCTGTCTGAGCAAATATGCAGAAGGATTTGAGGGGGCAGACAGCAGTCATGACGCTCAGGAAGTGGATTTTACCGGGAAGAAGGTTCTTATTGCTGAGGATATTGATTTGAACTGGGAAATTGCCAACGAGATTCTTTCTTCTACGGGGATGGAGCTGGAACACGCATGGAATGGAAAAGAATGTCTGGAAATGTTTGAAGCTTCAGATCCGGGGTATTATGCGGCGGTCCTGATGGATATCCGTATGCCGGTAATGAACGGTTACGAAGCTACGACGGCAATTCGCGGACTGAATCGTAAGGATAGTGGTCTTCCAATTCTGGCAATGACTGCAGATGCATTTTCGGATGACGCCCAGCGGTGTCTGGAAACCGGAATGAACGCCCATATTCCGAAACCATTGGATATTAAGCAGTGTATGACTGTGCTGAATAAATTTTTGAAATAACAGGGAGGCGTCATGGAGAGAGAAACAGAGGTTGTAATCGTTGGTACCGGAGCAGCGGGTCTGTTCTGCGCGCTGCAGATTCCAGAACACAAAAAGATAACAATCATAACCAAGGATGCTGCAAAAAACAGTGATTCCTTCCTGGCGCAGGGAGGAATCTGTATGCTTCGCTCGGAGGAAGACTTTGCATCTTATTATGAAGATACCATGAAGGCCGGGCACTACAGGAATGATCCAAAAGCAGTGGAGCTGATGATTCGAAGCTCCAGAGAGATTGTAGATCTTCTTACGGCATATGGAGTGGAATTTGAATACCGGAAGGGTGAATTTGCGTTTACCCGTGAAGGAGGGCATTCCATGCCGAGGATTTTGTTTCATGAGGATGTAGTTGGAAAGGAAATTACCGGAAAGCTTCTGGAACTGGTAAAGACGCGTGCAAATATCAACATTTGTGAATATACAGAAATGATAGATATTTTATGTGATGAAGACGGCTGCTGCGGCGTTGTGACGGCAGACGCCCAGGGACAGATTACTGCTGTAAGGGCAGAGCATACGGTGTTTGCCAGCGGCGGGATCGGCGGTCTGTATCAGCATTCCACGAATTTTCCGCATCTGACGGGGGATGCCATCGCCGTTGCCCTGCGTCATAACATACAACTGAAGGATATGGCTTATGTGCAGATTCATCCCACAACTCTTTATTCTGAGAAACCGGGAAGAAAATTTCTCATTTCAGAATCTGTGCGGGGGGAGGGCGCGGTTCTCTATAATGAGAAAATGGAACGGTTTGTGGATGAACTTCTGCCCAGGGATCTTGTGACTTCCGCCATTGAGAAACAGATGGAAGAGGATGGAAAACCCTATGTGTGGCTTTCCATGGAACATATCCCCAAAGAAGATCTTCTGGGGCATTTTCCCAATATCTGCCAGCGTTGTCTGGAAGAAGGATATGATGTTACCAAAGAGTGTATTCCGGTAGTTCCGGGACAGCATTATTTTATGGGAGGGATCCGCGCTGACCTGCGCGGAAGGACTTCTATGGAAAAATTATACGCAATAGGAGAGACAAGCTGTAACGGGGTTCACGGCGCCAATCGGCTTGCCAGCAATTCCCTGCTGGAGAGTCTGGTATTTGCAAAAAGAGCGGCGGAAGATATCGGCAATGATAAGCCGCGGCGGAAACTGCCGGAGGAAAGCCAGGTATTTTGTGAGGCTGACTATACGGATTTGGATAAACTGCATCAGGAGAACCGCAAACTGGTGCTTGAAGAAATAGAGAGGATGAAGAACGAGCATGAATAACGATATTACCATGACATTAAATGCAGATGATTTGATTTTTATGGCGCTGCGCGAAGATATTTCCAGTGAGGATGTAACTACGAATGCAGTTATGCCCCAAAAGCAGGACGGCGAGGCGCAATTAATCTGCAAACAGGACGGCGTTCTTGCGGGTCTGTTTGTATTTCAGAGGGTATTTGAACTTTTGGACCAGGATATTCAGGTGGAATTTTTCTTTACAGACGGAGATCAGGTAAAGAAAGGGACGCTGCTGGGAACGGTCAGAGGCGATATCCGCGCAATTTTATCAGGAGAGCGGACCGCTTTGAATTATCTTCAGCGGATGAGCGGAATCGCCACTTATACCAGCGCGATTGCGGAATTGTTAAAGGGAAGTAAGGTAAAACTGCTGGATACCAGAAAAACTACGCCCAATAACCGGATTTTCGAAAAGTATGCGGTAAAGACGGGCGGCGGATGTAACCATCGTTACAATCTGTCCGACGGAGTATTGTTGAAAGACAATCATATCGGGGCGGCAGGCGGAGTAAAGAGCGCGGTGCAGATGGCAAAAGATTATGCGCCTTTTGTCCGTAAGATTGAAATTGAATGCGAAACTGTGGAGATGGTACGGGAGGCAGTGGAAGCCGGGGCTGATATTATTATGCTGGACAATATGAACGTGGATCAGATGCAGCGGGCAATTGCATGTATTGACGGCAGGGCAGAGATTGAGATTTCCGGAAATGTAACCAGGGAAAATATCGAACATTATATTTCTCTGGGGGTAGATTATATTTCCAGCGGGGCGTTGACGCATTCGGCGCCGATTATGGATATTTCCCTGAAGAACCTTCATATTTTATAATACGACAAAAGTGAAAGAAAGGAGATTGCCGATGATAGATTATGAGGAAAGTAAATTTGGCAAAGCGGCGGAAGAAAATTTCCGTAAGGGTTACAATTGCGCCCAGGCAGTATTTCTTGCATTTCAGGAATTATACGATATGGATGAAGTGACTGCGGCAAAGCTTAGTTCTTCTTTTGGCGGAGGTATGGGAAGGCTCAGAGAGGTCTGCGGCGCGGTCAGCGGAATGTTTATGGCGGCAGGCGTGTTGTATGGTTATGATACCCCTGGGGCAAATCAGGAGAAGTCAGATCATTACAAACGGATTCAGGAGCTTGCCAAAGCGTATGAATCAGAAAACGGTTCTATCGTGTGCAGAGAATTGCTGGGCCTGGATCAGAAGCGGCAGGAGCCGGTACCGGAAAAGCGCACAAATGAATATTATAAAAAGCGTCCCTGTCCCAAACTGGTGTGCATGGCGGCTGCAATTATGGAAGAATATATTTCAGAGCATCCTCTGCCGCAGGACTGCTGATCTTTTAAGGCAACAAAAAAGGAAACCAACATGACGGTATTGGTTTCCTTTTTTTATTATGAAAATAACTAAGCAAGCGCGTTGACTAATTTAGTCAGACGTGAAATCTTTCTTCCGGCAGTGTTCTTATGATAAACACCCTTGGAAGTAGCCTTGCTGATTTCAGAAATAGCAGCTTTTAACGCTGTCTGCGCCGCTTCCTTATCATTTGCTGTAATAGCAGCTTCTACCTTCTTAACAGAAGTCTTAACAGCAGACTTGATGGATTTGTTGCGGGCGGTTCTGATCTGAGTTACTAAAATTCTCTTTTTTGCAGATTTGATGTTAGCCAATTCGTACACCTCCAATATAAATGATATAATTCACGGCAATCCAATTGACTGTTCTGCGGAAAAGGACTGCGCTGCGTTCTATGGTTGTTTCATTAAAGCCGGACACGGACGATTCAATGAAAACATACTAATATAGTGTAGTCCCAATTTTTATTTCTGTCAATACATATTTTGCTTTTTTTTGCAGAAAATAGAGTAAAAGAGCTGCTGAACACGGTGGGAACAGCAGAGTAAAAGACGCTTTTGGAGGGATAACTATGAGTCAGTTTCAGGTGAGGACCGATCTGGCGCTGGAAACCAGAGAGAAATTTGAAGAAGATAATGTGGAAGTAAAAGGTGTCCGGGTAGAAGAAGAATACCGAAAAGACAATGAGATAAAGATTACCACAATGGTGATTGAAACGGAAAATGGAGCCAAAGCGATGGGGAAGCCCAAGGGTACGTATATTACCATGGAGGCGGAAAACATGGATTGCCAGGATGAGGATTATCACCGGGAAATTTCCATGGAGCTGGCAAAACTTATAAAAAAATTGCTGCCGGATAAAAAGGAACCTCTGTCTGTTCTGGTTGCGGGGCTGGGCAACCGCGAGGTAACGCCCGATGCACTTGGCCCAAGGGTGGTGGATAATCTTCTGATTACCCGTCATGTCCTGAAAGAATTTGGCAAATATGCATTTGGAGAAGAGGAAGTAAACGCAGTCAGCGGAATTGTGCCCGGCGTTATGGCGCAGACGGGCATGGAGAGCCAGGAGATTATCCGTGGAGTCATCGAGGAGACAAGTCCCGATGTCATGATTGCCATTGATGCGCTGGCAGCCCGGAGTACCAGGCGTCTGAGCCGTACGATACAGATTACAGATACCGGGATTAATCCAGGCTCTGGCGTGGGAAATCACCGGCATGGCCTCTCCAGGGCAACCGTAGGCATTCCTGTGATTGCCATCGGCGTGCCTACGGTAGTGGACGCGGCCACCATAGTCAGCGATACCATGCAGACATTGATTCATGCGATGGAAGAAAACAGTCATCTGAACACCCTGAGTACGGGACTGAACGCGCTGAACGACATGGAAAAATATGAATTAATCCGGGAACTTTTATCTCCGCAGTTAAACACAATGTTTGTGACGCCAAAAGATATTGACGAGTCGATTAAGCGTCTGAGCTATACGCTGTCAGAAGGATTAAATATAGCGTTTGCATAAAATTTTTCGTACAGGCATATACTTAACTGTTCGAATTTATTTAAAACCATAATAACAGGACAGATTAAGATGAGATTGGGGAAAGCGTTGGTAAGGAAAAAAAAGAGAGCGGGAAGATATATACAATGGACGTTGGGCGCAGTCAGCGTGCTCTTTGTCATTGTCTGTTATCAAAATATGGCATTCACCCAAAATGCTCCGGCAATGAGCCAGATCTTGAATTATCTGAAAGAAGAGACGGCGGTTTCGGCATGGAGGAATTGCATGCCTGTGATGCTTCGGGAAGAGGAGGAACAATCTTTTTCCCTGGATCATTTTTTGCAGAATAAGCTGGAGGAATTTTACCCGGTTTATGCTTTCAGCGGGACACTGACGGAGTATAACACGCAGATCGAAAGCGATCTGACCTGCGGTATGCTGGAAGAAAATCAGCAGGAAAGCCAGAAGGAACAGAAAAATCAGAAAGAGGAAAGCGGACAGAAAGAAGAAAAGCAGGAGAAAAAGCAAAACAGGAAAAAGCAAAGTAAGGAAAAACAGGAAGTAGCCGCCAAAGAACCGGAAGCAAAAAATGAAAGCGGAAAAGCTGTGGAAATTTCCAGAGAAAAATTAAATGATTTCGATTATCTGGTGCAAAATTTTTATCAGATTGACCGTACGACTACCATTGACGGCAGTGAATTAAACGCTCAGGAAATGCTGTCTAAGGATATGACGCTTAAGACCGGCAAAGATCAGGTACAGATTTTGATTTATCATACCCATTCGCAGGAAGGGTATGCAGATTCTGCGCCGGGAGATCCAAACGCCAGCGTGATGGCGCTGGGAGAACGTCTGACCCAGCTTCTGAAAGAGGAATATGGATTTAACGTAATGCATCATATGGGAGAATATGATGTAAAGGACCGGGATAACGCCTATTCTTATTCAGGGCCGGCGCTGGAGCAGATTCTGGCGGAAAATCCCAGTATAGAAGTTGTGATTGACCTGCACCGGGACGGGGTTCCGGAGACGGCGCATCTGGTCTCAGAGGTAAACGGGAAACAGACGGCGCAGATTATGTTTTTTAACGGGCTGAGCCGCACCACGGCCAATGGGGATATTGCCTACCTGGCGAATCCAAACCGCGCGGATAACCTTGCCTTTTCTTTTCAGATGAAATTGGCGGCGGAAGAATATTATCCCGGTTTTGCCCGCGCCACCTATCTGAAAGGGTATCGTTATAATCTGCATTACCGTCCCAAAAGCCTGCTGGTGGAAGTGGGGGCGCAGACTAATACATTAGAGGAGGCAATGAACGCCATGGAGCCGCTGGCTGATCTTTTACATAAGGTGTTGTCACCCTGACGAAGGAAGGTGCCTGGAATGGAGGAAAACAAAGGAAGAAGTACCCGGATTCTGGAATGGGACGAATTGATAAAGAAAAGCCGCAGTCCCAAAGAAGAACTGCTGATGCAGTCCGTATACCGGCTGGAGCCTGCTTATTGGGTGGGCGTGAAACTGTTAGAGGATAGCCTGTATGGAGCTTTTTGTTTCCACAGAGGGACAGACGTCAAGAGGAGAGTGGCAAGCGCGGCCTTTTTGCTGGATGAGCAGGCATTTCTGCTGGTAATCATAAAAGACGAGAACGATGTGCTCCATCATCTGACTGAAATTCCCGCAGATGCGGCAGAAATGCAAGACCGGCTGGAATCCGTTTTTGAGGGGATTCTCAAACACGCGAAGCAGAAAGTAGAAGAAATGGAAAAATATCTGATTGATATGGAGCAGGAAATTGTGGGAGGCAGAATCAGCCGAAACCGGAACCGCTCCATTTTTGAGTGTAAACGTCTGCTTACGGTGTGGAAAAATGATTATATGCAGTTTTTGAATATGATAGAAGGCATCAATGGACTGGAAGAAAAGAAAAAAGACACGCAGAAGAAAATTTTAAATGAAGAAGCGGCGTGTTATTTTCGGATTTATGAAAATAAGCTCAGACATCTGACCGAGGAAAACCAGTTTCTCTATGAGGAGCTTGTCCATATCAGGGAGGCTTTGGACGCCGCTCTTTCCTATGAGCAGAACCGGATTATGAAATTGTTTACCACCGTGACGACGATTTTTATGCCATTGTCTCTGATCGCAGGCTGGTACGGCATGAATTTCGAGGGAATGCCGGAACTGCAGTGGAAGTACGGTTATGGATTCGTGTCCCTGTTAAGCATCCTGGTAGTAGTGGCGTGTTTCTGGTTTTTCCGCAAAAAGAAGCTTTTTTAAAGCGGGGATTTTTATAAACTTTTTATTAAATCTGCAATTGTGTATTGACAAAGAAAAAAAGGAGTGCTACATTTATGTACATAAAGTTGTTAGCACTCGATAAAAAGGAGTGCTAATAGCGGTCTGATTCATAACAGACAGTATGTTAAAGAATCGGGCTGTGTACAACAAAAAGATTGCAGAACTAAAACAGAACATTCGGCAAGGAGGAACAGGAATGAAATTAGTACCATTAGGAGACAGAGTTGTTTTAAAGCAGTTCGAAGCAGAGGAGACCACCAAGTCCGGCATTATTCTGGCTGGAAGCGCACAGGAGAAGCCTCAGGAGGCTGAAGTAGTGGCTGTGGGACCTGGCGGAAACGTAGATGGAAAAGAAGTAACCATGCAGGTAAAAGAAGGAGATAAGGTGATCTACTCCAAATATGCAGGCAATGAAGTGAAACTGGATGGAGAAGAGTACATTATCGTGAAACAGAATGACATTCTGGCAGTGGTAACAGATTAATAGAAAGCAAAAAGGAGACGAATTATCATGGCAAAGGAATTAAAATATGGCACAGAAGCCAGAACAGCATTAGAGACTGGTGTAGATAAATTAGCAGATACCGTAAGAGTAACCTTAGGGCCTAAGGGAAGAAACGTTGTATTGGATAAATCCTTTGGCGCGCCTCTGATCACAAACGATGGCGTTACCATTGCCAAAGAGATTGAATTAGAGGATGCCTTTGAGAATATGGGAGCACAGCTTGTAAAAGAAGTTGCAACCAAGACAAATGATGTTGCCGGAGACGGAACCACCACAGCAACCGTTCTGGCGCAGGCAATGATCAAAGAGGGTATGAAGAATCTGGAAGCAGGAGCAAATCCGATTGTTTTGAGACGCGGAATGAAGAAAGCTACCGACAAGGCAGTAGAAACCATCGCAGCTATGAGCCAGAAGGTAAACGGAAAAGACCAGATTGCCAAGGTAGCGGCAATTTCTGCCGGAGATGAGGAAGTAGGAAATCTGGTGGCAGACGCTATGGAAAGGGTTTCCAACGACGGCGTAATTACCATCGAAGAATCCAAAACCATGCAGACAGAGCTGGATCTGGTAGAAGGTATGCAGTTTGACCGCGGATATGTGTCCGCTTACATGGCGACCGATATGGATAAAATGGAAGCAAATCTGGATGAGCCTTATATTCTGATTACCGATAAGAAAATCAGCAACATCCAGGAAATTCTTCCGCTGTTGGAGCAGGTGGTACAGTCCGGCGCAAGACTTCTTATCATCGCTGAGGATATTGAAGGCGAAGCCCTGACCACATTGATTGTAAATAAACTGCGCGGAACATTCAATGTAGTTGCAGTAAAGGCTCCCGGTTATGGCGACAGAAGAAAGGCAATGCTTGAGGATATCGCAATCCTGACCGGCGGCCAGGTGATTTCAGAAGAAGTGGGACTGGATCTGAAAGAAACAACCATGGAGCAGTTAGGCCGTGCAAAATCAGTAAAAGTTCAGAAGGAAAATACCATTATCGTAGACGGCGAAGGCGATAAGGCTAAAATTGCGGCAAGAGTCGCACAGATCAGAGCTCAGATTGACGAGACGACCTCTGAATTTGACAAAGAAAAACTTCAGGAAAGACTTGCAAAACTGGCAGGCGGCGTAGCGGTGATCCGTGTGGGCGCTGCAACAGAGACAGAGATGAAAGAAAGCAAGCTTCGTATGGAAGACGCTTTGAATTCTACCAGAGCGGCTGTAGAAGAAGGCATCATCGCAGGCGGCGGCTCCGCATATATCCACGCTGCAAAGGAAGTGGCGGCTCTTGCAGAATCCTTAGAGGGAGATGAGAAGACTGGCGCTAAGGTTATTTTAAAAGCGCTGGAATCACCATTGTTCTACATTGCTGCAAATGCAGGTCTGGAAGGCGCAGTGATTATCAATAAGGTGAAAGAATCTGAACCAGGCGTTGGATTTGACGCAGCCAAAGAAGAATATGTAGACATGGTTTCAGCAGGTATTCTGGATCCTGTAAAGGTTACCAGAAGCGCGCTGCAGAATGCAACTTCTGTAGCATCCACCTTACTGACAACAGAGTCTGTTGTGGCAAATATCAAAGAAGATGCGCCCGCAATGCCGGCAGGCGGCGCAGGTGGAATGGGAATGATGTAAGTCAGAAATTTCATCTATAATAAACAATCGTGGCAGTGAAAACGCTGCTGCGATTGTTTTTTTGTTTTCTATAAGAAAGACATAAGTCATTGTAGTGTACCAGGTTTTGTGATAGAATAAACTTTAACGGGCTGACGGGAAAAAGAGCGTGGTTTTCAAAAGCAAGATTTTTTCTTGACAGTTTCAGCTTTATACCATAGAATTAATAAGTAAAAGGATTAGGTGTTTTGAAAAATTATAGTATGCTGCAGGTTTAAACATCAAATAATATTTAATATATGATTTAGGGAGGACTTACAGGTATGAATCAGGAAATAAAAGAGCAAATGAGAGAGGCAGGAGTAAATATTGAGGGGGCGTTGGAGAGGCTGATGAATAACGAGGGTCTCTATGAGCGTCTGCTGGGCAAATTCAAGGCGGATAAGAATTATCAGGGACTGGTGGACGCCATCGGGGAGAAGCGTTATGAAGATGCGTTTAACTGTGCGCACGCATTAAAAGGAGTCGCCGGAAATCTTGGACTGGACAGCCTGATGGAGGCGGACGTGGTGATTGTGGAGAAGCTGCGCGCCAACACAACGGACGGTCTGGATGAGGATGTAAAAGCGCTGACGGAGACTTACGATAACATTATGCGTGCGATAGAGACATTGGGCTGAAAACAAGCAGAAGGAGGTTTGACCTGGTGGGAAAAATTGCAGTAATAACGGACAGTAACAGCGGGATTACGCAGGATCAGGCGAAAGAATACGGAGTACATGTGCTGCCGATGCCTTTTTTTATAGATGACGAGACGTATTTTGAAGATATTGACCTGACGCAGGAGCAGTTTTATGAAAAGCTGGAAGGCAAGTCCAATATCTCCACTTCTATGCCGTCCGTAGGTTCTGTGACGGAATTATGGGACAATTTATTAAAGGAATATGATGAGATTGTGCATATTCCGATGTCCAGCGGGCTCAGCAGTTCCTGTGAGACAGCGCTTATGCTGTCCAGGGAATACGAAGGCAGAGTGCAGGTAGTCAATAACCAGCGGATTTCTGTAACCCAGAAGCAGAGCGTGATGGATGCTCTGGAACTGGTGAAGCAGGGGAAAGATGCCGCACAGATCAGAGAATATCTGGAACAGGTGAAATATGATTCCAGTATTTATATTATGGTGGATACCTTGTATTATCTGAAAAAAGGCGGCCGTATTACGGCGGCAGCCGCAGCGCTGGGAACGCTGCTGAAGTTAAAACCGGTCCTTCAGATTCAGGGTGAGAAGCTGGATGCGTTTGCCAAGGCAAGAACGGTAAAACAGGCCAGAACCATTATGATCGACGCTGTGAAAAATGATTTTGCAAAGCGTTTTGGAGATGAATCAGGCAAGAATATGCACCTTTTTGTGGCGTATACCAGGGACCGGGAAACAGCTCTGGACTTTAAGCGGCAGATTGAGGAAGCATTTCCGGGACAGGCTGTTGAGCTGACCGATCCCTTATCCCTGAGCGTGGCCTGTCATATTGGTCCGGGAGCGCTTGCCGTTGCATGTTCCAAACGAATTGATTAATTTTGCGGAAAAAATATGCAAAGCAGAACATTTTGTGAGAGCCGGACAGTGAAGGAACTAATAACCCATATGCATAGCAAAGCGGCTGCCGTGCCAGTAATAATTTGTGCGGCAGTCCTTTCTATGAAGGTGTCAGAAAGATAAAGGAGGAACTGTTGAAATGGTAAAGGCAATAGTCGGAGCGAACTGGGGCGATGAAGGAAAAGGTAAGATTACCGATATGATGGCGAAGGAAGCAGACATTATTGTACGCTTTCAGGGAGGCGCCAATGCAGGACATACGATTGTGAATGATTATGGAAAGTTTGCACTGCATACGCTTCCCAGCGGCGTGTTCTACGGACATACGACGAGTATCATCGGAAATGGCGTGGCATTGAATATTCCGGTTCTCTTCCAGGAGGTGCAGTCAATTGTGGAAAGAGGGGTTCCGAAACCAAAGATTTTGGTGTCTGACCGTGCGCAGATGGTTATGTCCTACCACATACTTTTTGACCAGTACGAGGAAGAGCGTCTGGGAGGCAAATCTTTTGGTTCCACAAAATCCGGAATTGCACCATTTTATTCGGATAAATATGCGAAAATCGGTTTTCAGGTCAGTGAACTGTTTGATGAGGATGCCCTGAGAGAAAAAACGAAAAGCATCTGCGAGACGAAGAATGTGCTGCTGGAACATTTGTATCATAAACCGCTGCTGCATCCGCAGGACCTTATGAAAGAACTGAAAGAGTACCGTGACATGGTAGAGCCGTATGTCTGCGATACTTCGGCCTATTTGTGGAATGCCATTCAGGACGGAAAAAATATTCTTCTGGAAGGTCAGTTGGGATCTCTGAAAGATCCGGATCATGGCATTTACCCAATGGTGACGTCTTCTTCCACGCTGGCCGCTTACGGGGCTATTGGCGCAGGAATACCGCCTTATGAAATCGGTAAAATTATCACCGTCTGCAAAGCGTATTCTTCAGCGGTAGGAGCGGGAGCCTTTGTCAGCGAGATTTTCGGGGAAGAGGCAGACGAGCTCAGACGCAGAGGAGGAGACGGGGGAGAATACGGCGTGACTACGGGCCGTCCCAGACGGATGGGATGGTTTGACGTTGTGGCAAGCAAATATGGATGCCGGATTCAGGGAACCACAGACGTGGCGTTTACCGTTTTGGATGTGCTGGGATATCTGGAAGAAATTCCGGTCTGCGTGGGCTATGAAATAGATGGGGAAGTGACGACAGAATTTCCGCCTACCGCCAGACTTGAGAAGGCAAAACCGGTACTGGAAGTCCTTCCAGGCTGGAATTGTGATATCAGAGGCATTAAGAGCTATGAAGATTTACCGGAAAACTGCCGTAAATATATTGAGTTTGTAGAGGAAAAAATCGGATTTCCGATTACTATGATTTCCAATGGACCAGGAAGAGACGATATTATCTATCGGTAAGAGGGAAGGAGCAGGATTACAGAACAATGATAAAAAATGTGGTTTTTGATGTGGGAAAAGTCCTGGTAGATTTTGACTGGCAAGGCCTGTTTGACAGACTTGGGTTTTCGCCGCAAGTATACGATAAAGTTGCAAATGCGACTGTTTTGTCGGAATTATGGGGTGAATTTGACCGGAGCAGAATGTCTGATGAGGAGATCCTGGAAGGATTTCTCAAAAAAGCGCCCGACTGCGAAGCTGAGATCATGAAGTTCTGGAACAATACGGGAAACAGTATCAAACGTTATGATTATGCTTTTGAGTGGATTCGCAGTCTGCAGAAAAAGGGATACGGGGTCTATCTTTTATCCAATTATCCCCGGAGAGTTTATTCTCAGAGCATCCATGAGCTTGCTTTTGTGGAGGAAGTAAACGGAGCTGTTTTTTCTTATGAGGTGCATTCTGTGAAACCAGAACCAGAAATTTATGAGGAACTGATGAAAAAATATCAGTTAAATCCTACCGAATGTGTATTTGTGGATGATAACCGAGAGAATATCATTGCAGCAAATAAACTGGGAATGGCCACCATACATTTTCATACAAAATCTCAGGCGGAAGAAGAATTAAAGAGCCTGGGCGTGGAATAGTATTAACATTTTCTGGCTTACATATATGGAAGAACCCGGAACATCTGCAGCATGGCAGGGTTTCCGGGTCTTTTTGAGAAAATCAGATATGATCAGGATCAGAATTTTGCTGCGCCTTTCTTTTTACCAGCTTATATACAAAGCCGTAGATCCAGAGCAGCAC
This sequence comes from Lachnospiraceae bacterium, assembly GCA_910575155.1. GTDB lineage: Bacteria > Bacillota > Clostridia > Lachnospirales > Lachnospiraceae > Petralouisia. The sequence continues at coordinate 59,442 of CAJTDX010000008.1, forward strand.
GGGAAGCGCCATGCTGGCGAAGAGCGCGGCCATGAACATAGGAAAAAAGTTTTTTCCCAGAATGGCGAGAACCAATGTAGTCAGATAAAGCCCCGCCAGCAGGATAATTCCCAGTATGGCAAGAATTTGTTGTATTTTTTTCATAGATTGCTCCTTTTGTCTGAGTACTGTTTTCCCACAGCACGGCATATGGGGCGACAGCGTGCGGCAGGAGGGATCATAGTTATCATATCTTGTCAGAGGCAGTTTGACAAGAGGGTTTCACATGATTTTTGACAACAGCGGGGATTTGCAAGCGGTGCGGGCGTTGTGGAGAGAACAGGGAGGAAAATAAATGAAACAGTTTTTACAGGGTTTGAAAGATGGGAGCGCAATCGGGATCGGCTACCTGTCAGTGTCATTTACGTTCGGGCTGGCCGCCGTGTCTTCCGGCCTGGACTGGTGGGAAGCGCTTTTTGTGTCAATGATGAATCTGACTTCCGCCGGTCAGTTTGCCGGGATTACCATTATGGCGGCGGCAGGCTCCTGTCTTGAGATGGCGGTTTCCCAGCTTGTCATCAATCTCAGATATGCCTTGATGAGTATTTCGCTGTCTCAAAAGGTTGACCGCAGGTTTCATGCGGGGAAGAAAATACTTCTGGGTTTTGCAGTTACAGATGAAATCTTTGCCGTTGCCATGAGCCGGGAACAGGAGATAAACGCCTTATATTTTGCAGGACTGGCGGTACTGCCGTATTTGGGATGGACATGCGGTACGCTGGCCGGGGCGGTTTGCGGAAATATCCTGCCGGAGAATGTCAGCGACGCCCTGGGGCTTGCCATTTATGGTATGTTTATCGCTATTATAGTGCCTGCAATGAAGAAGGACAGCCGTATTTTAAAGATAACGCTGCTTGCAGTCGTATTGAGCTTCGGCCTGTATTATCTGCCGGGGGTCTCCGGCATTTCCAGCGGCTTTGCGGTTATTATCTGCGCAGTCGCGGCGTCGGCGGCGGGGGCGGTCTGTTTTCCAATGGAAGAAGAAACAAAGGAGGGTGCCTGATGAAGACAGGAGTATTTTGGAGTTATCTGGCGGTGATGTTTGCAGTGACTTATCTGGTCAGAGTCTTGCCTTTTGTGATATTTCACAAAAAAATCGAAAATAAATTTGTGCGCTCGTTCCTTGCCTATATTCCTTACACCGTTCTGGGGGCGATGACGTTTCCAGCCGTTTTTTATGCCACGGGTTCTGTCATTACGGCAGGGGCCGGAGTGACGGCGGCTCTGATTGCGGCCTATCGGGGAAAGGAACTGTTTACAGTCGCCGTATGTGCCAGCCTTGCGGCCTTACTGACAGGTTTGCTTTTGCAGGTGGCGTTATGATCTATACAGTAACCTTTAATCCGTCGCTGGATTATATCGTAACGGTTGAGGATTTTAAACTCGGTCTTACAAACCGCACAAATTCCGAAGTTCTGCTTCCGGGAGGCAAAGGGATCAATGTATCAATAGTCCTTGGGAACCTGGGGCTTGAGAGTACGGCCCTGGGATTTATCGCCGGGTTTACGGGGGACGAGCTGGTAAAACGTTTGCAGAAGACGGGGGTTAAGAACGGTTTTATTCGGGTAGAAGAAGGATTTACAAGGATTAATGTGAAACTCAAATCCATGGAGGGCATGGAGATTAACGGTATGGGTCCGGTAATCGGTCAGGAAAAGATCCAGATGCTGATGGAGCGGCTTGACACTCTCAGAAGCGGAGACGTGCTCTTTTTATCCGGGAGCATTCCGGCGTCCGTGCCGGATCAGATCTATCAGAAGATTATGGAGCTGCTTGAGGGGAGAGGCGTACGGATTGCGGTGGATGCGACAAAGGATTTACTGATGAAAACGCTCCCCTTCCGTCCATTTTTGATCAAACCAAATAATCACGAACTGGGAGAGATTTTCGGGAAAGAATTGAGAACAAGAGAAGCGGTTGTGCCCTATGCAAAGAAGCTCCGGGAAAAAGGCGCGCAGAATGTCCTTGTGTCTATGGCAGGCGAGGGGGCGGTGCTGGCTGCAGCGGATCAAACCGTATATGATACGCCGGCTCCCGAGGGAAAACTCGTAAATGGCGTGGGCGCGGGAGATTCCATGGCGGCAGGATTTATGGCGGGCTATCTGCAGCGGCAGGATTACGAATATGCATTTCGCATGGGGGTAGCGGCAGGAAGCGCCAGTGCGTTTTCGGAAAATCTTGCGACAAAAGAGGAGATCGGGGCGGTTTTTCAAAAGCTGCTGGAATCTGACAGCGTCAATTGTGTACGGGAGGAGACGGTTTATGCAGATTTATGAAGGCAGGAGTGTGTCTAAGGGGATTGCAGCGGGCAGAATTAATGTGTATAAAAAGAACAGCCGGCAGGTAAAACGTGTAAAAATCACGGATGCAAAAGCAGAAATCGCCCGTTTTGAAGAAGCAAAAGTTCAGGCTGTAAAGCAGCTTCAGGCGTTATATGACAAAGCCCTCTGCGAAGTGGGAGCTTCCACTGCGGCTATTTTTGAAGTATATCAGATGATCGTGGAAGACGATCAATATAATGATTCCATAAAACGTATGATACGTACGCGGCAGGTCAATGCAGAATATGCAGTGGCGTCGGCGGGCGCAGATTTTGCGCAGATGTTTGCGTCAATGGATGATGATTACATGAAGGAGAGAGCGGCGGATGTGAGAGATATTTCTGAACGCGTCATCAGTGTCTTGGACAAAACGGGCAGCGGGCAGGAAACGGCGGAAGAACCGTTTATTCTGGCGGCGGATGATCTTACTCCCTCAGAAACCGTACAGCTTGATAAAGAACTGGTATTGGCAGTGGTAACTGTGCATGGGTCGCTTCATTCGCATACGGCAATTCTTGCAAGAACTATGGGCATTCCGGCGCTTGTGGGGACGGCGCTGCCATTGGATGACGCAATTGACGGCAGATTTGGGATTGTGGACGGCGCCAGCGGCAAAATCTATGTGGATCCGGATGAACAGACGCTGGCTGAGATGAAAATCAAACAGAAAGAGGAGCTTGAGCGCAAAGAGCTTCTTTTAAAGTTAAGGGGAAGAGAAAATGTTACCCTTGACGGTAAAAAAGTCATGTTGTATGCTAATATTGGAAATATAAAAGATCTGGCGGCGGCTGTCCAGAATGATGCCGATGGCATCGGGCTGTTCCGAAGTGAATTTATTTATCTTGAGAAAGACCGCTATCCCACAGAAGAAGAGCAGTTTCAGATTTATAAGCAGGCGGCGGAGGCTATGGCGGGCAGACGGGTCATTATTCGTACGCTTGATATCGGCGCAGACAAACAGTGCGGCTATTTTGAGATGGAGAAAGAAGAAAATCCGGCTTTGGGATGCCGTGCAATCCGCATCTGCCTGACAAGGCCGAACCTGTTTAAGACGCAGCTTCGCGCATTGTTCCGCGCCAGCGTTTATGGAGAGATTGCCATTATGTATCCTATGATCACCAGCGTTTGGGAAGTAAAAAGGATACGGGAAATTGCCGCGCTTGTGAAAGCGGAACTTGCAGAGCAGGGAATGAAGTTCGGCGAGCCTGAGCAGGGGATCATGATTGAAACCCCGGCTGCTGCGCTGGTCAGCGGCGAGCTGGCGAAGGAATCTGATTTTTTCAGTATCGGAACCAACGATCTGACCCAGTATACGCTTGCCGTTGACCGTCAGAATACGAAACTGGATCCGTTTTACGATCCTCATCATCCGGCCGTTCTGCGCATGATTTCCATGGCAGTGGAAAGTGCGCACAGGGCGGGAATCCCGGTGGGAATCTGCGGCGAACTTGGCGCAGACCAGACGCTTACGCGGGAATTTCTGGCTATGGGTGTGGATGAATTGTCTGTTTCACCGGAAAATATACTTCCGCTTCGCAAGATTATACTGGAGACAAATGTGCAGGAGTACAGGGCGGGAAAGTAAGTGATCACGCAGTAGAGATATGATCTGAATATCTCAGATTATAATCATAAGATCTGTTTATTGTACGAAAACAGAGACCAGAAAAGGAGGAAATCATATGGCAAATATACCAACGCCGCATATTGAAGCAAAGGCTTTAGATTTTGCAAAAACAGTTTTGATGCCGGGGGACCCGCTGCGGGCAAAGTTCATCGCTGACACGTATCTGGAGCAGGCGCGCTGTATCAATCAGGTACGGGGAATGCTCGCCTATACGGGAACTTATAAAGGAAAAGAAGTGTCCGTTATGGGTTCCGGCATGGGAATGCCTTCGATGGGAATTTACTCTTATGAATTATTTCAGTTCTATGATGTGGAACAGATTATCCGGGTAGGCTCGGCAGGCGCGATTCAGGATGACGTGAATGTAATGGATGTTGTGATTGGAATGGGAGCTTCCGTTGTCTCAAGTTTTCCTGATCAGTTTGGATGTCCGGGTCATTTGGCTCCGCTTGCGGATTATCATCTGCTGAGTACGGCGGTCGCATGTGCGAAAACGCTTGGAACGGAAGCTAAAGTGGGAAATATCCTCTCAGAAGATGTCTTTTATTCAGAACGCTCCAAGGACTGCTTTAAGAAGATGGGAGTGCTGGCCGTAGAGATGGAGAGCGGCGCGCTTTATCTGAATGCGGCGAGAGCAGGCAAAAAAGCGCTTTGCATTTTAACGATTTCAGATCATCTGTACCGCCCGGAAGAACTTTCTTCTCAGCAGCGGCAGGAAGGATTTGGGAAGATGATTGAAATTGCCCTGGAAACGGCAGTACAAGCGTAATTTTCAAAAGTAAAATGCAGGGAGGTGGAGGAAGTATATGAAAAAAGGTGTAAACTACAGAATCGTAAGTTTTTTCCTGGCGCTTGTGCTGATGTTCTCCGGACTTTATATGCCGGTCCATGCAGCGAAGCTTCCGGCGCTGAAGGTGAAAGGAACCCGCCTGGTGAATGCCAGAGGCAAAACCGTTCAGCTAAAAGGCGTCAGTACGCATGGCTTGTCCTGGTTTCCTCAGTATGTGAACCAGAAAGGGTTTGCGTATATGAAGAAGCAATGGGGAATTAATGCCGTGCGTCTTGCCATGTATACCGCGGAATATAACGGATACTGCACCGGGGACGCAAAGAACAGGCGGGCGCTGGAAAAGACCATTGACCGGGGCGTAAAGTATGCGGCAAAAGCGGGGCTTTACGTAATTATAGACTGGCATATTTTAAGCGACGCCAATCCGAAAACTTATGAGAAACAGGCAGTTTCATTTTTTAAGAGAATGGCTTCAAAGTATAAAAAATATACCAATGTGATTTATGAAATCTGCAATGAGCCGAATGGGGGAACTTCCTGGAGTGATATCAGAAGTTATGCCGGGAACGTAGTAAAGGCAATACGTTCTAAAGATAAAAAAGCGGTGATTCTTATTGGAACGCCCACCTGGTCCCAGGATGTGGATCTCGCGGCGGAAAGTCCCTTAACGGGATATAAAAACCTCATGTACAGCCTTCATTTTTATGCGGGAACGCATGGAGAATATTTGCGGCAGAAGGCTCAGACTGCCCTGGATCAGGGCCTGCCTTTATTTGTCTCAGAATTTGGCATTTCCGACGCTTCCGGCAATGGCAGTCTGAACAAGGAAGAGGGAAGCAGATGGATGAAGTTTTTGAATAAGAATAAAATCAGTTATATGGGCTGGAGCCTGTCAAATAAGGAGGAAAGTTCCGCACTTCTGAAAAGTTCCGGCAGCAAGGTTACGGGCTGGAAAAACAGAGATCTCACACCCTGGGGAAAATGGCTGGTAAGACAATTTAAATAGAAAGCGTAAGAAAATTCTGACAGACGGGTTGTTTTTTTATCTGGTTTGCAGTATATTATTAGTAAGAAATAAAGAACGATCCTGCAGTTATTTTACGACTGCAGATTACTATATTACTCCGGCGGTTAAATATCAGCAGATTGTATAAGAGGCGCTGCCAGGCGCCAGTCTGCGTCGGATACGGACAACATGGTACCGGGAATGCAGACGTGTGATACACTGATCTTTGACTTTCAGAATAATATACATAAGAAGGCAGGTGAAAGTATATGAGGTATAAGAGAAATTCTTTTGAAGTGGACGCGGAATTATATGAAGTGGGGAAAGGCATGGAAGACGGTTTTATGGCATGGACTTCTGTTTTGACTACTGGATGGGTTCCCACGGATAAGCTTCTGAAAATTACCAGAGATGACGGAACGGTGGTATGCCCCTTCATTCAGAACCGCAGAGGACTGATTTTTCTGAGAGAAGGCGATTATATTATTACAGAGCCGGGGCAGGAACGCCACGTCTGCGGGGCGGACAAATTTAACGGCCGTTTTCTGCCGCTGGAATCATAACTGTTTGAAGGCTTATCTGATGTTTCAATTTAACAGGAACGGTTAATTATGAGAATGGCGAACATATGGGATGACATATGTTCGCCATTTTGCCGTTTGCGCCTGACCGCAGACAGATGCGTTCAGGCGTAAGCGGATCAAAGACGTAATGAAGAATATACGAATTTACGTATGATTTTTTTGTATACTGCGGATCGTTTCTAACAACAGCGGAATGTCAATGGGTTTGGTGAGATGCGCATTCATCCCGCTCTCTATGGATAGCCGTTTGTCGCTCTCAAAAGCATTGGCAGAAAGCGCAATAATGGGGATTTGCGCCAGTGCAGAGTCTTCGAGGCTGCGTATTTCTCTGGTTGCCTGACGTCCATCCATGACAGGCATTTGAATATCCATTAAAATGAAATCAAATTCTCCGGGTTTGGAATTTGCTATCTTTTCCACCGCGACGCTGCCATTGACCGCAATCTCAATGGAAAAACCAAGATCCTGAAGGATTTCCGTTTCGATTTCAAGATTAATCATATTGTCCTCAACCAGCAGGATTTTGTAATTCGGCATTTTAAAACTTTGCTGTTCTAAATTTCCGGAGGAAAACGGCTGCTCCTGTATGCGCAGACGAAGCGTGACGGTGAAAACGCTGCCTTTGCCGACCGTGCTGTCTACCTGGATGTCTCCGCCCATCATGTCTGTAATATTTTTGACGATGGTAAGGCTTAAGCCAGTACCGTGAATGCCGCTGAAAGTCGTGTTTTTTTCACGGGCAAAAGGCTCAAAAATATGTTTCAGAAAATCTTTTCCAATTCCGATGCCGGTATCTTTTACCGTAAACTGGAAGATGCCGGAATGGTTTGGCAGATGTTTCTGTTCCGCGGCAGTCAGTTCCACCCTGCCGTTGTTTTTGGTGTATGTGATGGCATTGGCGGTCAGGTATAATAAGAGCTGCCTTAATTTGTCCGGATCTCCCAGGACATTACAATGAACCAGCCGGGAAGAATCCAGTAAAAATGTTATATGTTTCTCCTCAGCCTGCGGAAGCAGAGTGGTATGTACCTCTTCTAAAATATCTGCAAGATTGCAGGCGCATTCCGTCAAATCAATATCCTGAGATTCGGTCCAGGACAAATCCAGGACTTTTTCAATCAGGTCCAGGAGCTGTCTGCTGGAACGTTCTATTTTGTTCAGGTTTTCCAGGGCTGTATCGGGATTCTGGATATGTTTTTTTGCCAGTGCGGTAAAACCGAAAATGGCGTTCAGCGGCGTCCGTAAATCATGGGACATGTTGGAGAGAAAGGTGTCTCTGGCAACGATGGCAAGATTTGCGTTGTTTAATGCGTTTTCCAGAATCTGTTTCTGTTCCATTTCACGCTGGACTTCCACGTCTACCCGCCGGTATCCCAGAACAATCTGCGAAATATGCTCTTTGGTTCCCACGCTTACGATACGAAGCTGAAGATACTGCGTCTGATTGTTTTTCAAAACCCGGTAATTCACGTAATAAGTTTTACTGTTTTTTAATTTCTCACGGATATACTGCGGGTCGGTCATTTTGGCTACCAGTTTGCGGTCTTCCGGATGAACCCAGGTAATCACATAATTGGAAATATACCACTGGAATTCAAGTATTTGATATTTATTGTCAAACTGCTGTTTTGTGCGGCTGCTCAGTCTGTATGGAAATACTTTGTTCGTATCCAGGTCAGCGTAAAGGATGGATTCGTAATTTATGCTGAGGCCCTCGATGACCTCCAGGCGCCTCAGATGTTCTCCGTCATATTTTTCAATCAGATTCTTGATTGCCTGTTCCTGCTCATCCAGGAGAGAAGCGCGCCATTGCTGCAACTGCTCTTTTTTTTCTGTGGCGTCCCCTATAAACACATAGAAGATATCCCCCGAAGACCTGGTTCGGACAAAATGTCCATAGTCTTCGATCCAGCGTATTTCTCCGTCTTTTCGAATAATCCGGTATTCTACATAATCTAAATCGTACTGGTTGTTGGAAATCTGGTGCCAGATACTTTCTTCCACTGCCTCAAGATCGTCGGCATAAACCATTCCTCTGAAAGAATTACCTGTGAACTGCTGGAATTCTTTCAAAGTATTGCACTGGAAGATTCGAAGCAGCGCTTTATTTGCGTAAATAATTTCCTCTTCGCCATCTGCACGGTATATTAGGAAACCTCCTGGCATTTCGTCCATGAATTTTATAATTTCTTGTGCAGTTTGCAAATTATGTAGTTCTGGCTCCGACGAAAATTCTGAAACAATATTCTTTTTTTCATGACTGCCTGTATCCAGGGCGTGATATTCCGGTATGTTTAATAAAGCAATAATATTTTCAATTAAGTTGTGGTCTGTGTGTTGTGTTTTCATAGTAATATAGTAACATATATTGCCGGATTTGGCAAAATATTATTGAGTTGGAAATAATCTGCAGATTCTGTGCAAATTAACAATGGTTTTCATAAATTTAACATATGCCGCTATAGTATTTGTTCCGGTATTCTTTTGGCGTGCAGCCATGTTCTATGCGGAATGTTTTTGAAAAATAGCTTAAGTCAGAAAAACCGCAGCGTTCGGCAATCTCGCTGATTTTTAAAGAAGTAGATTTCAGCAGTTCAGCGGCTTTTTGCATTTTTAACTGCCGGATATAATGCATAGGAGAGATACCGATCGTCTGCCGGAAGCAGCGCAGGCATTCGCTTTTGCTGATCAGAGCGCTTTTGGCGATTTGTTCAAGCGTCAGCTCTTTGTCATAATGTTCCTGTATAAACTGGAGCATATATTTGATACGCTTATTGTTGCGAATACTTTTTTTAGATGATATGTCTGATGAAAGAGGCTGGTGCTGTACAAGAGACAGAATGATTTCTGACAGGGAATGCCATGTATGAAATTCATATCCTGCCGGTTCTTCCACACAGGTATTCCATGCTAGCTGTATGTGCTGAATCATTTGCTGGTGCCACTGTATGTCTGTTTTGAATCTGACGCTTTTCAGACAAGGATGGTGAATAAGCGGGTTCAGATAGCGTTCCCAGAATATACTTTCAGGGCTGCCGCCAAGGAAACGGGGATGAAAGACAATGGAATTGAGGCGGCAGGAAGGACAATCGGATTCTCTGACGGTATGCAGGACGTTGGAATTAATAAAAACGCCTTCTCCTTCTGTCAGTGTGTGCAGTTCATCAGCCAGCTCTATTTCCACAGTCCCATGTCTGATTACGATCAGTTCAAGATCGTTGTGCCAGTGCCAGGGAACGGGATCTGTTGCCGGAAAAGTTTCATAGCAGGCTACGGGAAAAGCAAAAGTTCCGTGTTTTTTCAGTTCGTAGTTTTGCAAAGTTACCGCCGTGCGGCTGTCGGAGAGCGCCATATGGATATCCTTTCAATTTTTTTGACTTTTTTGTTATAGAAAAATGGTAATTTTATCATAACAGTGTTTGAATTATGATGATATAATCATAACAGATGGTACCAGAGATAACAAGGCGTTGTTTTGTAAGGAGGCAGTTTATGGATAAAAATAAAATACGAAGAATGTTGGTAATGATGACGGGATTGATCATTATGGGATTGGGAATCGCGGTATTTAAAATTTCTCTGATGGGAAATGACCCCTGTACGGCCATGATGATGGCAGTCGGGGATAAGGTCGATTTGAGTTTACCGGTTATCATGATTGTTGTAAACAGTATATATTTTCTGGCGGAAGTCATATGGGGAAGACATTATATTGGAATAGGTACGTTCGCAAACTGGTTTGGCGTGGGTACAATAGCTTCCATTTGGCTTATGTGGCTGGAACGGTATTTTGTAATGCCGCAGACATTTTCGTTCAGATTTTCTCTGATGCTTACCGGAATCTTGATTTTAAGCCTTGCCGCTTCGATGTATCAGACTCCGGATCTGGGAATTGCTCCCTATGATGTGATTTCCATTATTCTGGCGGAAAAATGTTCTGTTCCATATCTGGTATGCAGAATTTTTACCGATTCCGTATGTGCCCTGAGCGCATATCTGCTGGGCGGACTGATTGGACTGGGCACGTTTGCCTGCGCGGTGGGTTTAGGCCCGTTTATCGCATTTTTTAATCATTATGTGTCAGAGAAGTTGTGTGGCGCGGCACAGGGGAGTAAAATTTCTGCAAAGATATGATAAAGTTGGCTGAATTGGCAAAATTTGTTATACAACTGTATTGACATCAGACAACACACGGAGTATAATGTCACTAAATCATAACAGCAGAATAACAGACACAGCCGATGTGTCAGGAAAGAGGTAGAGATATGAGAAGTGATAATGTAAAGAAGGGAATGCAGCAGGCGCCCCATCGTTCCCTGTTTCATGCGCTGGGATTCACCAGAGAGGAAATGGATAAGCCGCTGGTAGGTATTGTAAGTTCTTACAATGAGATTGTGCCGGGGCATATGAATCTGGACAAAATTGTAAACGCGGTAAAGATGGGAGTTGCGGAAGCGGGAGGAGTTCCGGTGGTATTTCCGGCGATCGCAGTCTGTGATGGAATTGCTATGGGACATACCGGTATGAAATATTCCCTGGTAACGCGCGACCTGATTGCAGATTCCACAGAGTGTATGGCGCTGGCACATCAGTTTGACGCGCTGGTTATGGTGCCAAACTGTGATAAAAATGTGCCGGGACTGCTGATGGCGGCGGCGAGAGTGAACGTGCCGACCGTATTTGTTTCTGGCGGGCCTATGCTGGCGGGACATGTGAAGGGACAAAAAACCAGTTTATCCTCCATGTTTGAAGCAGTCGGTTCGTATGCGGCAGGGACTATGACGGAAGAAGATGTATGCGAATTTGAGGAAAAGGCGTGTCCAACCTGCGGTTCCTGTTCCGGAATGTATACGGCAAATTCCATGAACTGTCTCACAGAGGCTCTTGGCATGGGACTGAAAGGAAATGGAACGATTCCGGCTGTATACTCAGACCGTCTCCGCCTTGCCAAACATGCTGGGATGGCAGTGATGGAAATGTACCGCAAGAAGATCTGTCCCAGGGATATTATGACGAAAGAAGCGGTGCTGAACGCCCTGACAGTGGATATGGCGCTGGGATGTTCCACAAACAGTATGCTGCATCTTCCGGCAATCGCCCATGAAATCGGTTTTGATTTTGACATCGGTTTTGCAAATGAAATCAGCGAGAAGACGCCGAACCTCTGCCATCTGGCTCCGGCGGGGCCGGCTTATATGGAAGATTTAAATGAAGCGGGCGGCGTTTATGCGGTGATGAATGAGCTTGCGGAGCTGGGGCTTTTAAATCTGGACTGCATGACGGTGACGGGAAAGACCATTGGAGAAAATATCAGAGGCTGCGTCAATAAAAATCCGGAGATTATCCGTCCGCTGGATCATCCTTACAGCGCAACAGGAGGGCTTGCGGTGTTAAAAGGCAACCTGGCTTTGGATGGAAGCGTGGTAAAACGTTCGGCGGTAGCGCCGGAAATGATGGTGCATGAAGGTCCGGCAAGAGTATTTGACTGTGAAGAGGATGCAATTGCAGCCATCAAAGGCGGCAGGATTGTCGCCGGCGATGTTGTGGTAATCCGCTATGAGGGACCCAAAGGCGGGCCTGGTATGCGGGAAATGCTGAATCCGACTTCGGCGATTGCCGGGATGGGGCTTGGATCAAGCGTTGCGTTGATTACGGACGGCCGTTTTTCAGGCGCCAGCCGGGGAGCTTCGATCGGACATGTGTCACCGGAAGCAGCAGTGGGAGGCGTGATTGCATTGGTAGAAGAAGGGGACACCATTAAAATCAATATCCCGGAAATGAAGCTGGAATTGGATGTTTCTGAAGACGTGCTTGCCCAAAGGAGGGCAGAATGGCAGCCGAGAGCTCCCAAAGTGACAGAGGGATATCTGGCGCGTTATGCTCAGATGGTGACTTCGGGCGCCAAAGGGGCCGTTATGAAAAGAGATCTGAACAGTTAACCATGACAAAATTTTTATCTGTTGTCTTGACGTAGGGTTTTCTTTCGTGTTATTCTTTTTTCGAAAGGTAACAGATGTCAATGAGAGCAGCAAGTGAGTGCCGCGGCAGTAATGCCTGCGGCATTCTTGCATTTAAAAATGAAAGGAAACGGTATGTTAACAATCGGATGTCATTTGTCTTCCTCGAAAGGCTTTCTTGCCATGGGGAAAGAAGCAGTGAAAATTGGAGCCAATACCTTCCAGTTTTTTACCAGGAATCCCAGAGGAGGAAAAGCAAAAGAACTGGATCTTTCTGATATAGAAGCGTATCTGGAATATGCCGGGGAGCATGGAATCGGGAAGATTCTGGCTCATGCGCCCTATACCCTGAATGCCTGTGCCAAAGATCCGGATCTGCGCCGTTTTGCTTATGATACCATGTGCGATGATTTAAGACGTTTACAGTATATCCCGCAGGCCATGTATAATTTTCATCCGGGAAGTCATGTAAAGCAGGGGGTGGAACAAGGCGTTTCCTATATTTCTGATCTGCTCAACCGTATCGGCGGACAGGGCGGCCAGACAACGATTCTGCTGGAAACCATGGCGGGTAAAGGCACGGAAATGGGAAGAAGTTTTGAGGAATTGTCTGTGATTATAGACAACGTGGAAGAAAAAAGCCGTCTGGGCGTCTGTCTGGATACCTGCCATGTATTTGACGGAGGTTACGATATTGTCGGCAGCCTTGATGAAATTCTGGGAGAATTTGACTGCATCATCGGCCTGGACAGGCTCAAAGCAGTCCATTTAAACGACAGTAAACACGGTCTTGGCAGCCATAAGGACCGCCATGAAAAGATTGGAGAAGGGCAGATCGGCCTGGAAACTTTTGTGAAGATTGTCACGCATCCCAAACTCAGAGAACTCCCGTTTTATCTGGAAACGCCAAACGACCTGGATGGTTATCAAAGAGAGATTGCACTGCTCAGAGAGAGGGCGGAAATTGAAAAAACTTAATGTCTTAAGAAGACGACGCAAACATGTTCATGGCATGGCCAGTATGGATTTTTATGCCTGCCAGTCAGGCATTCGCCACTGGAACGGCAGTTATAAGGTATTTTCAGCAGTATTAATACTGGCGTTGTGCCTGATTCTGGATCGTCCGCGGGTTTCTGTGTTTATCATTTGCTCCATGGGTTTGCTGAATATGGCGGGAAACAGAGTAAGCCCCGGGAATTATCTGCGCTTGCTGAAAATCCCCGCCGCGTTTGCGGTGATGGGAAGCGCGGCGCTGATGATTGGAATATCTGCCGAGCCTGCGGGAGACTTTCAGATTTCCCTTCCCTGGTTCTGGCTGTATGTAACAGAGGAAGGGATGGTACATGCCCTGGAAGTAGTTCTAAAGGCGATGGGCGCGCTCAGCGCCATGTTTGTTCTGGCATTGTCGACGCCGGCCGGCGAGCTGGCGGCGGTGCTGCGAAAGGCGCGTTTGCCGGGCGTTGTAACAGAGCTGATGTATATGGTCTATCGTTTTATTTTTATTCTCGCGGAAGTTCACAGAACCATGAGAAATGCAGCAGTTTCCAGGCTGGGAGACGTGGATTTTAAAACTTCGTGCAGTACGTTTGGACAGATTGGAGGAAATCTGTTGATTTTGTCGCTGAAAAAGGCGAATACATATTATGACGCTATGGTGTCCAGAGGTTATGAAGGAGAGTTTTGTTTCTGGGAGGAGGAAAAACCTGTAAAAGCCTGGCAGATTCCCGCTCTGGTAGGTTACGTAATGATACTGGTATTTTGCCGTCTTACGGAGGGACTATGAGAGAAGAAATTTTACGCGTGCATCATCTGACTTATGAATATCAGCCGGGATGTCCGGCCATTGAAGAGATCAGCCTGTCTGTGGCAAGGGGAGAAAAGATTGCGGTGATGGGATCTAACGGCGCGGGAAAATCCACGTTTTTCCTGACTCTGAACGGTGTGTTAACGGCGCAGAAGGGGGAAATCTATTATCAGGGAAAACAAATTGACAGGCGCGGTTTCAGAGAGCTGCGGCGTCATGTGGGATTTGTATTTCAGGACGCGGATCATCAGATGATTGCCTCGACGGTAGAAGCGGAGGTGGCGTTCGGCCCTGTGAATCTGAAACTTTCCAGAGAGGAAGTGAAAGAACGGCTGGACCAGGCGCTGGAATATATGAATCTGCAGTCTTACCGCAAGCGTCCGCCCCATGATCTGAGCGGCGGAGAAAAAAAGAGGGTCAGCATTGCAGATATTATAGCCATGAAAACGGAGATTATCCTTTTTGATGAACCTGCGGCAGCCCTGGACCCTCTGCACGTAAAGATACTGGAGCAGGTGTTGTCTGATTTGTCCAGGGAGGGAAAGACGCTGCTGATTTCTACTCATGATGTGGATTTTGCTTACCGATGGGCAGAACGGATTGTAGTATTTGACCAGGGTAAAATTCTTGCAGACGGGGAGACAAAAGAAGTTTTTTTACAGGAACCATTGCTGCGGCAGGCACATTTAAAGAAACCGGAAATGCTTATGATATATGAAGCTCTGAGAGAACGCGGCCTGGTACGCAAGGGAAGTTACCCCAGAGAGGCCGGAGAGCTTGCAGACTGCATAGGAGGTACAAAAAATGATGAATGAAACGTATAAGGAGTATTTAACCTATGTGAAGGAATATCTGATTCAGCACAGAGGATTGGAATCCCCGAATCCGCTGCATCCGTTTCGTTCCAGGTTTCAGCATACCATACGGGTGCTGCACTGGTGTATGAGACTTTCACAGGGAATGGAACATGTCGACAGAAATTTGCTCTGTACGGCGGCTATTTTTCATGATATTGGCTATGGAAGCCGGGACAATGAGAACCACGCCGGCCGCAGTGTCCAGGCGTTTCATGAGTATGCGCTGGCTCAGGGGATGGAGAAGGAATTTTCGCGTAAAGTAGAGCGGCTTATTGCGCGTCATTCGGATAAAAGCCTGTTAAAGGATCCGGAAACAGAGCCGGAGATGATTTTACTGCTGGAGGCGGACCTTCTGGATGAAGAGGGAGCTATGGGAATTGTCTGGGATTGCATGACTATGGGAAATTTACATGCTTCCAGCTATGCCAGGGCATATTATCATATAATGGAAAGCTCTAATAAAGAGGAGCCGAATCCGATGGTGACAGAACGGGCAAAAATGATCTGGGAGGAAAAGAAAGGGATTGTGGAGAAGTTTGTAAAGCTGCTGGAGGATGATTTGATGATTGGCAGTGAATATTTTAAGATTTGAGAATTTGATCTGCAGGGGATAAATGTGTACAGGAAGGAGAATGCCATGTCGCTGATTTTACTGCTGTTTTTGCTTGTTTTTCTGGCAGGCGCCAAACCTGCTGAAAGAGGGGCGTTTTTTCCGGATTATCTGTCTTTGGAAAAGTCTGATTCTGTAAAGGGAATCTTTGTGATCTTTGTCTTTTTCCGGCATTATGACCAATATGTTGAGCTGGACAGCATATGGGATCAGGGTTTTTCTTTTGTCAATTATATGCTGGGCCAGATGATTGTAGTGGCGTTTTTGTTTTATTCTGGTTATGGCGTGATGTGTTCCATAGAAAAAAAGGGGATTTCCTATGTAAAATCATTGCCGCTGCAGCGCGCGTTCAGAGTCTGGGTTCATTATGCGATTGCAGTCGGTTTATTCTGGATCGTAAATCTTATGCTGGGCAGGGAACGTTCCGCCGTAAAAATCATAGGGACGCTGCTTTGCTGGGACACGATTGGAAACAGTACCTGGTATATTATGGCAATTGTTATATCTTATGTTCTGGCATATTTCAGTTTCCGCTTCTGTATCGGGCAAAAAAAGCTGGGAGCGGTTCTGCTTACTGTGTTTACAACTGGCGTGATTTTTATTTTGATGCCGGTAAGGCCGGAACGGTATTATAATACGCTGCTTTGTTTTCCTCTGGGCGTATGGTGGGCAATTTATAAGAAGGAAATAGACAATTTTTTGAAAAAAGGGAAAAATTATGCAATCGCCATGGCTTTGTGTATGGCTGTCACAGTGGCGGCGAATGGATTGAGGAATTATCATGTGTGGATTTATGAGACTGCCTCGTTAAGTTTTGTCTGTACAGGGATTCTGCTTACCATGAAACTGAGTCTGAAAAACCCTTTGATACAATATGCCGGAAACCACGTTTTCAGTCTTTTTATTTTGCAGAGGCTGCCGATGCTGTATTTATCCGAAACCACAGAGCTGGAGAAAAGCCCGTATGTGTTTTTTGCAGTGACGTTTGTAATGACGTTTGCAATTTCCGCGCTGTTTGACTGGTGCGTTGACAGGCTGGATAAGCGGACGTTCGGCAGATTTGTGAATCGCTGAACCGGGCTGTGCATCACAGGAGTTTGTCTGTGAACGATGCAGGCAATATCTCTTGACAAAGCAGAAGAATCACAATATATTTAAGAGGAGAATTGTCAAATTAATATTTTATAAAAATTTAAATCAGGAGGTTATAAAATTGAAAAAACGAATTTTTTCACTCGTTTTGGCGCTGTGCTTATGCATTTCTTCCCAGTCAGCGGCACACGCGTGGCAGGAAGAGCCCTCGCAGCAGGAGAACGTTCTTGCAGAAGAATCTGCATCTGCGCTGGTTACGCGTGACAGTACGATTCCTACTCCGACGGAAGCCTATGAGGCCATGATTGCATTGAAGGACAGGGAGGAGTATAAGGAGGGAACGCCCTGGACCAATGATGAGCCTTATTCAGATTCAAAGGGATATTATCGTTGGAAGGGCGGGCCTCTCGGCGGGGTAAATATCAGCGCCGTAGGCTGCGTGGCTTTTGCTTTTATACTCAGTGATGAGGCATTTGGCAGTCTGCCAGCCAGGATGTACGATCCAGGCAGTTTTACGTTTGAGGATATAAAAGTCGGAGATATTCTGCGGGTAAGCGGCGACGCCCATACCGTTATCGTACTTGAGGTGAACGATGCGGGCGTGCTTGTCGCAGAAGGAAATATCAGCACCGGAGATCACAAAGGCAGGGTTCATTGGGGACGGGCAATATCAAAAGAAGAGGTGATGAGCAATACCAGCCATTATATCACCCGTTATCCGGAAAATTATGTCCCCGAGGATGATCCGGACGCCAACGTATCCATTGCATCAGGAACTCTTGAAGGAGGGCTTAACTGGAATCTGACGAAGGCGGGGACGCTGACGGTCTCCGGCGAGGGCGCTATGCCGGAGTTCGGCAGTATAGAAGAACAGCCGTGGAGCGATTACAGCAGCCAGATCCGCAAGGCTGTGATCGGCAATGGCGTTACCAGTATTGGTTCCTGCGCTTTTTGGAACTGCGGAGTTCTCAGTGTAGAAATTTCCCCAAGTGTGACAGCAATTGGAACCAATGCTTTTTATGGTTCTTCCATCTTTTCTGTAACCATTCCCTCCAGTGTGAAAACCATTGGCGACAGCGCTTTCCGGAAATGTCAAAATATGAGTGCGGTGACTGTTCCGGAAGGGGTGGAAACAATCGGACAAAATGTTTTTCGCGCCTGCACAAGTCTTACTGCGATCACACTGCCGGCCAGCGTTGGCGAAGTGGGAGCCGGCACATTTATGGAATGCCGGGCGTTGATAAGCGCAAGATTTGTTCCTGGAAGCAAACAGGTAAAACTGGGTGATAATTTGTTTACAAGATGTTACTATCTGATGAGTGTGACATTGCCTAAAAGTATAGACTGCATTGGTCAGGGTGTGTTCCAGAATTGTCTGACGCTTGCCGGAGTGGAAATTCCGCAGGGTGCGGAACGTATCGGAGAGTCGGCGTTTGCTTCCAGTGGAGTGACGACGGTCATAATTCCTGACAGCGTAACGGCCATAGAGATAGCCGCATTCGCGTCTTGTCCGCTGAAGGATATATATTTTACCGGTTCGGAAGCACAGTGGAACAGTGTAAGCAAAATGGGCGATACACTGTCGGCAGTATCAAAGGCGACCATACATTATAATTACATTCCTGAAACAAAACCTGATCCTGATGATGAAAACGATAACCCGGGAAGCGGAGACAATCCCGGAAATGGAGATAACCCGGGAAGCGGAGACAATCCTGGAAATGGAGATAACCCCGGAAATGGAGACAATCCTGGAAATGGAGATAACCCGGGAAGCGGAGACAATCCTGGAAATGGAGATAACCCGGGAAGCGGAGACAACCCGGGAAATGGAGATAACCCAGGGAGTGGAGATAATCCTGGAAGCGGAGACAACCCGGAAAACAGCATTAATATTTCAGAAGCAACTGTGACATTGGACAAAACGAGCTACACGTATGATGGAAAAGCCAAGACCCCGATTGTAACTGTGAATCTAAAAGGGAAAACATTGGTTTTAAATACAGATTATACCGTTTCGTACAGTAATAATATCGGAGCGGGAACGGCAAAGGTTGTGGTTACAGGCAAGGGAACATATACAGGCAGTAAGACAGTCAGCTTTACCATTACAGCTGCGGCAGATCAGACGGTATCTATTACCTGTAAAAAGACGTTATATAAGGTTGTATACGGCGCAAAGCCGTTTAAAATCGACGCATCGTCCACAGGCAAGATGACTTTTACAAGCGCAAAACCGAATATTGCCGCTGTCAATAAAGATACCGGAATGGTAACAATCAAAAATACCGGGGTCGCCACAATCACGATCGGGGCAGGAAAAGAATCGAAAATAGTGACTGTCAAGGTAAGCCCCAAAAAGCAGTCTGTAAAGACGTTAAAAGTATTAAAGGGCAGAAAGCTGACCGTGAAATGGACAAAAGATAAGATGGCGTCCGGGTATCGGGTTCAGATCAGCACAGATAAAAATTTTAAGAAAAACGTCAAATCCAGGAATCTGTCAAAGACTTCTTATACATTCACAAAGCTGAAAACAGGCAAGAAGTATTATGTAAGGGTGTGCAGTTATAAGAAGTCCGGCAAAGAAACATTGTATGGCGCGTGGAATAAACCAAAATTGAGCAGGAAAATTAAAAAATAAACGCTGCGGGATGAAACAGGATCTGTTGAGTACAGTTCTTATTACGGGAGTTCCTGAGTTTGAAGACTGACCGTGCAGCAGGATGGAAAGGGGAATATTTATGACAAAAGGCCAAAAGAAGCTTTTTATGGTAAGCGTTGTCTTTGCGGCAGTCTTTGGGAGCGTATCCAATGTAAATGCCATGCATATTATGGAAGGATACCTTCCTTTGGGATTTTGTATTGCCTGGGGGATTGTCAGTCTGCCGTTTTTGGCGGCAGGGTTCTTTTCTATTCAAAGGAAGCTCAAAGAAAATGGAAAGAATATCACGCTGCTTGCCATGTCCGGCGCGTTTATTTTTGTGATTTCTTCTTTAAAAATCCCATCTGTCACCGGAAGCTGTTCCCATATGACAGGGACGGGTCTGGGCGCGATTTTGTTCGGGCCCGGGGCCGTCAGCATTCTGGGAGTTATTGTGCTATTGTTTCAGGCAGTCCTGCTGGCGCATGGGGGGGTGACAACTTTGGGGGCAAATACGTTTTCCATGGCGGTTGCCGGTCCGTTCCTGTCTTATGGAATCTATGTACTTTGCAGAACATGCAGAGTGAAGCGGAGGGCAGGAGTGTTTCTGGCGGCAGCCATGGGAGATTTATTCACGTATTGTATCACCAGTTTCCAGCTTGCCATTGCCTATCCGGCAGAGGAGGGGGTTATGGTGTCTTTCGCAAAATTTTCCGGCGTGTTTGCGCTGACGCAGCTGCCGCTTGCCATTGTGGAAGGACTGCTGACAGTAGTTATTATGATTGCGCTGGAAAATTATGCACAGCCAGAACTAAGAATAACGGGTTATCTGGGAAATGAAAAGTTGTAAAGGAGAAAAACAGCATGAAAGGGTCAGATAAAAAAGTGATCGCGGCAATTTTGCTGGCGGTGGCATTGATTGCAATTGTGCCTCTGTTTGTTTTAAGAGGCGCAGAGTTTGGCGGTTCAGACGACGCCGCAAGCCGGGTGATTGAGCAGATACAGACGGATTATGAACCCTGGTTTACTCCAGTACTGGAAACGGTGATTGGCGGTGAAATTCCAGGAGAAGCAGAGAGCCTGATGTTCTGTGTGCAGACGGGAATCGGCGCAGGAATTATTGCTTTCTTCATGGGAAGATTTGTGGAACGCCGGAAATGGGAGAACAACAGGTCATAACAGAAGAATAATTCCGTTAAAATTAAAGTTAAAAAAGTCGCAGTTCAGGAGAGAACAAATGCCGGAATCCTGTCAGGGATGAGAATTTCAGTAATGACAGGATTCCGGCATTTTGTCGTATTCTGAAACAGTTACGCGGGATTTTTTAAGGCGGCCAGAATGAATAAAAAAGCATAAATTATGAATAAATATACATAAAATTAAAAAAAGGTCTTTACGAATAAGAAAAATTGTATTATTATACCTTATGAACAAGATATAGAAGAAAGCGAGGAAACATTGATGATTAAGGCAGGTATTATCGGAGCGACCGGATATGCAGGCGCAGAGCTGGTAAGGCTGCTGCTTGGACATAGAGAGGCAGAAATTAAATGGTATGGTTCCAGAAGCTATATTGATGAAAAATATGCGAGCGTGTATGGAAACATGTTCCAGCTTGTAGAGGATCACTGCCTGGATGATCATATAGAAGAACTGGCAAAGCAGGCAGACGTGATTTTTACAGCGACGCCCCAGGGATTTCTTGCAGGCGTACTGACGGAGGAGATTTTACAGAATGCCAGGGTGGTGGACTTAAGCGCAGATTACCGTCTGAAGGATGTGAATATCTATGAAAAATGGTATAAAATAAAACACAAAAGTCCTCAGTTTTTAGAAGAAGCTGTTTACGGCTTATGCGAGATCAATCGTGAGAAAGTAAAAAAAGCCAGACTGGTAGCAAATCCGGGCTGTTATACGACCTGCTCTATTTTAACGGCGTATCCTCTGGTAAAAGAGGGACTGATTGATCCCCATACATTAATTGTGGATGCAAAATCAGGAACTTCCGGCGCGGGAAGAGGGGCGAAACTGCCCAATCTCTTCTGCGAGGTCAATGAGAACATGAAAGCCTATGGCGTGGCAAGCCACAGACATACCCCGGAGATCGAGGAACAACTGGGGTATGCGGCAGGAGAAGGAATCATTATCAGCTTTACCCCTCACTTGGTTCCGATGAACCGGGGCATTTTGGCGACAGCATACGCTGCTTTGCGTAAAATAGAACAAAAGGACGGAACGCGCGCCTATCCTTCCTGTGAACAGGTGAAAAGCGTTTATGATAAATATTACGGGGACGAATATTTTGTGCGTGTACTTGATCAGGGAACATATCCGGAGACTAAGTGGGTGGAAGGCAGCAATTTTGTAGATATTGGATTTCAGATTGACGAGCGCACTGGCAGAATCGTTATGATGGGGGCCATTGATAATCTGGTAAAGGGCGCGGCGGGTCAGGCGGTGCAGAATATGAATCTGATGTTCGGGTTTGAGGAGACAGAGGGACTCAGAATGCCGCCGGTATTCCCATAAAAATTTTGTATTTTACAGAATGAGCGCGTCAAAAGAAAACAGAGGAAAAAGCATGGAAACAGGAAAGGATCAATCCATTGTTCCGGCAGCGGTGCGGGCAATGACAGAAGAGGATTACGATCAGGTATTTCACTTATGGAAGACGATTAAGGGGTTTGGGATCCGCAGCATGGACGATTCCAGAGAGGGAATTATCCGCTTTTTGCGCAGAAATCCCACCACCAGTATGGTGGCGGAGTCAGAGGGAGAACTTGTGGGAGCTGTTCTCTGCGGGCATGATGGCAGGAGGGGATGTTTTTACCATGTGTGCGTCAGAGAGGATTTCCGCCAGCAGGGGATTGGCAAGGCAATGGCAGTTTCTGCCATGCGCGCGCTGCAAAAAGAACAGATCAATAAGGTCTGCCTCATTGCTTTTAAGAAAAATGAGGTGGGAAATTCTTTTTGGAAAAGCGTGGGCTGGACTTTTCGGGAGGATTTGAACTACTACGATTTTGTGCTCAATGATGCGAATATTACAACATTTCAATAAGAGAGAGGAAGAATATGGAATGAATATAATTACAGGCGGCGTTACTGCGGCAAAAGGATTTCAGGCGGCCGCTGCAGCGGCAGAGATTAAATATAAAGACCGGACGGATATGGCAATGATCGTCAGCGAAGTTCCGGCGGTTTTTGCGGGAACGTTTACCCAAAATGTGGTAAAGGCGGCTCCGGTGATATGGGATATGCAGATGGCTGAACGGGGAGAATGTGCAAGGGCCGTGGTGGTAAATGCGGGAATTGCCAATGCCTGTACCGGGGCGCAGGGCATGGAATACTGCCGTAAAACGGCAGAAACGGTGGAAGAGACGCTGGGCATTCCGGCAAATCAGGTATTGGTGGCGTCCACTGGCGTTATCGGTATGCAGCTTCCTATGGAAAAACTGGTTTCGGGTATCCGGGCTATGGCGCCTGCATTGGGAGGCTCCATAGAGAACGGGCATCAGGCGGCATGCGCCATTATGACGACAGATACCAGATCCAAGGAAGCGGCAGTGACCTTTGAAGTGGAGGGGAAAACTGTGACTGTGGGCGGGATGTGCAAAGGTTCCGGCATGATTCATCCCAATATGTGTACGATGCTGGGATTTGTGACCACAGACCTTGCCATTTCCAGAGAATTATTGAAAGAGGCGTTAAAGGAAGACGTCAGGGACACCTATAATATGATTTCTGTGGACGGAGATACCTCTACCAATGATACCGTGCTGCTGCTTGCGAACGGCATGGCAGGCAATCCGCAGATTACAGAAAAAGATGAGAATTATGAGAAATTTGTGCGGGCCTTAAATTATATCAATACTGCTTTGGCAAAGAAGATGGCGGGGGACGGCGAAGGGGCGACGGCTCTTTTTGAGACAAAAGTGGTTCATGCCCGTACCAAAGAAGACGCCAGGATTCTGGCGAAATCAGTGATTTGTTCGTCTCTGACAAAAGCGGCGATTTTCGGACACGACGCCAACTGGGGAAGGATTTTATGCGCTCTGGGCTATTCCGGCGCCGTATTTGATCCAGAGCAGATTGAGTTGTTTTTCCAGAGCAAATCCGGTCAGATTCTGATTTATAAGGATGGTATCGCGGCAGATTACAGCGAAGCGGAAGCGGCAAAGATTTTGTCAGAGGAAGAAGTGACTGTTTTGGTGGATATGAAAATGGGAGAAGCGCAGGCTGCGGCATGGGGCTGCGACCTGACTTATGATTATGTAAAAATTAATGCAGATTACCGGTCTTAGCGCAGGTAAGCGTTCAGAAGTTCTGGCGGTAAGCGGAGAGAGAAAGAGGAAAAGTGATGGAAGAAAAAGAGATGCAGAAGATTTTGCAGAAAGCGGAGGTCCTGATTGAGGCGCTGCCATATATCCAGCGTTTTAACCGTAAGATTATTGTGGTTAAGTACGGCGGAAGCGCGATGGTCGACGAGGAATTGAAGAAAAATGTGATTGAAGATGTGACGTTATTAAAATTGGTGGGTTTTAAACCCATTATTGTCCATGGAGGCGGCAAAGAAATCAGCAAATGGGTCGGCAAAGTGGGGATGGAGCCGGAATTTGTCAACGGGCTGCGGAAAACGGACGCTCCCACCATGGAAGTGGCGGAGATGGTGCTGGGCAAGGTAAATAAATCTCTGGTGCAATTAGTACAGCAATTGGGGGTCAACGCCATCGGCATCAGCGGCAAAGACGGCGGTCTTTTGAAGGTAGAAAAAAAATATTCCCAGGGACAGGATATCGGTTATGTGGGGGATATTAAGGAAGTAAACGCCAGGGTGCTTTACGATCTTCTGGAGAAAGATTTTCTGCCGATCGTGTGCCCAGTAGGGCTTGACGATTCGTTTGAGACATATAACATCAATGCAGACGACGCGGCATGCGCCATAGCCAGGGCGGTCAGCGCAGAAAAACTTGCTTTTCTCACAGATGTAAAAGGAGTATACCAGGATCCGGAGGATAAAAATTCTCTGATTTCTGAGCTGTCCGTATCCGAGGCGCAGCAATTGATTGGAAATGGAAATATCGGCGGAGGTATGCTGCCCAAATTAAACAATTGTATCGAAGCGATTGAAGACGGCGTTTCCAGAGTACATATTTTGGATGGACGGATTCCCCATTGTCTGCTCCTGGAAATTTTCACGAATAAAGGTATTGGAACAGCGATTTTGGGAGACGGTGAGGAACGGTTTTTTACCGTACAGAAATAATAGCTGTACTTGTCCGTTTTGTATAGAAAGGAAGAACTGGAAATGGAAGCAAATCGTTTGATGGATCAGGCAGAACGCCATATATTACATACTTATAACCGCTATCCGGTAGTGTTTGACCATGGAGAAGGTGTGTATCTTTATGATACGGAAGGAAAAAAATACCTTGATTTTGCAGCGGGGATCGCCGTACAGGCATTGGGGTATGCGGATCAGGAATATAACCAGGCGTTAAAAGAGCAGGTGGACAAGCTGATGCACACCTCCAATTTATATTACAATCAGCCTTGCATTGAGGCGGCTGAAAAGCTCTGCGCCGCTTCCGGTCTGGACCGGGCGTTTTTTACCAACAGCGGGACAGAGGCGGTAGAAGGAGCCATTAAGACGGCAAAAAAATATGCCTATGAAAAAGACGGCTGCACAGACCACGAGATCATTGCCATGAACCATTCGTTTCATGGCAGGAGTCTTGGCGCGCTCGCGGTAACTGGAACCGCCCATTACCGGGAGCCGTTTGAGCCTTTGCCGGGAATTGTGAAATTTGCGGATTACAACGATCTTGACAGTGTAAAAGCGCTGGTGAACGATAAGACCTGCGCCATTATTTTAGAGACGGTTCAGGGTGAGGGCGGTATCTATCCTGCGGAGGAAGGATTTTTAAAAGGGATTCGCCAGATTTGTGATGACAAGGATATACTATTGATTTTAGATGAAATCCAGTGCGGCATGGGCAGATGCAATACCATGTTTGCCTGGCAGGGGTACGGGGTCAGGCCGGATCTTATGACCTGTGCCAAAGCTTTGGGATGCGGGGTTCCTGTGGGAGCTTTTGTAATGACTGAACGGGTGGCGCAGGCGTCTTTAAAGCCGGGAGATCATGGCACTACCTATGGAGGCAATCCCTTTGCGGGGGCCGCTGTCAGCAAAGTTTTTGATATTTTTAAGGAGCGCAGGCTGACAGAGCATGTCGCAGAACTCAGCGTTTATCTGGAGGAGACGCTGGAACAGTTAAAATCTGAATATGACTGTATCAGCGCCAGAAGAGGAAGAGGGCTGATGCAGGGGCTGGAACTTGCCGTACCGGCGGGGGAGGTGAGCAGCAAAGCTTTTGCGCAGGGACTTCTTATTATAACAGCCGGAACTAATGTGCTGCGTTTCGTACCTCCTTTGGTGATTGAAAAAGAGCATATTGATGAGATGAAGGAAAAACTGAAAATAGTACTGGATTGTTTTTAGAAAATACATAAAAATTCCAACATTGGATATCCTATTGAAAAAGAATATATGCAGGAGGGATCTGATGATTGGAATTTTTATTGCGCTTTTATCAGGAGCATTGATGAGCGTTCAGGGCGTATTTAATACAGAGGTGACAAAAGGGAGCAGTATGTGGGTCAGTACAAGCTGGGTGCAGTTTTCGGCGCTGGCGGTATGTCTGGGAGCCTGGCTTTTTAAAGATCGCAGCAGTTTTGCCGCTCTGTGGCAGATTCAGCCCAAATATATGCTGCTGGGCGGGGTGATCGGAGCGTTTATTACGTATACGGTGATAAAAGCCATGGCGTCGCTGGGGCCCGCGCGGGCGGTGATGCTGATTGTGGTATCTCAGTTGATCATCGCATATATCATTGAGCTTTTCGGTATGTTCGGCGTGGACAAACAGCCCTTTGAATGGCGCAGAATCCTGGGGATGGCTGTCTGCATTGGCGGTATTATTTTATTTAAATGGGAATAGAAAAAATAATGAGAAGTTTTTGAAATACTCTTGTAATAAATAGGGAATTTCGTTACAATAGAATGGATTCGTGAATAAGACTTTTCTTATCCTTATGTCAGACAGAAAGGTGGGAAAAGTATGAAAAAAATGAAAAACATGATATTCATTCTGATGCTTCTGATGTTATTGTCAGCCTGCGGGGAACCGTCCAGAGAGGCAGAGCAGATACTTTTGTCAGGTGAGGGGGAAGAAGCAAAGCCTCAGGGCAATCAGGAGAATGCAACGCAGGAGGAGGCGCAGGACCCCTCCCTGATTTATGTTCAGGTATGCGGCGCTGTAAAGCGTCCGGGCGTTTATGAACTGCCGCAGGGCAGCCGGGTGTTTCAGGCCCTTGAACTTGCCGGGGGCGTTACGCAGGAAGCGGACGCGGGAAGCCTGAATCAGGCAGAGTGCGTAACGGACGGGCAGATGATACAGGTACTGACGGCCGAACAGGCCGCGGCCCAAGAAGAGAAACAGGCTGAAGCGCAGCCGGAGGATGACGGGAAAGTAAATCTGAATACTGCAGCCAAAGAAGAACTGATGACGCTGGCGGGCATCGGGGAGGCTAAGGCAGAGAGTATTCTTTCCTGGCGCAAAGAGCATGGAAGCTTTGCACAGATTGAAGATCTGATGAAAATAGAAGGAATCAAAGAAGGCGTATTTTCCAAAATAAAAGATTACGTCAAGGTTCAATGAGGTGAAATAATGGCAAAAAAGGTTCTTGTAGTCGATGATGAGAAATTAATAGTAAAGGGAATCCGGTTCAGCCTGGAGCAGGACGGTATGGAAGTGGACTGTGCCTATGACGGCGAGGAAGCATTGAGGCTTGCGGCGGAAAATACGTACGACATGATACTGCTTGACATTATGCTGCCTAAAATGGGCGGCTTTGAAGTATGCCAGCAGATTCGCGAGTTTTCCATGACGCCCATTGTTATGCTGACTGCAAAGGGAGACGATATGGATAAGATTCTCGGACTGGAATATGGGGCAGATGACTACATAACAAAACCCTTTAATATTCTGGAGGTAAAAGCGCGCATCAAAGCGATTATGCGCAGAACCTCTCCCATGCAGAGAAAAGGGGAAGAGACGAAAGTTGTGGAGAATGGTGATCTGAGTCTGGACTGTGAGAGCCGCCGTCTGTTTATCCTTGAGAAAGAGATTAACGTTACTGCAAGAGAATTTGATTTGCTGGCCCTTTTGGTGCTGAATCCGAACAAAGTGTACAGCAGGGAAAAGCTGTTAAAGCTGGTATGGGGAAGTGATTATCCGGGAGACGTGCGCACTGTGGACGTACATGTGCGGCGTCTCCGTGAGAAAATTGAGGTAAATCCCAGCGATCCCAAATATGTACAGACAAAATGGGGTGTGGGATATTATTATCAGGGATAGCGGCGGAGACAGAGATGAAGAGATTGAAGATCATACATAGCCTGAAATTCCGTCTGTTTCTGCTCATTGTGCTGATTGGGATTATTCCCAATATTGTACTGCGGATTGGGATTCTTTCCAGTTTTGAACGCCGTTCGGTCACAAACCGCAGTATTGATATTTTAAGCCAGGCAAAGATGCTGGGAAGCCAGGTTCTTACGTACAACTATATGACAGATACGTCTGTAGAAATTATCAACGCCCAGTTAGAGCAGTTATCCAATATTTATGACGGGAGAGTGCTGATTATCAATAACCGTTTCCAGATCGTCAAGGATACTTATGGGCTGGATAATGGCAAGACCATTATCTCAGAGGAAGTGGTAAAAAGTTTTCAGGGGGATGAAATCAGTAAATATGACGCCAGAAATCGTTATATTGAGCTGGCGTTTCCGCTGAAAAATACAGATACCCAGGAAACCATGGGAGTGATGCTGGTCAGTGTGTCCACAGACAGTATCATGATGAATTATGATTATCTGAAGAAAAACGCCCAGGTAATTGAAATGGCCAGCGCAGTGCTGATTCTTGCGCTTGCCTTATTCTGGGCAAGACATCTGGTGCTGCCGTTCCGTAAACTTACAAAATCGCTGGAGGAGATCCAGACGGAGGATGAGGAGGATAAGCTGACGATCTCTGACTATACAGAGACAGAGGCGATTTCCGACGCTTTTAATGAAATGCTGGGAAGAATACGGGTGATTGACGAATCCCGGCAGGAATTTGTGTCAAACGTCTCTCATGAGCTTAAGACGCCTCTGACTTCTATGAAGGTTCTCGCAGATTCTCTGTTGGGTCAGGAGGATGTTCCGGCGGAGCTGTACAAGGAATTTATGAGCGATATTGCAGAAGAGATTGAACGGGAAAATAAAATTATCAACGATCTTCTTTCTTTAGTAAAAATGGATAAATCAGCCGGAAGCCTGAATATTTCGGCAGTGAATGTGAACGAACTTCTGGAACTGATTATGAAGCGCGTCAAGCCTATTGCAGAGAAACAGAATATCGAGCTGGTTCTTGAGAGTTTCCGGCCTGTGACGGCGGAGATTGACGAGGTGAAGTTATCTCTTGCCATAACGAATCTGGTGGAAAACGCCATTAAGTATAACAGAGAGGAAGGGTGGGTTCACGTATCCTTAAATGCAGACCATAAATATTTCTTTGTACGGGTGGAGGACTCTGGAATCGGTATTCCCGAGGAATCTTTGGAACATATTTATGAGAGGTTTTTTCGTGTGGACAAATCGCATTCCCGGGAAATCGGCGGAACCGGACTGGGGCTTGCCATTACAAGAAATGCAGTGCTGATGCACCGGGGGGCGATTAAGGCGCACAGCAGGGAAGGGGAAGGAACGATTTTTACCGTTCGTATTCCTCTTACTTATATTGCCTGAGCCGCAGGCTTGGGACGTGCCGGGGCGCAATACATCAGGGAGGATTTGCATGAAACTAATAAAACAGGCATTGCTTCTGACGATGGCATTTTTCATAGCGGGCGCTGCAGGCTGTGGGACTGCCCGGGAAGAGGTTTCTGAATATTATATTTACTATATAAATAAAGAAAAAACAAAAACGATTGCCGTAGGCTATGAACCGCAGAAAACGGGTACGGAGGACATGATACAGGAACTTCTGGAAGAGCTGTTTCGTGATACGGAGGTTTTGGACTATCGCAGACCGGTTCCCGGCGGGGTAGAGCTGGTCTCCTGGGAACTCAAGGACGGCCAGTTATCGCTGTATTTTAACAGCGCGTATCTGGAAGCGGAGAATGTTGAAGAGGTACTCTGCCGCGCGGCGATTGTAAGAACGCTGATCCAGGCAAAAGGTGTGGAATGCATCTCTTTTTATGTGGGAGACGCGCCTTTGGTGGACCAGGAAGGAACTCCTGTGGGGCTTATGACGGCAGAGAGTTTTATTGAGAATCCGGGAGAGCAGATTAATACCATTCAGACGGCAAGTATTACGCTGTATTTTTCCAATAAAGCAGGGGACGGCCTGGTGAAAGAGGTGCAGGAGATTCATTACAGCAGCAATATTTCCCTGGAAAAGCTGGTAATGGAACAGCTGTTAAAAGGACCGCAGGGAAAAAAAGGACGGACGGCTATTCCAGATGGAACGAAACTGGTAGGGGTTTCTGTACTGGACGGCGTATGCTTTGTAAATCTCAGCGAAGGATTTTTGAATCAGAACTATGATGTTGCGGAACAGGTAGTTATTTATTCGATTACTAACTCACTGGCAGAGCTGCCGGATATCAATAAGGTTCAGATTTCTGTGAATGGGGACAGTAATATTGTCTATCGGGAGAAGATGGATCTTGGCGTGGCGTATGAGCGGAATCTGGATTACATGGATCTCACAGAATAATTTCACAAGGAACATATAAAAAATATCAATAAGTAAAAGATGAAACAGGCAGAATGAAAGAAGGGAGGAGATGGATGGCAAGACGGCCGGTCTGCAGTTTCTGCCTGTCCCTGGTATTGGGAATTGTATTCCAGCGTTTTGGGCAGTTGTTCTGTTTTCTGCTGCTTGCGCTGCTGCTGTGCTGCTTGGGCGCGGGCGTGGCGAAGCAAAGAGAGGGAACGGCAAAGATTTTTGTGGCGCGCGTTATTTGCTGCCTGTGCCTGTTTGGCATAGGGGCGGCGCATATGAAGGCGCAGCAGGAAGACCGCACAGAGCTGGAAGAAACGCTTTCTCCAGGGCAGGAGATTACTGTGCAGGGAAAAGTTTCCGCAAAACAGGAAAAAAATAAACAGTTCATTTATGATCTTACAGGCGCCCGGGCAGTCTCAGGGGGCCATGTGTATCCCGCTTACGGGATTCTGATTTATCATTCTGACGGGCAGTATCAGCCAGGAAATACGTTAATGGTTCAGGGAAGATACCAGCCGTTCCAAATATCCCGCAATGAAGGGAATTTCAATGAAAAACAATATCAGCAGAGCAGAAAATGGGAGTTTCGCGTGTTTGCAGAATCTGTTGTACAGATCTCGGCAAAGGAAAACCGCTATATCATTTTTTTAAAAGAGATTCAGCAAAGCATCCGTGCGGTGTTTGTGAACGCAATGCGTTCAGAAGATGCAGGGGTGATGGCAAATCTGGTTCTGGGAGACAAGTCTTTGCTGGACCAGGAAATCAAAGACTTATACCAAAGAGCAGGAATTTCCCATATTCTTGCCATTTCCGGACTGCATGTCTCTCTCCTTGGCATGGGAATCTTCCGCCTGTTGAGCGTTCTTGGCTTCTCTCAGAAGTGCGGGGCTATTTTCGCCATGGGAACAATGATCAGTTTTGGTCTGCTCTCGGGTATGGAGGTGTCCTCCGGACGCGCAGTGGGGATGTTTCTGCTGCTGATGGCGGCAAAAATGCTCGGCTGCAGTTATGATTCATTAACCGCGTTGTCTGTAATGGCGATGATTCAGCTCTGGGAAAATCCGTTTCTTCTGGAAAATCCCGGATTTCTGTTTTCTTACAGCGCCGTTTTGGGAATAAGCCTGGCAGCCAGGATTTATAAAGACGCAGCCAGAGATGCAAAGCAGGAAAAAAAGAGGAAACCGCATCGTCCCCAAATTATTTCAAAGGCAGCGTCCAAAATCAGGGAAATGATGTTTGTAAGTCTTTGTATTCAGCTTTTTACGCTGCCGTTGAACCTGTATTTTTATTATGAAATATCCACATACAGTATTCTGGTAAACGGGTGCGTGCTGCCGTTTTTAGGGATGCTTCTGTTTCTGGGAATTTCAGGAGGGATACTGGGAAGCGCGCTGCCTTTTTGGGGAACAGCGGTATTGAAGCCTGCCGCCTGGATTCTTGGACTGAACCGCTGGATCTGTCAGGCGTTTTTAAGCCTTCCGGCGGCAGAGTATATCACTGGAAAGCCGGAGGCAGAATGGATTATGGCGTATTATGGCGTGCTGCTGGTGTGCCTGTATCTGCTCTGGAGCCGCAAAGAACGAAGATGGTATGCAGCGGCGGCGTCCGCCATGCTCTGCCTGATCTTTATACAGCGGCAGCCTCAGTTTGAAATCAATGTGCTGGATGTGGGACAGGGGGATGGAAGCCTGATACAGACCGAATCCGGAGCTTGTTTTTTCATAGATGGAGGCAGCAGCGATGTGAAAAAAGCGGGAGAGTACCGGATACTTCCGTTTCTGAAGTCCAGAGGAATTTCTTCCATCAAAGGGTGGCTGGTGAGCCATGCAGATGCAGATCATATCAGCGGTTTGAAGGAAGCGTTACAGCAGGGGTATCCAGTGGAATATCTGATTCTGGCAAAAGGAATGGTGGAAGATGAGGCTGCAAAGGAACTGCGAAAGCTTGCCGAAAGCGCGGGATGCCAGATTCTCTATGTTGACGCAGGTATGCAGTTTGGAACAGAAGATACCGTGTTTACAGTGCTGTGGCCGCAGTCTTTGCGGAGAGATTCGCAGATTCTGCAAAAAGACAGAAATGCGGCGTCCTTGTCCGTGTTATTGGAACATCAGGGATTCACCGGACTCTTCAGCGGAGATATCGGAAGTGAAGAAGAGCAAAAGCTGCTGGAAAATCATTTTATGGAGAGACATGGAATCTCCTCTCTTGATTTTTATAAAGCGGCGCATCATGGCTCCGACGGCTCCAACAGCCGGGAATTTCTGGAGGCAATTCGTCCGAAAATGACGGTCATCTCCTGCGGAGAAAAAAATACTTACGGACATCCGGGGGCAGATGCCCTGGCGCGGATCAAAGCGTCAGGCAGCAAAATATTTTGTACCATGGATCAGGGACAGATCAGAGTGGTCCCAAAGAAGGGAGCGGCGCAGGTATGGACATTTTTACCATAAATAGTGTATGATAGAAAAAACAGCGGCTTGTCCGCAAAAAGGAGAAACAGGCAATGAAGAGCATCCAGGAAGATATTGAAACAGGAAATTTTCGTCCGGTTTATCTGCTGTATGGGGAAGAAGCTTATTTGAAGCGGCAGTACAGGCAAAAGCTGCGCAATGCATTGGCGGCGGAGGACGATACTATGAATGTAACCGTGTTTCAGGGAAAGAACATAAACCCGGGCGGGATTATTGATTTGGCGGAGACGCTCCCTTTTTTTGCAGAGCGCAGGCTGATTCTGATTGAAGACAGCGGAGTTTTTAAGACTTCCTGTGAGGAGCTTGCAGATTATATGAAACAGATTGCAGAGACGGCCTGTTTTGTGTTTGTGGAAGAAGAAGTGGACAAGCGCGGCAAAATGTACAAGGCGGTGAAGAAAGCGGGACGGGCGGTGGAATTTGCCCGTCAGACAGAGCAGGTGCTGACGCGGTGGATTCTGTCCCGGCTGAAACGGGAACAGAAGAAAATCACGCAGGCAGATCTGCGTCTGTTTCTGGAAAAAACCGGAAATGATATGGAGTATATTGACAGGGAGCTGGAAAAACTGTTTTGTTATACATTGGGACGGGAAGCGATTACAGCGGAAGATGTGGAAGCGGTCTGTGTGGTGCAGACGTCAGGAAGAATTTTTGAGATGGTAAATAAAATTGCAGAGAAACAGCAAAAACAGGCGTTGAATCTGTATTATGACCTGCTTGCCATGAAAGAACCGCCTATGCGTATTTTATTTCTGATTGCCCGCCAGTTTAAAATCCTGCTGCTGGTGAAACGTTTAAGAACGCAGGGCTATGATCATAAATTTATTGCTTCTAAGGCCGGGATTCCGGAGTTTGCAGTCAGAAAAAATATTTCCCAGGCAGGAGGATTTTCCATGGAGCAGCTTAGGGAAGCGCTTGAGGACTGCGTGCAGACCGAGGAGGATGTGAAGACGGGAAATCTTAATGACCGGATGGCGGTGGAACTGCTGATTGTCAAATACAGCCGTGCCGGATGAAATTAAGGCCGCCATAGACAAGCCCAAAGTAATTATGCTAAAATAAGACAAATATCAAGAAACTGGAGGAACAGTATGTCAGCAATTGACCAGAATAAAATCAGAAATTTTTGTATTATCGCACATATAGATCATGGAAAGTCCACGCTGGCAGACCGCATTATTGAGAAAACAGGGCTGCTTACCAGCCGGGAGATGCAGGCGCAGGTGCTGGATAATATGGAACTGGAGCGGGAACGGGGCATTACCATCAAGGCACAGACCGTCCGCATCGTATATAAAGCAAAGGACGGGGAGGAATATATTTTTAACCTCATTGATACGCCGGGTCATGTAGACTTTAATTATGAAGTTTCCAGAAGTCTCGCGGCATGCGACGGAGCGATTCTGGTAGTGGACGCGGCGCAGGGCATTGAGGCTCAGACGCTGGCGAATGTCTATCTTGCCCTCGATCATGATCTGGATGTGCTTCCGGTGATCAATAAAATCGACCTGCCCAGCGCGGAGCCGGAGCGTGTAATGGAAGAAATTGAAGATGTGATCGGGCTGGAGGCGCAGGAAGCCCCGCAGATTTCCGCTAAGACAGGACTGAATATTGAAGAAGTGTTAGAGCAGATTGTGGAGAAAATCCCGGCTCCCCAGGGAAGTCCTGACAATCCGCTGAAAGCCCTGATTTTTGATTCCCTCTACGATTCCTATAAGGGAGTGATTGTGTTCTGCCGCATCAAAGAAGGAAGGGTGAAAGTGGGAACCACAATTCAGATGATGGCCACAGGAGCGTCTGCGGATGTGGTTGAAGTAGGTTATTTTGGAGCCGGGCAGTTTATTCCCTGTGAAGAATTGTCTGCGGGAATGGTGGGGTATATCACGGCGAGCCTGAAAAATGTCAGAGATACCCAGGTGGGTGACACTGTGACGGACGCAAATCGCCCCGCAGACGAACCGCTGCCGGGATATAAGAAGGTAAACCCTATGGTATACTGCGGCATGTATCCGGCGGACGGGGCGAAATATCCGGATCTGCGGGACGCCCTGGAAAAGCTGCAGCTCAACGATGCAGCGCTGCAGTTTGAGCCGGAGACGTCGATTGCCCTGGGCTTTGGGTTCCGCTGTGGATTTTTAGGTTTGCTGCATCTGGAAATTATCCAGGAACGTCTGGAACGCGAATATAATCTGGATCTGGTGACTACCGCTCCGGGCGTAATCTATAAGGTGCATAAGACCAATGGAGAAGTAATCGAACTCACCAATCCCTCCAATCTGCCCGATGGGGCGGAGATTGAATATATGGAGGAACCGGTGGTCAGCGCGGAGATTATGGTGACCAGTGAATTTATCGGAGCGATAATGGATTTGTGCCAGGAACGGCGGGGAACCTATATCAGTATGGAATATATGGAGGAAACCCGCGCGCTGCTGAAATATGATCTTCCTTTAAATGAGATTATTTATGATTTTTTTGACGCCTTAAAATCACGTTCCAGAGGATATGCGTCTTTTGATTATGAAATGAAAGGATATGCCCGCTCTGAACTTGTGAAACTGGATATCCTTATCAATAAGGAGGAAGTGGACGCTTTATCCTTTATCGTCCACAGCGGCACTGCTTACGAGCGCGGCAGGAAAATGTGCGAGAAGTTAAAAGAGGAAATTCCGCGCCATCTGTTTGAGATCCCGATTCAGGCGGCGGTGGGCAGCAAGGTGATTGCCAGAGAGACGGTAAAAGCCATGCGCAAAGACGTGCTGGCAAAATGTTATGGCGGCGATATTTCCAGAAAGCGCAAACTGTTAGAGAAACAGAAGGAAGGAAAAAAGCGAATGCGCCAGATTGGAAATGTGGAAATTCCGCAGAAAGCCTTTATGAGCGTGCTGAAGCTGGATGATAATTAACTCAGCGAATCATATGCAGCTTAAATTTTGCTGTATTAAGGAATGAGAGAAGAATGAGAGAATTGGAATTATATGTTCATATCCCCTTCTGTGTCAAAAAATGCGATTATTGTGATTTTCTGTCAATGCCTGCGGATGAAAGTGTCCGCAGGCATTATGTGGGTCAACTGCTGGAAGAAATCAGGCAGAATGCCCCTGTCTGCAAGGAATATCAGGTTTCTTCTGTTTTTTTTGGAGGAGGTACGCCCTCTTTGCTTTCCGGCGGGCAGACCGCAGAGATTATGGAGGAGCTGCAAGAGCGCTTCCAGGTGCGGCAAAATGCAGAGATCACCCTGGAGTGTAATCCGGGAACGCTCACCCGGCAGAAGCTTGCCCTGTATAAAACAGCGGGCGTCAACCGCCTGAGCCTGGGACTGCAGTCGGCGGATCATCGGGAGCTGCAAAAGATAGGACGGATTCATACATTTGAGGAATTTCTGGAAAGTTTTGATTTGGCGCGCAAAGCAGGTTTTTCTAATATCAATGTGGATGTGATGTCAGCTTTGCCGGGACAGCGTACAAAAGATTGGCTTTATACCCTGAAAAAGGTATTGGAGCTGCGTCCGGAGCATATCTCAGCCTACAGCCTGATTGTGGAGGAGGGCACGCCGTTTTATGAGCGATATGGAGAGGATGAACTGCGCAGACAGCGCGGAGAAGTTTGCCGGGATCTTCCCTCGGAGGAAACGGAACGCCAGATGTATGAGTTAACCAGGGAAATTTTGGCGGACCATGGATATTTGCGCTATGAAATATCCAATTACGCAAAACCTGGCAGGGAGTGCCGTCATAATATCGGTTACTGGCAGTTAACGCCTTACCTGGGCCTGGGGCTTGGAAGCTCTTCTTATCTGGAACAGGCAAGGTTTTCCAATACCCGCAAACTGGAAGAATACCTGAAGGGAAACTGGAACGATTTGGCTGAAATTCTGGAAACAGTTGAGAGACAAAAGGGAAGGGCTGATGTTAGCTGCGGTCAGGGGGAACTTGTCATGTTGGATAAGAGAGCTCAAATGGAAGAATTTATGTTTCTGGGACTTCGTATGACGGCGGGGATTGCCAGGAAGAAATTTCAGAAGCTCTTTGGCGTAGAATTGGAAGGGGTATATGGAGAAATCCTGCGGAAACTGCAGCGGCAGGGATTGATAGAACAGAGCGAGGGCAGAGTATTTCTGACGGAGGAGGGCATTTCTGTCAGCAACTATGTACTCAGTGAATTTTTATTGGAAGTGGAAACTTCATCCAGCGAATAGATATCCAGCCCACGTTTTTTCATGAGTTTATAAGCTTTTTTATAGGCTGTGGTAAATTTGTCCTGGTACATCAATCATCAAGAGCCGCTTTTAAATCTTCCATACTGGAATATCCTTTGACATCAGGATCGCGGGAAATACGGCGGGCTTCTGCCATGGCATCAAGGGTTTTCTGGCTGTGTGCTGGCATCTCCACGGCAAAAGGAAGTCCGCCGCGAAGAACGCATTGATACAGGAATATATTTACTGCACTGGACATATCCAGTCCGAGCCGGCTGAAAAGAGCCGAAGCTTCTTGTTTTATACTGGCATCGATTCGAATCTGAGTTGGTGTTGTTGCCATATGACTACCTCCTTTTTCTTTATTGTATATGATGTGGTTTACAATGTCAATCAAAATAAAAATAAAATGATAGTAGAGGCGGTAGAAATCTCTGGAACCAATCAGCCGGGCAACGGGCGTGAGGTGTTACGCATAGAAACCGGAAATCAGACGGGTGGATTAACCCCCGCGGGATTTTCCGTAAAATAAAGGTTTTTTAAGATGCTGCGGTATTTGACTCCGCAGCATTTTTTATAGGAAATTCCTTCGGATTCCCTATAAAATAAAAAAACAATGATCCCACTGCGGCGGAAAAGAAATATGCCGCTAAAGCGACCCGCCGCAGGCGGAGAATCCTGCAGAGCAGGATTCTTTGTTCAATGAAATCAAAGAAACTAAGCGATGAAAATAATTTTTAATAATCTGTAATCATAAATAAATTATAAATTTATAAAAATACTATTGACAAGAAAAAATGATAGTGCTATCTTAAGTACATGAATGTTAGCACTCTTAAATGTTGAGTGCTAACAATAAGGAGGAAATGGAGGATAGTGATGCAGGAACTGGACGAACGAAAAAGAAAAATTTTAAATGCCATTATCCGAAATTATCTGGACACGGGTGAACCGGTAGGTTCCAGAACTATTTCCAAATATTCAGATTTGAATCTGAGTTCCGCGACTATTCGCAATGAGATGTCGGATCTGGAAGAGCTGGGCTATATTTTGCAGCCGCATACCTCAGCCGGGCGTATTCCTTCTGATAAGGGTTATCGTTTTTACGTTGATAACCTGATGAAGGAAAAGAATCAGCAAGTCAGTGAAATGAAAGAATTCATGATTGAGCATACGGAGCGTATGGAACAGGTACTGCAGCAAATGGCAAAGGCGCTGGCAGAAAACACCAATTATACGGCCATGATTACCGCGCCTTCCTATCACCGCAATAAAGTGAAATTCCTGCAGCTTTCCCAGGTGGATAAAGAACAGCTTCTCGCTGTTATTGTGACAGAAGGAAATCTGGTCAAGAATAAGATGATTTCCACGCGGGAAGCCTTAGATAATGAGACGTTGTTAAAGCTGAATATTCTTCTTAATACCAGTCTCAACGGACTGTCGGCAGAGCAGATCAATCTGGGAACGATTGCCAGACTCAAAGAACAGGCAGGAATCCACAGCAATATCGTAAGCGACGTTCTGGACGCGCTGGCCGGCGTTTTTCAGGAAGATGAAGATCTGGAGGTTTATACCAGCGGCACTACGAATATTCTCAAATATCCGGAGCTGAGCGATTCCAGAAAAGCGAGCGAACTTTTGAATGCCTTTGAGGAGAAGAAGCAGTTGGTTTCCCTGGTGAATGAAACGTTGTCTTCGGAAGAACAAACCGGAATTCAGGTATATATTGGCGATGAGTCTCCCATACAGAATATGAAGGACTGCAGTGTGGTGACGGCCACTTATCAGTTAGGAGAGGGAATGACGGGAACGATTGGAATTATCGGTCCCAAACGAATGGATTATGAAAATGTTATGGATAATCTTAAGACATTAAAAAGTCAGTTGGATGCCGTATTTCAAAATAAAAAAGAAAATTAGGAAGAACAGAAAGGTGAGTTGATATGGGAGATACAGAAAATAAAGAAAATGACTTAGAACAGGAAACGCCTGAAGTTTCCGCAGAGGATTCCAATGATGCAGCCTGTGAGGAAACCGCAGAAGAAAGCGTGGAAGAAAATATGGAGGAAGATGTGGAAGAGTCCGCAGAAAAATCTCAGGGAGAAGAGGAAACAGTTCCGGAAGAAAAAAAAGGTTTTTTTAAGAAAAAAGAGAAAAAGAATAAACAGGAAGAAAAGATTGCAGAGCTTACCGACCGGGTGCAGCGGCAGATGGCGGAATTTGATAATTTCCGCAAGCGCACAGAAAAAGAAAAGGCTCAGATGTTTGAGGTGGGAGCCAAGAGCGTTATTGAGAAGATGCTTGCAGTCGTAGATAATTTTGAACGAGGTTTATCCGCTGTTCCACAGGAGGAAAGGGAAGATCCTTTCGTTCAGGGAATGGATAAAATATACAAACAGCTTATGACAGAACTGGAGAACCTGGAAGTAAAACCAATTGAAGCGGTAGGTGCAGAGTTCAATCCTGATTTCCATAATGCAGTCATGCAGGTGGAAAGCGAAGAGTTTGAATCCGGCGTAGTGGCGCAGGAACTGCAAAAAGGTTATATGTACCGGGACAGTGTGGTAAGGCACAGTATGGTAGCAGTTGTGCAGTAGGAAACAGTTTAGATTTTTATTTATATGAGGAGGTCTCAATTATGAGCAAGATTATTGGTATTGATTTAGGAACGACAAATAGCTGTGTGGCAGTTATGGAAGGCGGTAAACCAGTAGTGATCGCCAATACAGAAGGAGCAAGAACCACACCCTCTGTGGTTGCATTTACCAAAACCGGCGAGCGTCTGGTAGGAGAGCCTGCAAAGCGTCAGGCAGTTACCAATGCAGAGAAGACAATTTCTTCTATTAAGAGGGATATGGGTACAGAGCATAAGAGAAGCATCGACGACAAGAATTATTCTCCGCAGGAAATTTCTGCGATGATCCTGCAGAAATTAAAGGCAGATGCAGAAAATTATCTGGGAGAAAAAGTGACAGACGCGGTTATTACCGTTCCGGCATATTTCAACGATGCGCAGCGTCAGGCAACCAAAGACGCCGGCAAGATCGCAGGACTTGAGGTAAAACGTATTATCAACGAGCCGACTGCGGCGGCTTTGGCTTATGGACTTGACAATGAAAAAGAGCAGAAAATTATGGTATACGACTTAGGCGGAGGTACCTTCGACGTATCCATTATCGAGATTGGCGAAGGAGTTATCGAGGTGCTGTCAACCTCCGGAGACAACCGTCTGGGCGGCGACGACTTTGACCAGAAAGTGACAGATTACATGCTGGCTGAATTTAAGAAGACAGAGGGAGTGGATCTCTCCAATGATAAGATGGCGCTGCAGAGATTGAAAGAAGCGGCGGAGAAAGCCAAGAAAGAACTGTCCTCCGCAACCACAACGAACATCAATCTGCCGTTTATTACAGCGACAGCAGAAGGTCCCAAACATTTTGATATGAACCTTACCAGAGCTAAATTTGATGAGCTGACCCATGACCTGGTAGAGCGCACCGCAGTTCCCGTACAGAATGCATTGAAGGATGCGGGCATCACTGCTTCTGAGCTGGGTCAGGTACTTCTGGTAGGCGGTTCCACCAGAGTTCCGGCGGTACAGGATAAGGTAAAACAGCTCACCGGCAAGGAACCCAGCAAATCTTTGAATCCGGACGAGTGCGTGGCTTTAGGAGCTTCCATTCAGGGCGGAAAACTTGCAGGAGATGCGGGCGCAGGCGAGATTCTGCTTCTGGATGTTACGCCGTTATCGCTTTCCATCGAGACCATGGGAGGCGTTGCAACCAGACTGATCGAGCGCAATACCACCATTCCTACCAAAAAGAGCCAGATTTTCTCAACGGCAGCAGACAATCAGACGGCTGTGGATATCAATGTGGTACAGGGCGAGCGCCAGTTTGTAAGAGATAACAAATCTCTGGGACAGTTCCGTCTGGACGGTATTCCGCCAGCAAGACGCGGCGTGCCTCAGATTGAAGTAACTTTTGATATTGACGCCAATGGTATCGTAAATGTATCTGCAAAAGATCTGGGAACCGGGAAAGAGCAGCATATCACCATTACTGCAGGTTCTAATATGTCAGACGCCGATATTGAAAAAGCTGTCAAAGAGGCGGCAGAGTTCGAAGCGCAGGATAAGAAGCGCAAAGAGGCGATTGATACCAGAAATGACGCGGACTCTTTCGTATTCCAGACTGAGAAGGCGCTGGAAGAAGTAGGAAGTAATATTGACGCGGCAGATAAGTCTGCAGTAGAAGCAGATCTGAGCGCCTTGAAAGCGCTGGTTGAAGCGCATCCCAACGCAGAAGAAATGACAGATGACCAGGTGGGAGAGATGAAGGCTGCAAAAGAGAAACTTATGGAAAGCGCACAGAAGGTATTTGCGAAAATGTATGAGAATGCACAGGCAGCGCAGGGTACACAGGGGGCAGGACCGGATATGGGCAATGCTTCCGCATCCTACAGCAGCGCAGATGATGATGTGGTGGACGCAGATTATAAGGAAGTATAATCATGGCAGAACAGAAGAGAGATTATTATGAAGTCCTGGGAGTTGACAGAAATGCGGATGATACGGCCATCAAAAAGGCGTACCGCCAGCTTGCTAAAAAGTATCATCCGGATATGAACCCAGGGGACGCAGAAGCGGAGAAAAAATTTAAAGAAGCTTCGGAAGCGTATGCGGTTTTGAGCGACCCGGATAAGAAACGCCAGTATGACCAGTTTGGCCATGCCGCCTTTGAAGGCGGCATGGGAGGCGGCGGTTTTGATTTTTCCGGCATGGACATGGGCGATATTTTTGGCGATATTTTCGGCGATTTATTTGGAGGGGGAAGAAGACGTTCCTCTTCCAGTAATGGTCCTATGAAGGGGGCGAATCTCCGCGCTGCTGTGCGCATTACCTTTGAGGAGGCGGCGTTTGGCTGCGAGAAAGAGATTGAGATCACCTTAAAAGATGAATGCCAGACCTGCCATACTACAGGTGCAAAGCCCGGAACCAGCCCCGAAACCTGTACGAAATGCGGCGGCAAGGGTAAGGTGGTTTATACCCAGCAGTCGTTCCTGGGCATGGTACAGAATGTACAGACCTGTCCGGAATGCCGGGGAACAGGTAAAATTATCAAGGATAAGTGTCCGGACTGTCACGGAAGCGGTTATATTGCCAAGCGCAGAAAAATCAAAGTGTCGATTCCGGCAGGTATTGATAATGGGCAGAGCGTACGTATCCGGGAAAAGGGAGAACCGGGCACCAATGGAGGGCCGAGAGGCGATCTGCTGGTAGAGATCAATGTCAGCAGACATCCTATTTTCCAGAGGCAGGATATGAATATCTATTCCACGGCGCCTATTTCCTTTGCACAGGCGGCGTTGGGCGGAGAGGTGCGCATCAGTACCATTGACGGTGATATCCTCTATGATGTGAAGCCAGGCACACAGACGGACACCAGAATCCGTTTGAAGAACAAAGGCATCCCGTCGCTGCGCAATTCTTCTGTGAGGGGCGACCATTATGTGACTCTGGTGGTTCAGGTCCCCACCAGCCTGAATGACGAGGCGAAAGAAGCTTTGCGCAGGTTTGACGAGGCAAGCGGCCAGTCTTTGAAGAAGCAGAACGGCGCGGCAGGGACAGAGCGGCATACGAAGAAGAAAGGCTTTATGGGCAAAGTCAAAGAAGCCTTTGAAGATATGACGGATACGAATTAAATATAAATGGGGAATTATGCAGTAAAATGCTGTACAATTCCCCATCTGTTTTTTCTATAGGAAAATCTTGTCATGATAAACCGTGAAAGTGTCATCCTAAATGAGATCACAGAGGCGGCCGCACGCTGTTACAGTGAAGGCGCGGTAAAAAAATCTTCCAATTGTTCTCTGTATTTAAATGTTTCGCCTTCTTCCGGCGCCAGTTCTACTTCATAAGTAGAATCTCCTATTACAAGTGTACCGCAGCTGTCTGATGAATAATAGAGATCAATTACTTCCCCGTCATGTAATGTCGCTCTTAATCTATAGTCGAAAGGACATCCGCCAGAATAATTCTTAATCTTTTTCACCTTTTCTTTTATGATCAATTGAAAGTTTCCTTTTTGCTCTTCCTCAAGCAGCGTCCAGGAATTATCGACAGACGCTTCTAATTTTTCAATCTGTTCCAGTTTGCTCAGATCCACATGTTCTAATCCTGCCATTGTCATTACCAGATTTAGCAGAGATTCTGATTTTGCGGATGCATAGATCACTTCCTGATGTTCCTGATGAATATCAAAATAGTGCGTACCGTCGTTAAAACTTCTTATATTCATACGGATATAGCTGCCGTGAGCATTTATCATAATACTGTCTGATTCAAACACGCAATCCGCATTTAAGGGCAGCGTATCAACATATTCTGGTTCTTTCTGAAATTCTAATTTTTGGATTTCCCTGAAGAAATCCCTGATTTTTTCGGGGCTTCCGTCATACAACACAAGATCATTATAAAGAGTAACGAAAAGGAATGAAAGTACGCTGCATTCTGGGATTTCGATCTGATTGTTCTTATTAATTGCAGCATATTCTGTATTGTCTGTGTTTGGAAGCAGTATTTTTTCTGTATATCTCCCAAATTCAAAGTAATTTTCTATAAATTCCGGAAGATCTGCTTCAGGCTGGTTTATGCTGTCTGCTTCTTCTGAGGTTGCTGAATCCATGTTTTTTACTTTTTCCTGCGCCGTTAATTCCGTCTGTTTTTCTTTTGCAGTTTCTTTTTCAGAAGCTGCTGTTTTTAAATCTTCCGGCGCTAAAGACGGCTTACCTTTCCCGCACGCATACAGAGAAATACTTAAAATAAAAAATGTCAGAATCAAAAATTTTTTTCGTGCTTTCATATACGTCCTCCATAAATATTTTATTATATGTGTGTTTAGTATACTTTATAAAATATATATTTGTCAAATAGTTTTTAGTTTTTCTATATATTGATATTTCATATTATATGTGTTATAAAGTAAAAAGAGGAAGTTGTTTATGGATAATAAGAGTAATTTCAGGCGGGGTTCCGTAGAGCTTTTAATACTGCATTTATTAAGTCAGAAAGATTA
Organism: Lachnospiraceae bacterium; assembly: GCA_910575155.1. Taxonomy (GTDB): domain Bacteria; phylum Bacillota; class Clostridia; order Lachnospirales; family Lachnospiraceae; genus Petralouisia. Next base: position 103,344 of record CAJTDX010000008.1, read on the forward strand.
TTACGGATATGAGCTTTCACAGACAATCAAAGAGCAATCTGACAGCGTATTAAATATACCTGTAGGTTCTTTATATCCGGCGCTGTATAAACTGATTGACGCGGGGTATATTTCTGATTATAAGAAACAGGCGGGGCGCAGGCTGGTCCGGGTATATTATCATATAGAAGAGTCCGGACGGCAGCGGCTGCATACGTTAGTTCACGATTACAATTCTACGGTTGCGGCGGTACAACAAGTTTTGAAATATATACCTGAAAATGGAGATATGGTAAATGACGGATAAGGAACAAATCATTCATTCTTATATGAAGGAAATAAAGCGGTGCCTTCCAATCTGCAGAGAAAGAGAAAAGAAATATATGAACGATCTGCAAAACGCCCTTATGGACTTTTCAAACGAAACCCAGGGATTCACATATCATGAATTACTGGAACGTTTTGGTTCGCCCAAGGATTTAGCTGCAAACTATTTATTGGAAACGGATGCTCAGCGTTTAAGCAGGGAAATTCGTTATTCGCACCGGATCAAGCTGATGTCAGCCTGTGCGGCAGGCATTGTTATTACATCTCTGGCAATTATTATAATGCTGCAGTATTTCTTTTATTATAACGCGCGTACATCTTACATATCCAGAGAAGTTACGATAATTGAGGAGGATGATAACAATTGAGACGATTGTATAGCTTTTCTGCAAAAAACCTGATAGCGTAATTAATGTAAAAGTGGAGTTTGGCGAGGGTGAGGGCAAAGTTCCGCTTGATAATATCGCTAAGAAAGCCGAAGCGTATAAGCCGAAAGAGCGGGTTACATACAAACTGATTAAGGAGTATATAGAAGTGATATATGGCTTTAAAGTACATACCGCATAGTTGTTGATTTGCTTTACGATATGGGAGTTCCAGAGGATTCTCTGTTTTGCAGTTCAATTTTGGAGATTGGAGTTCCGGTTAAAGAGGATATTTATGAATATTTGCGTAATTTGTTAGATTTTGAACAAGTTATCCCTATATCGAAATAAGAAATATGAAGATAAAATGATTGTGGAGGCTTAGGTGACAAAAAAGAAAGTTGATGTAACCATTCATAGTTCAGCGGCTGAATATTTGACCTATATTGCGGCTGTTGGAGATATGCCTGAAAGTATGGAAATGCGTTATGAAGGTGAAAATATATGGCTGACACAGAAAATGATGGCACGGCTTTATGATGTAAGCTTATCAACAATAAATGAACACATTAAAAAAATATATGGGGATAATGAGTTTACTGAGGAGGCAACTATTCGGAAATTCCGAATAATTCATTTTCCTTGTCAATCGCAACGCCATATTATATAATAATGGCATCATATAAGGAAAACAGGAGGTAGATTATGAAAAGAAGATATGCCGTTACAGTTCTGATGGTAATGATGTTTCTTGTTCTGGGTGCGGTTCCGTTGCGGGCAGAGACCGAAGATATCCAGACGGAGTATGTAAGTATAACAGATGAAAACCGTTACAAAAAAGAATATTATCAAAAGCCGCAGGTGCGTTATCCGCTTACAGATCATCGGGCGTACCGTGCCGCAGAGGAAGCGCAGGATTTAGAACAATATATAGTCGAAGCTCTGGGACGTTATCAGGCGGAGATTGACGTTTCCGATTATCAGATTTCCCTGAATGACAATATTATTTTTCGGATTTTAAATAATCATCCGGAATTTTTTTATGTAAGCAGTACAATAGGGAGGTCTTATAGCCCGCAGACGAATACGATTGCATCGTATAAAATCACTTATCTGGGGACGCCGGAGGAGATTGACCGGCAGCGGCAGGAGCTGGAAGCAGCGGCGGCAGAGGCGGCGGCGCAGACAGAGCCTTCTATGACAGAAGTGGAAAAAGCGCTGGTTGTGCATGATTATCTGGCGCAGAATTGTGAATATGATTATGACAGGCTGAACAGCGGACAGCTTCCGGAGATTTCTCATACGGCGTATGGCGCCTTAGTGAACCGGATGGCAGTGTGCGACGGCTACGGAGATGCGTATCTTTATATTATGAAAAATAAACTGGGGATTCCGTGCGAGCTGGTGGCGAGTGAAGTTATGGCGCATGCCTGGAATATGATAGAGATTGGCGGTAAATGGTACCATGTGGATGTTACCTGGGACGATCCGGTGAGAGACTGCATTGGAAGAGTGGGGCATAATAACTTTCTGCTCAGCGACGCGGCAATTGCGTCGACTTCTCCGGAAGGACACAGAGGGTGGAGCACTTCGCGGACAGCGGATTCCACTGTTTATGATACTGCTTTCTGGAAGGAAATTACTTCTTCCATCTGTTCTTATCAGGGAGACTGGTATTATTCCAGATATAAAAGCGGCGATTATAATACCACGGGCGTGCAGCTTCTGAAAAAGAGCGGGCTTTTAAATGGCGCAGAAACAGAGGTATACCAGGGAGACGTCTGGACGGGAGAGAATAATTCCTTTTATCCGCTCAGCTATATGTATCCGGTAAAAGCAAATGATATGCTTTATTTTAACACCAGGACGGCCATATACCGTTTGCAGGAGTCTGGCGGCGTGGAGCAGGTTTTTGAACCTCAGGTTCCTTCCGGACAATGGATTTACGGCTTTACAATCCGTGGAAAAGAATTATGGTACGCGCTGCAAAGCGGTCCTGCCACTTCCGGTAAACAGGAGATTCTTACATATGCTTTGCCGGAATTGGATTTGCCGGAACTGACAGGTATTTCCGCCGAAGATCTCACAGAGGTATATAACAAAAATGCCCACAGGATTACAGTGTCGGGAATCCAGGAAGGGGACGAGGTGCAGTATGCCGGGGACGACGGCGTTTACAGCAGCGAACAGCCGCAGTTGATAAATGCCGGGGTCTATCAGGTGTACTATCGCGTAAAGCGCCGGGGATATCAGCCCTTTGAGGGAACGGCTCAGGTAACAATTACGAAAGCCATGCCCGTTTACACCGTACCTGCCGGACTGACTGGTTTTAGCGGAACAACTCTGGCGGACATAACTTTGCCGGAAGGATTTGCCTGGCAGACAGATACAGAGACAAAACTATATGAGGAAGGCAGCAAAATTTTTCTGGCAGTCTATACGCCTGCGGACAGCGGCAATTATGAGACAGTTGCGGATATTGAGATTGAGGTTGCCGTAAGCTGTCCGGGACATGCGTATACTTCAGAGATTACAAAAGAGCCTTCCGCGACAGAAAACGGAGAGGAGACGTTTACCTGTACGCTCTGCGGCCACAGTTATAAGCAGATTATTGATACAAGCCTGCCGGTAATAGAAGGTGTTCAAGCAGAGAATATAAAAGTTACATATAATGGAAAGGCGCAGCGCATTCAGGTTCTGGGTATCCAGACAGGAGATCTTGTTAAATATGCGCTTGGAGACGGCGCCTATCAGGAAGAACAGCCAGAATTGATAAATGCCGGAGTTTACCAGGTGCGGTACCGTGTGGAACGTCAGGGATATCAGCCGTTTGGCGGAATAGCTGAGGTGGAAATCACAAAAGCCGTGCCCGTTTATACAGCGCCCGTCGGTTTAAGGGGAACCAGCGGGAAGACATTGGCAAGCGTTGCGCTGCCCAAAGGATTTGCCTGGCAGGCAAATTCTGCCGTAAAACTGAGTGAAGAAGGCGTTCATTCCTGGAAGGCGACGTATACGCCCGAAGACGTATTAAATTATGAGACGGTTTCAGGAATCGAAGTGAAAGTTACAGTTACCTGTCCAGGACATCAGTATCAGTACCGGGTGACCAGGCCGGCCACAGAGACGCAGAAGGGATTGAGGACTGGAACCTGCAGTCTCTGCAAGCATACGTACACAGAAGATATTCCCATGCTGGAATCCGCAAAGCCGGGCAGGGTGTCTGGTATAAAAGTAACCAGAAATACGGTTAATACGCTGGCATTTTCCTGGAATTTGGCGGAACATGCAGATGGATACCGGCTGCTGCTTTATAAAGGAAAGACGCTGGTTTCGGAACAGTATACGCAGGAACGTTCCTGCTCTTACCGCGGTCTGAAAGCGGCTGCCGCTTATACACTGCGCATTATGCCTTACCGCGTCGTGAACGGAGGCAGGGTTTATGCAGCGTCAGCAGGGGAGATTAAGACAGCCACAGCTCCGGCGTCAGCGAAATTGAACGCTGCCAGGAAGGGAAGGAATAAAGTAAAGCTTACATGGAAAAAGGTTTCCGGCGCCAGCGGCTATGAGATCTATATGAAGACGGGCAAGGGCAGCTTTAAAAAGATTAAGAACATTACCAAAGGGAAAACAGTTTCGTTTACGAAAAGCGGGCTGAAAAAAAGAATGACCTATTGTTTCCGGATTCGTACTTATAAAACGGTGGGTAAAGCGAAGGTTTATGGAACTTACAGCAAAATAAAGATCATAAAAATTCCTTAAGTTTCATTGCTATTTCTTATGGAATATTGTAGAATAGAACAAGTTAATGCGGATTAGTCTGTTTCAGTTATAATGCAAAGGAGGAAAGGCAATGGAACAGCCCAGGTGTCAGATGGAGGAACCGCTTCAGGAGACGGAAGAGGAGTCGGTACAGCCAGAAACAGAAGAGCAGGCAGTACAGCAGAAGCGGTCTTGGGAGGAGCAGCAGAAAATTCATCAGAAGCATTGGGAAGAACAACAGAGAATGGCTGAAAAGAGGCGTGAATTTCAACGGGAGCTTGCTGCGGACAGAATCCGGTTTCAGGAAGAACTTGCATCAGACAGACGCAGGTTTTTGAAGGAGCTTACGGCGGACAGACGCAGGTTTGAGCAGGAACAGCAGGAATTTTATCTGCGGAAAGAACGGGAAGAACGGCGCCTTGCAGAGAGAGAACGTTTGATTAAGGCAAAATGGGAGCTTTTGGAAATGGAATTGCAGAAGCTTGCCGGAGAGAGAGAAGCATTTGAAAAGAAGAAAGAGGCTGAGGAAGTCAAAATGCATGGAGTCCAGGGGAGAATGAAGGTAAAATATCCTTCGGAAATGGAACTGTTTTTTTCCGGTGTGGAAAATGAAGTGGACATGAAGAAGCGGTACCGGGAACTGATTAAAATATTTCATCCGGATAATTCCACGGGAGACACACAGACTCTTCAGATGATCAACAGGACTTACGAAAGCCTAAAGAAGCAGTTTAGCGCATAGTCAGATAGCCGCGTATACTTATTTGTGCGGCTGTCTGGTGGAAGATTCGCGGAAATCAGGCAGGGACTGTTGCAAAAAGCGCCAGATAAAATACAAGTTACTCTCCAGTTCTGGAATCTGATATATTGTATCTGGCTGCTTCTTTGCGGCGGTCCCTGCTTTAAAATCCGCTATTTTGCAGCAGAATGTCCGCGACAGGATTTGGAGGAAACTATGAAATGGAAAAAATATACGATAGAGACGACTACCCAGGCAGAAGATTTTATCAGCAGTATGCTTGCCGATCTTGGAATTGAAGGAGTTCAGATAGAGGATAATATCCCTTTGTCCGCGGCCGATAAGGAGAGTATGTATATTGATATTCTGCCTAAGCTTCCGCCGGATGAAGGCATTGCATATATCAGCTTTTTTCTGGAGGCAGAACAAGAGCAGGAGGAGCTTCTCCTGCAAGTACGCAGAGAACTGGAAAATTTGCGGGCCTTTGTGGAGATTGGAGCGGCAGAGATTACAGAGGGGGAAACGCAGGATCAGGACTGGATTAACAACTGGAAGCAATATTTTAAAGCGTTTACCATTGAAGATATTTTAATCAAGCCAACCTGGGAGGAACTTTTGCCGGGAGAAAATTACCGCCATATAATTGAGATTGATCCAGGTACTTCCTTTGGAACCGGAAAGCATGAGACTACCCAGCTCTGCATCCGCCAGTTATGTAAATATTTAAAACCTCAGGACCGTGTACTGGATGTTGGCTGCGGAAGCGGGATTTTGTCTCTGGTAAGCCTGAAACTGGGAGCGGGACATGTGACAGGAACGGATATTGACCCCTTGTGTATCACGGCTTCCACAGATAATATGAGGGTCAACGGGCTGCCGGAGGAACAGGCGGATTTTTACCACGGAAATCTAATTGATGATATCAGACTCAAAGAGCAGGTGGGGGCGGATTATGATCTTGTGACCGCAAATATTCTTGCCGATATTATCATTCCTCTGACCCCGGTGATTCCGGCGTTCCTGAAAAAAGGCGGTATCTATGTTACCAGCGGGATTATTGATTTTAAGGAAGAAGCGGTAAAACAGGCGGTCACAGAGGCAGGATTTGAGATTCTTGAAGTCTGCCGTCAGGGAGAATGGGTCAGCATTACCGCCAGGATATAGAACAGGAGAAAAGAATGTTTCAATTTTTTGTAGAGCCGGAACAGATTGAGGGAGAGAGAATTGTGATTACCGGCAGTGATGTCAACCACATCAGAAATGTTCTGCGTATGCGGACAGGAGAACAGGTACGTATCAGCGACAATCAGGGGGGAGATTTTTACTGTGAGATTGAAACGATGCAGGGACAGCAGATTGTTTTTCATATTCTCAGCCAGGCAAAGGATACGGAGCCATGCGTAGGGATTACCCTCTTTCAGGGACTTCCCAAAGGAGACAAGATGGAGCTTGTCATTCAGAAAGCAGTAGAACTTGGAGTTTCAGAGATTATACCGGTTGCCATGAAAAACTGCGTGGTGAAGCTGGATGAGAAGAGGGCCAGGGCGAAACAGGCAAGATGGCAGGCCATTGCAGAGAGCGCCGCAAAGCAGTCAAAACGCAGTATCATTCCCCGCATAGGACAGGTTATGAAATTTTCAGAAGCAGTGGAATATGCCCAGAAACTGGATGTGCGTCTTCTGCCTTATGAAAACCAGAGGGGAATGGCGCATACCAGAGAAGTGCTCGGAAGCATTCCCCGGGGAAGTGTAGTGGGAATCTTTATCGGCCCCGAAGGCGGTTACGATTCTCAGGAAATTGCTCTGGCACAGGGAGAGATGGAGATGATATCTCTGGGAAACCGGATTCTGCGGACAGAGACGGCGGGGCTTTGCGCGCTTTCCATGCTGATTTATGCACTGGAAGATTAGGAGGAAAGAATGGAAGCATATTTTGATAATTCAGCGACCACCCGCTGTTCCAAAGGAGCGGTGGAAATTATGGTGCGCGCCCTGTCTGAGGATTACGGAAATCCGTCTTCTCTGCATGGAAAAGGCATGGAAGGGGAACACTATATCAAAGAAGCCGCCGGCAAAATTGCAAAAACCATGAAAGTCAGAGAAGCGGAGCTGATTTTTACTTCCGGGGGAACGGAATCCAACAATCTTGCCATTCTGGGCGCAGCTATGGCAAACAGGCGCAGCGGAATGCATCTGATTACCACATGCGTGGAACATCCGGCAGTATCGGTGCCTGTTAAGTTCCTGGAGGAACAGGGATTTTCCGTGACCCGTCTCGGCGTGGATCAGGATGGGAGGATATCTCTGGAAGAATTACGGGAAGCAATCACGCCGGAAACAATTCTGGTATCCATGATGTATGTGAATAATGAAATTGGGGCGGTGGAGCCGGTTGCAGAAGCAGCCGGGATCATAAAAGCGCAAAATCCCAAAACATTGTTCCATGTGGACGCCATTCAGGCGTATGGAAAATATATCATTCATCCCGCAAAGCTGGGGATTGATATGATGTCTGTAAGCGGTCATAAGATTCACGGGCCTAAAGGCAGCGGATTTTTATACGTAAGGGAAAGGACAAAGATAAAGCCGATTCTTTACGGAGGAGGTCAGCAAAGGGCTATGCGTTCCGGTACGGAAAATGTGCCGGGAATTGCAGGACTGGGGCAGGCGGCTGGAGAAGCTTATGAGAATTTTGAGGAAAAGCAGGAGCATTTACGCCAGTTGAAGAATGTTTTTATCGAAGGGATTGCCGATGAAAAATGGGCGCATATCAATGGCAGAAAAGGTGCGGACAGCGCGCCGCATATTATAAGTCTCAGCGTGGACGGAGTCCGCGGCGAAGTGCTGCTTCATGCGCTGGAAGAACAACATATTTACGTGTCGGCGGGCAGCGCCTGTTCTTCCAATAAACCTGCAGTCAGCGCCACACTTTCCGCCATAGGGGTGGAGCGTCAGTATCTGGACAGCACGGTGCGTATCAGTTTTTGTAATGATAATACGCTGGAAGAAGTGGCATATTGTGTAAATAAATTAAAGGAGCTGGTGCCGATGCTTCGAAAATACATAAGGCATTAGAAAGGGAACCATATGTTTAAAGCATTTTTGATAAAATACGGAGAGATTGGAATTAAAGGCAAAAACCGCCATCTGTTCGAGGATGCACTGGTGCAGCAGATCAAATATGCCCTGAAATCGGTGGAGGGTGAGTTTCTGATCAGCAAGGAACAGGGGCGTATCTATATAGAAGCAGTCACAGACTATGATTTTGATGAGACTATGGAGCGTCTGCAGTGTGTCTTTGGCATTGTGGGAATCTGTCCCGTGGTAATTACAGAAGATGAAGGGTTTGACAAGCTTGCAGAAGATGTGATTGCATATCTTGACAAGCGTTATCCCGACAAGCATAAGACCTTTAAGGTCAATGCCCGCAGAGCAAGGAAGAATTATCCGATGAAATCTATGGAAATCAACGCGGCTCTCGGGGAGAGGATTTTAAAAGCTTTCCAGGAGATGAAAGTGGATGTGCATGAGCCGCAGATTATGATAAATGTTGAAGTCCGCGGGAAGATTAATATTTACTCGGAAGTGATCGCAGGGCCGGGGGGGATGCCAGTGGGAACCAACGGGAAAGGAATGCTGCTGCTTTCCGGCGGAATCGACAGTCCCGTGGCCGGCTACATGATTGCAAAACGGGGCGTCAAAATCGATGCGGTGTATTTTCATGCGCCGCCTTATACCAGCGAGCGCGCCAAACAGAAGGTTGTTGATCTGGCGAAACAGGTGGCAAAATATGCCGGGCCGGTTTATCTGAAGGTAGTAAATTTTACAGATATCCAGATGTATATTTACGAGCAGTGCCCCCATGAGGAATTAACCATCATCATGCGCCGCTATATGATGCGGATTGCCGAGCATTTTGCAGAAGAAACAGGCAGCCTGGGATTGATTACGGGAGAGAGTATCGGTCAGGTGGCAAGTCAGACGATGCAGTCCCTTGCGGCTACCAATGAAGTATGCACGATGCCGGTCTACCGCCCTCTGATTGGTTTTGACAAACAGGAAATCATTGCCGTCTCAGAGAAAATCGGAACGTACGAAACTTCCATACTGCCTTATGAGGATTGCTGTACCATATTTGTGGCGAAACATCCGGTGACAAAGCCTAATCTCAAAATCATACGGCGTTCAGAAACGCATCTGAAAGAGAAAATTGATGAGATGGTGAAGACGGCAATTGAAACGGCGGAGACGATCATCGTGCAGTCAGAGTAACACGGTCCGACGGCACGTCTGCGTTTGTGAAGCGGCGTTTGCAGAAACATATCCCGCAAAGTTCTGCCGGTATTCAGCAAAATAAAATCCCCCATGAAATATACAATCATGGGGGAGAATGGTACGATATACAGAAATGATTAAATCAGATATGGCTTCAATACTTCCATAACCTCATCCTTGTTCGCTTCAGCATGGATGGCAAGGTCGATCGGTTTGGACAAATCAAGGCTGAAAATACCCATAATGGATTTGGCGTCAATGACATACCTTCCGGAAATTAAATCAAAATCAAAATCAAATCTGGTAATGGCATTTACGAAAGATTTTACCTTGTCAATGGAGTTTAAAGAAATCTGTACGTTTATCATGAGAAAACCTCCTTATTATAGTTAGAAACAACAAATCTTTTCTTTAATAGTAACGTCTTTTGTGGTAAAAGTCAATGGTACCGTAGCCAATTTCAGGAAAAAATGCAAGATGTTTTTCGGCAGAATGTATAGAGAGGATGGGAAATGGAATGAGAAAGGCGGCATTGCATAATTTGGGCTGCAAAGTAAATGCATACGAGACAGAAAGTATGCAGCAGCTTTTAGAACAGGCGGGGTATGAAATCGTACCCTTTGAGGAAGCGGCGGACGTCTATGTGGTAAATACCTGCTCTGTCACAAACATCGCAGACCGCAAGTCGCGGCAGATGCTTCACCGGGCCAGAAGGAGAAATCCGGACAGCGTGGTGGTGGCGGCAGGCTGTTATGTGCAGACTGCAAAAGAACAGGCAGAAGACGCGGCGGTTGATATTTTTATTGGAAACAATAAAAAGCATGAGCTGCCGCAATTGCTGGAGCAGTTTTTTGCATCCAGGGAAGCGGCGCAAGAAGGGGCGGCGGACAAAGAGCGGAACGATTCTCTGAAAATCGCCGCCGTTTCAGACATAGGGCGGGACTCTGAATATGAGACATTATCTGTCAGCCGTACGGCGGAGCATACCAGAGCTTTTATGAAAGTGCAGGACGGCTGCAACCAGTTCTGCAGTTACTGCATTATCCCTTATGCCAGAGGAAGAGTCAGGAGCAGACAGATGCAGGACGTTATCCAGGAGGCGAAACGGCTTTCAGACAACGGCTGCAAAGAGGTGGTGCTGACCGGAATCCATCTAAGCTCTTATGGCGTGGATCTGGGAACGGATCTGATTACATTGATTGAAAAAGTACATGATTTGCCCCGGATTGCAAGGATTCGTCTCGGTTCTCTGGAGCCTAAGATTGTAACGGAGGAATTTGCCGGCCGCCTGGCAAAACTGCCAAAACTGTGCCCGCATTTCCATCTGTCTTTGCAGAGCGGCTGCGATGCTGTTTTAAAGAGAATGAATCGTAAATACACTTGCGTGGAATATCTGCAGGCATGTGAATTGCTGCGCGGCTGTTTTACGCATCCGGCAATTACTACGGATGTAATTGTGGGCTTTCCCGGGGAAACAGAGGAAGAATTTCAGGAGACCCGCAGGTTTTTGAAAAAAATTGGCTTTTTTGAGATACATATTTTCAAGTATTCTCTGAGAAAAGGAACCAGGGCGGCCGCTATGGAGCATCAGATTCCGGAGCAGGTAAAAAATGTCCGCAGTGATATTTTATTTTCCGATTTGGCTCCCATGAACGAAGCTTTTTTAGACTGGCATCTTGGCAGGGAAGCAGAAGCGCTGCTGGAGGAACAGGTGTCTTTTGAGGGAAAAGAATATTTTCTTGGGCATACGAAAGAATATGTAAAGATCGCAGTGCCGGCAGAAGAACCGGGACAAAGCCTTGTAAACCGCGTGGTCCGGGGAAGAATCACTTCCAGGCTGAAAGAACGTGTGCTGCAGATGGAGAATGTTTTGGAAGAAACATCTTGAGTTTTCCGAACATTTGTATTAAAATAGACAGAAGAAGATTTTATTAAGAACGAAAGAGCAGAAAATAAGGGCGTGAACATATGCAGGATAAAAACAATACTCAATTTTTTAAAGTAGAAAAAGAGCAGCAGATACAGGTGGATGATGTGCTAAAGATTGTGTACAGCGCATTGCGTGAGAAAGGATACAATCCGGTAAATCAGATTGTGGGGTACATCATGTCAGGAGATCCTACTTATATTACCAGCCATAACAATGCCAGGAGCCTTATTATGAAAGTGGAGCGGGATGAACTGGTAGAAGAGATTCTGCGTCATTATATCAAGAATAATTCCTGGGAATAGGAGGCGTCAGATGCGGATCATGGGTTTGGATTTTGGGTCCAGAACAGTAGGCGTTGCAGTGAGCGACGCTCTGCTTATAACGGCGCAGGGGATCGAGACTGTACAGAGAAAATCCCCGGGAAAGTTAAGACAGACCCTTGCCAGGATTGAAGCGTTGATTCAGGAATATGAGGTAGACAGGATTGTACTGGGATTTCCCCGGAACATGAATCACACGGAAGGAGAACGCTGTCAGAAGACACTGGAGTTTCAAGAGATGTTGGAGAAGCGCAGCGGCCTTGAGGTGATTTTGTGGGACGAGCGTCTGACAACAGTGGCGGCGGACCGTGTGCTGATGGAAAGCGGCGTGCGCAGGGAGAAGCGCAAGAGTTATGTGGATCAGATTGCGGCTGTATTTATTTTGCAGGGTTATCTGGATTCATTGGCTATGGAACAAGAGCAGGGCGTGAACAGAGAGCAGTAGAGGAATTTTATATGGAGAAAGTCAGTTTTCAGTCTCCCGGGGACGGCGAGGCTTTGGAATTTTATGTGATAGAGCAGACACGAATCAATGGGGTGAATTATCTTTTGGTGGCCGAAGAGGAAGAAGGCGACTGCGACGCCTTTATTTTGAAGGATCTTTCACAGGAAAAGGAAGAGGAAGCCATGTATGAAATGGTGGAATCCGAGGAAGAACTGGAATATATATCCAGAATATTTTCGGAGATTCTGGAAGACGTGGATTTTACAATGTGAATAAGATGAGAGGAACAGAGGCGCAGCACATCTGCTGTATATCAGATCTTGCGCTGCAGGTATGCCGGCAGCAGCAAAACCTGGTATGAGTATGTCAAGGCGCTTTTCGTCTTCGAATCGGAAAACAGTTAAAATAAAAATATCAGATAGGAAGAGGTGCAACTTGAAAAGACAGAATAATTCAAAATTGAAAATCATTCCATTAGGAGGATTGGAGCAGATTGGAATGAACATTACTGCCTTCGAATACGAGGACAGTATTATTGTAGTGGATTGCGGATTATCATTTCCGGAGGATGATATGCTGGGAATAGATCTGGTAATTCCGGACGTTACGTATCTAAAGAATAATATAGATAAAGTCAAGGGATTTTTTATTACCCATGGACATGAGGACCACATAGGGGCCATTCCTTATGTGCTCAGAGATATTAATGTGCCGATTTACGCGACTAAGCTGACGATTGGCATTATTGAAAACAAACTGCGGGAGCATAATCTGCTTACCAAGGTGAAACGCAAGGTGGTAAAGTATGGGCAGCATATCAATTTGGGCTGTTTCCGCGTGGAATTTATCAAGACCAACCACAGTATCCAGGATGCGGCGGCTCTTGCCATTTATTCTCCGGCGGGAATTGTGGTGCATACGGGAGACTTTAAGGTGGACTATACGCCGGTGTTCGGAGACGCCATTGATTTGCAGCGATTTGGTGAAATCGGCAAGAAAGGCGTTCTGGCGCTGATGTGCGACAGTACCAACGCGGAGCGTCCGGGATTTACCAATTCAGAACGAACGGTTGGAAAAACATTCGATAATATATTTTCAGAGCATACCAATACCCGCATTATTATCGCAACCTTCGCGTCCAACGTCGACCGTGTGCAGCAGATTATCAACTCGGCTTACAAGTTTGGAAGAAAAGTGGTGGTGGAAGGCCGGAGTATGGTAAATATTATTTCCACAGCTACAGAACTGGGCTATCTTCAGATACCGGAAAATACCCTGATTGATATAGAGGAGCTGAAAAATTATCCGGATGAACAGACCGTGCTGATTACTACGGGAAGCCAGGGCGAGTCGATGGCGGCTTTGTCACGTATGGCTGCAAATCTCCATAAGAAGGTGACGATTAAGCCGGGAGATACGATTATCTTTAGTTCCAACCCCATTCCGGGGAATGAAAAAGCGGTCTCCAACGTAATCAATGAGCTGTTTATGAAGGGGGCGGAAGTAATCTTCCAGGATGCGCATGTGTCCGGTCATGCCTGCCGGGAAGAGATCAAGCTGATTTATTCTCTGGTGAAGCCCAAATATGCTATTCCGGTACATGGAGAATACAAACACCTCAAAGCGCAGGCGTCCATTGCCAGAGAGCTGGGAATTGAGAAAGAAGACATTTTTATTTTGTCTTCCGGGAATGTGCTTGAGCTGGATGAGAACGGAGCGAAGGTGACAGATAAGGTTCCGGTGGGAGCGATTCTGGTGGACGGACTTGGTGTGGGCGACGTAGGAAATATTGTGCTGCGCGACCGCCAGCATCTTGCCGAGGACGGCATTATCATTGTGGTAACGACTCTGGAATCTGGCAGCGGCAGGGTATTGGCAGGACCGGATATTGTCAGCCGCGGTTTTGTATATGTAAGAGGCGCTGAAAGCCTTATGGACGAAGCAAAGCAGATTTTGGATGAAGTTATGGAATATTGTATGGACAAGAACATTACGGACTGGGGCAGAATCAAGACAGAGGTTAAGGAAGAGCTGGGTGAGTTTGTCTGGAAAAAGACGAAACGCAGACCGATGATTATGCCGATCATTATGGAAGTTTAAGCGATTTGCCGTTAAGGGGAGAATGAAAGCAAGAGGTCGGATATGCAGCAGAGTATGGAAGAAATATTAGATAATTTAGTGGAAGCTGTCAGAGAGAGCCAGGAATATAAGGAATATCAGCGCATGAGAGAGCTTCTTTCCCGGGAGCCGGAGAAAGAAAAGGCAGTAAATGAATTTCGCAGGAGGAATTTTGAACTGCATAAATACCGGAATACCGATTTGTATAATGAAATGGACCGGGTGGAAAATGAGTTTGCCCCCTTGCGGGAGCAGACGTTTGTGAATGAATTTCTGTCGGCGGAACTTGCGGTGTGCCGTATGGTGCAGCGTATTAATTACCGTTTGATGGATGAGATTGATTTTGAGCTGGGATTTGAGCTGTTATAGCACAGGCGGCTTAAAAGGGGAATGCTATGAGAAACAGTAAGATCGTTCTGAGTGTTTTAAGCAGTGTTTTAAGCATTTTAATTTTAGTGCTTGTAGTATTTGTATTTTTGAGAGCCGGACATGCAGCGTATGATTTTGGATACCGGATATTTACGGAGCCTGCGCTGGAGGAAGCTCCGGGGCAGGATATGACTGTGGACCTGAAAGACGGAATGACAGCGCTGGAAATCGGCAGTCTGCTGGAAGAAAAACGTCTGGTGGAGAGCGGCGTTCTTTTTGCCCTTCAGCTTCAGATTTCAGATTACAGGGATAAGATAAAAACAGGAACTTACACACTGAATACTTCTCAGACGGCAAAGGAAATGATGCAGGTCATGGCGGAGGAGGAAATTGAGGGAACAGCGGAATGATTGCAGATGAACGTCTTGGCACATACATTAATTCTCTGGATCAGGGGAATCCGGCTTATTTAACAGAATTGGAAGAAGAAGCGCGTAAGAATTATGTGCCGGTAATCCGGACAGAGACACAGAATTTTTTAAAACTCCTGCTTGCCATGAACCGCCCCCGGCGCATCCTGGAGGTGGGAACGGCAGTGGGATTTTCCGCGTTATTGATGGAATATTTTAATCCGGTGGAATGTGAGATTACCACCATAGAGAATTATGCGGAACGGATTCCCATAGCCAGAGAAAACTTTATGCGCGCCGGACGGCAGAATGTGATACAATTACTGGAAGGGGATGCGGCCGAAGTGATGAAAACACTGACAGAACCCTTTGACTTTATTTTTATGGATGCCGCAAAGGGACAGTATATTCATTTTCTCCCGGAGGTGCTGCGGCTGCTCAAGCCCGGAGGAGTCCTGGTTTCAGATAATGTGCTGCAGGGCGGGGACGTCATAGAATCGCGTTTCGCAGTGACGAGGAGAAACCGTACGATTCACAGGCGTATGCGCGAGTATCTGTATGAGCTGACCCATACGGAATCATTGACGACTTCGGTGCTTCCCATAGGAGACGGGGTGACAGTCAGCGTAAGGAGGTAGGATATGAAAAAGCCGGAATTGCTTGTACCCGCAGGCAGTCTTGAGGTATTAAAAATTGCGGTCATTTTTGGGGCGGACGCAGTCTATATCGGCGGTGAAGCTTTTGGACTGCGCGCGAAGGCAAAAAATTTTTCCATGGAAGATATGCGCCAGGGGATTCTGTTTGCGCATGAGCACGGCGTAAAAGTCTATGTCACAGCCAATATTCTGGCGCATAATGACGATCTGAAAGAAGTTCGGGCGTACTTTATGGAATTAAAGGAGCTAAAACCGGATGCGCTGATTATATCAGATCCGGGAATTTTTGCCATTGCCCGGGAAGTCTGTCCGGAACTGGAAATTCATATTTCCACTCAGGCCAATAATACCAATTATGGAACCTATCGCTTCTGGCGCCGGCAGGGCGCAAAACGGGTGGTATCTGCAAGAGAACTTTCCCTGGAAGAGATTCGTCAGATCCGCGATAATATTCCGCAGGATCTGGAGATTGAAACTTTTATCCACGGCGCCATGTGCATTTCCTATTCCGGCAGGTGTCTGCTGAGTAATTATTTTACCGGCCGGGACGCCAATCAGGGGGCGTGTACCCATCCCTGCCGCTGGAAGTATGCAGTGATGGAGGAGACCAGGCCGGGAGAGTATATGCCGGTTTATGAAAATGAACGGGGTACTTATATTTTTAATTCCAGGGATCTGTGTATGATCGAACATATTCCGGAATTAGTGGAAGCGGGAATTGACAGCTTTAAGATTGAGGGCAGGATGAAAACGGCGCTTTATGTGGCGACGGTGGCGAGAACTTACCGGAAAGCCATTGATGATTATTTTGTTTCCAGACTGACTTATGAGCAGAATATGCCATGGTACCGCGAACAGATTTCCAACTGTACGTACCGGCAGTTTACAACAGGATTTTTCTTCGGCAGGCCGGACGAGCACACACAGATCTATGACAGCAATACGTATGTAAAGGAATATACGTATTTGGGTATTGTCGATGAGTCTGACAAGGGATACCGCATAGAACAAAGGAACAAGTTCTCTGTGGGAGAAAAGATTGAGGTTATGAAGCCTGATGGCGGGAATATTACTGTCACTGTACAGGCGATCCGGGATGAAGACGGCAATGAGATGGAGTCGGCGCCACATCCCAGGCAAGTGTTATATATTGATTTAGGACAGCCGTTGGCAAAATATGATATTTTGCGCAGACAAGAGAAGGAGGAACAGGCAGATGAATAAAGACAGATATGTAGCATATGTAGGTACCTATACGCATGGTTCCAGTGTGGGAATCCATATTTACGATATGGATGTGGAAGAAGGAAAGCTGAGAGAGCGCAAGGTAGTTCCAATCAGTAATCCCTCTGACCTGACTGTGTCGCCAAACGGAAAATTTCTCTATTCCATAGCGGATGAAGGTGTGGCAGCTTTTTCGATCAAAGAAGACGGAGATTTGGAGCCGATGAATGAGAAATGGATCGGCGGTATGCGCGGCTGCTCTGTCACCGTGGACCAGCAGAATCGTTATTTATTTGTGGGCGGATATCATGACGGGCGCGTTACAATGATGAGCCTGAATGAAGACGGCAGCATCGGAGAGATTTCCGAGGGAATTTTTCATACCGGAATCGGCAGGAGTATTGCGGAACATAGTTACCGTCCCCATGTAAACTGTGTAGAACTGACGCCATGGCAGAATTATCTCTGCGCTGTGGACGGCGGACTGGATCATGTAAAAATATACCAGATTAATTATGAGAAGGGAAAACTGAAAATTGCAGATATTCTCAGAGAACCCATTGGCTCCTCTCCGCGTATGATCCGCTTTAGCAGGGACGGCGCATACGCTTATGTATTGTGCGAGGAAAGCAATGAGGTGATTGTTTATAATTATGAATGCACGCCGGAAGGCCCTCTGTTTGAAAAGATTCAGACCATTCCCACGGTGGATGCCAGGGAGAAAGAGAACAGCGCGGCTTCGGGTCTGGAAATCAGCGAGGATGGCAAATATTTGTTCTGTTCCAGTGCGGGCGCAAATTCAGTGCTGATTTACGAAATCAATCAGGAACACGGAGAACTGGTAAAGTTTTGTGAATGTAAGATCAGCGGAGATTATCCCAAGTCCATTGCAATTTTTCCTGATGGCAGACATTTTGTCAGCCTGAATCACGACTCGAACCAGATTACAACCTTTAAAGTAAATTACGATAAGAAATATTTTCTTATGATGGATAAGCCGATCGCGATTGACCAGCCCAACTGCATCCATATCCATAAATTAGTATAACGCCGCCGTTTTGTCTTAACGATAAAACTGTTCAAGGGAATCCATACGGGTTCCCATATTTTTCAGCATCAGATCCAACAATGTCAGCGCCGCCATGGATTCTACCACCACCACGGCTCTGGGTACGATAACAGGGTCGTGCCGTCCATGGATGGAGAGGGTAATTTCTTCGCCGTCCTGTCTGACGGTCTGCTGAGCAGAGGCAATGGAGGGGGTCGGTTTCACAGCGGCGCGGTAGATGACAGGCAGGCCGCTGCTGATTCCGCCGAGAATACCGCCCGCATGGTTGGTGGCAGTGGTGATCCTGCCATGCTGTGTGCGGAAGCTGTCATTGTTTGCAGAACCGGACGCAGAGGCGGCAAGGAAGCCGTCGCCAATTTCAAAGCCTTTGACAGCCCCGATGGAAAATATTGCTTTGGCGAGGCAGGCGTCCAGTTTATCAAAGACAGGCTCGCCGATTCCGGCGGGAACGCCTGTGATAATCCCTTCAATGACGCCTCCGGCAGAATCGGTGCGTTTCATGCATTCTTCCAGATACGCCTGCGCCGTTTTGGAAGAACCGGCATCCGGCATGTAAAGGGGATTTGCAAGAATCTGTTCTTTCAGATCCGTACAGGAGCTGCCGCCGTCTGCAAGTGAAGCCGCCAGCAATTCTTCTGCGCTCTGTGGGATGGCAACCGGGCCGATGGCGCGGGCATAGGTCAAAAAGGAGACGCCAAGCTGTTCTAAAATCTTTACAGCGACAGCGCCGCCTGCGACTCTGCCGATGGTTTCGCGCCCGGAAGAGCGTCCGCCGCCGCGATAATCACGGAAGCCGTATTTTTGATCGAACGTGTAATCAGCGTGACCAGGCCGATAACAGGAGGCGATGTCTCCATAATCCCTGGAACGCTGATTTTCATTGAAGACCACCAGGCTGACCGGGGTTCCCGTTGTGCGTCCTTCAAAGACGCCGGAGAGAATTTCCACTTTGTCGTCTTCTTTACGGGGCGTGGTATATTTTGATTGTCCTGGTTTTCTTCTGTTTAAAAATTTCTGTATGTCAGACGCACACAGGGAAAGTCCTGCCGGGCAGCCGTCTATTACGACGCCGATGCCCGTCCCGTGGGACTCTCCCCAGGTTGTGATTTGAAAATGATTGCCAAATGATGAGCCAGCCATATAAACCTCCTAAATAATGAAATGTACTCTCGGAATCTCTCTTATACCTGCTTTTGCAGCTGATTTTCCGCCAAATGCACACAAATTTACGCAACGTACCATCCAGGTACGACTCATAAATTTATGCACATTTGACAAAAAATCTTCTTGCAAAATCAGGCACAACGAGACTCCGAGAGTACATGGAATAATACGTTATCCATTATAAACAATATTGATAAAAAAGAAAAGCATTTTTCGAACAACTCGTCAGAAAGGAGACAGGTATGTATAAATTATTAAAACAGGAAGGCAGAGCAAAGCGGGGGGAGTTCCATACGGTACACGGCGTAATTGAAACTCCGGTATTTATGAATGTGGGAACGGCGGCAGCCATAAAGGGCGCGGTATCTACGGTGGATCTGTATGAAATCGGAACGCAGGTAGAGCTTTCCAATACGTATCATCTGCATGTCCGTCCGGGAGATGAGGTTGTGAAAAAAATGGGCGGCCTGCATAAATTTATGGCATGGGACAGGCCGATTCTTACAGATTCCGGTGGATTCCAGGTGTTTTCTCTGGCAAAACTGCGGAAAATAAAAGAGGAAGGGGTATATTTTAATTCTCATATTGATGGAAAAAAGATTTTTATGGGTCCGGAGGAGAGTATGCGGATTCAGTCGAATCTTGCCTCAACTATCGCCATGGCGTTTGACGAGTGTCCTTCCAGCGTGGCGGATCGTTCTTATGTGGAGGCTTCTGTGGCGCGCACGGCGCGCTGGCTGAAACGCTGCAAACAGGAACTGCAAAGACTTAACCGTCTTGAAGATACCATCAATCCGCAGCAGATGCTATTTGGCATCAATCAGGGGGCCATTTTTGAGGATATCCGTACCGATCATGCCAAAGAGATCTCAGAGCTGGATCTGGATGGTTACGCCGTTGGAGGCCTGGCAGTGGGAGAGAGCCATGAGCAGATGTATCATATTCTGGAGGTGACAGTGCCGCATTTACCAAAAGATAAACCCACATACCTGATGGGAGTGGGAACTCCGGCAAATATTCTCGAAGCGGTGGAGCGTGGAGTGGATTTTTTTGACTGTGTGTATCCAAGCCGCAACGGACGTCATGGGCATGTATACACCAACCAGGGGAAAATGAACCTCTTTAACCAAAAATATGAGCTGGACGCCAAACCCATAGAGGAAGGATGTCAGTGCCCCGCCTGCAGGCATTACAGCAGAGCTTATATCCGCCATCTGCTGAAAGCCAAAGAAATGCTGGGAATGCGGCTCTGTGTGCTCCATAATCTGTATTTTTACAATACCATGATGGAAGAAATCCGCACAGCTCTGGATGAAGGCAGATTTCAGTCGTATAAAGAAGAAAAACTATATGGAATGAAGCAGATACAGAATATAAAAATCTTATAAAATAACGGAAAAGGCTTGCCCTTGCGTACTATTTTGTGTAGAATAATATAAGCGCGTAAAATGGCGCGGGAGAAAACAAGTCCTGGTATCACGCAGAAAGCCTTGGATTCTGCGATACCGGATTGTAAGCAGGAGGAAAGAATATGTCTATTTTAGCTCAGGAAGCAGCAGGCAGTATGACGGGATTTTCCTTAATTTGGATTGTAGTTATGCTGGCGGCTCTTTATTTCATGATGGTTCGTCCCCAACAGAAGGAAACAAAGCGTAAAAATGCGATGATGTCGGAGCTTGCCGTGGGAGATACGATTCTCACGACCAGTGGGTTTTATGGAACCGTGATTGATATTACAGAGGATACCATAATTGTAGAATTTGGCAATAACAAGAATTGCCGTATTCCAATGCAGAAGTCAGCGATTGCATTGGTAGAGAAGCCGGAAGATGCGGTGGAAAAAGAGAATAAATAGCATAATAAAACACTCTCTGCCTGAGCCGGGAGTGTTTTAGTCATATTTGACGGTTGAAATCTATGAATAAATATAATATAATTACTGATAAAAATTAGAAACACAGGTCAGGAAGGATGAGAGAACATGAATTATCAGGTTGGAGTAATTTCCGGAGACGGGATCGGGCCGGAGGTTGTCAGAGAGGCAAAAAAGGTATTAGATAAAGTAGGACAGGTGTTTGGGCACACCTTTTCTTATGATGAGATTTTGATGGGAGGAGTTTCCATTGACGCCACGGGCATGCCTCTGACAGAGGAAGCCATTGCGCAGGCGCAGAAGGCTGACGCAGTGCTGATGGGTTCGATCGGGGGGAACACAAGCACTTCTCCCTGGTATCAGCTTCCGCCGCAGTTGAGACCGGAGGCAGGACTTTTGAAGCTCCGGAAGTCTTTAAATTTATTTGCCAATTTAAGGCCGGCATATTTATACGGGGAATTAAAAGAAGCATGTCCTTTGCGGGACGATATTATCGGCGACGGATTTGATATGATGATTATGCGCGAGCTGACCGGAGGGCTGTATTTCGGGAACCGGGTAACGGAAGAACGGGATGGAGTACTGACAGCGGAGGATACGCTTACATATAATGAAAATGAGATTCGAAGAATTGCAAAGCGGGGATTTGACATTGCCAGAAAGCGCAGGAAGAAAGTTACCAGTGTGGATAAAGCAAATGTCCTGGATTCTTCCAGGCTTTGGAGGAAAGTTGTGGAAGAGGTGGCGAAAGACTATCCTGACGTTGCTTTAGAGCATATGCTGGTAGACAATTGCGCGATGCAGCTTGTAAAAGATCCGGGGCAGTTTGATGTGATTTTGACAGAGAATATGTTTGGTGATATATTATCAGATGAGGCCAGCATGGTGACGGGATCGATCGGGATGCTGTCGTCGGCCAGCCTCAATGATACGAAATTTGGTCTGTATGAGCCGAGCGGCGGTTCCGCGCCGGATATTGCCGGAAAAGGAATTGCCAATCCAATTGCAACCATTTTAAGCGCGGCAATGATGCTTCGCTATTCTTTTGATCTGGACCGGGAGGCGGATGCAGTTGAGCGCGCGGTGCAGCAGGTGCTGAAAGAAAACTACCGCACCATAGATATTATGCCTCAGGAGGAAAAGAAGGCTTCCGTGACCCAGGTGGGGACCGCGAAGATGGGAGATTTAATTGCAGAACGGATAAAATAGAAAGCGAGGAACAAGATATGCAGCTGACAGGAGCACAGATTGTTATTGAGTGTCTGAAAGAGCAAGGTGTGGATACTGTCTTTGGCTATCCGGGAGGAGCCATTTTAAATGTGTATGATGAATTATATAAGCACAGCCATGAAATTAAGCATGTGCTGACTTCCCATGAGCAGGGAGCCAGCCATGCGGCGGACGGTTATGCGCGGGTGACCGGAAAACCAGGGGTTTGCCTCGCCACTTCGGGACCGGGAGCCACCAATCTGGTGACCGGGATTGCTACCGCATACATGGATTCTGTTCCGGTGGTGGCGCTGACCTGTAACGTAGGAGTTTCCCTGCTGGGAAAAGACAGTTTTCAGGAGATTGATATTGCGGGAATTACCACCCCGATCACGAAACATAATTTTATTGTCAAGGATGTAAATAAGCTTGCAGGTACGATCCGGCGTGCTTTCCGCATTGCCCAGAAGGGCAGGCCGGGGCCGGTACTGGTGGATATTCCCAAGGATGTGACTGTGAACAAGGCGGAATTTCGTCCGGTTACTGTGGAACCTGAGGAGCGGTATTCAGATCATATTACAGAAGAGGTTTTGGAGCGCGCCGCAGAACTCATTCGCCAATCCCGCAGGCCCTATGTCTTTGTGGGCGGCGGAGCCGTAATTTCCGGGGCAAGTGAGGAGCTTTTGGAATTTGTGGAAAAGGTAGAGACGCCTGTTTCAGATTCGCTGATGGGAAAGGGAGCTTTTGACGGCAATCACAGGCTGTATACGGGAATGCTGGGAATGCACGGAACGAAGACTTCCAATTATGGGGTCAGCGAATGCGATCTTCTGATTGCCATTGGCGTTCGTTTCAGCGACCGTGTCACAGGAAATGCGAAGAAGTTTGCTCAAAATGCCAAAATTCTTCAGTTTGATATTGACCCGGCGGAAATCAATAAGAATATTGTGACGGACGCTCATATTGCCGGCGATATCAAAGAGATTCTGCTGCGTCTGAATCAGAGGCTTGACCAGCAGGAGCATAAAGAATGGATTGCGCAGATTATGGAATATAAGGAAAAATATCCGTTGAAATATGCGGATACCGGACTGAGCGGTCCTTATATAATAGAAGAAATTTACCGCCAGACAAAAGGCGACGCCGTTATGGTGACGGAAGTGGGACAGCATCAGATGTGGGCGGCGCAGTTTTACCGTTACAGTAAGCCCAGAACCCTGATTACATCCGGAGGTCTGGGAACCATGGGATATGGCCTGGGGGCGGCAATCGGCGCGCAGATGGCAAATCCGCACAAGCAGGTGGTGAATATTGCCGGAGACGGCTGTTTCCGTATGAATATGAATGAAATTGCCACCGCGGTACGTCAGAAACTGCCTTTGATTCAGGTGGTTTTGAATAATCATGTGCTGGGAATGGTGCGTCAGTGGCAGACGTTGTTCTATGAACAGCATTATTCTGCAACTGTCTTAAACGACAGCGTGGATTTTGTAAAGCTGGCGGAAGCCATGGGAGCCACAGGAATCCGGGTGACGGACAAGGAAGCGTTCCGGGAAGCGTTTGCGAAAGCGCTTGCCAGTGAACTGCCGGTTTTGATCGACTGTATCATTGACAGCGACGACAAGGTCTGGCCTATGGTTGCACCGGGAGCGGCAATCAGTGAGGCGTTTGACGGGGATGATATGAAGAAGTAACATATAATTTTATATAGAATCAGCAGACAGCTATTCGGCGCGGGGCTTTGTATGTGCAACAAAGTCGGCAGGCAGCATAAATATAACAAAAGTGTCTGTGTTTTTTGGCAGAGCCAGTGCAGACGCCAGAGTGAAAAAGCTAAAGTCTGAGCAGTATGTAAGAGGAGGAAAAAGATGAGCAGAGTTTATAATTTTTCAGCGGGACCGGCAGTTTTGCCGGAAGAGGTCTTGCGTGAGGCAGCAGAAGAAATGATGGATTACAAAGGAAGCGGCATGTCCGTGATGGAAATGAGCCATCGTTCCAAGGTTTATGATACGATTATCAAGGAAGCAGAAGCAGATTTGAGAGAGCTTATGAATATTCCCGATCATTATAAAGTATTATTTCTGCAGGGGGGAGCTTCCCAGCAGTTTGCCATGATACCAATGAATCTGATGAAGAATAAAAAAGCGGCGTATATCGTAACCGGGCAGTGGGCTAAAAAGGCATTTCAGGAAGGGAAGCTTTATGGAGAAGCTGTAAAAGTGGCTTCCTCGGAAGATGAGACGTTTTCTTATATTCCGGACTGCTCCAATCTGGATATTCCGGAGGATGCAGATTATGTTTATATCTGCGAGAATAATACCATTTATGGAACAAAGTATAAAAAGCTGCCGGACACCAAGGGACATA
Organism: Lachnospiraceae bacterium; assembly: GCA_910575155.1. Lineage (GTDB taxonomy): Bacteria > Bacillota > Clostridia > Lachnospirales > Lachnospiraceae > Petralouisia. Next base: position 127,941 of record CAJTDX010000008.1, read on the forward strand.
CGCTGGTGGCGGATGTGTCCTCCTGTTTTCTGTCTGAGCCGGTAGATGTGTCTGAATATGGAATCATCTATGGCGGAGTGCAGAAGAATATCGGTCCGGCCGGCGTGGTAATCGTAATTATCCGTGAAGATTTGATTACGGAAGATACATTGCCGGGAACGCCTACCATGTTGAAATATAAGACGCATGCGGACGCAGAATCTCTTTATAATACGCCGCCTGCATATGGAATCTACATTTGCGGCAAAGTATTTAAATGGATTAAGAAAATGGGCGGACTTGCGGTCATGAAGCAGCGCAACGAAGAGAAAGCAAAGATTCTCTATGATTTCCTGGATCAGAGCAGGATGTTTAAGGGAACTGTGAGAAAGGAAGACCGTTCTCTGATGAACGTACCTTTTATCACCGGAGATCAGGAACTGGATGCGAAATTTGTCAAAGAGGCAGAGGCGGCAGGCTTTGTAAACCTTAAGGGACACAGAACGGTCGGCGGTATGCGCGCCAGTATCTATAATGCTATGCCCAAAGAAGGCGTGGAAAAATTAGTGGCATTTATGAAAAAGTTTGAAGAGGAGAATTAAGATGTATCAGTATTATTGCTTAAATCCGATTGCCAATGTAGGTTTAGAGCTGTTTGGCAAAGATTATGAGAAAACAGAAGAAATGAAGGATGCGCAGGCAGTTCTTGTAAGGAGCGCCGCCATGCATGATATGGATTTGCCAGAACAGCTTGAGGCAGTGGCCAGGGCAGGGGCAGGAGTGAATAATATACCCCTTGATAAATGTGCAGACCAGGGGATTGTGGTATTTAATACGCCCGGAGCAAATGCCAACGGCGTGAAGGAACTGGTATTTGCAGGTATGCTGCTGGCTTCCCGGGATATCACGGGAGGAATCAACTGGGTACTGGAGAACAAGGACAGTGAGACCGTTGGAAAGGATGCCGAAAAAGCAAAGAAGGCTTTTGCAGGCTGTGAGATATCCGGTAAGAAACTGGGTGTAATCGGTCTGGGAGCCATCGGTGTAAAAGTGGCAAATGCAGCTACCAATCTCGGTATGGAAGTATATGGATACGATCCCTACATTTCTGTAAACGCAGCATGGAATCTGTCCAGAAGCGTAAAGCATATCAATAATGTGGAAGATATTTATCAGGAATGCGACTATATTACCATTCACGTACCGTTGTTGGACGCTACCAGAAAAATGCTGAATAAAGAAGCATTTGCGAAGATGAAGGAAGGCGTTGTAATCCTTAATTTTGCCAGAGATCTTCTGGTAGATGAAGAAGATGTCCTTCAGGCAATCAGGGAAGGCAAAGTGAAGAAATATGTTTCTGATTTCCCCAACAGCACTACGGCGGGCCAGGAGGGATGTATTGTAATCCCGCATCTGGGAGCCTCTACAGCGGAATCTGAGGATAATTGCGCCGTGATGGCAGTGCAGGAGATCAAAGAATATCTGGAAAATGGAAATATTCATAATTCTGTAAACTTCCCCAACTGCGATATGGGCGTCTGCGTTGCGGCAGGACGGGTAGCAGTACTGCACAAGAATGTAAAAGGGCTTATTGGAAAGTATACCGCAGTGCTGGGCAATAATAATATTAATATTTCTGATATGACGAATAAGAGTAAGGGAGATTACGCATACTCTCTGCTGGATATTGATTCTCCGGTTACAGAAGCGGCGATTGAGCAGCTAAAAGGCATTGATGGCGTACGAAAGGTCAGAGTCATTAAATAAATTACACATAAAGTATTGAAATGAAAAGGCTGCCGCAGATCCTGCGGCAGCCTTTCTCAGTATTTATTGTTATAATGCAATAAAATCATATTCAGAGAATGATCTTCATCCATCATGCGATGGTAGATATTATAAATGTTGGCGCAGGCGTTCTGGGTTTTTTCAATAATCTGGTCAAAAGATTTTTCCAGAACCCGTAAAATTACATCGTTCATCTGGCAGATCTGATACTTCATCTGCAGGAACTTTAAAAGCTTTGGATGCTGATAAAGTGAAACGTTTCGTTCCGAAGTCAGAGAGTTGCTCATCAAGTAAGAGAGAGCTACAATCTCTGCAGCAGGTATGGGCGTAAAATCTAAAGGACGGTCGTTTGCCCAGCATTCCAACAGAAGGAAAGACTCATTGATGGTATTGAGAATCTGTGATTCCACGCTTCCGGAGAGGATGTCCCTTGTGATATCCTGCGTGGAGGTGCGGTATAACTGCCTCAGATATTGATTGTAATCCGCCGTGTTATTCAATTTGGAGGGAAGAGAAATCTTGCCGATATTGTGAAGCAGCGTGGCAAGCTGTATCGTCTTCCTGGAATTGGCAGGCATTCGCAGATTCTGTGAAATGTTTTCACTGAGCTGAACAGCGTAATTCGTGTGCAAAGCTGTATAATCATTCCGAAAATCTACGGAAAAAATAAACGTCATGAGATAATTATGTATCTGCGCTTCTGTCAGAGTAAAATGCTTACGGGTGTAATCGCTTAATTCTTTCTGGTATTCCATGGAATGAATGTGTTCCAGAAGATGATGTTTTTGCTCTGTCTGCTGGAACCAGCGGATGTCAGAAGCAAGGAATATAGTTCCTGAACATTTTTCCAGGAAAGAGTTTAAATTTTTCTCTCCGTTTAATATACAGAAAATATCAATCCGGTCTGCAAGATAAATCAGTTTGGAAATATCCCGGTGGTAATTGCTGATCGGAACGGGATAATACTGTGCATTGCAGTGATGGTGGTATAAGATCGTATCTGCATATTCCGGCAGGGGGGAAAAGGTTTTAAAAAGAAGGTAGCCGAACACAGAATGTTCCATGGAGTCATTGAGATCAAAGCTTAACATGGAATCAATCTCCTTCTCTTTGTATGCCCCGATGTCGTGAAGCAGGCCAAGCATAAAGATATCATGTTTTTCCTGCTGCGTGTAACGATTGGTTTCTTCCATCATCTTCATAAGAATGTAGGCAACACGCTCTCCGTGATTGATCAGCCTGGGATCAAGATGATGAAAAGACTGACAGATGACGTCGACAATATTGATTAAAGGCTGGCTATTCATATTACATACCTCCATTCAAAGAATGTGTTAAAATCTATTTGCCTTTCGCACGTACTCTATACTATAATTATAGTAAATTTGATATGCAGTGTCAACAAGACAATGCTCAAAATGGAGGAAAAAACTGTTATTTGTACCAAAGAAAATGATGTTCAAAAAGGAGGAAAATATGAACGGAACCGTAATGTTTTTCTTGCTGCAGAAAATCGTTCTCGCGAAGGGAACTGCAAAGGCGGCGACAGATAATCTGGCGGAGCTGGAGGAGCTGCAAAAGATCGCAGAGCCAGGCGTGCTGAAAGGGTACCTGGATGACCTCATACCTGTTCTGGTGGATTTTGCAGTGCGCGTTTTGATGGCCCTTTTAATTTATGTAATTGGAAAACGTGTGATTAAATGGCTGCGCAAACTGCTGAAAAGAGCGCTGGAGCGTTCAGGGCTGGATGAAGGCGTCTGTCAGTTTATGGATTCTTTCGCAAAAATTATATTAAATGTAGTTCTGGTTCTTGCCGTTATTAATCAGCTTGGAGTGGCGACAACTTCGGTAGTGGCGGTCGTTGGTTCGGCAGGTCTTGCAGCAGGTCTTGCCCTGCAGGGGAGTCTTTCCAATTTTGCGGGCGGAGTTCTGATTTTGTTGTTTAAACCGTTTAAAGTTGGAGACTATATTATTGAAGATACCCATAAAAATGAGGGAACGGTATCGGAGATTATGATTTTTTACACAAAACTTGTCACTACAGATAACCGTATGGTGGTAATACCCAATGGGATGCTTGCCAATTCCAGTCTGACCAATGTCACCCAGCAGGACAGGCGCCGGGTGGATCTTTATGTGGGAATTTCCTATGAGTCTGATATGAAGAAGGCGAAAGCACTGCTGACAGAAGTGCTTTCACAGGAAACGTGCAGACTGAAAGAGGAAGAAATTATGGTGTTTGTGGATGCGTTAGAAGACAGCAGTGTTCGTCTGGGCGGACGTCTTTGGGTATCTGCTTCTGATTACTGGCAGGTGAAATGGAGAATGACGGAACGTATCAAAGAGATTTTTGAAGAACATCAAATCGAAATTCCCTATAACAAGATGACTGTTTCCATAAAGCAGGAATAGCTGCACGGATTTTGGATAACGGAAGCGGCGGCTTCATTGACAATATTGGTAAAATATGCTAATCTTTTAGGCGTGGCAGGTTTCTTTATTATGGCGGACTGCTTTGCAGGTTTCTATAATAAATGAATGCTCACGTTGTTCCAAAGAGATAAAGGGTATCAGGAGGCTGCCTGTGGAGGGCAGCCTCTATTAAGTTAATTATTTTGAAAGGACGCAGGACTATGGATTTTAATGATTTGACAGCATATGAAGTGCTGCAGGAACAGAAACTGAATGATATAAAGTCGGCAGGGGTTCTGCTGCGGCATAAGAAGAGCGGGGCCAGAATCAGTCTGATTTCCAATGAGGATGAGAACAAAGTATTCTATATAGGATTTCGCACGCCGTCTCTGGACAGCACCGGAGCGGCGCATATTTTAGAGCATTCGGTATTGTGCGGTTCTAAGAAATTTCCAGTAAAGGATCCTTTTGTAGAGCTGGTGAAAAGTTCTCTGAATACATTTTTAAATGCAATGACTTATCCCGATAAAACGATTTATCCGGTGGCAAGCTGCAATGATAAAGATTTTCAGAATCTGATGGAAGTATATCTGGACGCGGTGTTTTATCCGAATATTTATCAGCACAGGGAGATTTTCTGTCAGGAGGGCTGGCATTATGAGATGGAAGACCAGGATTCGCCTCTTACTGTGAACGGTGTGGTATACAATGAGATGAAGGGAGTCTTTTCTTCTGCCGACGAAGTGCTGAGCCGGGAAATTATGAGCGCTCTTTACCCTGATACCTCTTATTTTTACGAATCCGGAGGCGATCCGGAGGTGATTCCAGGACTGACTTACGAGCAGTTCCTTGCGTTTCACCAGAAATATTACCATCCGGCCAATTCGTATATTTATCTCTATGGAAATCTGGATATGAAAGCAAAACTGGAGTGGCTGGACCAGGAATATCTGAGTAAATTTGATAGGATTGAAGTGGATTCTCAGGTAAAGGAACAGACGCCCTTTGAGCAGGCGAGACAGGTGGAATTTTCCTACAATATTTCCAGCGGCGAACCTTTGGAGGATAATACGTATCTGTCTTATAATGTGAGTACCGGAACGATTCTTGACAAGACGCTGTATGTGGCGTTTGATATTCTGGATTATGCATTGCTGTCTGCGCCGGGAGCGCCTTTAAAACAGGCTTTGCTGGACGCTAAAATCGGCAAGGACATTATGGCGTCCTATGACAATTCCACGCTGCAGCCAATGTTTACGATTGTGGCAAAAAACAGTAATCTGGAGAAGAAAGAGGAATTTCTGGGAATTATCCGCAGCGTGTTAAAAGAACAGGCGGAGCAGGGAATCAACCGAAAATCGCTTCTTGCGGGAATTAACAGTTATGAATTTCAGTACCGGGAAGGAGATTACGGTTCATATCCAAAAGGGCTGATGCTCGGGATCCGCTGTCTGGACAGCTGGCTGTATGACGATAATAAGCCGTTTTTGCATTTAGAGGAACTGGAAACGATTGAATTTTTAAAGAAACAGGCAGATCAGGGCTATTTTGAAAAGCTGGTGCGTGAGTATCTGCTGGATAATCCTCATACGGCGGTTGTAGTGGCGAAGCCGGAATACGGACTGAATGCAAAAAGGGAAGAGCAGTTAAACCGGAAACTGCAGGCATATAAAGAATCGCTCAGTGAAAAAGAACGGCAGGAGATCATTGATTTTACCCGCCGCCTTCGCGTTTATCAGGAAGAGCCGTCTTCAGCGGAAGATATGGCGAAGCTGCCGACGCTTACCAGGGAAGATATTAAAAAAGAAGGAGATAAGTTATACAACCGTGAGAAATATCTGCAGGATACGCTGGTGCTCTGTCATGATATTGATACCAACGGCATCGCTTATTTCAGTCTGATGTTTGACGTGACGGCGCTTGCGGAAGAAAAAATTCCCTACCTGGGAATTTTGAAATCTGTTTTGGGATATGTGGATACAAATCTTCATGCATTTCCGGAGCTTGCCAATGAGATCAATCTGCATACCGGAGGAATTTTCAGCAGTATCGGAATTTATCCTCATGCAAAACAGAACTATATTTCCCTGAAATATGAGGTGAAAGCGAAGACTTTGTACCGTGAGATTCCAAAGACTATGGAGATTATCAGAGAAATCATATCCGCAAGCAATTTCAGGAAGCAGGAGCGTCTCTATGAGATTCTCGCGCAGTTAAAATCCAGGCTTCAGATGAATTTAAGCTCTGCCGGACATTCGATTTCTTCCATGCGCGCCATGTCTTATTTTTCTGAAAGCGCGAAATATACGGATATGACCCAGGGGATCGAATTTTACCAGCTTGTAAAGGATTTGGAAGAACATTTTGATGACAGAAAGGACGGACTGAGCCAGACGCTGGAGGATTTGGTGAAGACGATATTCTGTAAAGAAAATCTGATGTTCAGTATCGGAGCAGAGCCAGAGGGAATCAGTAAGGTGGAACAGGAAATCCAGGGCGTGAAAGACCTTCTTTCTGTGCAGAGAGCGGACAGTGAGAAAAAAGCGCTTTCTCTGCAAAAGAAAAATGAGGGATTTCTGGACGCTTCCCAGGTGCAGTATGTGTCCCGCGCCGGAAATTTCCGTAAAGAGGGCTATGCGTATACGGGAACATTGCGTATTTTGAAAGTACTGTTAAGCTATGATTATCTGTGGATGAATATCCGTGTCAGGGGAGGAGCTTATGGCTGCATGAGCGGATTTACCAGAAAAGGAGACGCTTATTTTACCTCATACCGTGATCCGAATTTGAGCAGGACTAATGAAGTATACCAGGGGATTCCGGAGTATCTGGAGCAGTTTTCGGCAGATGAAAAGGAGATGACAAAGTATATCATCGGAACGTTCAGCAGCCTTGACGCACCGCTGACCCCGGCCGGAAAAACCGGACGCAGCGCCACGGCGTATCTTACTGGTGTGACGGATGAAATGCTGCAGAATGAGCGTGAGGAAATTTTAAACGCCAGTCAGGAGGATATACGCCAGTTATCCGGCGTTGTCCGCGCGGTATTAAAGGAAGAGGCAATTTGCGTTATTGGAAACGAAGAGAAGCTCAGAGAAGAAAAGCAATTGTTTCATGAATTGAAAAATCTGTATTAAAAGGCGCAGACAATTGTTTTTTACGAATTGTCTGTGTGCATAAAGCGCAGAGAATGGAGGATAAGATGAATGAAAACTTGAAATCCGGTTTTGTGACTCTGGTGGGAAGGCCCAATGTAGGCAAGTCTACGCTGATGAACCGGCTGATTGGGCAAAAAATTGCCATTACCTCTAAAAAACCCCAGACAACCCGCAACCGCATTCAGACGGTGTATACAGATGAAGCGAAAGGGCAGATTGTCTTTCTGGATACCCCTGGCATTCACAGGGCGAAAAACAAACTGGGGGAATATATGGTTAATGTGGCGGAGCGGACTTTGCGGGAAGTGGATGTGATTCTTTGGCTGGTAGAGCCGGGAAATTTTATCGGCGCGGGAGAACGTCATATCCTGGAACAGCTTGCCAAAGTGAGCACTCCTGTGATTCTTATTATCAATAAGACGGATACGGTAAAAAAAGAAGAGATTCTGGGATTTATCGACACCTACCGCAAAGTGTACGATTTTGCAGAGATTGTCCCGCTCTCTGCCCTGCGGGGGCAGAATACGGAGATTTTGCCGGATTTGATTTTTAAGTATCTGCCCTACGGCCCTATGTTTTATGATGAAGATACCATCACAGACCAGCCGGAGCGTCAGATTGTGGCGGAAATTATCCGGGAAAAGTCACTTCATGCCCTGGAGGAGGAAATTCCCCATGGAATTGCAGTGACCATTGAGCAGATGAAAGAGCGGGCCAAAAGCCAGATTGTGGATATTGATGCAACGATCATTTGCGAAAGGGATTCTCATAAGGGAATTATTATCGGAAAAGGCGGCGGTATGCTGAAAAAAATCGGCTCTAACGCCCGGTTCGAAATCGAGCGTTTTCTGGATCGTAAAGTTAATTTAAAGCTGTGGGTTAAAGTGAAGAAAGACTGGCGGGACAGTGATTTTCTGATTAAGAATTTCGGGTACCGGGAAGACGGGGAGTATTAAACATTATGCCTGCAAAATGGAAGCACAAGACAGTTCTGCCATATTTTTGATAGTATAACTGTTTGTGGAGCGGATACCCTATTGTATAGAGATAACGCTGCATGATGCAAGATGAAAATTTGATCAGAATGCAGCAGATAGACAGAAGAACAGGGGGCTGACGCAATGATAGAGCAGGAATGGATGAAATTTGCAAGTACAGGAAGTATTCAGGATTATTTAAGTTACAGGTGCCGGCAGGGGGCGCAGGGCGTTTATGGAGACGCCGCTTCCATGCTGGCTGCTAAAGACAGTACAGGCAGGAGCGTGAATGAGTATGGGACAGACCGTAGTGCTGACGGGCATGGTGTTATCTGCCGTCCCAGTGGGGGAATATGATAAACGAATCGTTCTTTTAACCAAAGAGCGGGGGAAGATCTCAGCCTTTGCCAGAGGTGCGAGGCGTCCGGGAAGCCAGGTGATGGCGGCAAGCAACCCGTTTGCCTTTGGGCAGTTTGAGGCATATGAAGGTCGAAGCTCCTATACCGTGGTAAAGGCAGAGATTTCGAATTATTTCAGAGAACTTGCACAGGATTTGGAGAGCGCCTATTATGGATTTTATTTTATGGAATTGGCAGATTATTATTCCAGGGAAAATGCAGACGAGGCGCCTATGCTGAAGCTTTTGTACCAGTCTTTACGGGCTTTGGAGAGTAAGAGTCTGGAAAACCGGCTGGTGCGCAGGATTTTTGAACTGAGGGCTTTTGTAGTAAATGGGGAATATCCGAATGTATTTTCCTGCCTGAACTGCAAAAAGGAAGCGGACCTTGAGTATTTTCATGTGAGAAGCGGGGGAACACTTTGCAGAGAATGCGGCGCCGGGGAACATGCCTTTGCGCTGGATGAATCCACTCTGTATACGCTGCAGTATATCATTTCCGTACGTATTGAAAAGCTGTATACTTTTACGGTTTCGAAACAGGTTTTAGAGAAACTGGAGCAAATTATGAATGATTACATGGCATTTTACATAGACCGGAAATTTCATGCATTGCAGGTTTTAGAGGAAAATGAAGGGTTTGCCGCCAGCCTGGCTGAAAAATCAGCAGTTGCAATAAATCGTTGAAAAGGGTATAATGTTTTAGATTCACGTTAAGACTTTCAGGAGGTTAGTTATGAGAAGAATAATTTGCATCAGTCTGGTCTGTGTATTGATGACCGGATTATTCAGCGCATGTGGAAAATCTTTGGAAGCAGACCGTGATACTGTATATGTACAGAAGAGAGGCGCCATTATCAGTGCAGCTATTGCGGATTTTGACAAAGATTACTATGACGAGGAAGAGCTGAAATCATTTGTGGAAGAGAGAGTAGAAGCGTATCAGGAGGAACACGGCAAGAACAGTGTTAAGATTGATGAATTCTCGGTGGAAGAAAGAGTAGCGAAACTCTATATGAAATATGACGGATATGAGAATTATCAGGATTTTAATGAAGTGAAATTGTTTACCGGAACGGTTCCGCAGGCTTTGGCGGCCGGTTTTGATTTTGATGCGGAGTTTACCAAGGTAGAAGATGGCAAAGCTGCCGGGAGCATAGAGAATACGGAAGTGGTAGATACAGACTATAAGGTAGTTATTTTAAGTGAAAAGGTAGATGTAAAGGTGGACGGCGCCATTCAGTATATGTCTTCTGAGTATACTTCTGTAAAGGCAAAAGATACTGTGTCCATTGAAATCCCTGAGGAAGCCGGAGACGTTGGGGAACTGTCTCTGGTTTATATTGTGTATAAGTAAGAGACGGCATCGTAAAAGGAAGAGAAAGAGGTAGCATTATGGAAAAGACAATGGAAAAAATTGTAGCGTTGGCGAAGGCAAGAGGTTTCGTATATCCTGGTTCCGAGATCTATGGCGGACTTGCCAATACCTGGGATTACGGCAATTTGGGCGTGGAGTTAAAAAATAATGTGAAGAAGGCATGGTGGCAGAAATTTGTCATGGAAAACCCGCATAATGTAGGCGTGGATTGTGCAATTCTGATGAATCCGCAAACCTGGGTGGCTTCCGGACATCTGGGAGGATTTTCGGATCCTCTGATGGATTGCAAGGAGTGTCATGAACGCTTCCGCGCCGATAAGATTATTGAAGATTTTGCAGAGGAAAAGGGGATTGCCCTGGAATCTTCCGTGGACGGCTGGAGCCAGGAGGAGATGGTAAAGTTTATTGAAGGCAATCAGATTCCCTGCCCGACCTGCGGGAAACATAATTTTACGGATATCCGCCAGTTCAACCTGATGTTCAAGACATTCCAAGGCGTGACGGAGGACGCTAAAAATACGGTTTATCTGAGGCCGGAGACAGCACAGGGAATTTTTGTGAATTTTAAGAATGTGCAGAGAACTTCCCGCAAAAAGATTCCTTTTGGCATCTGCCAGATTGGGAAATCGTTTCGTAATGAAATTACGCCGGGTAATTTTACGTTCCGTACCAGGGAATTTGAGCAGATGGAGCTGGAGTTTTTCTGTGAACCGGGCACAGACCTTGAGTGGTTCCAGTATTGGAGAGGATTCTGCCGTGACTGGCTGTTATCCCTGGGCATGAAGGAGGAAGAGCTTCGGCTCAGAGACCATGATCCGGCAGAGCTTGCTTTCTACAGCAAGGCAACCACAGACTTCGAATTCCTGTTCCCTTTCGGATGGGGTGAATTGTGGGGAATTGCAGACCGTACCGATTATGATCTGACTCAGCATCAGAATACATCCGGACAGGATATGAGTTATTTTGATGATGAGAAGAAGGAAAAATACATTCCTTACGTTATTGAGCCTTCTCTTGGCGCAGACCGCGTGGTGCTGGCTTTTCTGTGCGCTGCTTATGATGAAGAAAACATCGGTACAGAGGAGAAGCCGGACATGAGGACAGTGCTTCATTTCCATCCGGCGCTTGCTCCGGTGAAGATCGGTATTCTGCCGCTTTCAAAGAAACTCAATGAAGGCGCGGAAAAGATTTACGCACAGTTATCTAAAAAATATAATTGTGAATTTGACGACAGAGGGAATATTGGAAAACGTTACCGGAGACAGGATGAGATTGGAACGCCGTTCTGTGTTACATACGATTTTGAGTCGGAAGATGATGGAGCAGTGACCGTGCGTGACCGTGATTCCATGGAACAGGAGCGGATTAAGATTGAGGAACTGAATGCATATTTTGCAGAAAAGTTTGATTTTTAACTTCAGTGTCATTGGGCGGCAATGAATCCGTTTTATTTTGGCAGATATAAACATTGCCGTTCTGATTCATATTCACTTTAATCTTCATGATACGGCCTGTATGGAGGATATAAAAAATGATTAAGCGCTCATTACCAGACGATAGAAAGGGTTTGGTAATGAGTGTTTTATTGTATCTCATACAATAAAACCACCTGCTATGCGCAACATCATAAACTTAAGGAAAAATTGAAAGGGATCTGTCAGCAGGTTCCTTTTTTATGTTAAAATACAGGCAGGGGTGCATATGGACAAATCTTATAAAAAAGATTTCAAATGTTTTCCGATAAATATAAAAATAATCAAAAGAGCAGTTTTTAAAATGCCCATAATTCTTTTAGGGGGAGATTATGGGCATTTTTCAATTTTAATTTCACTGTTGTAATAAAATTTCAAACTGAATGATTCAAATGTGTAACATCTATGCTTAAGTTTATGATGTTGAGTTAAGCTGGTGGTACTGATTTTTCTATAGGAAAGACTTTGTCATGATAAACGAGCTGTTGACAAAGTATCTTCCCTAAAATTGATATACTATATATGGATTAGCTGCGATTAATAAAATGCTGGATATTGTATTGGATTATAATTTGACTTTTTAAAAAAGAGGGTTTGCCAACAGTTCGGATCAAGTGTGGAAGTGTCTTTCCTAATAGAAAAATATCTAATTTGCGCACGCGTACGAATGGAACATGTCACTGCGTGACCGTATGCGGCGCAGCAAAGCAGCCAGATTCCTCAAGGATGAGAAATATAAGGAGCGGACGTGTCCGTTGTCCCATGTCTTAAAAAGAAACAGGCGCGATGCTTAAGAATATGGCGTATGTGTGGAAGACGTGCAGTTTGCGCAAGGCGGTGGGCCTGGCGGAAGAAAAAATTTTTGATTGAACATTGTTTCCTGAGCCGGGTAAAGAACAGGTCACAGGGTTTACCAGCTTGCGGACAGCTATACGGTCTGGTACTCAGAAAACAGATTCTGAATATTTCAGGAAGAAAACCAGCAGGATTTTTGCATTTGCGGAATCTCCAGCAGATGTCCGGCGTCTAAAAGTGTATGAGAAGCGAACGGTCATTGACTGGGCAGTAGAAATTCGTTTTCTGCGATAAGCCCAGAAACAGGCACCGCTTTCAAACAGTTTTGCAGGTTTTCTTTTAGTATGACGCGGGACGGCAATATATAGAATTACTATTTGCCCGGTCTCATGCGTACGACACGCCGGGATTTTCAGGTTTAGAAAGTCCTGTCTTTATGTTTATACCTGTTTTTGGAAAAAAGTATCCAGAATCTTGAAAAAAATGTTGCTAATCGAAAAAAGTATGTTACAATAATTGTGTGTCCTTTCATAAGGTGCATACAAATTGTAAACTTGTGAGAATCCAGAACTGAAAAATCAATCACTTATCCATGGACAGGCCCTTTCCTGTAAATGGATAAGTGATTGTCAGAACACGGATGAATCACATAATAATTACTATAAGTATTTAGGAGGAATTTTCAAATGGCAAACAAATGGGTTTACCTCTTTAAAGAGGGAAATGCAAACATGCGTGAGCTTCTTGGTGGAAAAGGTGCGAACCTTGCTGAGATGACCAGCTTAGGTCTTCCGGTACCACAGGGTTTCACTATCACAACAGAAGCTTGTACTCAGTATTATGAGGATGGACGCCAGATCAATGAGGAGATTCAGGGTCAGATCAATGAGTACATTGTAAAAATGGAAGAGATCACAGGCAAGAAATTTGGAGATACCGAGAATCCGCTTTTGGTATCTGTTCGTTCCGGTGCAAGAGCTTCCATGCCTGGTATGATGGACACGATCTTGAATCTGGGACTGAATGAGACTGTTGTAAATGTAATTGCTGAGAAGTCCAATAATCCCCGCTGGGCCTGGGACTGCTACAGAAGATTTATCCAGATGTATTCTGACGTAGTTATGGAAGTAGGCAAGAAGTATTTTGAAGAGCTGATTGACAAGATGAAGGCAGACAGAGGCGTGACTCAGGACGTTGAGCTTACGGCAGAAGATCTGAAAGAACTTGCTTCTCAGTTCAAGGCTGAATACAAAGAAAAGATTGGCGAGGACTTCCCGGATGATCCGAAGGAGCAGTTAATGGGAGCAGTAAAAGCTGTATTCCGTTCCTGGGACAACCCGCGTGCGAATGTTTACCGTCGTGACAATGATATTCCTTATTCCTGGGGTACGGCTGTAAACGTTCAGAGTATGGCGTTTGGTAATATGGGTGACGACTGCGGTACAGGTGTTGCATTTACCCGTGATCCGGCTACTGGAGAGAAGAAATTGATGGGTGAGTTCCTTACCAATGCACAGGGTGAAGACGTGGTTGCAGGTGTTCGTACACCGATGCCGATTGCTCAGATGGAAGAGAAATTCCCGGAAGCATTTAAGCAGTTTACAGAAGTTTGTTCAACACTTGAGAATCATTATAGAGATATGCAGGATATGGAGTTTACCGTTGAAAATGAAAAACTCTATATGTTACAGACACGTAACGGTAAGAGAACGGCTCAGGCTGCTCTTAAGATTGCATGTGATTTAGTGGATGAAGGTATGAGAACGGAGGAAGAAGCAGTTGCAATGATTGATCCTCGTAACCTGGATACCTTACTGCATCCTCAGTTTGATGCAGCAGCGCTGAAGGCTGCGACTCCTGCCGGAAAAGGACTTGGAGCTTCTCCAGGAGCTGCCTGCGGTAAGATTGTGTTTACAGCAGACGATGCCGTTGCATGGGCTGAAAAAGGAGAGAAAGTTGTTCTGGTTCGTCTTGAGACTTCTCCGGAGGACATTACAGGTATGAAGGCTGCTCAGGGTATCCTGACTGTTCGTGGCGGTATGACCAGCCATGCAGCCGTAGTTGCGCGTGGTATGGGAACCTGCTGCGTATCCGGATGCGGCGATATTGCTATGGATGAAGAGAATAAGAAATTTACTCTGGCAGGCAAGGAATATCATGAAGGCGATCCGATCTCTATTGATGGTACAACAGGTAATATTTATGACGGCCTGATTCCTACGGTAGATGCGACAATCGCCGGTGAGTTTGGAAGAATTATGGCCTGGGCTGATAAGTACAGAACATTGAAGGTTCGTACCAATGCAGATACTCCTGCTGATGCAAAGAAAGCTCGTGAGCTGGGAGCAGAAGGTATTGGTCTTTGCCGTACAGAGCATATGTTCTTTGAGGAAGACAGAATTGCTGCATTCCGTGAGATGATCTGCGCTGATACCGTAGAAGAGAGAGAAGCTGCGCTGGATAAGATTCTTCCTTATCAGCAGGGTGACTTTGAGAAATTATATGAGGCTCTGGAAGGAAATCCGGTTACTATTCGTTTCCTGGATCCGCCATTGCATGAGTTCGTTCCTACAGATGAAGATGATATTAAGAAACTTGCAGATGCACAGGGCAAATCTGTAGAGGATATCAAAACACTGATTGATTCTTTACATGAGTTTAACCCAATGATGGGACATCGTGGATGCCGTCTTGCAGTTACGTATCCTGAAATTGCAAAGATGCAGACCAGTGCAGTAATTCGCGCTGCCATCAATGTAAAGAAAGCTCATGCTGACTGGTCAATCAAGCCGGAAATCATGATTCCGTTGGTAGGCGATATCAAAGAGCTGAAATGTGTGAAGAAGGTTGTAGTAGAGACCGCTGACGCAGAGATTGCAGCAGCAGGCGTTGAATTAGAGTATGAAGTAGGTACGATGATTGAGATCCCAAGAGCTGCTCTTACTGCAGATGAGATCGCAAAAGAAGCTGACTTCTTCTGCTTCGGTACTAACGACCTGACACAGATGACATTTGGATTCTCTCGTGATGATGCAGGCAAGTTCTTAGAAGCATATTATGATGCTAAGATTTTTGAAAATGATCCATTTGCAAAACTTGATCAGACTGGTGTGGGTAAATTGATGGATACAGCTATCAAGTTAGGAAAACCGGTGAATCCGAATCTTCATATCGGTATCTGCGGCGAGCATGGAGGAGATCCTTCTTCTGTAGAATTCTGCCATAAGATTGGTTTGGATTATGTTTCCTGTTCTCCATTCCGTGTGCCGATTGCAAGATTGGCGGCTGCACAGGCGGCTATTAACAGCAAGTAGTACACTGGGAGCAGTTGTCACAGCAGAAGCTCCATATCCTGCTGGCAGATTATAATTTAGCCTGACAGGGCAACAAAAAACAGAATAAATGAGTAAAATGAGGACCTTGTGAGACACACATCT
>CAJTDX010000009.1 GCA_910575155.1 Lachnospiraceae bacterium
CCAGGTAAAAAACGATTTTTGCCGTCATCATTAATATACATGAAAATGACAGAAAAATAAATGTATACATGAACCTGTTTCATTTATGGTGGTGCTAAGAGCCGAAGCATGGAAGTTTATAGAAAAAAAATTGAAAAGCTCCATCAGGGGATTTGGTGATTATGTAGAGAAAGAGGCAGATAAATTCAGTGTTGCCGTTATGATTATCAGTGTTCTTTTGGGAATCGGGTTTATCCTGAATCCGAATATCAAGGAGATGACCCCTTACCATCTTTACCAGATTGTTGTGAATTTTATCCTCACAGGCACCCTGCAGCTTCTGGTGTTCCGATTCTATTTTCATGTCGGCATAGAGCGGGAATATGAGAGGGACAATCAGCTGATACAGATGAACCACAGACTTCTGGAACGTCAGATGGAGATTCTCGAGGAGTCCGTGGAGTCGGGAAGAAGGATACGCCATGACGTAAGGCACCATAATGCGGTAATAGCGGAGTATGCACGCAATTTTCAGAACAGGGAGCTGCTGCAGTACCTGGAGGAGTATGACAGGGAAATAGATCAGAACAGGGTGGAACGGCTCTGTGTGAACACGGCGGTCAATAATATCCTTTCAGCATATAGCAGAAAAGCGAGGAGCGAGCAGATTAAGGTTACGATGGATATTGAAATTAGCAGGAAATTGACGATACCCAATATCGACATGGTAACAATACTTGCAAATGCTTATGAAAATGCGATTTACGCCTGCATGGACGTCAGGAAGCATTCAGAGGAAAGAGAATGTTTTATTCATTTTGTGATGAAAAAAAGAAACAATAAGCTGATGATTTTATGCAGCAATACCTGCAGGATGGAAACGCAATTAAAGAACGGGCAGCCGAAAACGGAGTTTACAGGAGGAATCGGGGTATCAAGCATTATCAAGACGGCGGAAAAGTATGGCGGCGTTTACGATTTTAAAAATGAAAACGGAGTGTTTGTGTTCCGGCTGATTCTGAATATTCCGCCGGATTTTTAGGGGAGGAGAGATCAAAGAGCGATTGCTTTTTTATTTGAATTTATTATATAGTGAATGAGGAGAATAATGTCGAAGCAGCTGAGCTGGCGGGAGTTGACAGGAAGTTGGAGGATGTGGAAAGATTGTACTCGATAGCATTATGTGATGATGATGAAAGGGAGCTTGAGCGGATTGAAAATTTCCTGGCAAGCTATCAGGAAAGAAAACAGGAAGTGGAATACAAAACGGAGAGGTTTTTCAGTGCGGAAGCATTGCTGTGGCAGGTCAGGGAGAATGGGTACCTGCCGGATATTTTGCTGCTGGATATATTTATGTCCGGGAAGACCGGTATGGAAGCTGCCGAGGAAGTGCGTATGCTGGGCATGGATATGCCGATTGTCTTTCTCACCACGTCAACCGAATATGCCCTGAAAGCTTATGGGGTGGACGCGGTGCAGTATCTTGTGAAACCGCTTGATGATCAGAGATTTTTTCATGCCATGGATTCTGTAATGGGACAGATTGATAAAAGCAGGAAAAATCAGATTATGATTAAAGTAGCAGGGGGGATTCGGCAAATCCAGCCGAATGATATCATTTACTGTGAATCGCAGAAAAATTACCAGGTACTTTATCTGGCAAAAGGGGAGTACAGGGTTCGCATGACGACGGGAAAGCTCTGGGAATTGTTGGAAGAATTTTGCCAGTTTGGCAGGTGCGGACGCTCCTATATCCTGAACATGGATCATATTATCTCGGTGGAGCGTGAAAAGATCGTAATGGATAATGGATGTACGATTTACATACCGCGAAATAAGGCCGCGGAATTTAAAAAAATTTACTTTGCCTATTATTTTGACGTTCAAGATGGGAAGGCATAACATGATTCCTGCGGTTGCATAAATTGTATCAGAGCTAAAAACGTCAGAAAAAGATTCTCTTGTCCGGTTTCGACAGGGGGATCTTTTTTTGTCCCTCTAAATTTATGGTTTATCCCATTTTGTAGAATTTCCATACGTAAAAAGCTATCATAGAACATGAAAAGTGTTCTGCAAAAAGGAGGATGAGAAGTATGCTGGGAGGTTCCTTTTGGGTTGCGTTTTTTCGTAATGCCATTAGCACAGTATTAATGCTGTCATTTTTTTTGATGCTGGACCGACCGAGGTTTTCCGTGAAGAAAACAGCCTGGTGTTACATAATATTTGGCGCTTCGATGATTATTACTTATAGCGCATGGTATCTGGTGGCAAACGACAGCTTTGTCCGTTTTGCTGCGCTGTCAACGCTTCCTGTCATTGGAGTTTTCTGCAGTATCATGAGCAGCGACGTTTTGTATTTGTCTTTGTATAAGATGGCATTGACATTTTATTTGTTTTCGGTGTGTGTCTTTTGCGGCGTGGATGTGGCGCGCTGGTGGTTTGGAGGTAATCTATGGGTAGATATTCTTGTGCGTTTTGTCTGTTTTGTGTTAATCCTCATTTTTACCTGGTTTAAGTTCCGGAAACAGTTTTTAAGCGGTGTGGATTTTTTGCTCCAGGAAATGGATTTGTTCAGTGCGGCGGCTCTTTTCGTGTCGGTAATGCTCGGCGCAATTATGGCATATTGGCCTAATTTACAGGGATTTTCTGTTTTTAACATGGTGCGTGCGTTTTTGATTTTGTTTATGGCGGGAACGCTCCAGTACGCAATCCTTCATCTGTATATCCACTTGGGACAGGAACATTATTATCAGGCGGAAAAGGAGCTGCTTGAAGTAAATGAACAGCTCCTGCACCAGCAGATGGATCTTATGAGAGAATCAGAAACAGAAGCGGCGAGGATTCGCCATGATGTGCGGCACCATGTCCTTTTGATTCGGGAATATGTTGAAAAAAAGGAGTTTGATCAGCTTCTTGCGTATCTTACACAGTATGATGAGGATGTGGAAAAGTGGAAAGTAAAGGATATCAGCAGGAATCTGGCGGTAAACAGTATTTTGCTGGCGTATGCGAAAAAGGCGCGGAGACAGAATATTCAGGTCACTATGGATGTGAGACTGGGAAAGAACCTGCCTGTCCGGGATATTGACTGGATCGCAATTCTGGCAAATATGTTTGAGAATGCGATTCATGGGTGTGCCGGCTCCGGGCAGCCGCAGCAGGAGATCGACATTTATATTTCACAGAAAAGAAACAAGGTGATTATCCAGTGCCGGAATACAAGCAGCAAAGAGGTAGTTTTTCGTAATGGGCTGCCACAGTCGGATAAAGGCGGCGGCATGGGTGTGATCAGTATTATGAAGGCGGTTTCCCGTTATGAAGGCGAGACAGATTTTTATGTGCAGAACGGCATGTTTATAACAAGAATACTGCTGAATCTTATTTAGCAGAGCCGTACAGATCGGGGAAAAGAATACTGCCGCTGTTGTGAAAATGGAAAGAACAGGTTTGAGACAGAACGATATGAGACAATGCCATGGATGTCAGAATGCGTGGAGGATTAAAATGATGCGTACAGTTTTTTCAAAGGAAGAAGTAAATACAGGAAGGCAAAGGGAGTTCGATTATCTGAAAGGGATTTTCATGCTGTTTATATACCTGATCCATGCGTTTCAGGCAACTTTGTCTCCACAGGATTCCATGAGCCAATGGATTTATTCGTTTGCAACGATGTCCGGGGCGGCTATTTTTATCTTTGTTATGGGAATTGGAACGGTTTACAGCAAGGATGCGGCGCCGGCAAATTTTGCAAAGAGCGGCGTTCGCATGGTGATTTACCAGTATCTGAATAATATTGCTTATATAGCGGCGCTGACGATACCCTATCCGTTCGTTTCCGGAAGATTGACGGAGAGTGTGACGGAAAATGTAAGGTTCCTGGTAAAGATTTACATGCAGTATACGAATATCTTTTTTATTACCGGAATCATCTATCTGATACTGGCGCTGCTTAAGAAATTGGATCTGAAAACGGTATGGTATGTGATGATTGGCGCAACAGTCAGCATAGCGGCGCCATTTATTTGCGGCATACCTGTGAATGTGCCGGTAATCGGGTATATTGTGAAGCTTTTGATTGGAGAGGCAGATTTTGTTTCTTTTACACCGCTATATTTTCTGTCTTATGCGCTGCTTGGCGTTGCTTTTGGCAAAATGATCAGACATGTTAAAGATAAAACGGGATTTTACAGAATGTTTTGTATTCCCGCTGTTGCAATTGTCGTTGTATGGTGGCTGCTGATATTTAAAAATTACGGTTCGGATCTGTCCGAACTGCACGCCTTTCTGAGTAATGCGTATACGCATCCGGATTTTTGGCATGTGGCGGCAAGCCTGGCGCATATATTCTTTTTTGCCGCAATCTTTTTCTTTATCGAAGAGATTCGCAGGAAAAATAATAAATTATGTACACCAGAGAATTTTGCTGCGAGACAGCTTCTATATTACAGCAGGCATATATCGAAATATTATGCCCTGCATACGCTGGTATATTTTGCCGCTCTTGGAATAAACGGCTATGAGAGCTTTCAGAGCTATCAATGCTGGCTGCTCGCATTATTGTCAATTGTGGTTACGGAGCTAATGGTAAGAGGATTTAACTATTTATCTGAAAAATATTTTAATTAAAAATATAATGTAGGAGGAATGAGGCATGAATTTTTTGGATGAGTTTCAGTATGTGGTGCGCACATACCCGCAAAAGGCGGCGTTGGCGGACTGTAACGGAGAGCGGATGACAACGTATAAGGAGCTGGAGACCTTAAGCCGCAGGATTGCCGCTAAGCTTTTGGAGTCAGGGGAGATGTCAGGCAAAGCCGTCATGGTCTGCATGGGCAGGAAGATGGAGTATATTGCGGCGGAACTGGGCATTATGATGGCCGGCGGCGCATTTGTTCCGGTGCTGCCGGAATATCCCGGGGAACGGCTTAATTACATCAAAGAGGACTGCAAGGCGGCAGCGGTGATTGATGATGGCTGGCTGTCAGAGATCGAAACATATGAACCCATTCAGCCGGCGGCGAGAGAGGATGACAGCCTGGCAATGATGATCTATACCTCTGGCTCTACCGGGCGTCCCAAAGGGATTGTACATACGATGGCGAGTCTCACACAGGGAGTCTGGCGGAACAGGAGCGTTCTGTATGTAGATGAAAATGATGTGCAGGCAGCGGGGGCGCCGATGTCTTTCGTTGTCTTGGTCTTAGAGTATTTTACCGTGCTTTCGCGCGGCGGCTGTTCCCATATCCTGCCGGAAGAGACAAGGAAAGATGTGCGGCTTTTGGAGGATTATTTTGCCGCAAGAGACATTACCTGCGCATTTATCAGCCCGCAGATACTGCGTCTGTTTAAAAATAAGAGCCGTACCCTGAAAAAAGTGGCGACCGGAAGCGAACGCGTTTCCATGATGGCAGGGGATGGCTATGAGCTGTATAACTGCTATGGCTCCAGTGAGACGGCAGCGACGGTGTTAAGCTATAAAATTGAGGAACCTATGGAAAATACGCCGATCGGCAAGCCGTTGGAAGGGCTGGAATTTTTCCTGCTGGATGAGGACGGAAAAGAAGTTGCGGATGGTAAAGAGGGTGAAATATGCATCAAGGGCGTCCTTGCCGGGTCTTACCTTAATCTGGAGGAACAGAGCGCAAAGACATTTATCAGGCAGGACGATGGCAGCGTCCTTTTGCATACCGGGGACATAGGGCGCAGGATGCAAGACGGCAATTTCGTCTATGTCAACCGCAAAGACTGGATGGTGAAAATCAATGGGCAGCGTGTGGAAACCGGGGAGATTGAACTGCGCATTACGTCTGTGCCGGAAGTGGAAAGCGCAGTTGTAAAGGCTTTTGAGGATGAAAATGGCCAGAATTACCTCTGTGCATACTATGTGTCAGCAGAAGAAGTGAAGGTGGAGAAGATCCGCGCCTGTCTGAAAGAGACGCTTCCTGATTATATGATTCCCCGTTTCTTTAAACGATTGGACAGCCTGCCGAAGAATGTGAACGGCAAGCTGGACCGTACGGTATTGCTGCCGCCAGGTTTAGACGAATATAAAACAACATATAAAGAACCGCAGAGCCACTGCGAAAAACGTATCTGCCAGGGCTTTGAGGAAGTTTTGCACTGCGGCCGGGTCGGTGTGGATGACGATTTCTTTAAACTGGGCGGAGATTCCATCAATGTTTTAAAACTTGCAGAATTCCTCAGTGATATCGAATTGCAGCCGGAACATGTATTGAATGGAAGGGCGCCTGCAAAGATTGCGGCGCTTTTAGAAGAGAAGAAGGAAGATCAGCTTAAGAGGCATTCTCAGGAGAGAAAGGAATATGTCCTCACCGATTCCCAGATGGGCGTCTACTTAGAATGTGTCAATGACCCGCAGGCGACAATGTACAATATTCCTGTGTGCTGCGAGCTTCCGGATGCGGTTGATATGGAGAGATTTAAGGACGCTGTGAAAAAGGCGGTATCCATGCATCCGTCTTTTGGCGTGAACGTTGCCCTGAACAGGGGTACGCCGGTGATGAGCCTGCATCCTGAATATCTGAGAGCAGATGTCGGCGAGTGGGAGACAGAGGATATCGAAGCCGTCAAGAGGACGTTCGTACGTCCCTTCCGTCTGGAAGGAGAGCCGCTGTACCGCATGGCGCTGTACCGCTGCGTGGACAAATGTTATTTTCTGTTTGACGTACACCATATTATTTTTGACGGCACATCTGTTAAGGTATTTCTTGATGAAATTTCGCAGCTTTACCACGGACAGGAGCCGGAGTCTGAGGAAATTTCCCAGATGGATTTCTCTGTCTATGAGGAATCAATAAAAGATACTGCCAGATATCAGAAAGCAAGGGAATTTTTTGCGGGCAAACTTGCAGGCGAAGATTTTGGCGAGGCATTAATAAAAGATTATAAGAAAAAGACGGTTACGCCTGCAGGCAGGGAGGTCAGAATTTCTCTGAGCGGAGAATTGTCGTCCATGGCGGTGGAGCAGTTTGTAAGACAGAGGGGAATTTCTGAAAATACACTGTTTCTGGGAGCATTTTCCTATACGCTGGGGAAATTCAGCGGGGAAAATAAGAGTCTGTTCTGTACGGTCAATAACGGCAGGCATACGGTAAACATGGCAAATTCCACAGGAATGTTTGTGCGCACGCTGCCAATCTGCCATTCCTGGGAGGAAAGTGTGTCTGTAGAACAATATCTGCAGAGTTTCCAGGAGGAATTTTATGCGGTGATGAGCCATGACTGTATTTCTTTTGCCGAGCTGGCGAAAGATTACGGCATTGCCTCGGATATCCTGTTTGTCTATCAGGGGGAAATGTTTCAGGGCCTGTCACTGGAAGGCGGACAGTATGAAGCGGCGCCGCTTGCTACGGGCGATGTGCAGGCAGATGTCTCTGTGATGGTGATGAAGCAGGGGGGAGGATATGAAATTTCCCTGGAATACCGCACGGATCTATATTGTGAAAAGACGGCGCGCGGTCTGCTTCATATGCTGCAGCAAGTCTTAAGAGGGATGTTGGCCAGTGAAACCCTGTCACAGATTGCGCTTGTGTCAGAACTGGATATACAGATTTTAGATGGTTTTAACGAGACGGAAGTTTCCTATGACCGCAGTAAGACGGTGATTGATTTATTCCGCGCACAGGCGAAAAAGACGCCAGATCACACAGCCGTTGTCTATACGGACAGAAGCTATACCTATGCCCAGGTGGATGAAATGTCAGATCGTCTTGCAGCCTGCGTTGCGGGGCTTGGCATTGGCAGGGAAGAGGTGGTGTCCGTGCTGATTCCCAGATGTGAATACATGGCGATTGCTTCGATTGGCGTGTCTAAGTCCGGTGCGGCATATCAGCCCTTAGATCCTACCTATCCAAAAGAACGGTTAGCATTTATGATGGAGGATTCCGCGGCAAAGCTGCTGATTGCCGATGAGGAACTTTTGCCGCTGGTGCCGCAGTGGCAGGGCAGAGTTTTGCTGACAAAGGATATCCCCAATCTGCCCAGGGCAGACAAACTTCCGGAGCCGCCGAAACCGGAGGATTTGTTTATTCTGCTCTATACCTCAGGTTCCACAGGCGTGCCCAAGGGCTGTATGCTTGAACATAAAAATATTGCGGCGTTCTGCGACAGCTATCGCAGGAATTATGAATTGACAGAAGACAGTTGTGCGGCAGCCTATGCGAGTTACGGATTTGACGCCAATATGATGGATATGTATCCCACGCTGACGTCCGGCGCGGCGCTTCATATCATAGATGAATCCATACGTTTAGACTTGAATGCGTTGCATGAGTATTTTGAGGAACATAGAATTACCAACGTGTTTATGACGACTCAGATCGGACGGGCGTTTGCCACCAGTATGCTTTCTGGAGCAGCGGGTTCGGGCAGTGCGGCGGATGCAGAGAATACGCATTTGAAATATCTGCTGATGGGCGGAGAAGCGTTGGCGCCGTTTGCGCCTGAAGGCAGCACGCATTACCTGAATGTATATGGTCCTACGGAATGTACGATATTGACGACTGCCTACCCGTTTGAGGAATATGAGGAGGATTTACCGATCGGCAAGCCTCTGCCAAATATTAAATTATATATTATAGACAAGCAGGGCAGAAGAGTTCCGGTCGGCGTGCCGGGAGAACTGTGTATTTCCGGCGTCCATGTATCCCGGGGGTACCTGAACCGCCCGGAAAAAACGGCGGAGGTCTATGGTGACAATCCATATAGCAATTTGCCGGAATATAGCAGGATTTACCATACCGGTGATATCGTGCGTTATCTGCCGGACGGCAATATTCAGTTTATCGGCAGACGGGACGGGCAGGTGAAGATCCGCGGCTTCCGCATCGAGCTGACCGAGGTGGAAGAAATTATCCGTCGTTTCCCAGGGATTAAAGACGCTACGGTGGCAGCGTTTGACGAGACATCGGGTGGGAAATACATCGCCGCTTATGTGGTTTCGGACGAAGAAGTTGATGTGGATGCGATGAATGCTTTTATCGAGGAGAGCAAACCGCCATATATGGTTCCGGCAGTGACAATGCAGATTGATAAGATTCCGCTGAATCAGAACCAGAAAGTGAATAAGCGTGCGCTGCCTATGCCGGAGCGCAGGCAGCAAGATTTAGTGACGCCTGAGGGAGAAGTGCAGCAGAAGATTTTTGACTGCATAGCAGAAGTCATTGGACATCGGGAATTTGGCGTAAATTCAGATATCTATAAGGCGGGGCTGACCTCGATTGGCGCAGTCAGGCTGAACGTGCTGCTGTCAGATGCCTTTGAGGGCGCAGTCATCCGCAACAAGGATTTAAAAGAGCATGACACGGTAGAGAAATTAGAAAAATTCCTGGCGGGCAGCAGCCGCAAAGAGACGTTTGAGAAACGGGAAACATATCCGCTGACACAGACGCAGAATGGTATTTTTGTAGAGTGCGCAGCCAACCCGGGAAGCACGATTTATAATATTCCTTTCCTGTTTTGCCTGGGAGAGAATGTAGATTTACAGCGTTTGAAGAAGGCGGTCGAGGAGACAGTAGAGGCGCATTCTTATATTAAGACGACGCTAATGCTGGATGATAACGGCGATATCTGGCAGAAACGCAATGATGATTTGCCGTTTGAAGTTGAGATATGCGAAGAGCTGCATAAGGAAGAACTGGTGAAACCATATCAGATCCTTGGCGACAGGCTGTTTCGTATACAATTATTTGATACGCCGGAAGGGAAATATCTCTTCCTGGAATTCCATCATATTATCAGCGATGGCGAGTCCTGCGGTATTTTCCTCCGCGATATGAATGAGGCGTATGACGGGAAATCGCCGGAGAAGGAGAAGTTCAGCGGTTATGAGGCTGCGCTCGTAGAACAGAAAGCGCTGCAAGGACAGGAGTATACCCTTGCCAGACAATATTACGACGGTATTTTTAAGGGCTGCGACACCGATTTCCTTCCAGCTAAAGACCACAGGGAGGAGACGCCTGGGCTTGGCTTGTATCAGAGAGCGGATCAGGCTGATCTGGAAGCGCTGAGGCAGTTCTGCACCGGGCAGAAGGTTACTTTAAATACGTTGTTTACAGCGGCGTTTGGATTTGTGACGGGACGTTATGTATATAAATATGAGGCAGTTTTTACGACCATATATAATGGCAGAAATGATTCCCGGCTGTCATCCACCATCAACATGCTGGTGAAGACGCTGCCGGTTTACTGTAATCTGGAGGGGGAAAAAGAGATTAGCTCTTACCTGAAAGAGACCGGGGAACAGTTGATGAACAGCATGAATGCCGATATTTATTCGTTTGCGGAAATCAGCAGGGCTTACGGTATCAAAGCGGATATCATGTTTGCGTTCCAGGGCGACAGCTTCCTGTTTGATACGATTGCCGGGGAGAAAGCCGTCAGAGAGGAGCTTTCCTTAGACACGGCGAAGGCGCCGTTGTCCATAGACGTAATGGTAAATGAAAATGAGATCTGCTATCAGGTGGAATACCGCAGTGATCTGTATGAGGAACGCACGATTGCCGGGCTGGTTGACAGTCTTGCAGTGGCAGTGCAGGAATTCCAGGATAAGAAGCAGTTAAAGGAAGTCTGTATGGTAAGCCAAAGCGCGCGCCGTGAACTGGATCACTACAATAAGACAGAGTATGCGGTGGAGCAGACCACGGCAAACGTATTGTTTGAGCGGCAGGCTGCACTTTATCCGGATAAGACGGCGGTGATTGCCTGCGGCAGGAGCCTGACGTTTTGTGAACTGAATGAGAATGCCAATAAGATTGCAAACCATTTAATTGAAATGGGCTTATCCATCGAGCAGATGGTAGGCGTGATGCTGCCGAGGACCGTGGATGTCTATGCGGCAAGACAGGGAATCATGAAAGCGGGCGGCGCATTCCTGCCCATAGACCCCGAATATCCGGATGAGCGTATCAGCTATATCCTGGAAGATTCCAGGGCGGAATTTGTGCTGATGCCCGCAGAGATTGCAAAAGAGCGGAAAAAGCTGCTTGAACACCTGTCTGCCAAAGTGCTGATTCTCGAGGAACTTTTGGAAAAGGATGGCAATACCGGCAATCCTGAGGTGGATATACGCCCGGAGAACCTGTGTTACTGCATTTATACTTCCGGCTCTACCGGAAAGCCGAAGGGCGTCATGATTGAGCACCGGAATCTGGTGAACTATGTGGATGATAACCCCTACAATGTAGAGGCGCAGTCTTATGTATACAACGCCACGGTATCGCTGGCATTTGCGGCGATTACCTTTGACGTTTCCATTTTGGAGGAATGTATCCCGCTGTACCACGGCATTACTGTCTGCATGGCAAACGAAGAGGAAATCCACAATCCGCTTGCGCTTTCCAGACTGATCCTGGAAAATGGCGTGGATATGATGACCTGTACACCCTCATTTTTAATCAATATTATCGACATGCCGGAGATGAAGAAAGCATTGTCGCAGATTAAAGTCTTTAACGTGGGTGCGGAGGCATTTCCGGAGGCGCTTTA
Organism: Lachnospiraceae bacterium; assembly: GCA_910575155.1. Classification (GTDB taxonomy): domain Bacteria; phylum Bacillota; class Clostridia; order Lachnospirales; family Lachnospiraceae; genus Petralouisia. The sequence goes on from CAJTDX010000009.1 coordinate 11,485, forward strand.
TGACAAAATTATGGCTCTGGGAACCAACGCCATTACCTTTAATGGCTATGGGCCGACTGAGACGACGATTGGCTGTGCCTTCGACCAGGTGAGCGGGGATAAGATTACGATTGGCAAGCCGATGGCAAACATTAAGATGGTAATGATTGATAAGTACCGCAATCTGCTTCCCGCCGGCGTACCGGGCGAGCTTTTGATTATTGGAGACGGCGTCGGCAGGGGCTATGTGGGCAAGCCAGAGATGACAGCGGATAAATTCATTCAGTTTGAGGGCATGAATGCTTACCGCAGCGGCGATCTGGCGAAATGGAACCACCATGGCAAAATTGAATTTATGGGACGCATGGATAACCAGGTGAAACTGCGCGGGCTGCGTGTGGAGCTGGATGAGATTGAAAATGTTATGAACCAGTATCCCACGGTCAAATCCAGCGTAGTGCTTGTAAAAGAAAAAGATTCCAATCAGTTCCTGTGCGGTTACTTTGTGGCCGAGAGCCAGGTGGAGAAACAGAATCTGACCTGCTTTATGCAGAAATATTTAACGCCTTATATGGTGCCGAGCGTGCTCATGCAGCTTCCTGAGCTGCCGCTTACCAATAACGGCAAGGTCAATAAGCGCGCCCTGCCGGAGCCGGAGTACACAGTGGACAATAAGAATTATGTGAAGCCGCACACAGAACTGCAGCGTAAATTATGTGAAATCTTTGAGATGGCTCTCGGCGTGGATCAGATCGGCATCGAGGATGATTTCTTTGAACATGGCGGCACGTCCCTGTCAGCGTCCAAAGTGGCGATGAAGTGCATGAGCGCAGGCATTCAGGTAGCGTATGCTGACTTGTTCGAGTACAAGACGCCTTTGGAACTGGAACGCCATATCCAGAAGCAGCAGGGCGGGAGCGCTGCCGCAGGAGGAGAGCAAAAGAGCGGTGAAGGACAGAGCGCCTTAGAGCAGGTATTAAGCCGCAATGTGACAGCGCATGTGGACGAGATTGCTCCATCTGCACTCGGCAATGTCCTGCTTACAGGTGCAAATGGCTTCCTGGGAGCGCACATCTTAAAGAACATGATAGACAATGAGGATAATGTGATATACTGCCTGATGCGCAGGGGAAAAGCTTCCACCCTGGAGAAACGGTTAAAGAGCATGCTGGTGTATTATTTCAGCAATCCCTATGAGGAATTATTCGGCAGCCGGATCCAATTAATTGAAGGCGATATCACGGACGCTGCCAAGGTAGAAAGCCTTCAGCAGTACGACTTTGTCCGGGTTATTAATTGTGCGGCGTGTGTGAAGCATTTTTCAGCAGATGATACTTTGGAGCGGGTGAATTATCAGGGCGTTTTGAATCTGATTGATTTGTGTAAAAAGACGGAGCGCGAGTTGATTCAGATTTCCACGGTGAGCGTTGCCGGGGAAAATGTGGGCGGCAAATTCCCACAGGAGAAGAAGATGTACGAGAGTGAACTTTACTTTGGACAGAGCCTTTCCAACAAGTATATTGATACGAAGTTCCGTGCAGAAAAGGCTGTCTTAGAGGCAGCATCACAGGGCATGAAGGGCAAGGTCATCCGTGTGGGGAACCTGATGAGCCGCATCAGTGACGGTGAATTCCAGATCAACTCTGTGACGAACGGATTTATGCGCACCCTGCGCGGTTATGTGGCGCTTGGCAGGTTCCCGGTGTCCATGCTGGATATGCCGACAGAATTTTCACCGATTGATTCTACGGCGGAGGCGATTGTCAAATTGTCTGCGGTTGAAGGTGAATTTACGGTATTCCATGCTTATAGCAGCTATTTAGTCCAGATGGCGGATGTAATAGAACAGATGAATGAGTCGGGTATTCTTGTGGAGACGGTCAGTGATGAGGATTTTGAGCAGGCGCTTTTGGCAGCTTTGGAGGATGAAAAGAACAATGAGCTGATCTCCGGTCTGATTGCCTATGCATCCAGCGACGCGGATCATAGCGCCGTCTACATAGATGCGGACAATCGTTTCACTACCAAAGCCTTGTACCGCCTCGGGTTTAAGTGGCCGATGCCGGACAGCGTTTATCTTAAAAATGCGCTGACGGCTCTTGAAACATTGGGATTTTTTGATGGAAGGTTATAATCAACAGCGCAGCCAGCCGAACAGTTACAGGAGGGTTCTATGGAAAGAAATGCGTTTTTAATAAATAAAAAAATTCATCAGTATATTCTGCCAGGGGTGCTGATGACAGTTGCAATGCAGCTTGGCAATGTGGTGGACGGCATGATTGTCGGGAACCTCCTGGGAGCGGAGGCGATGGCGGCGATTGAAATTTCCATGCCGGTGCTGTTACTGCTGCAGATGGCGGCTTTGATGCTTGCTATGGGCGGCGCGGCTGAGACGGCGGTATTTCTTGGTAAACGGGACATGGAAAAAGCCAGCGGGGTGTTCACTGCCTCGCTGGCAGCCGGGCTGGCAATATCTGTGTTTTTTGCGCTGTTTGCGCCAATCCTGCCGGAACCTGCAGCCAGGCTGCTTGCCGGAAACAGTGATCTGGCTGCGCTTGCCGAGCCGTATATTATGGTGAATGTTGCGGGAATCCCGATTCTGACAGTCGCTATTATTTTATGTTATTTTATGAATGCAGATAACCATCCGCAGCTGGGGAGCGCGCTTTTTATCATTGCCAATGCAGTAAACCTGGTTCTGGATTTTGTGTTTATCCGGAGCTTTCATATGGGCATGGCAGGCAGCGCGCTGGCTACGGTGATTGGTTATCTGGCTGGCATGGCGCCGGTGGTAATTTATTTTCGTTCCAAACAGCGGATGCTGCGCCTGCGGAAACTGGATAAAAAAGCGTTCCATTATGTGAGCATTTCCATGAAAGCAGGTATTCCCAGCGCAGCGTTTACGCTGATGTCTGCGCTGAAGTCTGTGATTATCAATTCTGTGATTGTGCGTATTTTGGGAAATGGCCCTATGGCAGTCTATTCTGTCTGCGCCAATGCTGTGCTGATTGCGGAATTGTGTGTAGGAGGAATTATTGGACTGGTCCAGAACATTGCGGGAATTCTCTATGGGGAACGTGATTATTATGGCATACGTACCCTCTGTAAGAGAGTGCTCACCTACAGCTATATAGCGATCGTTATCTTGATGATGATATTTTTTGCCGTTCCCGGGTCGATTGCCGGGTTGTTTGGAATCACAGAGGGCGGTCTGCTTACGCTCTGTGAGACGGCGCTGCGTATATTTGCCTGCAGCTTTCCCTTCTATGTGTATAATAAGTTCCTGATGTCCTACTACCAGACAATTTTACAGCCGGGGCTGTCCACGATGGTGACGGTGCTGCAGGGATTTGTGGTGATCGTGCCGCTTACTCTGACAGGGATTTTCTTCTGGGGGTTTCCCGGGGTATGCCTGATGGCAGTGGTAAGCGAAGCCGTTACAATTTTTCTGGCTATAGTTTGGCGGATTGTGGGTCAGCGCAGGGGGAGGTTTGAACCGGGAGGCGTTTATATGCTGCCGCAGATTACGGATGAGAAGTCTTTAGATTGTTCCGTTGAGAATAATCTGGAGGAGGTGATTGCTTTTCGGGAAAAGCTGTTTGTATTTTGTGCAGACAATCACATAAGTGAACGGGATGCCTCGATTCTTGGGGTTGCCGTGGAGGAGATTGCTGCCAATATTGTGCAGTATGGCTATCGCGGCGGTCAGAGGAATTATATGGACATCAGTTTTACCATACAGGATGAGAAATATATTCTGCGAATCCGCGATGACGGTATTCCGTTTAATCCGTTGGACTATGTTCCGCAGGAAGAAGCGGAAGTGACGGTGGGAGGAATTGGCCTGCTGAAAAAAATCACCTCGGATTTCCAATATATGCGGGCGCTGAACCTGAATAACACAGTGATCGAGCTGAATATCCGGAAGAATTAAGATTTATCCCTAAATAGATATCAATTGTCCCGAACTGCACAGTTTGCAAAAATATTTTGTTAATATGGTATGGGGGGGATGGCGCCAGAGGCGCTTTTGACACCCTGATTTTATGAAAAATAAGAAAGGAGAAATACAATATGAAAAAACCAGTTTTTACAGGATTGTCACATGTATGCATTTTCGTGGATGACGTGATGGAGGCGTTTCAATACTATGAGAGGATTTTGGGCGCTGTTCCCAACCAGCATATTCCCCATTGGAAGAACAAAGGTTTTTTTCAGGCGGGAGGTTTTATAGAAGAGGCAGAAGAAGGGGATGTTTCTATTGGCTTTATGGATGTGCCGGGAACGAAGTTTACCATTGAACTGATGTGCTACCACAATCCGAAGGGGCGGCAGGAACCCGTGATTTTTAAAGCCAATGATATCAGCGGAGCCAGGCATGTGGCGTTAAAAGTCATCAATATCGAGGAGGCTTTTGAATACATAAAGGCGCAGCCGGACGTAACTTTGATTAATACCACAGAAGGTTACCAGGTTTACCAGATCAGCAAGACATTGCCGTCAGATTTTTACTATTTTGATGAAGCGAAAGAGAAGGACGCTGAGGGTAAACAGAAAGCGGCGGATATTTTGGGCAATACCAAATATTTTTACTTTATTGATAAGTATGGACTGCAATGGGAATTTGAGCAGGGGCATACAGATATTGGAGATTAAGGAGTGAAGGATATGGATATTATGGAGAACTTAAATGGAAACCAGTTATGCATTTCTCTGGAGGGAAGGCTGGACACAACGACTGCGCCGCAGCTTGAAAAGGTTCTTGCGGACAGATTGGAGGGATTGACGGAACTGGTATTTGACATGAGCGCGCTTGACTATCTGTCATCGGCGGGGCTGCGTGTCCTTCTGGGAGCACAGAAGCGGATGAACAAGCAGGGAAGCATGAAGGTCGTGAATGTGAATGAAACGATCATGGAGATTTTTGAAGTGACCGGATTTGCCGATATCCTTACAATCGAGTCGTAGCCTGGCATATGTTTGGAGATGCCATTATGAGAAATGAGAGCGTATGAGTGAGCAGACATCTTCTATTTCACTGGAACAGAATGAGCAATTTCTGAAAAAGGCATATGGGAAGGCATTGATTCCCTGTATGCTGTCCATTTTAAGCGGCAATATTAATATTCTTGCAGACGGCATCCTTGTCGGGCAGCGGCTCGGGGCGGATGCCTTAGCTGCAATTAATTTCAGTTTACCGGTCTACCTTGTCCTGTGTATTGCCGGTTCTTTTATAGTTTCGGGGACTGCCATCTGCGCGGCAGGGGCTATTGGCAATCATCAGGGCAAAAAGGCGCAGGAACTTTATAAGATGTCGGTTTTCTGGTGCGTGTTTATTTCGGCAGTGGTTACGGCGGCGGGACTCTTATGCATCAAACCTCTGGCAGGCCTGCTGTGTTCCCAGGAGGCGGTATCGCCTCTGGTGATGGAGTATACCGGCGTGACCCTTGCCGGAGCATTGCCCAGAATCCTGATTTACATTCCCTTCTGGTATCTGAGGCTGGATGGGAGGAATCGGCAGGTCACATGGATGATGCTTGTGATGGGCGCGGGAAATGTGATGCTGGACGTGTTATTTTTGTATGTCTTTGACATGGGCGTGTCCGGGGCTGCGTTTGCCAGTGTTATGGCGACGGCGGTCTCCTGTCTGCTGGGCTTTGTCTGGCTGTGCGACAAAAAGAGCAGTTTTTCTTTGGGTATGCGTGTTAATTGCAGGGACGTTTCCTTTGTATGCATTGCCAGGGCGGGCAGCCCGTCCGCCTTGAATAATCTGTTTCAGACGCTGCGTGTTATGGTCGTAAATACATTACTTTTGCAAAATGGCGGCAGCGGACTGGTAGCGGCGTTTACGGCGGTGAACTGTATCGGCGCATTTGAAGAGAGCGTAACTGGCGGCGTGCCGCAGGCAGCGTCTGCAATGCTGGGCGTTTACAGCGGAGAACATGACAATAAGAGCGCATGTCTGCTGCTGACAAGGCAAGTCAGAAGCGGCGTCCCCTATTGCCTGCTGTTTTCCATTGTGATTCTTGCTGGGGCAGATTTCATTGCGGGTGCATATGGGCTGACAGATTCACTGAGATTTGCCTTTTTGTGCATGTCGTTTGGCATGATTCCTGCGCTGTGTAATTGTATTCTGTCGGGATACTATAATGTGTCGGGATACGCCATGTGGGCAAATGCAATTATTTTACTGCGCGTGTTTGTTATGCCGTGTGCAAGCCTGTTTGTGCTTTGCCGGCAGAGCTGCAGTCCCTGGTGGTTTTTATTTACAGGTGAAGTCCTCACGCTGCTTGTCTGGTTTGCGGCGACAGGCGTGTATCGTCATTTCCACAGGCGCTGCTCGCGTTTCCTGTTGATGGATCAGACGTTGGAAGAGACCGGTCGGGTTATTAATTTTTCGGTGCGGGGCAAGGAAGAGGATATCTGTGATGCCAGCAGTAAGATTACGGTGTTCTGTGAGGAAAACGGTATGCTTCCCGGACAGGTTATGCGCGTGAGCCTGGCGATGGAAGAAATGATGACGCTGATTCTGTCTGAAAATGGGGAAGAAGGTGTGGAATTTGATCTCCGGGTGTATTCTCTGGAGGGTGTGATCGGTATCCGCATCCGTTACAGCGGCAGGGAGTTCAATCCATTATGCCGCACAGAAGACAAAGGACAGACGGGCGCTGATGCGCTGGGGAAGGAAGCGGGGAATTGTGATATGTACATGGGAATCCGCATGATTGAGGATATGGTGGAGACGGCAATGTACCAGCGGACGTTTGGCATGAATACGATTCAGATTTACATATGACAGGAGACAGAGGAAAGTATGAAAACCAATTATGGAAAACTGGGGCGGGAATCTATGGATTCACTTAAGAGCACCTCAAAAAGGTCTGCGGAAGTGCAGATGCAGATACTCGCTGAACTCATGTACCGTAACCGTGAAACGGTATATGGCAGGAAATATGGTTTTGGGGCTATCGAGACGGCCGGGGAGTTCCAGAAAAAAGTGCCGCTTTGCACATATGGGGATTACGAGGATTACATCCTGCGGATGATTGCAGGCGAGGAAAAGGTTCTGACAGAAGAACCAGCCGTTTATTATTGTATCAGTTCCGGTACTACCGGGGATGCGAAGTATCTTCCGCTTACGGAGACAGATTTAAAGATTCAGTATACGTATGCATACGGCGTTCTTTTCGGCATGGTAAGAGAGTATTACCGGGATTTGCCGGAAAATGAAGTTTTTGGCAGGATTTTCCAGATCGGGGAGTTTGCAAAGACTTATATGGAAAATGGTACAATGAACGGCATCCGTTCCGGATGTATTTACCAGTGGCTGGACAGGGATGGGCAGTTTGACGCAGAGGATTACTGTGTGCCCAAGGAAGTATTGTTTCCGGATACGCTGGAAGATTTGTGCTATGTTAAGGTGCGGTTTGCATTGGCAGAGCCGGATCTTCGCGCCATACATGGCGTTTTTGTCAACCGGGTAGCAGGGGTTTTGGACTATATCTGGCGAAACTGGGAAATGCTGCTGAAGGATATGGAGTATGGAAGGGTGGATGAATGTGTGAGCCTGAGCCGCAGATGGAGGGAGTATGTAGAGAGAAAACTGCCGCCCAACCCTTTGCGGGCGGAACAGCTGCGCCTTCTTTCCCATGAGACGCTGCGTAAAGATCTCATTAAGAAAATTTGGCCCGGGGTCCGGTATGTGCTGGCAATTGGCGGGGAATCGTTTGCTTATTATACAGAAAAGATGCAGGAGTATGCGGGGGACATTCCCATACATCCTTATGCCTATGCGGCTTCGGAAGGAATTTTTGGCGTTGCAGAGAAGATGAATCAGACAAATCGTTATATTCTCTTTCCAGAGGCGGGATTTTTTGAGTTTATGCCGTTAAATAAGGAGCAGATGGAAGAACAACGGCCTTTATGTATGTGGGAGATTAGCATCGGTGAGCGGTATGAACTTGTGTTTACAAACCATTCTGGGCTGTACCGTTACTGTATGCAGGATGTGATAGAGGTTGTTGACTGGTATGAGCAGGCTCCCATCGTGCAGTTTTGTTACCGTAAAAATCAAGTGGTCAATATTGCCGGGGAAAAGAGCAACCAGGAGCAGCTTGCAGAGGCTGTCAGGCAGTTTGCGTTCCGTATGCGCTGTGAGATTACAGGATATTGTATACAGGAGGATCTGTCAGACGTATTGCCGCATTATCAGTTGTATCTGGAATGCACGGATATCAATGGCTCAGGCGCAGAAGACATTTTAGATGACTGCCTGTGCCGTGTAAATTATGAATATCAGGGCTGCCGGAAGATGAATGAAATTGGCAAAGTTCGCATTTCCTATCTGCGTGCAGGCAGTTTTAGATGCTATGAGGAACAATTGGCGAAGAGTGGCAGGATGATGGGGCAGAACAAGCAGGTGTGCATTCTGGACACAGAGGAGAAGAAGCAGTTTTTTGCTGCCAGGGAGAATGATTCCAGGCAATATTGAGAAGTTCCTGATACTCCATCTGTCCGGTCATCAGCGCCGGCAGTCTGATGGCTGGCCGGACGGAGCGTTAACCGCCGGAATAATATCATAACAGGGCCAAACGCTGTTTGGGAAAGGAAGAAGTGGAATGAAAAAGAGGATTACCGGACTTACGGGAAAACTGACGCTCGGCATCATAATCTTCGGCATTTTGCTGGGGGTGATGATCAGCATAATTGGCTACCGGGAATTTACGTCTGTGTTAGAGCGGCAGTATAATGATTCGGCGTATGAGATCGCGGAGACTGCGGCAAATTACTTAAATCCAGATAAATTTGAAGAATATTTGTCCACAGGGGAGATGGATGATGAGTACCATGAGATTGAAAAACGGCTGGATGATTTGGTGGACGCCACGGACACGACATTGATTTATGTGGCGAAGGTTGACACTTCAGATTACCGGACGCTTACTTATATTTATGACGCGGTGAATTCCGCCAGCGGCTTTGACCGTTATCCTCTGGGCTATACGGCGGTTGGCGTGGATGAGAAGTATGTGAATAATGTGCGGGGGATCATTACCAGAGGCGAGCGTGCTACGGAATATCTTTATTCTTATTCGGAGGAATCCGGGGCGCATACGACGGCAGGCATTGCCATATATGATTCAAAAGGAGAAATTGTGGCAATCCTCGGCGTGGAGAAAGCGATGAGAAGACTGGAAAATGCCCGCAATACGTATGTGAAAGACGTGCTGCTTGGCGTTCTGGCCGCCGTCTGCCTGTTTCTGCTTGTGTATAGCATGTTTTTGTACCGGGAGGTCTTGCTGCCGATTCTTGCCGTCACGGACGAAGCCAAGCGTTTTGCAGATTCTAATACGCCCTCGGATAAGCTGTCCGCCATTAACAAGAATGATGAAATCGGCGTGTTGGCAAAGGCTGTGGGCAAGATGGAGACGGATCTTGTGGAATATATAGAAAACCTGACGATGGTCACGGCAGAGAAGGAGCGGATTGGAGCGGAGCTTTCCATTGCCACGCAGATACAGGCAGATATGCTGCCCGGAATTTTCCCGGCGTTTCCGGACAAACCGGAATTTGATATCTATGCCACAATGAATCCGGCAAAGGAAGTCGGCGGTGATTTCTATGATTTCTTCATGGTGGACGAGAGCCATCTGGCGGTTGTCATGGCGGATGTCTCAGGAAAAGGCGTGCCGGCGGCGCTGTTTATGGTGATTGGCAAGACCCTGATTAAGGAACATACCCAGCCTGGCAGGGATTTGGGCGAGGTGTTCACAAAGGTCAATGACCTCTTATGCGAGTCTAATAGCGAAGGATTGTTTATCACCGCCTTTGAAGGTGTGCTTGATCTTGTGAGCGGCGAGTTTACATTTGTCAATGCAGGTCATGAAATACCCTTTATCTGCAAAAAGGACGGCAGCTATGAGCCTTATAAAATTCGTGCAGGTTTTGTGCTTGCCGGTATGGAGGGGATACGTTATAAGTGCGGTACGATGCAGTTATCTCCCGGCGACCGGCTGTTTCAGTATACGGACGGCGTGACAGAGGCAATGGATCAGGACGGCAGGCTCTACGGCATGGAACGGCTGGGAGAAATTCTTGCACAGAATACAGCGTTAGCGCCGATGGAACTGCTGGGGAAAGTCAAAGAAGATATTGATGCTTTTGTGGGCGATGCGCCGCAGTTTGACGATATTACCATGTTATGTCTGGAATACAGGGAAAGGATGCATAATGAAGGAATTGACGATTGACGCGACAGTAGAAAATATAGAAACAGTGACGATGTTTGTTGATGAACAGTTAGCACAGATGAATTGTCCGCTGAAAGCACAGATGCAGATTGACATTGCTATTGACGAACTCTTTGGCAATATCGCGCACTATGCCTATAATCCTGAGACAGGTCCGGCGACTGTCCGTATTGACGTCTTACAGGATCCTCTTTCGGTGGTGGTAACGTTTATCGACAATGGCAAGGCTTACGACCCGCTTGCCAGAGAAGACCCCAATGTGGCGCTTACAGCGGAAGAGCGGGAGATTGGCGGGCTTGGCATCTATATGGTGAAGAAGTGCATGGATGAGATTTCTTATGAATATAAGGATGGGAAGAATATCCTGCGCATTAAGAAAAAGATATGACGTTTCTTATTATTACAGGCTTTTCGCCAGAATTGCCCATAAAAAAGTTGATGTAAAGTAAGGTGATTTTTATCATTAGTCACTGTTTAGGAACAGACAGCCTCCGGGAACCGGGGGCTGTCTGTGGATATATGAAGCGTATTCCCGCGTGATAACTTGCATTGACGGGCAGGTTTTGATATACTAAGGACATTATGACAGGGTATATTTGGAAGTCACGTCAGACAAGCCTGCTTACGGCAGGAAACGGAGGAATTCCATGCAGTATGAATTTTTAAAACATTTTCCCAGGAGAATGAAAAATGTGGGACTGTACGCCGTTTTAGTGCAGAACAGCCTGCAGAAAGCCTCCTGGAAAAAATATGGTTTTCAGAAGACAGACGAACAGTTCAATGTGATTTTTGCAGTCCTTCTCTATATCATGGAGCAGTCTCTTAAGGAAGAACACTGTACCATGGATGATATCGGCGCCTATATTGATAATGTCAACGCCCAGTATTTTGGCAAACAAATGACGTATGAGGACTGCCGCGCACTGGGGGATTTTATCGTAAACGTGGTGCTGTCCAACGAGGGCAGGACTATGTACTTTGAGGGGTTTCATTTCGAGCACAGCGCATATCAGACGATCAGTATCAGTTATGTGGCAAATCGCATTGTATACAGCGAGCAGGATGTAAAGCGCACTTCTTATTATCTTACGGATGATGGCTATAATCTTTTATTATCCACATTGGAAATTGAAAATAATATGAAATTAACCATCCACGAGATGATTTTTCAAATGCATCTGGAAAAGCAGAGCTATGATAAAGCAGTGGATGAGATCAAAAACGTGTTCAATCTTCTGCGCATCCAGCTTCAGAAGATCCAGGAGGCGATGGGGAAAATCCGCAGGAATGCCCTGAATTATTCGGTGCGGGATTATCAGGAAATTCTCAATGAAAATTTAGAGACGATCAGCGACACCAAAGCAAAATTCCAGAATTACCGGGAGCTGGTCAAAAGCCGTGTCAGGGAACTGGAAGAGTCTGACATCAATGTGCGCAGGCTCACCAGGAAGGAAGAGGAAAAGTTAGGGCATTTAAGAGAGATTGAATATTATCTGAACCGTACCATAGATGAGCACCAGAAGATTTTAAACAGCCATTTTGACCTGAAATCACTGTATACCAGAGAACTGGAGGCATTATCCCAGATGTCCTTTATCCAGCGGTTTCCTCTGCGCGCCGGACTGTATGATCGAATCTTAGAACAGCCGCAGGCTTTGGAGCGTCTGGAATATTTTCTGCGGCCCTTGTTCTGCCAGGAAGCCGAAAAGACCTATAATCTGAATAAAGCGTTTCAGCTGCAGCGGCCTTTGCGCAAAAATAAAGAGGCGGAAGGAGAGGAAACCCTGGATTTTGACGCCGGAGCCTGGGAAGAGGAACAAGAACAGCTTCGCCGGGAGAAATTGAGGCGGTATGAGAAGAGCCTGTCTTATCTGTTAGAGCAGACGCAAAAGCAGGGCGAGATTACGCTGGAAGAACTTTCACAGCGGGTAAGCGAAGAAGGCAGACAGCAGGAGCTGGTGCCCAATGTGGAAATTTTTAAAGAAATCATGGTGGAACTGATCCGCAGCAGGGAGATTAATATTCCCCTCCTGCAGAAAGAACAGAGCGAATATATTGGAGAACAGTCCGGGGAATTTCAGTTAAATGTTATGTTGTTGTACCTGATAGAAGAATATCCGCAGTTTGCAGATATTGTGAGGATAGAAACATATCGCATGGAGGATGGAAAAACCGTTTATTTTCCGGAGGTTTCGGATGAAAACGGAGAGAGAAAAACCATTCGCTGCTCCAATGTACAGATACAAATAATCAAGGAGGGACAGTAAGATATGGGATATGAAGCAGAAGAGATCCGGCAGAGCCAGGAGATATTTTATTATCTGTTAGAACACCGCGAACTGCAGGAAGAACAGGAACAGCTTCTCTACCGTGCCTATGCGGAACAGGAGAGCGTACAGAACCTGGTGAAATCCCAGGGAGAAGTCGCGCTGTGCAATATAGAGCGGTATGGAAATGTGATTTATCTCATTCCCAAAGAGGAAAATCATTTTCTGGGTTTTTCCAAAGCCCATCTGAAAACCGCCTTATGCAAATCCAACGGCACGGACAAAGATTATTACCTGTCCCAATTTGTAATTCTTACGATATTAGTGGAATTTTTCGACGGTCAGGGAAGCAGCAGTAAATCCAGGGAATATATGCGGGTGGGAGAATTGCAGAACTGTATTTCTCAGAGATTAAAAGAAGGAGCGCAGAATGTGCCTCCCGAAGAGGAGGAACAGAAAGGAATCGCATTTTCCAATATGATGGAGGCATACGAGGCGCTGCGCTCGGATGAAAAGGGTTCCCGCGCCAGAACTACAAAAGAAGGATTTCTGCATAATATATTGATGTTTTTGCAGAAGCAGGGATTGATTGAATATGTAGAACAGGATGAAATGATAAAGACGACCAGGAAACTGGACAGCTTTATGGACTGGAACCTGCTGAATCAGAATAATTACCAAAGAATCCGGAAAGTGCTGCAGGAGGCAGCGCAACCTGCGGGAGGCGAACATGAGTAAAATCAATGCAGTAAGACTGATTAATATTAATTATAATAACAACGCGATTCGGATCAGCGATGAGACGTTTCATTTCAACGGGGAGAGCACCCTGATGTCTCTGCGCAACGGCGGCGGAAAATCTGTACTGGTGCAGATGCTGACGGCGCCGTTTGTCCATAAACGTTACCGGGACGCCAAGGACCGTCCCTTTGAGAGCTATTTTACCACCAATAAGCCGTCTTTTATTATGACGGAATGGGCGCTTGATAAAGGCGCCGGTTATGTACTTGCCGGAATGATGGTGCGCAAAGCTGTGGACAGCGAGGAATATGCCGGAGAACGTCTGGAAATGCTGAACTTTATCAGTGAATATCCAAGCGCCTGTCTCCACGATATCCATCATCTCCCGGTTCTGGAGAAGCGCAAACGGGAAATTGTCCTGAAAAATTTTGCTTCCTGCCGCCAGTTGTTTGAGGACTATAAAAAAGATTCCGCCATGAAATTTTTCTGTTATGACATGAGAAACGCAGCGCAGTCGAGGCAGTATTTTGACAAGCTTTCGGAGTATCAGATTAATTACAAAGAATGGGAAGGGATTATTAAGAAAGTCAATCTGAAAGAGTCCGGGCTTTCCGATTTATTTGCAGACTGCCGGGATGAAAAAGGTCTGGTGGAAAAATGGTTTCTGGACGCGGTGGAAAATAAATTAAATAAAGACAAAAACCGTATGAAAGAATTTCAGATGATTTTAGAGAAATACGTAGGACAGTACAAGGAGAACCAGTCTAAAATCAAAAGGAGGGATATCATCCGCCGTTTCCGGGAGGAGGCGCTTCGCATTGAGGAAAAAAACAGACAGTATCTGGAGATGGATCAGGGTGTAAACGCACAGGAGAACAGAGTCGCCTGTTTTCGAAGTGAACTGGAAGAACTGCATCAGTACACGGCGAAACAGGAGGAGGAAAACAGAGAAAAAACAGAATCGCTGCGCGCGGAACTGGCGCAGTTGGAATATCAGAAATTGTCCGAGGAATATTACCGTCTGGAGGAACAGAAGAATTTCCACATGGGAAACCGTGAAATGATTGCCATGGAAAAAGAGGATCTGGAACGGCAGGCAGAGCGGATGCAGCATAAATTGTACGTGCTGGCCTGCGCGAAGCAGCAGGAAAGCGTGGAAGAAGAGAAGGCGGAATGGGAACTTGCCCGCCAGCGTCTTTTGGTGGCCAGAGAGCGCAGGAAAGATTTAGAGCCGGAGCGGAATTGCCTGGGCTGTCTTTTGCGCAGCCATTACCAGTCTGCGCTTACAAAAAACCGGAGTGACTGCCAGAACAACAGGGACAGCGCCGCGGAAACCGCCGAAAAGTTACGCGGGGAACAGCAGGCGTTGATGGATTTGGAAGAATCCCTGCGTCAAAATGCTCTGCACATGGGCGAGCTGAACAGTAAAATCGCAGCGTATGACAGATTAGAAGCGCAGTTCAACGCCAGATATCAGGAACAGCTTACGAGAAATATCCTCGGAGAATACGAGCCGGGCAGCCTGGAAGTTTTTGCAGAGGTCTTAAAGAAAACTTCAGAAGAGACGGCGCGGAGCAAAATTTTGCAGAACCGGGAACTGGAGAAGAAGAAAACGTATGGAGTGAGCTTAGAGCGCAAAATTGCAGGGCAGAAAGAAGAGCGCGCCGGGGTTCTGGCAAGCCGGGAGCAGCATATGCAATTACAGGAGAGATTTGAGAAGGAGCTGGAGCAGCGCAGATTTATTCTGAAGTATCTGGAACTGGAGGAGTCCGCGCTGTTTGAGGAGGAGAAGATTTTTCAGACGGCAGACCGCAAGTTAAGAGAAATAGACGTTATAAGAAGAAGTCTGGAAAAAGAGGAAAATGAGCTGCAAAAAGAATATCAGAGATTGACAAAGGGAAGAGTGCTGGAACTTCCGCCGGAGCTGTCAGAGGAATTTGAACGGCAGGGCATCCATATCGTTTACGGTATGGAATGGCTGAAAAAGAACGGATATTCCGAAAAGAAAAACCAGCAGTTGGTGCGAAAACATCCATTTCTTCCCTATGCGCTGATTTTGTCTGAGAATGAGATGGAAAAACTGTGCGAATGTTCCGGTATGATTCCCACGGCATTTCCGATTCCTATTATTTTGCGGAAGGATTTGGAGGAAAAGCAGGATAGGAAGGAGGGAAGCGTAATTCAGTTTCCCGGGCTCAGTTTCTATCTGTTGTTCAATGAGAATCTTCTGGATGAGGAGAAACTTGCAAAACTTGTAGAGGAAAAACAGCGCCAGATTGAGAAAAAGCAGGAAATGATCACTGTCCGCAGACAGGAGTACAGCGAGTATTTTGCCTGGAAAGAGCAGGTGAAAAATCAGAATGTCAGCAAAGAGAATTATAACAAGAATCAGGCGGAGCTTACGCAGTTAACAGAATCTGTGCAAAAACTGGAAGAGGATATTCGCTGCGGCGCGCAGGAACTGGTAAAGAACCAGGAACAGACGGCAAAGCTTGAAAAAGAAATCCGGGAACTGGACCGTAAAATAGAGCAGTCTCAGAGGAAAGAAACAGAGTTTGGAGAATTACAGTCGTCCTATACAGAGTATCAGGAACACCGCCGACTGCAGGAAAAATGCAAAAAGGAAGAAATGCGTTTTCTGGAACATCAGAAATTATCCAGGTTTCAGAGCTTAAAGTTTCAGGAAACCCTGACGAGCCTGCAGAATATGCAGGTTGTTCTGGAGCGTGACCAGGAACAGTTAAAGAAGCGGCTTGCCCTTTATCAGGGATATAAAAAGGCAACGGAGCAGGAAATGAAAAAAGCGCTGCCGGAAACTATACGTAAATTGCTGACGTCGGACGAAAATGAGGCGCAGCCAGGCGGCGGGGCGTCAGAATGGACCAGAGGCTGGCAGAAACATCTGCCGGAACTGGAAGCAAGGTATGCGGCGGTAACAGCGACGGTATCGCAGGAGATTCAGGAGCTGGAGCTTTCAGAGCAGCGAAGCGTAAGAAGGTATCAGCAGGCAAAGGAGGAATTGACACACCTCTCAGAGAAATATCAGCTTTCCGGCAGGGAATGGATAGGAACCGCTTACAGCCGCAAAGAGGAAACCGATGTGGAAATCTGTCTGGAGGACCGCAGGATGAAGATAAAAGGCAAAGAGAACTTATGGAATCAGGAAGATAAACAGGCTGCATTGTTCGATTTGCAGATGCAGGACCGGGTTCGGCAGATGAAAGAAGCCTGGGACAAGGAGGAACCTCTGCCCAGAGAAGAGATCCCCAGGGAAGACTTTGCCTCCAGAAAACGTCAGTTGGATTATCAGTATCAGGAGTTTGAGAAAATGCAGAAGACGCTGCTGGCCCATCTTCACAGCTATAATGAGAATTTGACAGCTCTTGCAGAGTACAGTGAATTTAAGATCGAAGAACCAGTTGTATGGGAGGACGATTTTTCGCTTATGGATACGCAGGCGCTGAGGAATTTTAAAGGAAGGCTGCTTCGTGATTACAACAGGATCTGCAGCGACAGGGGAAAAGCAAGGGAGAGCCTCTTGTATGTGCTGAATCAGATTGTGCGTATGGAATGTTTTCAGGAAGATTTCTACCGCAAGCCTCTGGAGGCAATGCTGGAGCTGTCGGGAGACGCCCGTTCGGTGCAGCGGCAGCTGGAAACCACGATCCAGTCTTATGAAAACCTGATGGAGAAGCTGGAGGTGGATATTTCTCTGGTGGAAAAGGAAAAGAGCAAGATTGTGGAATTGCTGGAGGATTATCTGAAAGAGGTGCATCAGAATTTAGGAAAGATTGACCAGAACTCCACCATAACGATTCGGGAACGTCCGGTGAAAATGCTGAAAATCCAGCTTCCCTCCTGGGAAGAAAATGAGAGCATGTATCAGATCCGGCTGCAGGATTTTATAGACGAGCTGACGAAAAAAGGGATTGCTATTTTCCAGAGAAATGAGAATGCCCAGGAGTATTTTGGCACGCAGATGACGACCAAAAATCTTTATGATACTGTGGTTGGTATTGGCAATGTGCAGATTCGCTTATATAAGATTGAAGAGCAGCGCGAATATCCGATTACCTGGGCGGAAGTGGCGAGAAATTCCGGCGGAGAAGGTTTTCTTTCCGCGTTTGTGGTACTGTCGAGCCTTCTGTATTTCATGCGCAGAGATGATTCTGATATTTTTGCAGACCGGAATGAGGGTAAGGTGCTTTTGATGGACAATCCCTTTGCCCAGACCAACGCGGCGCATCTGTTAAAACCGTTGATGGATATGGCAAAAAAGACCAATACGCAGTTAATTTGTTTTACGGGTCTGGGCGGGGAATCCATATACAGCCGTTTTGATAATATTTATGTACTGAACCTGATTGCCGCAAGCCTGCGGCAGGGGATGCAGTATTTAAGAGCCGACCATATGCGGGGAAATGAGCCGATTACTATGATTTCCGCGCAGGTTGAAGTGGTAGAGCAGCAGGAGCTGGTATTTTAACCTGAAAAAAGCTGTTCAGGGCAGCTTTACCATTGCACAGAAAGTGGTAGAGCAGCAGGAGCTGGTATTTTAATCTGAAAAAGCTGTTTAGGGCAGCTTTACCATTGCACAGAAACAGGAATCTGCGCAGGCGCGGTAAGCAATTACCCCTGAGTGAACCTGGAGAGGAATTGTCTGGTTCGTTCCTCTCTGGGATTTTCAAATACTTCCAGCGGATTTCCCTGTTCCAGGATATGTCCGTCGTCCATAAAGATTACGTGGTTGGCCACATCTCTGGCAAACGCCATTTCGTGGGTGACAATTACCATGGTGGTATTCTGTTCCGCAAGCTCCTTCATGACCTTGAGGACTTCTCCTGTAAGCTCCGGGTCTAAGGCGGAAGTTGGCTCGTCGAAACAGAGAATATCCGGCTGCAGGGCGAGCGCGCGGGCAATTGCCACTCTCTGGCATTGGCCTCCCGATAATTGGTGGGGATAGTTGGTCATGCGGTCGTGCAGCCCCATTTGCCCAAGCAGCTGTTCTGCATGTGCTTCAATTTGCGCATGGATGTTTTTGCGGTTCGTTTTATAATCCGGCTGCTCTTTTGCCAGAAGCTCTTCTGCCAGCATGACGTTTTGTAAGGCCGTGTATTGGGGAAATAAATTAAAAGACTGAAAAACCAGGCCGAAGTGCAGCCGCTTCTTGCGGATTTCCGATTCCTGCCAGGTAGCTGAGTCTTCGGCGTCGAATAAGGTTTCTCCGTTTACACGGATGGTTCCTTTGTCCGGTCGTTCCAGGAAATTCAGGCACCGCAGCAGAGTGGTTTTGCCGCTTCCGGAAGAGCCTATAATGGAAACCACCTGCCCCTGTTCCAGAGAAAAGCTGATATCCTTAAGGACTTCTGTGCGCTCAAAATATTTACGTATATGTTCTACTTCTAAAATTGGCATATCTTTTCTCCATTTCCGACTACTTAAAATAATCCAGTTTCTTCTCCAGGCGTCCCAAAAGCACGGTGAGCATACCATTGCAGATCAGATAGTATACCGCGGTGAAAAACAAAGGCCAGATGGCGCCGGAGATTCCCTGGGATCCCTTCATAAAAGCCTGTCCCGCCCAGATGATTTCCTGCAGGGCGATAATCCGCGCCAGAGAAGTGTCTTTCACCAGGGTAATGATTTCATTGGACATAGGAGGCACAATTCGTTTAATCATCTGAAGCAGGGTAATTTTTAAGAAAATCTGTCCTCTTGTCATGCCTAAGACCAGTCCGGCTTCCTCCTGTCCCACAGGTACGCCCTGAATGCCGCCCCGGTAAATTTCAGAAAAATAGCAGGCATAGTTGAGGATAAAAGATACGGAAGCGGCTACGAAACGTCCGGTTTCCCCGCCGCCCCAGACCGGATTATGTAATACCAGACCGGGAAAATAATAAATAATTAAAAGCTGAATCATCAGGGGGGTTCCCCGGATGATCCAGACAATGATTTTAGTAAAATAACTCAGGGGCTTAAACCGTGACATGGAACCAAAGGCAATCACCAGTCCCAGGGGAAAAGCGCCGATCAATGTTACAAAAAATAGCTTTAATGTCTGCAGAAAGCCGATATTCAATGCTTTCAGCACAATAGGAAGCTGTTCCAGAATCTGTTCCATGATTTTCTCCATTCGTGCGTTATTTAAAACAAACAGATGTTTTACTGTTCAATGACAGCAGCCTGCACACCGTAAGTTTCTGCACATGTCGTCATGCTTCCGGATTTATAACTGGAAGAGAAGAACTCATTTAACGCTTTTGTCAGGTCAGAACCTTTGCGGAATCCTACGCCGTATTCTTCGTTGTTGAGTCCTACGGTATAGGTAAGATCGGCATAGCTGGTGCCTTCGCCTACCATGGCGGCTGCCATCAGAGAATCAATAACTGCGGCGTCGGAAGTTCCTGCCGCCACTTCCATCAGGGCGTCTGCCTGTGCTTTTACAGCGGTATAGTTCAAGTCAAGCGCTTTTACCTGCTCTTCCCCGGCGCTGCCGGCTTCTACTGCAAACGTCAGGTCAGACAGACTGTCTGTATCCTGATACTGATCGGCTTTATCTTTGGGGACAATAACAATCTGCGCATTGTTGCAGTACGCATTGGAACATGACATGGAGCTTGTGACTTCGTCGGTCAGCGTCATGCCGTTCCATACGCAGTCAATGGTTTTTCCATCTAATTCCATAATTTTATTATCCCAGTCGATTTCCACGAACTCGGCCTCTACGCCGAGGCTTTCTGCAAACGCCTTTGCCATATCCGCATCAAAACCGATCCATTCGCCGCTTTCATCTTTGTAGTCCATAGGTTCAAAATCGGTGATTCCTATGACCAGAGAGCCTTTGTCTTTTACGTAAGCGATATCGCTCTCTTCTGAGGAAGCTGAGGAAGCGTCTTTGTCTTCCTTGGAATCGCCGCACGCCGTCAGAGACAGCGTCAGAACTAATGTCAGCATAAGTGCAAGTATCTTTTTCATAATAAATATTTCTCCCTTTCCTTATTCCAGAATATTGCAAAATGATCATACGTACAGGTATGTCCCTGAAACAGGGCGATTTGCGGTTTGTCTGGTGAATGTATTCCTGTAAAATGCTACGTCACTATACTAACAAGTTAGCATGATAAAGTCAAGGATTTCTTAGAGATATTATGAGAGTTTCCGCTTATGCCAATTATAGAAGCATGATGCCGTGTTCTTCTGCTTCTTTTGCGACCTCTTCTTTCCACAGAGAGGACTGCACTTCTCCAATGTGTGCTTTTCTCAGGAAAAACATACAAATACGGGATTGTCCGATACCGCCGCCGATGGTCAGGGGAAGTTCTTTTTCCAAAATAGATTTTTGGAAAGGAAGCTTGGCACGTTCCAGGCAGTCTGCCTTCTCAAGCTGGGATAAAAGTGAAGTTTCGTCCACGCGGATTCCCATGGAAGACAACTCTAAGGCAATGTCAAGAACTGGATAATAGACAACAATATCAGCGTTTAACGCCCAGTCGTCATAGTCCGGCGCCCGGCCGTCGTGCGGTTCGCCGCAGGCAAGCTTATCGCCAATCTGCATAATGCATACAGCGCCGTGTTCTCTGGCAATCAGGTATTCCCGCTCTTTGGGCGTGTTCTTTGGGTACCTGCTTTCCAGTTCGCTGGTGGTGATGAAGAAAATGTCGTGAGGCAGAATTTCTTCTATGTAATCATAGCGGATGGCCATATATTTTTCTGTTTTCCGCAAAACCTTATAGACGATTCTCACGGTTTCTTTCAGAAAATCAAGGTTGCGGTCTTCTCTGGAAATAATTTTTTCCCAATCCCACTGGTCTACGAAAATAGAATGGATATTGTCGGTGTCTTCATCCCGGCGGATGGCGTTCATATCCGTATATAACCCTTCTCCTGTGGAGAATCCGTACTTTTTCAGCGCATAGCGTTTCCATTTGGCAAGGGAATGAACGATTTCCGCCTTCTTTTCATGTTGTTCTTTGATGCCGAAGGTGACAGGGCGTTCTACGCCGTTTAAGTTGTCGTTCAGTCCCGAATCCGGGTCTACAAACAGGGGAGCGGATACCCGCTGCAGGTTCAGCCGCTCTGACAGCAGGTTCTGGAAGAAGTCCTTCACTGTTTTAATGGCGATCTGAGTGTCATGCAGACTGAGTTCTGAGTGGTAATGCTCTGGTATAATCAAATGTTTCATAGCAGTCTCCTTATCGTTAATTTTTTGTCCGCAACTAATTATATGCCTGCATTTATTTTTTTTCAATAAGTAAGTTGTGGTTTTTCAGGAAATATGAGAAAATAGGGTGAGTTTAAAAAGGAGACTTATAGGATATGATTTTAGATGTAAAGAATTTAACCCATGGCTTCGGGGACCGGGCAATTTTTAACGACGTGTCGTTCCGGCTGCTGAAGGGAGAGCATATCGGGCTGATTGGAGCCAACGGAGAGGGGAAGTCTACGTTTTTAAATATTGTGACTGGACGTCTGACGCCGGATGAGGGGAAAGTGGAGTGGGCGAAAAATGTCCGCGCAGGTTATCTGGACCAGCATGCGGCGCTCAAACAGGGGATGACGGTCGGCGATGTTTTGCGCGGCGCATTTTCCTCTTTTTATGAGATGGAAGCGGAAATGAACCGGATGTTTGAGCAGATGGGGGAGGCGGATGAAGCAGAGATGGCGCGTCTTATGGAGGAAACCGGAACCATGCAGGAGCTTTTGGACCAGCATGACTTTTATATGATTGACGCTAAGGTGGAAGAAGTCGCGCGGGCTTTGGGGATTCAGGAATTGGGACTTGATACGGATGTAACGGAATTAAGCGGCGGACAGCGCACCAAAGTCCTGCTGGCAAAGCTGCTGCTGGCAAAGCCGGATATTCTATTGCTGGACGAGCCTACCAACTATCTGGATGAGAAGCATATTGAATGGCTGAAACGCTATCTTCTGGAATATGAAAACGCATTTATTTTGATTTCCCATGATATTCCGTTTTTAAACAGTGTGGTGAATATTATTTATCATATGGAAAACCAGGAGTTAAACCGTTATGTGGGGGATTATGATAAATTTTTGGAAGTCTATGAGATGAAGAAGGCGCAGCTTGAGGCGGCTTATAAGCGGCAGCAGAAGGAGATTGAAGATTTAAAGGATTTTGTCGCCAGGAATAAAGCCAGGGTTGCCACCCGCAATATGGCGATGTCCAGGCAGAAGAAACTGGACAAGATGGATATGATTGAGCTGGCGGCAGAGCGTCCGAAACCGGAGTTTTTCTTTCGCAATGCCAGAGCGTCCGGTAAGACAATCTTTGAGACAACGGATCTGGTGCTGGGCTATGAGAAGGACAGGCCGCTGTCTGAGCCGCTCAATCTGCGAATGGAGCGGGGAGAGAAGATTGCCGTCGTGGGAACGAACGGAATCGGCAAGACCACGTTTCTAAAAAGTGTCCTGGGGCTGATAAAGCCTCTTTCAGGAAAAGCGCAGTTGGGCGATTATCTTTATCCCGGCTATTTTGAACAGGAAATGCCGGCCAGTGAGCGTACCTGTATCGAGGAAATCTGGGAGACGTTTCCGGCCTACAGCCAGTATGAGGTGCGCTCAGCTCTGGCAAAATGCGGCTTGACGACCAGGCATATTGAGAGTAAGGTAAAGGTATTAAGCGGCGGGGAACAGGCGAAAGTGCGGCTTTGCAAGCTGCTGAATGTGGAGACAAACGTACTGTTGCTGGACGAGCCGACCAATCATCTGGATGTGGACGCCAAGGAGGAATTGAAGCGCGCCCTGAAAGAATATAAGGGAGCGATTCTGCTGGTTTGCCATGAACCGGAGTTTTATCAGGATGTGGTAAATCAGATCTGGAATATGGAAGAATATTCCCTGCTGCAGTGAAAGTTATTTTACGCTTATTCAATATATTAAACAAAGAGGATATAGGATGAAGCAATTGACAAAAGTAAAGCCAATTGCAGGCGTCAGAAAGGAATGGAGCAATGAAAGAGATTATAAAGACATCAGGAAAGATTATGAAAGATTTGAGAGCGCTTACCGGCTGGAATTTTATCGGAGGAGTGAAAGGGAATATCTGTCTCTTAAATGCGAAGCTTGTAAGTGAAGAAGGCGTAAAGGTGGATGTATCTCTGCGGTTTCAGGGAACGGATGTATTGATTATGACTACCGCATGGGGAGAACATTTTGAAAAAGAGGCGGTAGATCAGGCAGTCGAAAAACTGAATGTTCCGGTGGAGACAGAAATAAAAGAAGATTCTGTTATAATCAGTCATCATGAGCCTTTGGGCGTATTAGAGCACAGCCTCAGGGGCGTATTGAGTCAATGTATGGTACCAATGGTGACTTCAGCAGCGCAGGCAGTACTGCACAGCGGCGGCGGTGCTGAATGACCGCTTTGCCGGGGTTGTCAGAACAAAAGCGCCTGCCAGTTTCTGGCAGGCGTTTTCATCTGCAATCATTGTTATTCTGTCCGGGAACCGCCGTTTAACACTTTAATCAAAGCCAGCACGCCAAGCATCAGTACAATTCCTATGGGAAGAGCAATCCAGGCGGTCTGCACAAATCCGGCGATAATATATGTGACAAAAGAAACCGCCGCCGCAGTAACGGCATAGGGAAGCTGTGTGGAAACATGATTGACATGATTGCACTGTGCTCCGGCAGACGCCATAATCGTAGTGTCTGAGATCGGAGAGCAGTGGTCGCCGCATACTGCGCCCGCCATACAGGCAGAAATTGACATGATCATCATGTTTTCATCTTTTCCGGAAAATACGGCAACCACGATGGGAATCAGGATACCGAACGTGCCCCAGGAGGTTCCGGTTGCAAAGGCCAGGAAACATCCCACCAGGAAAATGATTGCCGGAAGAAGTCTCACCAGTCCTGTGGCGCTGGCTTTCATAGCCTCTTCCACAAAGTCGGCGGCCCCAAGACTGTCTGTCATTGCCTTTAAGGTCCAGGCGAGCGTGAGAATTAAGATTGCCGGAACCATTGCCTTAAAGCCTTCCGGAATACATGCCATAGATTCATTGAATCTCAGCACTTTTCTGACGGCATAGAAGATAATGGTAATGATAAATGCAAAGAAACTTCCCAGTACCAGTCCTACGGAAGCGTCGCTTGCAGAGAAGGCTTCTACAAAACCTGCCCCGCTGAAGAATTCGCCTGTGTAGATCATGCCGATTACACAGCAGATAATCAGCACAATGATCGGAAAGACCAGATCAATGACGTTGCCTTTGGTATTTCCCGTTTCATCTTTGGCATTCGCATAAGGCCGTTCCGGCGTGGTAAACAAATCTCCTTTTACCGCATTTTTTTCATGCTGTTTCATAGGGCCGAATTCCACTTTCATCAGCAGCATGCCCACCATCATGACAATGGTAAGAAGCGCATAAAAATTATAGGGAATGGCGCGGACAAAGATGGACAGTCCGTCTTCGCCTTCCACAAATCCGGTGACAGCCGCCGCCCAGGAAGAAATGGGAGCAATGATGCAGACCGGGGCGGCAGTAGCGTCAATCAGATAGGATAATTTGGCGCGGGAGACGTTGTGTTTATCAGTAACCGGGCGCATCACGCTTCCAACGGTAAGGCAGTTGAAATAGTCGTCAATAAAAATCAGTACGCCCAGCAGAATTGTGGCAAGCTGCGCGCCCATGCGGCTTTTGATATGTGTGCTTGCCCAGCGTCCAAATGCCGCCGAGCCTCCGGCCTGGTTCATCATGCAGACCATAATTCCAAGAATCACCAGAAAGACAAGAATTCCTACGTTGTAGCTGTCGGACAGTACGCCGATAATTCCGTCCTGGAAGACATGGGTAATGGTCTTTTCAAAGGTAAAACCGGAGTAAAACAAGCCGCCGATTAATATACCGATGAACAGGGAACTGTATACTTCTTTGGTAATCAGTGCAAGTAAAATTGCCACAATCGGCGGGATCAACGCCCAGAACGTCGCGTACATGGCGGGTACATATTCTTCGGTCTGTTCTGCTGCGAATGCAAGCATGGGGCTGCAAATCAGCAGCAGCAGAACTGCCGGCGCCGCCAGCAGCCATCTGTGATGTAATTTTTTCATGAAAATGTTCTCCTTTGTAAAAAACTGCCTCTTTACAGCTTAGCTTGTGAAGGAGGCAGTCTTAATTGAATCATTATTTTTGCTTAACGTATCCTATGAATTTATTCTGATACAAAATCTGTATATATTTTACAAGCCGTGGAACTACAGGCTCTGCTTTTTCACCGAATTGCGCGGACACAAGCTTTGAGATTTCAAATACATTGCGTTTGCCGTCCATCTGCTGCCAGACATAGCTTCCGTATTCATCCAGGGTAATATGGCTGATACGGGGACGTTTAAAAAACTTCTGTGCAATCCAGTTGTAAAACCCTTTGTTCACCATATGAACGGTGACCGTTCCTTTCCGGTCTGCATCCCAGGTATAACAGGGATTGCAGACCGGGATAAAATCCATAAAATTTTTCTTTGTTCTGCCCACGGATTCTCCTTTAAATCTTATGCTTTTTTCTTCTTACGAAAACAGAAGGACCAAAGAGAAAGGGTCAGCAGTCCGAAGGCAACCAGACCAATGATATTTCCCACGTTCGCATCTGCAAGGGCCGGTATCATGTTCGGCAGGAATTCACCTACCATAGTTCCTACATTGGAATCCTCGCCAACCGGGATAATTGCCAGGATGGCTAAAAAGATTCCCACAAGTCCTTCTCCTGCAATCAGGCCGGAAGAATATAAAATACCGTTGGAATCAGCGTCTTTTTTATCTTTTTCGCTGAGACTTCTTTTCTTCTCAATAATCCATTTGACAACGCCGCCAACCATCATTGGAGTACTCAGATGGATGGGGAGGTACAGACCAATGGCAAATGGAAGAACCGGAATGCCCAGGATTTCCACGATAATTGCAATAAATGCGCCGATGCCTACCAGGGTCCAGGGAAGATTTCCGCCCATAACGCCCTCTACAATCATTTTCATCAGTGTTGCCTGCGGAGCGGGAAGGTTTGTGGAACCATAGCCCCATGCAAGATGCAGCAGGTATAATACGCCGCCGATGGCAAGCGAGGAGGCTAAGACGCCGATTAACTCGCCAATCTGCTGTCTTTTGGGAGTTGCGCCCAAAATATATCCGGTCTTTAAGTCCTGTGAGGTATCGCCTGCGATAGCAGCTACGATACAGATCACGCCGCCGATCGCGATGGCTGCGGTCATGCCCGCCTGTCCGGTGGAGCCGGTTGCTTTCAAAGCAATGGTGGCAACCAGAAGCGTAGCGATGGTCATACCGGAAACCGGGTTGTTGCTGCTTCCAACCAGACCTACCATACGGGAGGAAACGGTTGCGAAGAAGAAACCAAATATTACAATCAGGAATGCGCCGAATAAATTGATGGGGATTACCGGAACAATCCAGATGGCAAGCACCAGAACAGCAATACCGCCCAGGATAAACTTGATATTCAGATCCTGATTGGTACGTTCGTCAGAGGCGACGCCTTTTCCAAAGCCTTTTAACGCGTCGCGGAACGTTCTGATAATCAGAGGCAGAGACTTAATAAGGCTTAAGACTCCGCCGCAGGCAACGGCGCCTGCGCCGATATATTTGATGTAATTGGTCCAGATGGCGTAGGAACCGCCGTCTGCGTATAATTCTGCAATGCTGACGTCGGCCGGGAACAATACAATGTCCGGTCCGAATAATACGATCAATGGCATCAGTACGAACCAGCCCAGAATACCGCCGCAGAACAGATAGGAAGAAATCTTCGGTCCGCAGATATATCCAACGCCCAGCAGGGCAGGAAGCACGTCCATACCAACGCCGGAACCTTTGTAAGCCGGGATTTCATAATGTACTTCACTGGGGAATACTTTCAAACCGTCAGTGATAAATTTATAAGCCGCCGCAATGCCAAGACCTGCAAATACAGTAGAAGCCTTATCGCCGCCTTCTTCGCCGGCCATCAGTACTTCCGCGCATGCCTTGCCTTCCGGATAGGGAAGAACGCCGTGTTCCTGTACGATCAATGCTTTTCTTAAGGGAACCATAAACAGGATTCCAAGCGCGCCGCCGATAAATGCGATTACGGCGATCTCCACCAGAGAAGGAGCGGAAGTGCCCCATTCGCTTGCCCACAGGAATAATGCAGGCAAAGTGAAAATTGCGCCTGCCGCTACAGATTCACCCGCGGAACCGATGGTCTGCACCATATTGTTCTCAAGGATGGAATCTTTTTTTAAAATTTTACGGATAATACCCATTGAGATAACTGCCGCCGGAATGGATGCAGATACCGTCATCCCCACACGGAGGCCCAGGTATGCGTTTGCTCCGCCGAACACGATTGCCAGAATGATTCCAAGAATTATGGAAGTTGCAGTGAATTCCGGAAGTGTCTTATTGGCTGGAACAAAAGGTTTGAAATCTTTGTTCTCATTCATTTGAATTTACTCTCCTTTGTTTTATTTTTTACATTTTAACAAGTTTTTAACATTTTGTCCACTTTATTTGAAATTTAGTTTTGCTTTTTGTCAGAAAATGCCAAAGAAGATTCTGGCATCATTACGGATCCGGGCGCAAGTAAATTTTTCTTGACATTTAAATCTTACTAGTGTAGTATTTAAGACGAAATACAGATCTTACTCTGGCGGTTCGTATGCGTCATTCTCTAAACGCCGGGGTAATTTATTTTTTAACATGAAATCTTACATAAGTAATATTAATTGCAATGTCTGAAAGGCAGCTGTGCGGTTATTCAGAAAGGATGGATAAAAGAGTGTTTTTGTCAGACAGAAACGAAGGAACCGGGAGCGGCCGGACGGGGGCGGCGGACGGCGTTAAAAAAAATCGGGACGCAAGGCTTTTTATATTGATGGCCGTTTTTGTAGGTCTCTTTTTTATACTGCTGTATCATTTGTGGAAGCTGCAGATTGTAAACGGACAGAAATATGCGGAAAATTATCAGTTAAAAATTACCAGAACGGTGAGAGATCCCAGTACCAGAGGTATCATATATGATTGTAACGGAGAGGTTCTGGCGTATAACGAGATGGTTTACACGGTTACGATGACAGATGACGGCGTCTATGCGTCAAACCGGGAACGGCAGTTATCATTAAACAGTATTGTTTATCATGTGATTAAAAAGTTAGAGGAAAATCATGACAGCGTGAGTCATGAACTGAAAATAGAAATTGGCGCGGACGGCAATTTTCAGTATTCTGTATCGGGACAGGAGTTAAAAAGATTTCAGGCCGATGTTTTTGGAACAGCCGATCCCGGAGAAATGACGCCGGAAGAAGACGCCATGAGCGCAGAGGAGATGATTCAATTTCTTGCAGATGACCGGAAGTTTTCAATTTATGGGGAAGGAAAAAAAGATTACACCAAAGAGGAGCTGCAGGCATACGGCCTGCCGGAGCATTATTCCGGGGAAGAACTTTTGAAAATGGTGGGAATCCGCTATATGTTGTCCTTAAACTCCTATAAAAAATATATGCCAATTGTGTTGGCAAGGAATGTGTCAGAACAGACGATTGCTTACATATTTGAGAATCAGACGGCTTTGCCGGGGATTGGCGTTGGAGAAGAGTGGGACAGGGTGTATGATGGCGGCGAGGCGTTCTCGCATATTCTTGGGTATACGGGGAAAATTTCACCGGAGGAACTGGAAGCGTACGCAGATTCAGAGCGCAATTATACATCCGATTCCGTGGTTGGGAAAGCGGGAATGGAACAGTATTTAGAAGAACATCTGCAGGGAAGAGACGGAGAACGCCAGATTATGGTAAATAATGTGGGAAAAATGATTGGGGAGGCTCAGATGATCCGGGAAGCCGTAAGCGGCAGGGACGTATATCTTTCCATTGATAAGAATTTGCAGATTGCCGTGTACAGGATCTTAGAGCAGAGCCTGGCCGGGATTTTAGCCGGAAACCTGATTCCGGATAAAGAATTTGACAAGTCCGGGATCTCTGATACATCCGATATCCGCATTCCAATTTATGATGTTTATCAGGCCCTGATTGATAATGAGGTGATTTCAATTGCAGATACGTATCGTACAGGGGCGACGGAGCCTGAGGAGAATATAGCAAAGGCATTGGAGGAAAAATGGGAAGAGACAAACAGGAATTTAAAAACAGAGTTACTGGAACACGACGTGGATTTTGGCCAGTTGTCCAGAGAAATGCAGGAATACATTTTATATATTGTAAACGATCTGGGCATTTTTGATGAGGATGCCATAGATAAAGAGGATGAGGTGTATAAAAACTGGAATAATAAAACAGGAGTCAGTACAAGGGAATTTTTTCTTCATGGAATAGAGAAGGGCTGGCTGTCATCCGGGGTTCTGGAAGTGCAGGAGGGATATTTTACATCAGAGGAAACGTATGTCATGCTGGCGGAAACAATAGGGCAGAAGTTAAAACAGGACAGTGAATTTAAAAAGCTGCTGTTCAGATGGCTGCTGTTCCAGGATAAAATTACGGGAAGGGATGTATGCAGACTGTTGTACGACCAGCAGGTCTTAGCGGATACGGATGGCGATTATGAAAGATTAATGACTGGCGAGATGGATTCCTTTACCTTTATGAAAAAGAAGATCGAGCATTTGCAGATCACTCCCGCGCAGCTTGCGTTGGATCCCTGTTCCGCATCGGCGGTAGCAGTGCAGCCGGAAAACGGAAGGGTACTGGCGCTGGTATCTTATCCGGGGTATGATAACAGCCGTCTTGCAAATCAGATGGATTCGGCTTATTACAACCAGCTTTTGAAAGATAAGTCGCTGCCGTTATATAACAGGGCGACGCAGCAGCTTACGGCTCCCGGTTCCACGTTTAAGCCGGTTACAATTGCAGCGGGACTGCAGGAAGGGATTATCCGTTCAGATACGCCTGTATTCTGCGACGGCGTATTTGATAAAGTTGAACCCAGCCTGAAATGCTGGAAACATTCAGGGCACGGCAATGTAGCGGGAGCTTCCACGGCGCTGCAGTTTTCATGTAACGATTACATGTGTGAAATAGCATACCAGATGGGAACAAAGATGGGAACGGAATATACAGACAGCGCATCTTTGCAGCGGCTGCAGGAATATGCAGAATTATTTTGTCTGAATCAGAAGTCGGGGATAGAGATTGCGGAGTCTGAACCTCATGTAACAGACGCGTATGGAATTCCTTCGGCAATTGGCCAGGGAACGCATAACTATGCGACTGTGCAGTTAGCCAGATATGCGGGGGCCATTGCTTCTAAGGGAAATGCATATGCGCTCTCTTTAATCAAAGGCGTAGCAGACGCAGAGGGTGTGTTTTCAGAACATAAAACCGTATTGGCGGACAGCATAGAATTGCCGGCTTCGGTATGGAATACGGTTCATTCGGGGATGCTGCAGTTTGCAAAGAACAACGATGTTTTGAAAGATATGAAAGTAAATGTCGCAGGTAAGACGGGGACGGCGCAGGAAGCGGAAGACAGGCCGGACCACGCGCTGTTTATCGGCTTTGCCCCCGCAGAACAGCCCGGAATCGCGGTGGCGGTCCGCATTGCAAACGGATATGGCTCATCAAATGCCACAGCCGCCGGAAAAAGCATACTAAATTACTACTTTGGCCTGCAAAGCCAGGAGGAAATTATTACAGGTGAAGCGTCGCAGGCGCTGAATACCAGAAGCGACTGATGAGAAACTTCCGGACGCCTGTTTATAGGAGGGATACCACAGATGAAAGTTACAGATTATAAACATTGTTATTGGAAGAGCTTATGTTGTTGTTTTATTTGTTTTGCCTGTATGCTGCATCCGGCGTATGCGGCAAACGTACAGGGAACGGATATGAACGCAGGTCATGAACAGCCGCCAGAGCCGGAAATTGCCGGAGAGTCAGGCATTGTGATGGAAGCATCCACAGGCGTTGTCTTGTTTGAGAAAAATATGCACGACGTGCATTATCCGGCAAGTATTACAAAAATTATGACGGCGCTTCTGGCGATTGAGAATTGTAAGATGGATGAAATTGTGACAGTGCCGCCGGAAGCA
The DNA here is from genome assembly GCA_910575155.1 of Lachnospiraceae bacterium. GTDB lineage: Bacteria > Bacillota > Clostridia > Lachnospirales > Lachnospiraceae > Petralouisia. The sequence continues at coordinate 42,773 of CAJTDX010000009.1, forward strand.
GTTTATATGGAAGATAAGGGAACGCATATTGCCCTGGATGAAGGGGAACAATTGACCGTTGAGCAGTGTCTTTATGCAGTTATGCTGGCGTCAGCCAACGACGCGGCATATGCGCTGGCGGCGCATGTGGGCGGCACGGCTGAACATTTTATCAGTATGATGAATGACAGGGCCAAAGAACTGGGATGTTTGAATACGAACTTTACAAATCCGCATGGTCTGCCGGATGAACAGCATCTCACCAGTGCGTATGATATGGCTCTGATTACAAGAGCGGCTCTGGAGTACGATTGGTTCCGCAGGGTATCGGGGACGTCATATTATGAAATCCCGCCTTCGGAACATCAGAAAGATTTAATCTGCATGTATAATCATCATAAAATGATCGCGAAAAGTGAATTTTATGACGAACGGGTTTTTGCGGGAAAAAACGGGTATACAGAGGCCGCGCGGCATACTCTGGTTACGTGTGCCGGCAGAGATGATCTGGATATCATCTGCGTAATTATGAAAGCAGAAGGGACGCAGGACTATGAGGATACGGCGAAATTGCTGGAATATGGACTGGAGAATTTTTCAAAAACGAGCATAGACAAAATGAAAGAAGATCATCAAAAAATGCCGGAGCAGGAAAAAACAACCGCAGAGACGCAAGAGTCAGAGGAACTGGATCAGGAAAGAACAGCGGCACAGATGCAAGAGTCAGAAGAGCTGGATCAGGAAAGAACAGCGGCACAGATGCAAGAGTCACAGGAGGACAGGCAGGAAAAACTGTCAAAAGAGGAGCAGACAGAGGAGTCACAGGAGAGCAAGACGCCGCCGGAACAGCGTAAAAAAGATGATTACCTGAGGTATATCCTGTTTGGAGGGATTATTGCTGCAGCGGCGGCAGGCTGTCTGCTGCTGAAACAGAAATATCAAAACAGAGATTAATGTTATAAAGGCGGCCGCAGCGGCGCGTCAAAGCGTGCAACCCCCTCAGAATTGAGGGGTCATGGGAATGGAAGCACACCAGTTTATAAGATGCTTGGCCTGAGGGCAGAGGGTTACAGGGAAATATAGAAAAAGCCCCAACAGCATATTCCATTGGAACTTTTTCTTACTAAATTATGTTACAATCTTTGCGTTTCTTCCCTGCCCTTTGTGCTTGAACAACTTCTGACAGGCGGACAGATTCGCCATAATTTGTTTCTTCATTTTCCTGTTTTCTTCTCCGCTTTTATTTCACCTTCACGGATTTTACTGCTGAATAGGACGATACAACGGTCATCCCTTTTGCTTTCTTATATGCGGCAACTTTATAATAATACCTCCTGCCGGATTTCAGCTTGTTGTTCTTCCAGGAAAGGGCAGAGGCTTTTTTCAATGTCTGCACTTTTTTAAATCCGTCCTTTTTTGATGTGCTGCGATATACATAATAGCCATTTGCCCCGGACGCCTTTTTCCATTTCACCGCCGCTGCTTTTTTCCCTGCTTTTAAGGAGGAAATCTTGGGCGCAGAAGGAGCTTTTACATAGTCCGCCAATAGAGTATATCTGCAGCTATAAGGTGTCGACCAAGAACTGCTGGGTTGTATTTTTATGTAGTAGGTTCCCTTTTTAACATCAAATGAAACAGAATCTGCTTGCCGGATACTCTCTGCTTTTGTTACTTCATTAGATCTCTTGTCATAAACGACAACATCCCAGCCCTGTCCGATGCTGCCAGATGGATTGGAATTATGAGAACTGAATTTAACTTTCAATTTCCCGGATGCGGATATATTCAACTTATAAAAATCCTGATCATTGCTTGCATCCGTGATTCCGTTGTACGTTTTCCCATTTTTGATGGCAGTCGCCGTTTTCATGGTCTCATTCAGCTCTGACTCCCAATCTGCTGTGGCTTTCTGCGTAACTTTTAAATCATACATACAGTTCAAAGGGTAATACCCATATTGGTTATAGGCCAAAACCTGCACATAGAATGTTTTCCCTGGTTCTGCATAGGGAAGAATGATGCTGGTCCAGTTTTTCTCGATTCCTTTTGCAGATGTAATCACAGTACCTTTACCATCCAGCACATTCACATTCCATCCCTGGTGTACTTCATTGCTGTCCGCTGCATTGTGTGAAAAATTCACCTGAAAATATCCATGAACCGTTGTTGTAAATTTGAAATAATCTTCATCGCTGCTATTTACAGTAATGCCATGGTATACTTTATCCGTGCGAATCATATCTGCATCAGCAATTGTCTCATTCGGCTCCGATTCCCATTCTTGTGACGCCGTCTGATTGACAGTCAAATCATACATACAATTTAATGGGTAATATCCATATTGGTTATAGGCCAAAACCTGCACATAGAATGTTTTCCCCGGTTCTGCGTAGGGAATCACAATACTGGTCCAGTTTTTCTCGATTCCTTTTGCAGATGTAATCACATTGCCTTTACCATCCAGCACATTCACATTCCATCCCTGGTGTACTTCATTGCTGTCCGCTGCATTGTGTGAAAAATTCACCTGAAAATATCCACGAACTGTTGTTGTAAATTTGAAATAATCTTCATCGCTGCTATTTACAGTAATGCCATGGTATACCTTATCCGTGCAAATCACATCTGCATCAGCAATTGTCTCATTCGGCTCCGATTCCCATTCTTGTGATGCCGTCTGATTGACGGTCAAATCATACACACAATTTAATGGGTAATACCCATATTGGTTATAGGCCAAAACCTGCACATAGAATGTCTTCCCCGGTTCTGCGTAAGGAATCACAATACTGGTCCAGTTTTTCTCTATTCCTGCTGCAGATGTAATCACATTGCCTTCCCCATCCAGCACATTCACATTCCATCCCTGGCCTACGTCATTGCTGTCCGCTGTATTGTGTAAAAAATTCACCTGAAAATATCCATGAACTGTTGTTGTGAATTGAAAGAAATCCTCATCCTCTCCGCTGTTAATCATTTCTGAATAAGTAGTATTCAGTTCAATTACTTTAGCCTCTGCCCTTGTGCCTCCTGCATCGTCCTCCTCTGCATGTGCCAAAGTTCCCTGTCCTGGCAGGAAATACGCCAAAGCCACTGCCAGAAATGCTGCCAGCAGTGGGATTGCTTTTTTCATATGTTGTCTCATTTTCTTTTCCTCCTTGTAATTTCTATCTTTTTCCAGATGATTCTGATTCTCTTTTTTTGTAAACCGCCATTCTTTTTCCCTACTTATTATTTTACAATTTTCACCTTCCTGCTCTGTCCTTTGTTTTTGAACAGCTTCTTGTAGGCGGACAGTTTCTTTGCCGGAACCTTAATCTTTGAAGTAGGCTTGATTCCTTTGAGGGCGTTCCGGCCGACTTTTTTCAGTTTCATGGACTTAATATCTACTGTCCCCAGCTTTTTACAGTTCTTGAATGCGTTTCCTCTGATTTCTGCAACACCTTTGCCAATCGTTGCCTTGCTGAGCTTTGTACAGCCTTCCAATGCGGATACGCCAATGGTCTTTACATTGCTCCCAATTTCAATGCTTGTTATCTTTTTATTGTTCTGAAACGCGTTGTTGCCAATGGCGGCAACTTTGAAAGTCTTCCCGCCAATTTTCACTGTTTTGGGTATTTTGATTTTTGTAATTTTATGGTTCGTTACCCCTGTCACTGATACCGTGGATGTGCCTGTCACCTGATACTGATAAAAACCAGCTTTATGAGATGTACCTTTCTTTACTGCAATGATAAAATTCTTTGTTACTGTTCCTTTGTAATTTCCTGTTCCAGTAACAATGACTGTCGCTGTTCCTGCATTGCTGTTATTGCGATAGGTAAGGGTATAATCTTTCCCTTCTTTTAAAATCGCAGTTTCGTCTTTCACTGTGACAATTGGTGTCTTGGCTGTTCCATCATAAGTGTAAGTCGTCTGGCTTAAGCTCACATCATTGCTGGAAATGGTTTTCAACGGATGTAATGAAAAGTTGATGTTATGCTGCTCTGCATAAATCTCAGCGTAAGAACCTGTTTTTCCATAGATTGTTACGCCATCAACATCTCCTTTAAATGCCATTTCGCCAATCGTTTTTACGCTTTCCGGAATATTCACTTCCTTCAGATTCCTGCACATCCAAAAAGCGTAGCTCTCAATATGTGTTACTGTTTCCGGAATATCAATTTTCTTCAAATATCCACTTCCCATAAATGCTCTTTCACCGATGCCAGTCACTCCTTCTGGAATTATTGTATTTTGGCACCCTAATATAAGCGTATTGCTCTCTGTCTCAATTACTGCATTGCAATTTTCGCGGCTGTCATATACGGTATTCCCTTCTGCAACTTCTATTGTTGACAAATTGCCGCATAACTCAAATGCGCTTAAACCGATATGCGTCACTTTTTCTGGCACACTGATTTTTGCCAGTTCTTTGCTTTGAGAAAACGCAGCTTTACCGATGCTTGTCAACTCCTCCGGGAAGATGACTTCTGTCATATTGCAGGCAAAAAAGGCAGAATCTCCGATACTCATCACTCCTTTCGGGAAATTGACTGTTGCGATTCCTGTCCTGAAAAATGCACAGTGAGCGATGTGCTTTGTTCCTTCTGGAATTATTGTGTTTGGGCATCCAAAGAGAAGCGTATTCGTTTCTGTTTCAATAATTGCATTGCAATTCTCACGGCTGTCATATACGGTGTTCCCATTTTCCACAATTATAGTTTTCAAACAGCAGTCAATAAATGCGTGTTCACCGATGTCTGCCACATGCGCCGGGATATAAATCCCCGTCAGTTTAGAGCATCCGGCAAATGCGCTCTCACCGATGCTTACTACACTTTGGGGGATGCTCACACTTAGAAGATTGATATTATCAGCAAACGCGTACTCGCCGATGCTCGTCACTCCTTCTGGCACCACCACTTCCGAAGCCGTTCCAGTATACTTTTTCAGCACCCCGTTTTCAATTTTAAACCCATCTGCATCCGCTGTGCTGCTCTCTTCATAAGCTTCTGTCCCAGACTCCGTTGTTTGTTCCTCAGCGGCAAATGCCGCCTGTACAGGAACCAGCATTGCCACACTCAGCGCCAATGCCGTTAGACATTTCCAACTCTTTTTCTTTCTCATTTTCTGACCTCGCTTTCCTATTGGTAAGATATATTTTTTTGCTGATACAATGCCATTGGCGTTCAGGCTGTAATACGTTGTTCTTTTGCCTTCATAAATATAAACCGCCTTTCTGTGTGTGAGAGATGAGATGCCAGGAGAGGGCATCTGGTGTTTCATTTTGTTTGATTGTTAAATTGCTGCATTTTGAAATTTGGGTAAGTATGATGGAGTTTTTTATATTATCCAGGATGTCTTAAGTAGAGCGTTTAAAATTTGCCATATTAAAAATAACATTATTGTTGAAAAAAGTCAACAATATGATATAATTTAAGGCAATGCCCATGGAATCTGTCTTAGAACAGATGTAAAAATGGAACAAGAGGGAGGATGTTTAAGCGGGGCGTCATGGGCGACGGAAATTTTAAGAGAAAATATTTCAAAAAAGTTATGAAAAATAAAACTTTTTTGAAACAGTTTTCGTTGTAGAAATGAAAAACATGGAAAGGAGATGGAGAAAGAGGGATGGAAAAAGTAGAAGAAATGCTTCAGGCTGCTAAGGATGGGAACGCGGAGGCGTTCGACTGGCTTTATCGGGCAACTTATAACAAAAACTATTATATTGTGCTGAAAATGGTAAAGCAGGAACAGGACGCAATGGATATTTTGCAGGACACTTATGTGAAAGTGTTTCAGAATCTGTCTTCGTTCCATTATACAGGCAGCAAGAGCTTTGCCTCATGGACAGGAAAGATTGCTTCCAACACAGCGCTGGATTATCTCCGCAGGAAACAGCCGCTTTTATTTTCTGATTTGCAGGCGGACGGAGCAGAAGACGGGCTGGAATTGGAAGTTATGGATGAATCAGTTGGGAACCATCCGGAGCTGGCATTCGATCAGAAGGAAACTTCACAGATTGTACAGCAGATGTTGGAGTGCCTGTCTGAAGAACAGAAAATCTGCGTGGTGTTCCGCTATCTCAGGCAGATGAAAATTTCGGAGATTGCCCAGGAATGCAGATGTTCCGAAAATACAGTCAAGAGCCGTTTGAACTATGCGAAAAAGCGGCTGTCCGGTGAGCGGGAAGCATTGGAGCAAAAGGGAATCTGCTTATACAATATGGCGCCGTTCTCACTGCTTGTCTTTCTGCTGGAGGAAGACATGAAAGCGGCTGCAGCGCCCTCAGAAGCAGCAGGAGCCTTTGATACAATTTTAAAAGAGGCGTTTGGCGGGCAGGATATCCGTTCACTTTTTCATCAAAGAGGCGGAAAAGTCCCTGCGGGAATAAAAACGGCTGCAGGACATGGCGCTGGAAAGATTGCGGCTGTGGCTGCCGCTTCACTGATTACAGTGGGGGCGGGAGGTTTTCTAATGTATTCTCTGGCAGAAAAGGAACCGCCGCAGCCGTATTCTGCGGAGGCAGAAGATACTGGCGGTAAGGAGGAAGAATCTGAAATGCAGGAAGATTCTGGCAGAGCGTCAGAGCACAAAGCGGCGGAAGAACCAGAAAAGGAGCTGCAAAAAAAGTCGGAAGAGGAGGTATATGATGAATATGTCAATCAGGTTTTGATTCCTGAATACGGGCTGGCTGATTTGCGTCAGGGAGGGGAAATGACCATGGACTTTAACAATCCAGATTCGCGTATGTCAAAAGATAATGACTGGTTTGAACCCAAAGGGATCGTGTCAGCATACATAGATGACCTGGATCTGGATGGGCAGAAGGAATTGTTTGTTATCTATTGGGAAAAAGATGCGTCTGAATGGGAGTATGGGACTTTCTATGAACTGACGGGAGCCGTTTATGGGATGGAAGGAGAAGGGGTGGTATGGAAAGATAAAATGAGGCTTTCCAGCAGCAGGTATGACTGGGAAAGGCACCGTGAGTCCACAGGGAATTTCTGTGTTGCCATGATGAAATCAGAAGGAAAGAAATATCTGGTGGTTTATAAGAACCATCTGGTAAGGGGAGTATTTTCTGATGGTTTAGTGGATCAGGCCATGTGGGCGGCGGAGTATAAGGATGGAAAAATAACAATAATGCAGGAGGCGCGTGTTTCTGAAATTACGAATAATTCCGGGGACGTCCCATATATCGGCATCAGTTATGAAGGAGGAGAGGAAAAAGAAGAATTACTGTACGCCGGATGGGCGCAGCCGCAGGAGGGGCCTTACCAAACCCTTGCAGAAGCCTTTTGCGGGTTTTTCAGCAGAAAGGGACTGGATGTCAGCGAGATTGTGGAACATCTTGAGGATTTTGGGGATGAAACTATGGGGGAACTAACACATACAGAGAATGCAGTGTCAGTCTGTACGCTGAACAGTTTCGTGGAAGATGTCAGCGATGATGCGGGAAAAAGCACAGCGCGGCTTGTATTTGAGGGAACAGACTGGACAAACTTGAGAGAACATATGAAGGAGGACTTTGGACAATGAAACTTGTAGAAATTATTTTGAAAGCGATTGTGGCGGCTGTCATCGTAGTAATGGGGCTGAAATTGAGTTCTGTTTTTGAAATTATCATGATGTTTGGCATGGTATACGGATTGTTGACGTATTATATCTGGTATTTCAGAAAACGTGGATTCTCTGTTAAAACAGGGAGCCTTGTGACGACGGCATTTTCCCTTATCTTTACCCTGATTCTTCCATTGCTTATAATTGTTATACCATACATTGCTTTAACGGAACTCCTGCCAGGGCAGTCAGGTATGTATATTGGAGGAATTCTATTGATTGTGCTTTGCTTCGGATGCGTTGCCATGGACGTAATTGAAGTCATAAGAACATTTCAGCCGTCTTTTTTGGAAGGCTTTGATTTAGGGACATTTGTAAAGGATGCAGTTTCAAAAAGGAAAACTGAAAAATAGAAGTAAAAAGGAAAAATTTAAAGAACAAAGGCGGGAAAGAATAGAAATTAACAAGCACTTTGTTTATGGAACACATTAAAAGCGGTCTGCCATTCCCTGTGATGAAAACAAAACGGGGTGCTTACACCTCCATGCGTTCCAGGCAGTGGTGCGGTTAGGGTAGGACAGCCTGGAGCGTCAGGCTCCCGTGCCTGTTTTCACAGGGTATTGCCATCCCCTTCCATAAAGCAGACAGCGCTGGTATGTATTTGCGTCATGGTATCATTATAAAATCCCGGGTAAGACAGAACAAGGGAAGGATGGAAAAATCTTTCCTGTCCCTGGGATTTTTTTCATGTTGGAAAGGGGGAATTGCGTCAGGTGTGCCAAAATTGTGTTAGATGTGTCAGAGTTGTATGGATGTGTGTATAAGGCATATAGGCTTGTCGAACAGTGTCGAAAAAATTAATTAACATAAATTTTATAAAGTCTTATAATTTTAGACATAGAAGTGGGTCACAAAAAAATACCGGGCGCATATCATTAAGAAACAGAAGGAAAGCCCCGGCATGGCACTTGAAAAAAGGATGGAGGGAATCATATGGAAATGAAATGGAGAATGAAAGGGATTGCCAGAAAGGTTGCGGCGGCAGCCATTGCGGCGGCGGTCGTGTTCGGGAGCGTGCAGGCGGCAGGCTTTACGGCAGAGGCGAAAGGGACAGCGTTCATCAACAAGAAGACCAGCAGCGTCACCCCGACAATCAAATCCGCCAGGCGGTCTAACGGCAAGGTAAACGTAACCGTTACGGTTCCTGCCAGCAAGGTTAAAAAACTGGGCAAAGTAAAGAAGGTTACCGTTTCCTACGGTTCTACCAAGAACAGCAGGAAGTTTGAGGCTGTCAAGGCAACCGCAAAGGTCACCAGGAAGGGTAAGAACCAGTACACATTCTCATTAAACAGCAAGAAACTAAACAGCTACAGGACGGCTTACATGGCGGTAAGGTTTGATGGAAAGTCAAACTGGTCTAAGCTGGCTAAGGTTTCCGGCAAGGCAGTCAAGGTAATCGTGACGTACCATCTGCAGTGCCAATGTGGTAAGGAGTGGACGAACCATACTGGGTTTGCGGCATTATCTGAATTGTGGGGTAAGCATGTTGATGAGATAGATAAAAAGGCTGACGAGGACGCTGGTTTTGTTCCTGCCGGCTCTGGTGAAAATGGCGAAGTAGTTTCTGTAGATGATATATTAAATATTGGTGCTGGTTTAGGTAAGCATGGTAGTTACAAAACCTGGTACACAACAGGAACAAGCAATTAATTGAAAACCGACTCTTTACTTTCGGGTATGCAGGACTGTCCCAGTTTATGCATACCCTGTTCTATTTTTATGCAGGCAGTCCGGGCGGTGTTTGGCAGCGGGCAGCTTTCCGCTTTCCCTATAGGGATGGCAGGCAGGGCTGGGAAAACAGATTGCCGGATAATCACAGGAATCCGGCGGATTTATTACCCTTTATTATTTGACACACATCCCAGAAACGGACACCATTTTTCTGAGATTTTACGGTTTTCAGTGAAAGAAAAGAAGAAATGCCGGAAATGCCCATAAACAGGCATTTACAGCGTTCCATATAGATTGGTAAAAGCCATGCCATAAAAACGATTGCTATTCATGCCCAAACGGCTGCCTCTGCCGAAAGTCCTTTTTTTAACGGCTTCCTTTGTATGTACAAATTATGCGTGGCAGGAAGCATGGTGTCATAATAACATGACCTCCATATTCGGAATTGTGCCAAAAATATCCGCATACATAGGAACGCCTGCAGCCGTTGCAATAATAACACCGAAAGACTTACCTGTTCCGGGGACGCGCACGATAAAATTTTCTAGTCCTGCCAGACATGCAGGTCGGAAAGAATGGAAAAAGTCAGTTCTGCGGCGGCAGAGCCAGTGGCAAGTTCTTCGTTACGGATCTTTGTGGCAAAGAAACAGGGATGGCTGTCCTGTTCTATGTATCCAATAAACCAGCCCAGAGTGTTTGCACCGTGTTCTTCCCCGGTTCCGGTTTTTCCATACATACGGCGGCCGCCGTTGGTATACATATGAATGGAATCTTTTACGGCGTTGATATTTTGCGGGGAAAAGCCAAATTCGTTGTAATAGAATTTCTGTAACAGTTCGACTTGTTCAATAGCGGATATAGTCAGGGAAGAATCCGTCCAATAAGAGGATAAATTCTCAGGAACCGCCTGGTTTCCATATCCTGTTTGTTCTATAAAATCCCGTACGGCAGAGAACCCTGCCTGTCTGTCAAGTTCCTGAAAATACCAGGTGACAGAATTTTGCATGGCGGACCTCAATGTCTGGTCCCGGTTCCAGAGGTTGAAATCATAATGGCGTCCGTCCCAGGCAATCCGGGAATCTTCCGGGGAGATCACGCCGGTTTCCAGACCCAGCAGGGCGCTGTATATTTTGTATGTGGAGACAGGGGTTGTGCGCGCCGCGGCGTACTCCTTATTATAAATCTTCCAGACGTCATGTTCCGTATCATATAAGACGAAACTTCCCTCATAATCGCCGAACGCCGCTTTTAAGTCAAGGTACTCAATTCGCTTTCCCTGTTCCTGGAAAGCGTATCGGCTCCGGCTGGCTGCCTGTGTGGAAAACAGCGGAATAAAATTCAGTAAGACCACTGCAAGCAAAACATATGTAAAAATTGCCGCCATAATATTTCGGAAAGACGTTTTTTGGAAATTGGCAATGTTTAAAATCCGTTTTTGCATTTGCGCCATGCCCGCGCTTATGCCCGTGGCAAAGGGAAAGGGGGAACGGGAGATTTTTTCCGCAAAATTGATTAAAGTATATCCATAGTCCTGATACGCATTTGTTTCAAGCATATTAAGGACCGAAGCGTCACAGGCCATTTCCCTGTCGTTTTTCATTTCTTTCAGAGCATACCACACAAAGGGATTGAACCAATACGCGATTGCGGACAGATTCATAAGGCAGTTGACAAAAGAGTCTTTGTGTCTGTAATGCGAAAGTTCGTGGAGCAGCATATACCGCAGATCCTTTGAATCGTAATCGGCGATCAAATGGATGGGAAGGTAGATGCAGGGTTTTAAAAGTCCTGCAATGACAGGAGATTTTAAAAATGCCGTACTGTAAACAGGTATATTTTTTGTGATGTTCATTTCGCTGAGGCAGTTGTCGTACAATCTGCGCACGCAGGGATTCTGCAAAGGCAGAGCGGATTTTTTCAGAGCATGGAAACGGACGGCGCATCTTACTGTTACGGCGGTCATTCCCAGGATTCCGGCAATCCACAGAATACATAATAAAAATCCAAGATCAGAAGGAGTGTTTTGACTGATTGCGACGCTGAAATCGTTCATCCAGCCGTAAGCGCCGTTTTGGTGCAGCGCAGCGTCTTTCTGTATCTGGTTTTCCAGGGAAAACAAAGGTGCGGTCTGAACGTCTTTCATCCATGAAAAAAGCTGCGCGAAGCGGATTGGCAGAAAAGGGACCGCCAGGAGAAACAGCAGAAGAAACCAGACATGATACTGCGTTTGGCTGGTTAATTTTCTTCTGAGTAAATGCTTTGCGGTCAGAAGTATGCCGATAAAGATGCTGATCAAAATATTGCATATCAGAAACCGGACTGCAAAATTACCCATATTAAGATCCTCCTTTTGGGGAAGTTCCGGAGAGAAGAGAACGAAGCGTATGAATGTCGGTTTCCGATAAGCGGTCGTGATCAATATAAGCGGACACCATAGCGGAAATATCGCCGTTATAGAAGCGGTTCAGAAAGGAATTGCTTTCCTGACCGATGTATTCATCCCGGTCCACCACTGGCGTATAGACAAATACCCTGCTGTGCTTTTCATAGGTAAGGACGCCTTTGTTGACCAAACGCTTAATCAGCGTCTGTATGGTTTTGGGGCTCCAGGATGTGGTTTTTACCAAATAATCCGTGATTTCATTGGTGCTGATGGGGGCGTGTTCCCAAACGATTTTCATTACTTCAAATTCAGCTTCGGAAATCTGAGGCAGCGTTTTCAATAGTTTATCCTCCCGTGTTAAATCTTACGTTCGTAATAAAAATATTATAAATTAAGAAAAAAAGAATGTCAATGATTGATAGATGGAGCGCGCAAAACGACGGCTCTGCCTATGACAAAAACAGTTCATTCTTTTTGTAATCGCTGCAGGATTTTTTCATTTTCATGCCGCCCGCAGCAAGCAGCGTCTTGCTGATGCTCCGCGCCTTCTGAGGGCAGACGGCAAGGCAGCGCATACAGGAAATACAGATCTGCGTGTCCGTATGCGACGGTCTCGCGGGATCAATGGCGCCTACCGGACATTCTTGGGCGCAAAGTCCGCATGTGTTACAGGATTTACTGGCGCGCGGTTTCATAGGGACGCCGTTATAGGAAAGATAAGGACGGTTTCCAGGCAGAGTTAAATGTGCGGATAATGTGCCTGCTTCCAGCCGGGAACGGATTGCCGCGGCAAAATCAGCAAGCTCCCTTTCATCCTGCGCGTCCGGACGTCCGGAGGCAAACTGATGCATAATGGAATGTTCGGCAATGGCTGCGACGGCCGCAACGCAGGAAAAACCGCAATCCGTTAAGGCGTCCTGCAATTCTGTAAAGGTGTCGTCATAAGCTCTGTTTCCATATACTACAATGAGAATGGCCCTGGCGTTGTTCCCCTTCATCCGGCGCAGCCTTTCTATGGCTGCAGAGGGAACCCGGCCTCCGTAGGAAGGCACGGCCACGATGCAAAGATCTTCTTCATGGAACGAGAAGGCGGAGAAATTTTCGCTGCGGCTGCAAAGATCAATACAGGTACTTTGAGAACAAAAAGATTTTGTAAACAGCTCTGCGACCCGTTTTGTTCCTCCGGTGGGACTGAAAATAAGATGATAAACTGACATGTTCGTATTCCTTTCATAATATTGTTTCATAAGAACTGATCTGACAGACTATGTATATCAGCCATTGTATCACGAGCCAAAAATGTCTGCAATATGGTCAGAGTAAAACAGACGGTTTCTTTCGTGTCGAATTTTGTTGAAAAAAGTGCCATTCTGTCAATAGAAATTTAGATCAGAATAAAATAAAACACTATATATTGACGCTGTCAGGAAGGGATGCTACAATATGTTTGCAGCTCAAGCATATCAGCTCCCCCTAATGTTGATATGTTTTTACCCCGGTGTTAATCGCACCGGGGTAATTTTATGCGGCTCAAAATAATGAAAAATCTGTATATATCATTATATCATTCTTTCACGCGGAGCGAATGTCAAACGTGTCAGCCAGCAGCAGCCAGTTTGCGCGGAAGAGCTGCATAATTTGCCAATAGCTCATGCCTCTTAGCTGGTATTCTTTTACCAGACCGAATTTTGCGGAGATGCTGCGCACATCTTCAAACCATACCTCATGTTGTATTCCTTCCTGAATATAATTGAAAAAAGGAGCCTGGGATATTTCATCAAATTGGATGGAAACGCCCTGGGAAACAGCGATCGTAACGGCCTCGACATTTCCGATCGTAACGGCCTTGGAAGTTCCCTGCACAAAGGGAAGCGTCCAGTCGTAGCCATAATTGGGAATACCGAGATGGATTTTCCAGGAAGGAATTTTTGTGAGCGCGTATTCTACCACCTGACGGACTTTGTTGATGGGTGCAACCGCCATTGCCGGTCCGTGAGTATAGCCCCATTCGTACGTCATAAGCAATACATAATCAGCCGCCTCTCCCAGCAGTTTGTAATCTTTCCCCTCATATAGCAGACCTTTTTGCGTATCGGAAGTTTTGGGGGCCAGAGCCACTGAGACGGGATAACCCAGGGCATTTACGGCTGTCCGCACATCCCGTACAAAATCCGCAAAAGCAATTCTATCTTCCGGCAAAATATATTCAAAATCAATATCCACACCTTCAAAACCCCGTTCTTCAATCTGAATGGTGAGTTCTTCAATGAGGCGTTGTTTGGAAGATTCGTTATTTACCACCTGCGTTATCAGATAATTACTGAACTGCCCGGTCGGCCCAAAGGGAGTCAAAGTTAAAATGGGGGCGGCGCCAGAGGATTTTGCCATGGTAATCATAAAAGTATCGTCCAATTGCGGTGGGAGAAGCGCGCCCTCTGTTGTGAATCCATAGGAAAAGATAAACAAATCAGAGAGATCGGGGAGAGTCTGTTCCAATACCCAGCGGCTGATAAAAGGGTAGGCGTAGCCTCCCACATAGGCGGGATAAGGCAAAGGGGGTTCAGAAGGTTCATTGCCATTTGCGGCAGCGTCTGTTAGCAAGAGCGCCTGTCCAACAGCGAGAGGATAAGGATAGGCAAGCTGATTGTCATAAATGATGGATTGGGGAGAAATTCCAAAGGAAGCGGCAATGGTATCGACAGTGTCGCCGGGACGGACAACGTATATAGTCATAGATAATTCCTTTTTCCTTATGATATGGCGGGAATTTACAAGTGTTACAAATAAAAATAATCCGGCTGTGTAAAAACAGCCGGATCTTCAGCAGTCAGAAATTATTCTTCCATATCTACCAGGGCGGCGGTGATAATTGCCATGGAGTATACTTCGTCGGCGTTGCAGCCTCTGGACAAATCGTTGATTGGAGAATTCAATCCTAACAGGATCGGTCCATAGGCGTCAAAATTACCCATGCGCTGCGCAATCTTGTAACCAATATTGCCGGCATTGATATCCGGGAAAATAAAGACGTTTGCGTGGCCGGCAACCGGATCATCGGGGCATTTTGTGCGGGCAACGCGCGGAGAAACGGCGGCGTCAAACTGCATTTCACCGGAAACAGGCAGATCAGGTCTCATGGCTTTGGCTTTTGCAGCGGCATTGCGCATCTTGTCCACGTCTTCTCCGGCGCCGGAGCCTAAGGTGGAGTAGCTTAAAAAAGCAACCTTTGGATCTATACCGAAGATTTGTCCGCAGTCGGAAGCTTCAATGGCAATTTCAGCCAGCTCGTCTTCACTGGGCTTGATGTTAATGGCGCAGTCAGCCATTGCCAGCACTTCATTTTCACCGGTAGCGGAAGGACGCACCAGAATAAAACAGGAAGAAACGATCTTATGTCCCGGTTTGGTTTTAATCAGTTGAAGCGCGGGACGGATGGTATCGGCAGTGGTGTAGGTTGCGCCGCCCAAAAGGGAGTCGGCAAATCCCATTTTTACCAACATAGTGCCGAAATAATTGCCCTGCATAAGTATTTTGCGCGCTTCCTCCGGCTGCATATTTTTGCTTTTCCGAAGTTCGCAGAGAGCAGCTACCATCTCATCTATTTTTTCAAAATTCTGCGGGTCTATAATCTGGGCGCCGCGGATATTATAACCATATTCCTCAGCAGCATGTTCTACTTCTTCCTGACTGCCTACCAGAATGGGGGTCAGGAAATTGGAAGCCAGAAGACGGGAAGCAGCTTCCAGGATACGGGCGTCGCTGCCCTCAGTAAAAACAATTTTTTTAGGATTCTGTTTCAATTTGCTTATCATTGCCCCAAATCCCTGCATGTTCCTGCTCATAGTAAAAATCCTCCTTATTATATGTTATTGAAATCTGCGTTTCATCATCAGCTGTAAACTATTCTGTGACGATTTCTTACTATAAATGTATCACTTTTAAAAATTTTTTCAACATATTTGTATGTATAAAAACAGGTACAGATGGAAAATTTTGCATTTTTCACAAAAAAAAGATGATTTGGGAGCGAAAAGGCAGGTTTATAAAAATTTTATAGTTTTGTTCTTGTGTTTTTCCTAAGATATTTTTATAATGTTTTTAAAAACCGACCAGCGGGTCAGAAGTAAACATGCACAGGAGGAAAAGGATATGCTGTCAAAATTCAGTGTAAAGAAAGCATACACCGTGATTGTGGGAATTGTGTTAGTAATTATTCTGGGGGTTGTATCGCTTAGCAAGATGAGCACGGATCTGCTTCCCAGTATGAATCTGCCGTATGCAATTGTAATGACTACTTATTCAGGCGCCAGCCCGGAGCAGGTAGAGCGGATTGTGACGCAGCCAATCGAGGGAGCGATGGCCAGCACTTCTAACATCAAAAATATCAGTTCGACTTCTTCGAATAATATGTCCATGGTGGTGCTGGAATTTGAGCAGTCGGCCAACATGGATTCTGTTACGGTGGAAATGCGTGAGAGTCTGGACCAGATCAGCGGTTACTGGCCGGAAGAGGTGGGAAACCCAATCATCATGAAGCTGAATCCGGATATGATGCCTATTATGATTGCCGCCGTGGAAGCGGAGGGCATGGATACTGTTGAGATCAGCGACTATACAGAAAAAGATCTGATTCCTGAAATAGAAAGCGTGGAAGGCGTCGCCTCTGTATCGGGTACCGGTATGATCGAGGAATCCGTACATGTGACCTTAAGCCAGGATAAAATTGACAAGGTAAATGAAAAGGTTATGGCTTCCCTGGATGAGAAATTTTCAGACGCGGAGCATGAGATGGATTCTGCGGAAGATGAAATCAGCAGCGGCAAGGATGAACTGGAGAGCGGTCAGAAGAAGATGGCGGACCAGATCAGCGACGCCCAGAACCAGCTGAATGATAAAAAAATCGAGCTGTTCCAGACAGAGACGGATCTCAATAATAAACTTGCCGAACTGCGGGAAACAAAAACCAGGACGGAGCAGGGCATCGAGACCTTAAAGTCGCTGCAGGATCAGGTACAGGTTCTGGTGGAAAATAAAACGAAACTGGAAAACAGCATTGCCCAGATGCAGACGATGCAGCAGGATACCGCAAAACTGGAAGGACAGCTTGCCAAAGTGGAGGCAGGGCTTGCCAGGATCAAAGCGGAGCTTGCAGCCCAGGAAGGCAGCAGCCTGAAAGACAATGCTTCGGATGAAAAACTGATTTCTCATATTTCCCAGTCGTTGTCAGAGGCTGAACAGGGTTTAGTGCAGATCAATGGCGGTATTGCGGCCGTCGAAGCAGGAATCCAGAGTGTTGCGGAGGGCAAAAATACCATTAATCAGACGCTTGCCACTATAAATCAGAGCCAGATTGCAGGTTCTGTGGAAATGGGAAGCGCCTCGGCGCAGCTTGCCAGCGGCGAAGATAAATTAAAAGAATCCAGAGAGAGTTTTGAAGACAGCAAAGAGGAAGCTTATGATTCTGCGGATATGAACCAGATTCTTACCATGGAAACCCTTACCAATATTCTTACGGCACAGAATTTTTCCATGCCTGCAGGATATATCACTGATGAAGGCGAACGGTATATGGTGCGCGTGGGGGACGCCGTGGACAGCGTTCAGGCTCTGGAGGACATGGTACTCATGGATCTGGGCATGGACGGCGTGGAGGTGATTCATCTGTCAGACGTGGCAGATATTGCCATGACGGACAATTCAGATGAATCTTACGCCAGACTCAATGGAAAACCAGGCATTATGCTTTCTGTGGAAAAGCAGACCGGATATTCCACCGGAGACGTTACGAAACGGGTTTATAAGAAATTTGACAGTCTTAAAAAAGCAGATGAGAAGCTGACAGTGTCCGTATTGATGGATCAGGGTATCTACATAGACATGATTGTAGATTCTGTGTTAAGCAATATGATTTTTGGCGCGGTTCTGGCGATTGTGGTTCTGCTTTTGTTTCTCAAAGATATAAAACCTACGCTGGTAATTGCATGTTCCATTCCCGTTTCCGTAATTTTCGCGGTGGTGCTGATGTATTTCAGCGGAGTGACGCTGAATATGATTTCGCTGTCCGGACTGGCACTGGGCATCGGTATGCTGGTGGACAATTCGATTGTGGTAATTGAAAATATCTACCGTATGCGGGGCGAGGGATTATCGGCAAGGAAAGCGGCCGTAGAAGGGGCGAAGCAGGTAAGCGGAGCGATTACGGCGTCTACTTTGACAACGGTATGCGTATTCGCCCCCATCGTATTTACAGAAGGGATCACCAGGCAGCTCTTCGTGGATATGGGCCTGACAATTGCGTATTCACTGCTGGCCAGCCTTATCATTGCTTTGACTTTTGTGCCGATGATGGGTTCTAAAATGCTGAAACGGACGAAGGAGATCAGGCATCCCTGGTTTCACGCGTTCCAGGAAGTCTATGGAGCGCTGCTGGAAAAACTGCTCAGGGTAAAACTGCTGGTGCTGCTGGTGATGGCAGGCCTGCTGGTTTTAAGTATGCAATTGTGCCTGGCGCGGGGAATGATCTTTATGCCGGAAATGGAAAGCACCCAGATGAGCGTTGAGATTGTACCTCCGGAGGATGCGGAGTTTGCAGAAGCCTGTGAGCTTGCCGACCAGGTCACAGAAAAAATACAGGAAATTGAGGATGTCGAAGCGATCGGCGCCATGGCGGGAGGCGGCGGTGTAGCTTCCGGTTTTATGGGAGGCGGCGGCAGCGCAGATAATATCAGCCTTTATATCATTTTAAAAGAAGATAAAGAACTGACCAATGACAGGATTGCAGAGCAGATTGCAGAGCTGACCAAAGACCTGAAGGGGGAAATTAACATCAGCAGCTCTATGATGGATATGGGTATGCTGGCCGGAGAAGGTCTTACCGTGCAGATCAGAGGAAGAGAACTGGAAAAACTGCAGGAACTTGCGGCAGATATAAAAGAGATTGTATCAAAGGTTGAGGGAACGGCAGAAGTTTCCACCGGCGCAGAGGATACCGAGAATGAATTTCGCATTACGGTAAATAAAGAAAAAGCCGCCAAATACGGCATGACAGTGGCGCAGATTTATCAGCTTGTCCAGGAACAGATGGAAAAGGATACGAAAGACGCCACCATTTCTACGGATATTAAAGATTATGACGTTTATCTGGAAAGTGTGGAGCAGAGCGAAGCTACCATGGAGTCCTTAAAAAAGACTACTTTTACCTATAAGGACAAGGAGAGCGGGGAAGAGTCTGAGATTGCTCTTTCACAGGTGGCGGAGTTTGAACAGATGAGCAGTTTTCTGTCTATTTCCAGGGAAGGGCAGGAACGGTATGTCGATATAACGGCAGCCATTGACACGGGCTATAACGTAGGGCTTGTGGGAGACGCGGTGAAAAAAGCCGTGGAAGATTATGAGCTGCCGGAAGGGTACACCGTAGAAATGACAGGCGAGGATGAGAGCATCAATGAGGCCATGGAGCAGTTGATGCTGATGATGATACTGGCGATTGCGTTTATCTATCTGATTATGGTGGCGCAGTTCCAGTCTTTAAAAGCGCCCTTTATCATTCTCTTTACCATCCCGCTTGCGCTGACCGGCGGTTTTGGCGCGCTTTTGATTTCCGGCAATGAAATGAGTATCATTGCTATGATCGGCTTTATTATGCTGGTGGGCGTTATTGTTAATAATGGTATTGTGATGGTAGAATATATCAACCAGCTCCGCAGAGAAGGCGTAGATAAGAGGGAAGCGATTATTACAGCCGGGAAGACGCGTTTGCGTCCGATTCTGATGACGGCAATGACGACGATCCTTGCCATGTCGACTATGGCGCTCGGCTCCGATATGGGATCTGATATGTCAAGACCGATGGCGATTGTAACCATAGGGGGAATGATTTACGGAACGTTAATGACCCTGGTGGTTGTGCCGTGTATTTACGATCTGTTTTTCAGAAATAAGAGTATGGTAGAGGAAGAGATCTGATGGAAGAGAAAAGATATCCGCCTAAGGTCAGGGCAATGTTTGAAGCCGTGCTGGAGCTGTTTGCGTCCGGCAGGGAACTGAGTACGCTGAAGGTTTCTGAGATTACAGCCAGGGCCGGGATCGGCAAAGGTACGGCATATGAGTATTTTTCCACAAAAGAAGAAATTATTGTGGGGGCCATTGAATACGAAGCTACAAAGCATTTTCAGGTGATTATAAAACTTCTTGAGGAAGGGCAGACTTTGCCGGAGATCCTTTCCAGGGGCCTGGATATGCTGGAAGCGGCAAATGAAAAGTATCACGGTCTGACGGTGCTGGAGAAAATTATCAGCGACAGCACCATAAACGGAGGGATTCTGTTAAAGGAAATAGAAAAGTACAGAGAAGAGTATGAGCCGTGTACCCGAATGACTCAGCGGCTGATGAAACTGGTAAAGGACAGCGGCGGCGTCTTGGAAACCAGTCCCTGGAAGGTGTGGGGCGCCATTTTATCTCAATATATGCTCTATGCATTTTATCTGGTTCACCGTGAGAGAATGGAAGTAATCAGCAGGGAAGAAGCAAGGTCATTTGTGTATCAGAATATTTTGAAAATATTAGATGGAACTACTTGACAATTGTTCCCTGAACTTTTAAGATGAGAGGAAAGGTAGTGCCAGGACACGCCCTTTACCGGATTTTGGTAAGGGGCGTTTTCACTGAATACAGCCGCTTTTACGTATAAATGAAGTGACGCTTTAAAGGAGAGAAATATCATGAATAAAGAACTGGCGAAAACATACGATCCCAAAGATCTTGAAGATCGTCTTTACCGGAAATGGGAAGAGAATAAATATTTTCATGCGAAGCCTGACCGCAGCAGGAAGCCTTTTACCATTGTGATGCCGCCTCCCAATATTACCGGGCAGCTTCATATGGGACATGCGCTTGATAATACCATGCAGGACATCCTGATCCGTTATAAACGTATGCAGGGATATAACGCCCTGTGGCAGCCCGGCACCGACCACGCTTCCATATCCACAGAGGTTAAGGTAATTGAATCTCTGAAAGAACAGGGGATTGATAAGAAAGAACTGGGACGGGAAGGATTCCTTGAAAAAGTCTGGGAGTGGAAGGAAGAATACGGCGGACGCATAATCAGACAATTAAAAAAATTAGGATCTTCCGCGGACTGGGACAGAGAACGCTTTACCATGGACGAGGGATGTTCTCATGCGGTGCAGGAGGTTTTTATCAAACTACACCGCAAAGGATTGATTTATAAAGGTTCCCGTATTGTCAACTGGTGCCCGGTGTGCAGGACTTCTATTTCCGACGCCGAGGTAGAACATGAAGAGCAGGACGGTTTCTTCTGGCATATCAATTATCCGGTAAAGGGCGAGGAAGGCAGATTTGTGGAAATTGCTACCACCAGGCCGGAAACTTTGCTGGGAGATACGGCGGTGGCGGTGAATCCGGAGGATGAACGTTATCAGGACATAATCGGCAAGACGCTGATTCTGCCTCTGGTGGGCCGTGAGATTCCGGTAGTGGCGGATTATTATGTGGACAAAGAATTTGGGACAGGCTGCGTAAAGATTACGCCGGCGCACGACCCCAATGACTTTGAGGTTGGAAAACGCCATAATCTGCCGGAAATCAATATTATGAACGATGACGCCACTATCAATGAAAACGGCGGCAAATATGCAGGTATGGACCGTTATGAGGCGAGAAAAAAGATGGTTCAGGAACTGGAAGAACAGGGTCTTCTCGTTAAGATTGTTCCCCATTCTCATAATGTGGGAACGCATGACAGATGCAGCGCCACGGTAGAGCCGATGGTGAAACAGCAGTGGTTTGTGAAAATGGACGAGCTGATTAAGCCTGCGGTGGAAGCAGTGAAAAACGGCGATATTACGCTTTTGCCGGAACGTATGGATAAGACATATTTCAACTGGACAGATCATATCAGGGACTGGTGTATTTCCAGGCAGCTCTGGTGGGGACACCGGATTCCGGCATATTATTGTACAAAATGCGGTGAATTTGTTGTGGCGGGAGAGAATCCGCGAAAATGCCCAAAATGCGGATGCGAGCATATGATACAGGATGAAGATACGCTGGATACATGGTTTTCTTCTGCGCTGTGGCCGTTTTCCACACTGGGATGGCCGGAGAAAACAGAGGATCTGGATTATTTCTATCCCAACGACGTACTTGTAACCGGATATGACATTATCTTCTTCTGGGTAATCCGTATGATTTTTTCCGGCTATGAGCAGATGGGAGAGGCGCCGTTTAAAACAGTATTATTCCATGGTCTGGTGCGGGATTCCCAGGGACGAAAGATGAGCAAATCTCTTGGAAATGGGATCGACCCTCTGGAGGTTATTGATAAATATGGCGCCGACGCGTTAAGACTTACGCTGATTACCGGAAATGCTCCTGGAAATGATATGCGTTTTTATTGGGAGCGGGTGGAATCTTCCCGTAATTTTGCCAACAAAGTGTGGAACGCTTCCCGTTTTATTATGATGAATATCGGGGAAGAGAAGCTTGCAGAGCCGTCTGTTCATCAGCTTGCCATGGAAGATCAATGGATTTTGTCCAAAGTCAACACGCTTGCCAGGGAAGTCACTGAGAATATGGATAAATTTGAGATGGGTATCGCAGTGCAGAAAGTCTATGACTTTATCTGGGATGAATTTTGCGACTGGTATATTGAGATTGCCAAGACCAGGACATTTAAAAAGGAAGAAAATCCCGAATCAGCCAGGGTTGCAATGTGGACGTTAAAGACTGTTCTCATACAGGCGCTGAAACTGCTGCATCCCTGTATGCCTTTTATTACAGAGGAAATTTTCTGTACGCTGCAGGACGAAGAAGCAACGATTATGCTGTCCCAGTGGCCGGAATACAAGGAAGCATATCATTTTGCCGAGGCAGAAGAGGCAGTAGAGCATGTAAAAGATCTGGTAAAAGGGATCCGTAATACCAGAACGGCGATGGAAGTTCCGCCCGGCAGAAAGGCGAAAGTATATATCGTAACTTCCGACAGTCAGTTGCAAAGTACGTTTGAGAGCATGAAAACAGCTTACAGTGTGCTTGCAGGAGCCAGTGAGATTCAGGTACAGGAGGATAAAGCGGGTATCGGAGAGGACGCAGTATCCGTAGTGATTCCGGGAGCAGTGGTTTACCTTCCGCTGGAAGATTTAGTAGATTTTGAGAAAGAAAAGGAACGTCTGCTGAAAGAAAAAGACCGTCTTGCAAAAGAACTTTCCCGTTCCCGGGGAATGCTTTCCAATGAAAAGTTCCTGAACAAAGCGCCGGAGCAGAAAGTGCAGGAGGAGAAGGAGAAACTGGCGAAATATGAACAGATGATGACTCGGGTGGAAGAACGCCTGGCACAAATGAAATAGAAAATCTAAAAAATTAGTTAAAAAGATTGAAAAATTTCCTGAATCTTGTTAATATAATAAATATAGCGGTATTTTTCACAGAAATTCCATGTGAAGGGGGAATCTGTAATGACAGCATTGACGAGAGACGATCCAAAAATTCGATTAAGTAATGACAGTATGAAAGCCTATCTTTATTTGCCGAAACCGGATTTTGAAGGCTATAATTTAGATGATATTACAGAGGTTCTGCAGCAGAGCGGCATATCGTATGGTATTAAAGACGAACGTGTCCGTGAAATGGTGGAACAGCAGATTTATAATCAGGAGGTTCTCATTGCGGAGGGTGATCCGGCAGAGGATGGAACAGACGGTTACTATGATTATAAGTTTGACATGAATTTCAGCAAGAAACCTAAGGTAAGGCCGGATGGTTCGGTGGATTACTGGAGTATTAAGATGGTAGAGATGGTCACAGAAGGACAGGTGATCGCGGAATACCATAAGGCGATACAGGGAAAGGACGGCATGAATCTGAAGGGCAAACCTGTTCTGGCAAAGCGCGGAAGAGATCTGGTTCCGCTCAAGGGAAAAGGGTTTGAACGTTCAGAAGACGGTTTGACATATACTTCTCTGATGGACGGTAAGATTGACAAGAATGGCGACAGAATTGTGATTCTGCCGGTATACGAGATAAACGGCGACGCCGATTTGTCAGTAGGAAACATTGACTTCCGGGGGGACGTTATTATTCACGGCAGTATCTGCAGCGGTTTGATTGTTAAGGCGACGGGAACGGTGACGGTAGACGGTATCGTGGAAGGCGCCAGCATAGAAGCCGGGAAAGATATTGTGCTTCGAAGCGGCGTAATGGGCGCTTCCAGGGCTGTAATTGAAAGTAAAGGAAATATTTCGGCCAAGTTTTTTGAGTATACCCGTGTTCACGCCAATGGAACGATTCAGGCGGATGTATTTTTGAACTGCCAGGTGTCCTGCGGCGAGAGTATTATACTGAGCGGAAGAAAGGCAAGTATCATTGGCGGAGAAGTAGGCGCAATTCGAAGCATTGAGGCAGATATTCTGGGCAGCGACGGTGAAGTGAGCACCAGTGTGAAGATTGGAAATGACCTTGCCGTACGGCGCAGGATCGGAATTTTGCAGAATAAGATCCAGGTAGAAAAAGAAAATCTTGCCAAGATTGAAGAGGGACTGAAGATCCTTCAGGACAAGAAGAACGATCCCAGACGTACCGATCTTCTGCGTGTGAAGATCCGGGATACCGCTCTGCTGGCAGGAGATACGGCGGAGCTTGAGAAGCTGGAGGATCAGGTGGCCCGTGCCCAGGGCGGCACCATCCGCGTGAATGATTCTGTATATCCGGGTGTTTGCGTCGAGATTGACGAGTTGCGGGTAAAGGTAAAAGAAAAACAGAGGCGGCTGGAATTTGTACGGAAGCAGGATAAGATCCTGATGTGTGCATTGGAAGCATAGAACTCGATATATGGCATCTGCCTGTCGATTGTGAAAGCAGCGGGAGGCGGATGCCATTTTTTCCGGGTTGTCTGCTGCGGTAAAATGGAACGCCCATAGCTGGAAGGCAGCGAAAACAGACATTTTTGCAGAACTTTGTCATACGAAAAATAAGAAATATCTGTCATTAGGACTGGATTTCATCACATTGATGTATTATAATGTCCACGAAAGCATTGAGCAGTGTCAATACAGCGAAAATCAAATGCCTGCGTATGAGCATTTGATTTTTTGGCGGATGGGAGAGGACGAAAGCACGGGTGAGAGGAAGCGTAGGCGGGCTGTGCGGCGGAGGAAAGATCTATGAGAACCTATGAAGAAATGGTAACGTTTATTCTGGAGATTCCGAAATTTACAACGAAAAACAAACCGGAACATACGGTAAAGCTGTTGGAATTGCTGGGGAATCCCCAGGAGCGTTTTAAGGTGATTCATGTGGCCGGGAGCAACGGCAAGGGAAGCGTCTGCGCTTATATTGACAGTGTGCTGCGCCAGGCAGGCAAGAAGACGGGCCTGTTTACCTCCCCCCATTTGGTTGATATAGAGGAAAGATTCGCCCTTGAGGGCAAACCATGTGACAGAGCCGTGTTTGTGAGCGCGGCGCAGCAGGTGTCAGAGGCGGCGGATTTTATGGTGCAAAAGGGGCTGCCGCATCCTACATTTTTTGAATATATATTTGCGGTGGGGATGGTAATTTTTGCAGAACAGAAGGTGGAATATGCGGTAATAGAAACGGGTCTGGGCGGCAGGCTTGATGCAACCAATGTGGTAAAAAATCCAATCCTTACAGTGATAACTTCCGTCAGTCTGGAGCATACTGAGATTTTAGGAGATACAATATCCGAGATTGCAGCAGAGAAAGCGGGAATTTTAAAAAAACACGTTCCCGTGGTGTACGACGCGGCCCTTCCGGAGGTGAGAGCGGTAATCGAAGCGTTTGCCGCCAGGCTGCAGTGTCCCCTTTATCCGGTGTCTGCAAAGAACATTAAAATTTTATTAAACACGGGAAAAAAGATTGCTTTTTCTTATGATTCTGGTTATGATGTTACTGAACTTGAGATACCGTTTGCCGCGCCTTATCAGGCTGGAAATGCGGCTCTTGCCCTGCAGGCGGTGAAATCTATCGCAGAATTGGCAGGCATTTCAGAAGAGGCGGTTCGCAAGGGCTTTGCCCGGGTGTGCTGGAAGGGAAGAATGCAGCGGATTTTGCCGGGGGTATATTTTGATGGAGCGCATAATCCGGATGGGATTGAGAAATTTTTGGAGGCGGCAGGGCAAGTGACCAGTCGTCCGGGTATTTTACTGTTTTCCATGGTAAAGGAAAAGGATTATCAGAGTGCGGCGGAACGGCTGCTGTCGGACGGGAACTGGGAAGAAGTTATTGTTACTGCGATTCCGGGGATGCGGGGAATAGATGCAGAAGTACTGGCGGATGTTTTTGTGCAGAAGGCCGGGCAAACGCATAATAAAGTTAAAATTACAAAGATAAGAGATCTGAAAAAGGCGTATACGTACGCTTTGTCCATAAAAAAAGCGGGACAGATTCTGTTTTGCGCAGGTTCTCTTTATCTGATCGGTGAATTGGAACAAATAGCAGGAGGTATGTCATGATTGATTTTGAAGAAGAGTTAAAGAAATTTAAGCCAAGTCTGGAAGTGGAAGAGGCTGAAGACGCTATATATGACAGGGATTTGACAGATATGACGGATATTATGCAGGAAATTTTTAAAGAAGCAAGGCAGCAGCGGTAAGCAGGAAAAGTAAGGAAGGAATGATATGGATTCTTATAATAAAATTATTCGTTTATCAAATACTCTGTACAATAACGCTTTGGAAAAAGCCAGGGTCAGGGATTTGTCCGGAGCGGCGGAAACTTTGCGGAAGAGTCTGAGATTTTACAAGGCCAATATACCGGCGCGAAATCTTCTGGGACTTG
The DNA here is from genome assembly GCA_910575155.1 of Lachnospiraceae bacterium. Taxonomy (GTDB): domain Bacteria; phylum Bacillota; class Clostridia; order Lachnospirales; family Lachnospiraceae; genus Petralouisia. The sequence continues at coordinate 69,225 of CAJTDX010000009.1, forward strand.
TGTATTATGAAATGGGCGAGGTAGTGGACGCTTTGAGCGAGTGGGTCATCAGCCGCAGCCTTCAGCCGGAGGATAATCCGGCGGAGCAGTATCTTGAGGCAATCCAGTCGAATCGTTCCCGGCTCAGTTCCGTAAATCAGACGATTAAAAAGTATAATCAGGCATTGCTCTATTGTCAGCAGAAAAGCAGCGATCTTGCAATTATCCAGCTCAAGAAAATACTTTCTGCAAATCCGGGTCTGATTAAGGGACATCAGCTTCTTGCGCTTTTGTATATGCAGGAGAAAAAATATGAACTGGCAAAACGCGAGCTGCAGGCGGCGGTCAGAATTGATACCAGTAATATTACAACGCTCAGATATTTACAGGAGGTAGACCAGTATCTGCAGAAGGGGTCTTCGTCTGAGAAAAGTACGCATCGCAAAAAAGAGACAACCGCATCGTACCAGAGTGGAAATGATGTGATTATCCAGCCTGCGAATTTCAAGGATACTTCTCCTGTGATGACGATCGTGAATCTGATTATCGGCGTGGTAATCGGCGTACTGCTGACCTGGTTTCTCATCATTCCCAATGCGCGTCAAAGCGCGATCTCGGACGCCAGAAAGGCGGAGCTGGAGGCGAATAATGAGCTTACTTCACGGACCCAGGAAATCAAGGGACTGGAGCAGGAGATTGAGAAGCTGAATAAAAAGATTAAGCAGATGGAAGGCAAGTCGGATGACAGCCAGAAGATTATTAATAATTATGAACAGCTATTGACTGTTTACGATGCTTTTGCGCAGGACAACATCCAGGCGGCGGGCGACACGATTTCAAATGTGGATTCCAGTCTGCTGGGAGCGCAGGCCAAGGCGATGTATGAGACTCTGACTGCTCAGGTAAATGAAAAATATATTGCCGCAGTTTATCAGCAGGCGGAGAAGGATTACAATGCCAGAAAATATCCGGAAGCCGTTACCGGACTGGAAAAAGTTGTTCAGGCGGAGGAAGATTATAACGACGGCTATGCGGTCTATTATCTTGCGCAGTCTTATCGGCAGACTGGAGATTCTGCGAACGCTATAAAATATTACCAGCGTATGGTTGAACTGCATCCGGGAACGCAGCGCGCCCGCTCTTCCCAGAGGTATATAGATGAGCTGAGCCAGCAGCCTTAAATGGAAAATTACCGGCAGTTGCCGGACATAAAGGAATGATACAAAAGACGTCATAATATATGGCGTCTTTTTATATGAAAGGAAGGATCGCTATGGAACACAAATATGAGAAGGAATATGGATGTCTAATTTTAAGGATGCCCGCGGAGCTGGATCATCATCAGTCAGAATTTTTTAAGGAGGAGGCGGACCAGCTTTTGCTGAAATATCCGGTGCGCAGCCTGATTTTCGATTTTATGGATACCTGCTTTATGGACAGTTCCGGAATTGGGGTTATTATCGGCAGATGCAAAAATGTACGTTTTTCCGGAGGGTATGTGAAAGCAGTTCATCTCAATGAACAGATTAACCGCATTTTTCAGTTGTCCGGTTTGAAAAAAATCATAGAAGTAGAATAAAAAGGGGTTTAGAAGGAGGATAATATGGAATATTTAAGAAACGAGATGAAGATGGAATTTCTTGCTTTATCTGCAAATGAAGGTTTTGCGAGAGTTGCCGTGGGGGCATTTGTGGCGGGATTGAATCCTACCGTGGACGAGCTTGCAGATCTGAAAACTGCTGTCAGCGAGGCGGTAACCAACTGCATCATCCATGGGTATGAGCAGCAGGAAGGAAAGATCTGGTTATCCTGCTGTATTGAGGGACGGCAGGTGGAGATAACCGTGGCAGATACCGGAAAAGGGATTAAAGACATTGAGCAGGCAAGAGAACCTTTGTTTACCACGAAGCCGGAGCTGGAGCGTTCCGGGATGGGATTTGCATTTATGGAAGCTTTTATGGATGAGGTGGAGGTGGTTTCAGAACCCAGAAAGGGAACCAGTGTTATGATGCGCAAAACCATAGGGGAAGGGTGAAGATGTTGGTTGAGACAAGTGTGAAAGATGAAAAGGTCCTAAAGCTTCTGGAACGCTCTCAGGCCGGCGACCGTCTGGCAAGAGATACCATGGTGCAGAATAATATAGGTCTGGTGTGGAGTATTGTGCGAAGATTTTCCAACCGCGGGTATGATCTGGAAGATTTGTTTCAGGTGGGAAGTATTGGACTGATGAAAGCGATTGATAAATTTGACCTGTCTTTTTCTGTAAAATTTTCAACGTATGCTGTGCCTTTGATTACTGGAGAAATCCGCCGTTTTCTGCGTGACGACGGGATGATTAAGGTGAGCCGCAGTTTAAAGGAAAACGGGGCGAAGACCAAACTGGCAAGAGAGAAGCTGCAGACAGAACTTGGCAGGGAACCAAACCTTCAGGAGATTTCAGAAGAAACCGGACTGCCCAGAGAAGAAATCGTTATGGCGCTGGAGGCAAATGGAGAGGTAGAATCCATTTACCAGGCGGCTTTTGGCTCGTCAGAGGGAAAAGAAGTCTGTCTTGCGGACCGTCTTGCCCAGGAAAAAGACAGCCATGAAATCCTTTTAAACCACATGGTGTTAGAGCAGCTTTTGCAGGAACTGCCAAAGCTGGAGCGCAGGCTGATTGACCTTCGCTATTTTAAGGATCAGACGCAGGTGCAGGTGGCAAAGGAACTGGGGATCAGCCAGGTGCAGGTCAGCCGCATGGAAAAAAAGATTCTTCTGGGAATGCGGAAAAGTTTTCATAAATAATTTTATAACTGTATAAAAAAATGGGTATTATGGCATACTACTTCCAAAGCTGGAAAAAGGAAGTGAGTATATGAGCCATAGTACGTTCTATCGGATTTGTCTCCTGGTAGTTGTGGTACTCACAATTATAGGAGGCATTTTCTATTATATTAATTATATGGAAAATCACACCCGCGTCACGGAGGGAACTCTGGTGTATGAGGATGCGGAGGAGTCAGGCGGGGAGAGTTCCGGGTCATGGACCCGGGAATCCCAGGAAAGAGAGGGCATCTCATGGCAGGAAACACAGATACAGTATATTTAAAAATTGAGCAGAATGTGCTGGTGAAAGAGCCTTCTGTGATCTTAAAGGACATTGCCAAGATTACCTCTACCAATCGCCCGCTGATTAATAAAATGAAGCAGTTGAAAATTTATCATTTTCGTACGCCGGCAAACCAGAATAAAAAGAAAATGCAGACGGAAGTATTTTCCGTATTAAAAATTATCGAACTGATTGGAGCGGAATTTCCCAATGTGGAGATTCAGAATATCGGGGAAAAAGATTTTGTTCTGGAGTATCAGCCGCAGAAGGAAGCCCAATGGCTGTCTTATTTGAAAACAGCGGTCTTATGCGTTCTGATTTTTTTTGGTTCTGCATTTACCATTATGACTTTTAATAATGACGTTGGCGTTGGAGAAGTATTTATGGATTTCTATGAACAGGTCATGGGTACGGAATCAAATGGGTTTACCGTGCTGGAGGTATGTTACTCAATTGGCCTTTTTTTGGGAATTATGATATTTTTCAACCATGTGGGGCGAAAAAAGATTACCCACGATCCTACCCCTATTCAGGTGGAAATGCGTACCTACGAGAAGGATGTGGATACTACCTTTATTGAAAATTGCGGCCGCAAAGGAAGCAGCAACGATGTGGATTAGGATTTTAAATGCATTTGTCAATAAAAGGAAAAGGAGCCGCTTGAGATGTGGATAAAACAAATATTTTTGGGCTTTATCGGTGTTGCCAGCGGATTGGCAATTTCAGCGGGAGTATTCAGTTTTATTATTTCTGTGGGAGTAGTTCCGCGCATTATCGGCAAAAGCAGGACGGCAATGGATATTATTGCCTATGAAAACATGGTGCTCCTGGGCGGAACGTTTGGAAATCTCATATCGCTGTTTTCTCCCGGAGTGCCGGGCGGAATCCTGTCCGTGATCGTGTTCGGACTGTCGGCAGGCGTCTTTACCGGATGTCTTGCCGTGGCGCTTGCAGAAATTCTGAATACCTTCCCAATTATGTTCCGCAGGCTGGGAATCAAATACGGTTTGAGCTGGATTATGCTGTTTATGGCGCTGGGAAAGATGATAGGAGCTCTTTATTTCTATGCAAATCATATGCAGATATTATAGGAAAGTGAGGAAACGATATGGCACAGCAGCAGACCATGGAGCAGAAAGAACAGAAAAATCAGGAGTATAACGAATATGTCAAGCGGGTAACGCCTACCCATTCTCTGCCGGCAAATATGGCAAAGGCGTTTGTGACAGGCGGAATCATCTGCATTGTGGGACAGTTTATTTTAAATATGGCAATGAATCAGTTCGGTCTGGATAAAGATACTTCCGGAGGCTGGTGCAGTATGATTCTGGTATTGAGCAGCGTACTGCTGACGGGACTGAATATCTATCCTTCCGTCGCCAACTGGGGCGGAGCAGGAGCGCTGGTGCCGATTACCGGATTTGCCAATTCGGTGGCGGCTCCGGCGATTGAATTCCAGAAGGAAGGTCAGGTGTTCGGCATTGGCTGTAAGATTTTTACCATTGCCGGGCCGGTGATATTATATGGAATTTTTACAAGCTGGGCATTGGGGCTGATTTACTGGATTTTGAAACTGATGGGAATTGTTTAGAAAGAGAGGAATTGCGTATGGATGGAAATGCTGAGAACAGATATGATATGCCTATGGGGTTAAGTTTCCAGCTTGGGGCGAACCCCAGGGCGCTGGATGCGTATGCAAAACTGAATGAGGAAGAAAAACGTCGGGTGGTGGAGGCGGCGAGGAATGTTACCACCAAATCAGAAATGCGCCGGATTGTGGCGGGACTGGAACAGAATTTCTGCTGATGTTTTACTCTTGCGGGGCTTGACTTAAGAAGTCAGGTCCTTTTTTGTTCTGTCAAAAAGTGAAATTAATCATGGGAAATTTTAGTGATTTAAAATCATACCATATCTAAAAACTTGACTATAATAAACAAATTAAGTATAATTATGTTGAATTAATTAAACAAAACAAGAAGAAAGAGGGAGGTTTATGAAAAGAAAGAAAAAGAGGATTACAGCTTGTGTTTGCGCAATTGCGCTGACAGCAAGCCTTATTTCAGCCAGTCCATCGCCTGTTTTTGCAGAAAAACAGGCGGCGGGAACGGCGGATGAGTTGCAGACTGCGGAGGAACGCACGGATTTTGTCCGGGCAGAAAAAAGGCAGGCAACACCGTCGGATGGACAGGAGAAAAACGATGGGCTGCTCTACGTGAACGGCAGAATTTATAACGGATATTATATGGATAATGCAGGCATTATGTACATGGTATCTAACGGAACGGCAGATTTGGTCAGCAAAATGGTGGGCAGGGGAACCGTATACTATAGTGAAGCAAAAAAAGCGCGAAAGACCTTGACGAAACAGACCGTGTTTGTCGCAGGGAAGGTATATACAGGATATTACATGGACGGAAAAAATAAGATGTACCATGTAAAAGCGGGAGGATGCGCCTTAAAAACCGGAACGGTGAAAAAGGGGACGAACTACTACAGTTACAAAAAGGGAAAAGAGCGCAGACTTTCAAAGCAGACGCTCTATGTAAAGGGGAAAGTATATACAGGATATTACATGGACAAAAAAAATAAGATGTACCATGTAAAAGCGGGAAGAAGTACCTTAAAAACCGGAACAGTAAAAAAAGGGACGAGGTACTACGTCTATAAAGCCAGGAAAAACCGCAGACTGTTAAAACAGACCTTGTATGTAAAAGGGAAAGTATATACGGGATATTATCTGGACAGTAAAAATAAGATGAACTGTGTAAAAAAAGGAATGTGTAGCTTACATACCGGAATGCTTGACGCCGGAACAAAGTACTATAACTATAAGGCAAAGAACCGCAGGCTTTCAAAACAGATGTTGTATGTAGAGGGAGCGGTATATAACGGTTATTATTTTGGCAGCGATAACAGGATGTATCTCTTATCAAACGGAACCTATACCCCTGTCGATACAGCGCTCAGTATGGGAACTGCGTATTATAGCTCTAAGGATAACATGATACAGACGCTTCCGTCTGACAAAGTATATATGGATGGAAAAGCGTTGGAGAGTCTGTCGCCGCGTGGGATCGCGGCGTTTCAAAAGGCGCGGGCAATTGTGCAGTCCGTGTCAGGCCCGGCCGACAGCAAGGCGGACAAACTGTACAAATGCTATCTCTGGATAAAAAGATGTCCATATATACAATTCCGCACCACGCTTGATGCGATCAAAGCCGATCCGGTAGATTGGGATTCTACTTTTGCAAATGATATTTTTGATAAAGGTTCCGGATGCTGCGCATCGTTAGCCTGTGCATTTGCATATATGGCAAAAGCCTGTGGGTATGAAAAGGTAACGATCTGTTCCGATTCCGAACATGCATGGGTGGATATTGAGGGAAGGCTTTACGATCCCCTGTTTGCAAGAGACAGAAATTTTAGTTTGAATTATAATGCGGCATACACAGATTACCGTGTTCACGCTGCGTTTACAAGGGATCTGTAGATACGCCGGATTCCGTTCAAAGTCCAGTACATCGTTACGCAAATAACTACACCAGCCACTTGCCTGCTTTCCCGATTGCACAGGTGAAAAATCCTCAGCGCAGCCCGCTGCGCCTACGTTTTTTGACCTGCACACTCAGAAAAGTATTCTGTGTGATTGATCCAGTTATTTGTCAAACGATGTACTAGGGAAATGCTTTTATCGGCATGTTCCTGAATAATTACTGAAGGAGGAAATGAAATGTTAAGAATCAAGAAAGGCCAGATACGCATACTGGCATTTTTACTGGGCGTAACCATGCTGTTTCCGGCACAGATCTCATACGCCGCAGCAGAACATACCATGGCGCCGGAAATGGTGGAGGAAGCCGCGCCGCAATCCGGAACGGCAATGTCTGCTGACGCAGCAGAAAAACTTGTGGCGTCGCCGTCGGACGGCCAGCCGGAAAACGATGGAAGAATTTATGTAGACGGTAAACTTTATAATGGTTATTATATGGACAATGCCGGTCTTTTGTATCTCGTATCCAGGGGAACTGCGAAACTGTATACCGGAGTTGTTCCCGCATCGGCAGGCTATTATGATGTAAATCAGGCCCGGACGTTCCAGAAGAAGCAGTTATTTGTAAAAGGGAAGCTTTATTCCGGCTATTATTCAGACAGAAAAAATAAAATGTATTATGTGAAAAAGGGTTCTCTTACCCTGAAAACAGGAACGGTCTCTGCGAAAACCAAATATTACAGCGACAGGGAACAAAAGGTACGGAAACTGAAAAAACAGACCTTGTATGTAAAAGGGAAACTTTATTCCGGCTATTATCTCAACAGAAAAAATAAAATGTACCGCGTCAAAAAAGGTATTCTCACATTAAAAACCGGGACTGTTGCGGCAAAAACCAAATATTTCAATGGTAAGACAAATAAGACGCGGAAATTAAATAAACAGACGTTGTACGTGAAAGGAAAATTGTATTCCGGCTATTTTCTGAATGGCAAAAATATGATGTACAGCGCAAAGAAAGGCGCGCTTACCCCTGTCAGTACAATGCTTGACAGCGGGACGAAATATTACAGTTACAAAGCAAAGAAAACACAGAAACTCTCAAAGCAGACGTTATATGTAGGAGGGAAACTGTACAGCGGCTATTATCTGGACAGCGAAAATAAAATGTACAGCGCCCAAAAGGGAACCTGCACGCCCGTGAATACGATTCTGGCTGCCGGAACCGCTTACTATAACTCTAATAGCAAAACAATGTGTTCCCTTCAGGCACAGACATTATATATCAATGGAAAAGCAATGGAAGGGATGAGCATTGAGTCCTGGCAGACATTGCAAAGAGCGCAGGCTGTAGTTGCCGGGATCACGAATGAAAGTATGACAAAGGAACAAAAACTCAGGGTTTGTTTCGATTATGTAAAAAGAGCTTACCCCGAAATAAAACCCAGAATACCGCATTATACGGGAATGGACTGGCCGGTGATTTATGCAAACGATATGTTTGTGCGCGGAGCCGGAAATTGCTGCAGCTATGCAGCGGCTTTCGCATATATGGCAAAGGCGATTGGATATGATGAAGTGTACTGCTGCAACAGCGGCGGCCACGGATGGGCTGAGATTGACGGCTTGGTTTATGATCCTGAGTGGAGCAAATGGCATCATACATATAATTATTTTGCCCTCAGCTATAACACGAAAACAGATCAGGATTATAAAGGGGCGATTGGGGCAGGAAAGCCCTGGATGCGCATAAAAATCTGACGGGATCATGCGCTTCTTTACAGGTTTGATGATTAAAAATTACCGATGGAAAGGAGAAAAATGGTTTTCAGTTCATTAATATTTTTATGCATCTTTTTTCCGGTCATATTTTGCCTGCACGCAGCCATACCTGCCATAAGAGTAAGAAACGCGCTTTTGATTACGGCAAGCCTGTTTTTCTATGCATTTGGAGAACCGGTTTATGTATTTTTAATGTTGGTCAGCGCTTTTCTCAACTATCTGTGCGCAGTACTTATGGAAAAAACAAATCCCAGACTGATCCTGACTGTGGCGGTCATTATTAATATTGGCATGTTATGTGTGTTTAAATACGCCGGATTTTTTATCACGACAATTAATCAGGTCTTTGACCTGGATATCACTGTTTTGCAGATTGCATTGCCCATTGGCATCTCTTTTTTCACATTTCAGGCATTGTCCTATGTGATTGATGTGTACCGGGGGCAGGCGGCAGTTCAGAAAAATTTCGCGAAAGTGCTGCTGTACATTTCATTTTTCCCGCAGCTGATTGCCGGTCCGATTGTAAAATACAAAGATATTGCAGCCGAGATTGACAGCCGCAGCACAGACTTAAAGGGGGCGGCGTCAGGCATGAGGCGTTTTATCTGCGGACTTGCCAAAAAAGTATTAATTTCAAATACTATGGCCATGGCTGCGGATCAGGCGTTTGCACAGGAATTTACTTCCCTGAATATGTTAGGCGCATGGATTGGCGCAGTATCCTATACCATGCAGATTTACTATGATTTCAGCGGATACAGCGACATGGCGATTGGCCTTGGGCAGATGTTTGGCTTCCATTTTAAGGAGAATTTCCAATATCCCTATCGTTCCCTGACCATCAAAGAATTCTGGCGCCGCTGGCATATCTCGCTGTCCTCGTGGTTTAAAGAGTATGTCTATATTCCGCTTGGCGGCAGCCGCAGAGGAAAGCTGCGGACCGGAATCAATAAAGTAACCGTGTTTTTTCTGACAGGACTTTGGCACGGCGCGAACTGGACTTTCGTGGTATGGGGACTGTTCCATGGAGCGTTCAGCTTTGTGGAGGAATTTGTTCCCGCCATAAAGAAACTGCCCCGTGTTCTGTTACATATCTATACGATGCTTGCGGTGATTGTGGGATTCGTTATGTTCAGGGCGGATACATTAAATCAGGCGTTTGGCTTTATTGGAAAAATGTTCGCGGGCTGTGATGTTACGGCGGCGTCCTGGACGTTTGCATATCAGATGATGACGCCGCATTTTATTGTGATGCTGATCGCGGCTGTGGCTGGCTGCGGCCCGGTCTGTTCTCTCACTGAGAAATTACGGCTTATATTGGAGAAAGAGGAAAATCTGGCTCCAAAAGAAAACCTGGTACAGGTAATTTTGTATACGGCCGCTTTCCTGCTGCTCCTGTGGTGTATCGTCAGACTGTCAGGGGGATCGTATAACCCGTTTATCTATTTCAGGTTTTAATGAGGAGAATGTATATGAAAAAATATCTGATTTTTATGATAGCCTGCCTTGCAGTCTGTCTGCTGCCATTCGCAGGAATGGCCGTTTGGCCGACAACAGTGAGTACGGAAAATAAGGCAATGTCTGAATTTCCAGACTTAAAGGATGCAAAAGGGTCTTTAAATCTGAATTTTTTTAAGGAGCTGGAAGAATATTTTAATGAACACTTTGCATTCCGCAACGAACTGATTTTTGCGGATGCAAAGATTCAGACAATGGTCTTTGGCGTGTCTAATGTGGATACGGTGATATACGGGAAAGACGGCTGGCTGTATTATACTTCCACGTTGGACGACTATCTCGGGAATCACAGGATGACAGAACGGCAGGTATATAATCTTGCCCATAACCTTTCGTTAGTTCAGCAGTATGTGCAGCAAAACGGGAGCGCTTTTGTTCTGACAGCGCCACCCAATAAAAATACATTGTATGGAGCGCATATGCCATATTATTATTCCTGTATTGTGGATCAAAAGCACAATATAGATGCGCTTACGCCAAAACTTCAGGAACAGGGCGTGTATTATGCTGATTTGCTGTCGCTGTTTCGCAATGACAATGAGGTTTTGTATTTAAAAAGAGATTCTCACTGGAATGGGAAAGGCGCCCTTGCGGCCTATAACTGCATTATGGATACGCTGGAGTATGCGCATAAAAATTATGAGGATGCTCCCGTTACCCGCAGCAAAGACGAAGACGGTGATTTGAACCGGATGCTTTACACCGTTTATGGGGAAAAAGAGCTTAATTATAAATACGAGATCGCGCAGGAATATAAATATGTAAATGAGGTAAAAAGTGTGGAAGACGTCTGGATTGAGACAGAATTACATACAGAACACAGCATGGGAAACGGAAAATTACTGATGTTCCGCGACTCTTTTGGAAATACGCTGATCCCCTTGCTTGCAAATCAGTTTGAGAAAGCATGGTTTACAAAAGAAGTTCCGTATGGCTTAGAAAGCCTGATGGAGCAGTATGCTCCCGATACCGTTATCTTTGAAAAGGTGGAACGTAATCTCTCTGAGTATATCAAAATGCCGCCGGTTATTTCTGCACCTGAAGAGAAGGTTCCCAGAGTTGTGGAAACTTTGGAATCCGATACTACAATATCCATGGAGTCTCTGGAATATGATGCGGATTATTATAAAATCAGCGGAAGCGTGGAGGAGACTCTTTTGGGAAATGAAACCGATATTGTTGTGGGAATTAACGGCTGCTATTATAAGGCTTATCACATTGGAACAAATGATTATGAAGTTTATATTAAAAAGAAGAATATACAGATGGATTCGCCGGACATTGAGGTACTGATAAAGGATCAAAAAGATTATAGAGTGGTTCAGACAAATGGAAGAGGAGAAATATGACAATGAAGATGATGAAAAAAATAATGATGCTTGGTATGGCGGTGTTTCTTATGTCAGGCTTGTGCGGCTGCAAAAAAGCAATGATGCAGATTAATGACGGCGGCGTAGTGACAAATATAGAAGTATCCGTTCCGGGAACGGTAGAAGAAATTCTGGACGAGGCGGAAATCGTGTTGAAAGACGGAGATGAAGTAAACCCGCCGCTTAAGACGGAGATTTCCGATACACAGGAAATTGTGATTTTAAGAAAGCATACGATCAGCCTGACAATGGACGGCGAGACAAAGGAAGTCGTTATGGCTGGCGGGACCATTCGTGATCTTTTAGAGCAGGAGGGCGTCACTCTTGGAGAAAAGCAGCGTGTCAATTATGATTTGGATGAATATCTGACAGAGGGGATGGAAGTGAAAATTGCCAATCAGTTCAACGTAGAGGTACAGTGCGACGGACAAACCCATAATTTTGATACAGAATCTGCAACAGTCAGTGATGTATTAACGGAATTAAAAATTACAGTGGGAGAGGACGACCGTGTCGTTCCCGCGCTGACTGAAACGGTGACGGACGGTATGCAGATTACGGTGAAACGCGTAACGTTTGAAACACTCACAGAAACAGAGACGATTGAATATGAAACTACATATGAAGACGACAGTTCTATGGCGAAGGGAAAAGAAGAAGTTCGCACAGAGGGGGAGAACGGTGAAAAAGAAATAACCTATAAGGTCACGTATGTAGACGGCGTTGAGGAAGCGAAAGAAGCGGTCGGTGAAAATGTTACCAAAGAGCCGGTGTCTAAAGTGGTTGTAGTAGGAACAAAAGAGGAATCATCTTCCGGCGGTTCCGGACGCTCTGTGGTATCAAAAAAAGCATTTTATGACTGTAACGGCTCCGGACATGGGTATTATGAGATAACATACTCAGACGGCAGCGTGGAATATGAAGAATTTTAAAGGGAAATCCAATCAGAGGCGTCAGATGCTGCCAAAACGGCAGCGTCTGGCGCCATAACGATCTGCATTCATTGAAAATGCCGGATTCCAATTTGAAAAAAGCAAATTGTGATTTTATGCATATAATTTATTAAACCCTTCGGAATTTCCATATCATACATTTTTCCGGAGCGGTTGCCAAAGGTATAGGAGAATGTGTTATCATTCCATACCGAAAATGAATGAGGTGGTTTCAATTGAATAATTTTAATAATAATTGGATGTTTAATCCCCCGAATCTGTTTGGCATGGGAAGGAATTACAATAGAAACTGCAGCCGAAACACAGTTCCAAATTCATCAAATTATAAATCTGAGGAAAACACGGCTGTATCAGATCCTTCTCAGCATACAAACGCCGCAGAAGCGGAAGAAAATGATTCTTCTTGTGGTTGTGAGCCGGAACTGGTCGAAGCAGAGAAAACATTTGTTTCCCCCGACTGCTGCTGCCATTGTGCAGAGCGTGGTCCGCAAGGGCCAAAAGGAGAACCCGGCCCGCCCGGCTGTCCCGGAGAACGTGGAGAGCCCGGTCCGCCCGGCTGTCCCGGAGAACGTGGAGAACCCGGCCCGCCCGGCTGTCCCGGAGAACGTGGAGAGCCCGGCCCGCCCGGCTGTCCCGGAGAGCGTGGAGAGCCAGGACCTCAGGGGCCGAGAGGCGAGCCTGGTCCGCCCGGTTATCCTGGAGAGCGTGGAGAGCCAGGGCCTCAGGGTGTTACAGGCCCGCAAGGACCTCAGGGGGCGACAGGACCTCAGGGACCAAGGGGAGAAGAAGGCGCGCGCGGTCCGGCCGGTCCGCCTGGTTATCCGCAAAACAGTGCATTTGCATCATTTACAGGTCAGGATCTTATTTTACCGCAAAACGCCAGACTTCCGCTTAAAGCAGATATAAAGGATATCACAAAAAATATTTCTCTTTGTGATGAATATTCCATATCGCTGACGCCCGGATATTATACCGTTTATTATTATATTTCTGCGGTATTAAAAAGGAGTGGCTGTATAAAACTTACACCGATCGTTGACGACTGTCCGCAGTGGGAATTTGCTGCATACGCAGAATCAGTGAAGCGCAAAGAAATACTTGTAATATCAAGGTATTTTATGATAAAAATCCCCAGCCCTTCCATACTGTTCTTTGCATGGGACGCTTCTGCGGGAGTTTCTCCAGTCAATATGAATCTGAGTATAGAAAAGCTTGGCAGACAATAAGTTCAGAAGGAGGGAGAATCTGAGATGGCGACAATAAGCCTTTGCATGATTGTCAAAAATGAAGAAATGCATATTGCACGCTGTCTTGACAGCGTAGCGGAACTTGTAGAGGAAATTATTATTGTGGATACTGGTTCAGCAGACCGTACGGCAGAAATAGCGGCTGATTATACAGCAAACGTTTATTCCTATCCCTGGAACGATGATTTTTCTGACGCCAGAAACTATTCTTTTTCGAAAGCGTCTATGGATTATTGTATGTGGATGGACGCCGATGACGTTCTCGAAGAAACGGAAAAGGATAAATTTCTGCAGTTAAAACAGAGTTTGTCGGCGGATGTGGATATTGTAATGATGAAATATCATACTTCATTCGATGAAGCTGGCAAACCTTCTTTTTCTTATTATAGAGAGAGATGGATTCGGAATGATGCTCAATACCGCTGGGTTGGCGCAGTTCATGAAGTAATTCCTCCAAGCGGTCATATTGTTTATTCAGACCTTGCCATTTCTCACAGAAAAATGAAGTCCGGTGATTCCGACCGAAATCTGAGAATATACCAGAAAATGCTTGCGGAGGGAAAAAATCTGGAACCGCGGCATCAATATTATTATGGACGGGAGTTATATTATCACAGGCAGTATGAAGAGGCTGTTTCGGTATTGGAACAATTTATGCTCTCAGAAGAGGGATGGATTGAAAATAAAATAGAAGCGTGTTCTGTCTGTGCCAGATGTTATGATCAGATGGGACGGGAACAATCTGCGCTGAATACGCTTTTGCGGAGCATGAGCTTTGATTTGCCAAGAGCGGAATTGTGCTGCGAAATCGGGAAACATTTTTTTGACCATGAAAACTACCACATGGCTGTTTATTGGTATGAAACTGCATTGAACAGACCCAAAAATGAATGTCTGGGAGGGTTTGTCCTTCCGGATTGCTATGATTATATCCCATTTTTACAGTTATGCGTATGCTTTGACAGAATGGGAGACCGAAAGAAGGCAGAAGAATACAATGAAAGGGCGGGGACCTGTAAGCCTTATTCCAAAGCGTATCTTTTTAATAAAGAGTATTTTGATAAACTTAAGATTTCTTAGAGCGTGTTTCAGGCACGCTCTAATTTTTTATTTTATAGGAGGTTCCTTCGGAATCCCTGTAAAATAAAAAACAATGATCGCACTGCGTCGGAACAGAAATATGCCGCTAAAGCGTGAAAGTATCTTTTCTGTAGAATAAAAATCTAATATGTACACGCGGTGCATCAAAGCGGCCAGATCCCTCAGGAATGAGAGATTCAGGGAATGGATGCGGACTTGTCCGATTTGTTTGCAAAATGTAACAAATTTTGGAAATATACATAAATTGTCTGTAGAAATATAATAAAATATTATATTTTCAGATAATTAAGAAAGGATGTGGTTTTTATGAATCAGAATAATTCATGTGGAAATTGTGATAATCAATGCCATCCGCCATGTTGTGAACGCGGTCCAGCGGGACCGAAAGGCGATCAGGGTCCTATGGGACCTCAGGGAATCAAAGGTGATCCTGGCTGTCCGGGTCCAAAAGGTGACAGAGGTGATCCAGGTCCTATGGGAGCGCAGGGCATTCCAGGTGTTCCGGGAGCGAGAGGGCCAAGAGGAAATACAGGTCCGGTAGGTCCTACCGGAAATACAGGTCCGAGAGGTTATGCCGGACCGAGAGGTTATGCCGGACCTCAGGGAATCCAGGGTGTACAGGGTGTACGCGGTGATATTGGTCCCAAAGGAGATCCTGGCTGTGAAGGTCCCAAGGGAGATATCGGACCTCAGGGTCCGGCAGGACCAACAGGCCCGGCAGGCCCGGCAGGTCCGCAAGGAGAGATCGGACTTCAGGGTCCGAGAGGTATTCCAGGCCCGACGGGAGCAACGGGAGCGACAGGTCCTATGGGTCCGCAGGGCGTGACGGGGTCTCAGGGCATTCAGGGCGTGACAGGTCCGATTGGTCTGCAAGGTCCGAAAGGATGCCAGGGAGATGATGGTCCAATGGGAGCGACAGGCCCGACGGGAGCAACAGGCCCGACAGGAGCGACAGGAGCAACGGGAGCGGATGGAGCGGCAGGTCCGACAGGAGCAACGGGAGCAACAGGAGCGGATGGAGCGGCAGGAGCAACAGGTCCGACAGGAGCAACGGGAGCAACAGGAGCGACGGGAGCGGATGGAGCGGCAGGTCCGACAGGAGCAACAGGAGCGGATGGAGCAACAGGAGCGACAGGAGCCGATGGGGCAACAGGTCCGACAGGAGCAACAGGAGCAACAGGAGCGGATGGGGCAACAGGCCCGACAGGAGCAACGGGAGCGGATGGGGCAACAGGCCCGACAGGAGCAACAGGAGTCGATGGAGCAACAGGCCCGACAGGAGCAACAGGAGCGGATGGGGCAACGGGAGCGACAGGCCCGACAGGAGCAACAGGAGCGGATGGAGCAACAGGCCCGATAGGAGCAACAGGAGCGACAGGCCCGACAGGAGCAACGGGAGCGACGGGGGCAACAGGAGTCGATGGAGCAACAGGCCCGACAGGAGCAACGGGAGCGGATGGGGCAACAGGTCCAACAGGAGCGACAGGGGCAACAGGAGCGGATGGGGCAACGGGAGCGACGGGGGCAACAGGAGTCGATGGAGCAACAGGCCCGACAGGAGCAACAGGGGCGACAGGTCCAACAGGAGCGACAGGTATTGCAGGTACAGGAGCGATCATTCCCTTTGCATCCGGACTCCCGGTTTCTTTAACAACAATTGCCGGAGGACTTGCGGGACTTCCAGCTTTTGTTGGTTTCGGAAGCAGCGCGCAGGGTCTTACGCTTCTGGGGTCCACAATTGATATTACAAATGCCAGCGGAACGCTTTCGAACTTTGCATTCCAGGTTCCGCGTGCCGGAATCATTACTTCATTCAGCGCATTCTTTAGTACCACGGTATCGCTTTCTTTAATCGGTTCCACTGTTACAGTAAATGCGCAGCTCTATCAGTCAACAACGCCGAACAATGTATTTTCTCCGATTGCCGGAACCTTGATTAATCTGACTCCGTCACTTTCCGGAGTTGTATCTGTCGGTACATTGTTAAACGGCGCACTTACAGGACTCAATATCCCGGTAACGACGCAAACCCGTCTGATGCTGGTATTTTCAGCGACAGCGAGCGGCTTGTCATTGCTCAATACGGTTGTGGGATATGCAAGCGCAGGTTTAAGTATAAATTAATATCGAAAGATCATATAAATCCCGGAGGTTGCGTAAGTTTACGCCTCCGGGATTTGGGTAAATAAAAGAAGTGCAGCCCTTAAATTTCAATGCATCAGAACAGCGGCATCCGGGAATATTATAAAAAAATCAGGAAAGGACAGTATGATTGTGGAAAAATCATACAGGCAGCATTATGTGTACAGCGGTAACTTATAAAACAAAAGATTTTTACTTTGGAAGAACACTGGATTATAATTTTTCTTATGGAGAGAACGTCTTAATTACGCCCAGGAATTATCCGTTCCATTTCAGGGAACAGGGAAGCATAACTTCTCATTACGCTATGATTGGCATGGCGTGCGCCGCGGAGGATTATCCGCTGTATTACGAGGCGGTGAACGAGAAAGGTCTGGGAATGGCGGGACTGAATTTTCCGGGAAATGCGGCGGCAAGAGAAAAGCAAGAGGGAAAAGATAATATTGCTCAGTTTGAATTGATCCCCTGGATACTCAGTCAATGTTCCAGTGTAAAGGAAGCGCGGCAATTACTGGAAAAAACAAATTTATGGAATATTCCGTTCAGTGAGAAACTTCCCCTTGCGCAGCTCCACTGGATGATTTCAGACAGTCAGGCGTCCATCGTGGCAGAATTTGTAAAAGACGGGCTGCATATATATGAAAATCCGGTGGGCGTACTGACAAATAATCCCACTTTTGATAAGCAGATGTCCGCGTTAAATAATTATATGAATTTATCCGCAAAATCGCCGGAAAACAGATTTGCAGCAGGGCTGGATCTGAATGTGTACAGCCGGGGAATGGGAGCCATAGGGCTTCCCGGAGATTTATCTTCCCAGTCAAGATTTGTGAGGGCGGCGTTTGTACGCATGAACTCCGTTTCCGCGGAGGGGGAAGCAGAAAGCGTCAGCCAGTTTTTCCATATCCTGAATGCGGTGGAACAGCAGCGGGGCTGCTGTGAACTGGAAAGCGGAGAATATGAAATAACCATCTATACCTGCTGTTGTAATGCTGATAAAGGCATCTACTATTATACCAGCTATGACAATCATCAGATTACGGCCGTGGAGATGCACAGGGAAAACCTGGACAGCAGAGAACTGATCTGGTTTCCGCTGATGAAAGAAGAGCAAATCAGGCGGTTCTCAAAGTTTCATTAATGACCGGATGGAGCAATAGTGATTTTGCGCAAACATATTTACCAGAAATAGTTATTGACAAAAACTTAAAAGGAGCATATAATTTCAAACACAACAGAGAACCACATGGGTCACAGGCTGTCCAGGTGGTTCTTTTTTGAGGCAATTTGATCAGAGAAAGGAAGTGGCTGCTATGGCAAAAAATGTGACAAAAGATATGACGAAAGGTTCGCCGCTTAAGTTGATTTTACAGTTTTGCATCCCCTTATTTTTGGGAATGCTGTTTCAGCAGTTTTATAATATGATGGACACTGTGATTGTGGGAAAATTTTTGGGTGTTCATGCACTGGCGTCCGTAGGCTCTACGGGTTCTGTCAATTTTATGATTATAGGTTTCTGTATGGGTGTCTGCAATGGATTTGCGATTCCGGTGGCGCAGCAGTTTGGAGCGGGCGATTATCATAATCTCAGAAAATATGCAGCCAACAGTGTCTGGCTTGCCATTGCCTTTGCAGGAGTGATGACCGTGACAGTCTGTGTGTTCTGCCGTCAGATTCTAATGTGGATGGATACGCCGTCCGATATAATGGAGGGCGCCTATGATTACATATTTGTGATTTTTCTGGGCATCCCTGTGATTTATCTGTACAATCTTCTTTCCGGAATCATACGGTCTTTGGGTGACAGCAAAAGTCCGCTGTTTTTCCTGATCCTGTCTTCGGTACTGAATATTATTCTTGATCTTGTATTGATTCTGGTGTTTCATATGGGAGTGGCAGGCGCCGCCTGGGCCACGGTTATTTCTCAGGCAGTTTCGGGCGTTTTCTGCCTGATCTATATTATGATGAAGTTTGAAATATTAAAAATTTCCAGAGAAGAGTGGAAGATTGATGGAAACTGCGTGGGAATATTATGCAACATGGGAATACCTATGGGTCTGCAGTATTCAATTACCGCGATTGGCAGCGTGATTCTGCAGACGGCCGTAAATGGCATCGGCTCTATGGCGGTGGCAGCGGTGGCGGCGGGGACCAAAATCAGCATGTTTTTCTGTTGTCCCTTCGACGCTATGGGATCTACCATGGCGACTTACGCCGGCCAGAACGTGGGAGCGGGGAAGTTAGAGCGTGTGTCGAAAGGCATGAAATCCACCTGTCTGCTGGGACTTGGGTATTCTCTGCTTGCGGCTGTCGTGCTGGTATTTTTCGGTCAGAGTATTGCGCTTTTATTTGTAAATGCAGAAGAAACAGAGATTATCCGCCATGTAACCTGGTTTCTGCGGGCAAACGTTGCCTTTTATTTCCCGCTTGCCCTGGTAAATATTGTACGATTTACGATACAGGGGCTTGGGTTCAGCAAGTTTGCTATTCTTGCCGGAGTGTCTGAGATGGCGGCGCGCTGTCTGGTAGCGCTGGCGTTTGTGCCGGTTTTTGGATATATCGCGGTTTGCTTTGCCAATCCGGCGGCCTGGATTTTTGCAGATCTGTTTCTGATTCCGGCGTATATATATGTAATGAAGCGGTTGTATCGTATGGATTTGCGGCCAGTGCAGCAGGAGGATTGTACAAAACTAACGAAAGATTAATATTTTTTAAGAAAATTTTTATGTCAGAAAGGTTGATTTTTGCCTTACATTCGTCATATGATAGAATAAAAGAAAATACTTTACAAATGGTAAAGGAGAAATTAAGATGGAAAGACATCAGAATACTTCAAAAAGAACTGCAGACAGGAGAAAACAAAGATATATGCAAAAGCGGATGATTATAACATTTATAGCGTTATTGCTGATGACAGGCGCCGGGGTACTTGCAGCCGTTCTGGTACCGCAGGAAGAGAAGCAGGGAGAAGTCACGGGAAAGAATACGCTGCAGACAAGCGCCAAACCTGCAAAAAAAGAACAGGACGCCAAGGATGCGGACAGGGAGCAGGAACCGCAACAGAAGAATGAGGATACAGAGGATACCCGCAGCACAGCGCTCGCACAGGCAGATCTTCTTGCGGCCGGTTACGATTACGACGGCGCGATCGAGACGGTAAAGAGCATTCAGGGATATGAAAGAGATACTGAACTGACGGCGAAAGTCTCAGATTATGAGGCTAAGAAGGCGGCCTGTGTTCCGGTAAATATAGACGAGGTAACACATGTGTTTTATCATTCCCTGGTGGTAGATCCGGAGCTGGCGTTTGCCAATCAGGACACCAATCCCCAGGCAGTGGGAAATAACCAGTGGATGACCACTGTAGAAGAGTTCAATAAAATTACACAGGCCATGTATGACCGGGGATATGTCTTAGTCGATCTCCACGATCTGGTGGAAGAGACTACAGATGAAAATGGAGAAGTTCATTTTAAGGCGGGGACGATTATGCTGCCGCCGGATAAGAAGGCATTTGTGTTGTCGATTGACGATTTGTCCTATTATCACAGCTATGACGGCTATGGATATGCATCGAAGATGATCGTCGATGAAAATGGAAAACCGAAATGCGAATACATACAGAGAGATGGTACGACCGTGGTGGGAGACTACGACGTCATTCCTCTTATGGATAAATTTTTAGAAGAGCATCCCGACGCGTCTTACAAAGGGGCCAAAGGAACGATTGCGCTTACCGGATATAACGGTATTCTGGGATATCGTACAGATATCAGTTATCAGACGGTGCCGGAAGATATCGACGAAGATAAGAGAAAATGGCTGGAGAATCATCCGGAATTTGATCTTGAGACGGAGCGCGCCAATGCAAAGAAAGTGGCGGACGCCATCAAGGCAGACGGCTGGAAATTTGCCAGCCATACCTGGGGACATATGAAAGTAGGAGAAGCGTCCATAGAGCGTATCCAGGCGGATACCCAGAAATGGAAAGAGAATGTGGAGCCTCTGGTCGGTCCCACTGATACGATTATCTTTGCCCATGGCCAGGATTTGGCGGAGTGGACAACGGGATATACCCCGGATAACGCCAAGTTTAATTATCTGAAGGAACAGGGATTTCATTATTTCTGTAATGTAGATTCCAAACAGTACAGCGTACAGATTAAAGATAATTATTTCCGTCAGGGAAGAAGAAATCTGGACGGATACCGTATTTATTATAACTCAATTGGAGAGATGGACAGTGTGAGCGATCTCTTTAATGCCTCAGATGTTATTGATCCCAAGAGACCTCCGGTTCACAGGCTGCAGTAAGAACCTGTACGCCTGATCATAAATTTCTGATACATTCACGTAACATAATTGCTTCCGATTCAAGGAAGAAAATGACGGCATAGCCCCCGCAGGTTTGCGGGGGTATTTGCAATTATGCCCGGCGCAGCATGGCAGACAAGTTGTTCAGGACGGAAACGGACTTGTCTGCTTTCTTAAATTAAAATGAGTAAAATTCCAATTTCCGGATACAATAACAACAGGAACATGGAAACAGGAGGAAAAACTATGTCACAGACCATTGGGACACAGAGCATCCAGTTTGATGAAGCTCCTTATATTTTGGGAAGCGCCAGCATTGTAGGCACCAAAGAAGGAGAAGGACCGCTGGGAGCGCTGTTTGATTTGGTTGGAGAGGATGATAAGTTCGGGGAAGATACCTGGGAAGAAGCCGAGAGTACCCTGCAGAAAGAAGCCGCTTCTATGGCAATTGGAAAAGCGGGGCTTCAGAAAGAAGATATCAGGTATATTTTTGGCGGAGATTTGCTGGGACAGAATATCGCCACTACATTTGGATTGATGGAATTGAATATTCCATTGTTTGGACTGTATGGGGCCTGTTCCACAGCGGGAGAATCTTTGTCTCTTGCCGCGATGGCGGTGGCGGCAGGCTATGGAGAGCAGGCGCTTGCCGTCACATCAAGCCATTTTGCCAGTGCGGAGAAGCAGTTTCGTTTCCCCCTGGAATATGCCAATCAAAGACCCTTATCAGCTACCTGGACGGTCACAGGAAGCGGAGCCTTTATACTTGGCAGGAAGCGAACGCATATACGAATTACCGGAATTACCACGGGTAAAGTCGTAGATTACGGTATTAAAGATTCGATGAATATGGGAGCCGCTATGGCGCCGGCGGCGTGTGATACCATAAGCCAGAACCTCATGGATTTTAACCGCAGACCGGAAGATTACGATAAGATTATCACAGGAGATCTGGGAACGGTGGGACAGGAAATTCTGATTGATCTGATGAAGAAGAAAGGTTTTGACATTTCCAGTATGCATATGGACTGCGGAATAGAAATTTTTGACAGCGAAACGCAGAACACCAACGCGGGAGGCAGCGGCTGCGGCTGTTCCGCGGTGACGCTGAGCGCCTATATTCTGCCAAAATTGGAAAAAGGTACCTGGAAACGGGTATTGTTTGTACCTACCGGGGCATTGCTGTCCACAGTCAGTTTTAATGAGGGTCAGAGTGTGCCCGGGATTGCTCATGGCGTGGTCATAGAATATGCAGGTTAAGGAGAAAAGGTATGGATTATGTAAATGCATTTTGGGTTGGCGGACTTATCTGCGCCCTGGTTCAGATTTTAATGGAAAAGACGAAGATGCTTCCGGGAAGGATTATGGTCCTTCTGGTGTGCAGCGGAGCAGTTCTGGGAGCCTTGCAGCTTTATCAGCCTTTTCAGGAGTTTGCAGGAGCCGGGGCCAGCGTTCCTCTGCTGGGCTTTGGCAATACCTTGTGGAAAGGCATTAAAGAAGCGGTGGATTCGGATGGATTCATTGGGATTTTCATGGGAGGTTTTACAGCAAGTGCCGTGGGAATTTCTGCCGCATTGATATTCGGCTATCTGGCAAGCCTGATTTTCCAGCCGAAAATGAAAAAATAAAAAACAGGTATAAACCAGAAATTTCTGTCCATAATGGATAGAGAAAAGAAAATTTTATGTAAAGGAGACTTTATTATGAAACAGTTTAAAAAAATCCTGATGGGCTGTCTGCTTGTCCTGGTATTAAGCAGTGTAACCGCTTGCGGCAACGATAACAATGACAACAATAACGATGCCAACGACACAACCAATGACGTCAATGACGCCAATGACGGCATGGTAGGAGATGAGGGACCGGCCAATAATGACACAGACGTCAACGATACGACGGACAACAACAATAATGTCAATAACAACGACAACAATGATAACAATGATAACAATGATAACAACGATGGCGACGGTGTGATCGACGATATCGGCGACGACATTGTGGATGGTGTGGAAGATATCGGAAATGATGTGGAAAATGGCGTAGACGATATGACAGATACCGATAATACAGACAATAACAACGCGAATGACAATGCAGATAACAATGCAGAAACCAATAATAACAACACAGAAAATGGAAACGGAGCGGGAAATACCAAGGAAAATCCCGCTGCAAGATAGTAATTAATAATAATATCCGTAGAGGGAGACACTTCGTAAGGAAGATGTTTCCCTTTTGTCTTGCAATCAACGTAAATCGTCATCAGTGTTTGGGAATATGCCAGCTCTTTGAAGTTTCTTTCCGATTGCCTGAAAAAGTTTCACCAGTCAGGAGTAATCATATTAATAGATGAATATGACGTTCCTTTGGAAAATTCGTATTTCAGAGGATTTTATGACAAGATGACAGATTTTATCAGGTCCCTGCTGGAGTCAGCGTTAAAGACAAATGACAGTCTTGAATTTGCACTGATTACCGGGTGTCTGCGCATTAGCAGAGAAAGTATTTTCACGGGCTTAAATAATCTTGGCATTAATTCTGTTCTGTCAGAAAATTATTCCGAATATTTCGGATTTACAGAAGAAGAGGCAGAACAGATGCTTTCGGCATATGGATTGAAAGAGAAGACAGCGGAGGTAAGGGAGTGGTATTATGGTTATTTATTTGGAAAAACAAGTGTTTATAACCCCTGGAGCGTCATTAATTATGTATATACGGCGCTGGCTGATCCGGGAGCCTTCCCGCGGCCTTATTGGTCTAACACCTCCGCGAACAGTATTGTCAAATATCTGGTAGAGAAGGCAGATGAGGAGGTCAAAGCAGAAATTGAAGTCCTGATTCAGGGAGGCGCAATAGAAAAGTCAGTACATGAGGATATCACTTACGAAAATATAAATGAAACCCAGGATCATCTCTGGAACTTTTTGTTTTTTACGTGGTATTTAAAGAAAATATCAGAGTACCAGGTAGAACGATGTATTTATATGAGGCTTGCAATACCAAATCAGGAGATTGCATATATTTACGAAAATACTATCCGCGAATGGTTCCGCCAGCATTTGCAGCAGACTGATTTGTCTGCGCTTTATCAGGCGGTGCTGGACGGAGACTGCGACGCCTTTGCCGTGAAAGTGACAGAGCAGCTTTTGGAGTGCATCAGTTATAATGATTATAAAGAAGCTTATTATCATGGGTTTGTCTGCGGTCTGCTGAAAGGATGTAAGGGATATCGTGTAAAATCCAACAGAGAGAGCGGCAGCGGAAGATACGATATAGTGATGTATTATCCGTCTGCGAGAGGAAAAGCTGTGATTATAGAGATGAAAACAGCAGAAACTTTTGAGGGCTTGAAGGAAGGATGTGAGAGAGCTTTGACGCAGATCGAAGAGCAGAGCTATGACGCGGAGCTGTTGGCGGAGGGTTATCGAAATATTATAAAGTATGGCATGTGTTTTTATAAAAAAGAATGTATGGTGAGAAAGCGGTAAAAAATTAATATGCGCACGCGTGCGAATGGAAAATGTCACTGCGTGACCACACGCGCGGCGCGGCAAAACAGCCAAGTCCCTCAAAAATGAGGGACTTGAAGCGGGATTGCCCAATCACACGAAGGGTATTATGTCGTTAAAACGACCGTGCTCGGCGCTGCAAAGCGTCCAAGCCCCTCATGAGTGAGGGGGCAGGTGAGCAGAAGCGGGCTTGCCCACTTTGTTCGAAACAGTTTTTATTCGTCGATACTGTAATTGGGAGCTTCTTTTGTTATATGAATATCATGCGGATGACTTTCTTTTAAAGAAGCGGCGGAAATCTTCACAAATTTGGCGTTTTCTTTCAGAGCTTCTATGTCTGCGGAGCCGCAGTAGCCCATGCCGGAACGAAGACCGCCGATTAACTGGAACACCGTATCTTCCACAGAGCCTTTATAGGCAACGCGCCCTTCCACGCCTTCCGGAACCAGTTTCTTGGCATTCTGCTGGAAATAGCGGTCTTTGGAGCCGTTTTCCATAGCGGCGAGAGAACCCATGCCCCGGTATACCTTGTATTTTCTGCCCTGGTATAACTCAAAAGTTCCCGGACTCTCGTCGCAGCCTGCAAAAATACTGCCCATCATACATACGTTGGCGCCCGCGGCGATCGCTTTTGTCATATCGCCGGAATACTTAATGCCGCCGTCTGCGATAATGGGAATGCCGTATTCTTTTGCAACGGCATAGCAGTCCATAATGGCGGTAATCTGTGGAACGCCGATACCCGCCACCACACGGGTGGTGCAGATGGAGCCAGGTCCGATCCCAACTTTTACGGCGTCGGCGCCCGCTTCGATCAATGCCCTGGTAGCGTCTCCGGTGGCAATATTTCCGGCGATAACAGGCAAAGCAGGGAATGCGGCCTTAATCTTTTGCACAGCTTCTATGATATTCCTGGAATGGCCGTGTGCAGAGTCAACCACAATAACGTCCACCTTTGCATGAACCAGCGCGCTCACGCGTTCCATCATATTTGCGGTAATGCCTACCCCGGCGCCGCATAGCAGCCGTCCCTGCGCATCCTTGGCAGACTGGGGATATTTGATTTGCTTTTCAATGTCCTTGATGGTGATTAAGCCTTTCAGATTAAAATCTGCGTCTACAATAGGAAGTTTTTCCTTTCGGGCCTTCGCCAGGATTTTCTTCGCTTCCTCCAAAGTGATGCCTTCTCTTGCCGTCACAAGTTCTTCAGAAGTCATGGAATCTTTGATTTTCTTAGAGAAATCTTCCTCAAATTTGAGGTCGCGGTTGGTAATAATTCCCACCAGCTTGCCATGTTCCGTGATGGGAACGCCTGAAATACGGAATTTTGCCATAAGATCGTCCGCGTCCTCTAATGTATTTTCAGGGGAAAGGGAAAATGGGTCGGTGATTACTCCATTTTCAGAACGTTTTACTTTATCTACCTCTTCAGCCTGTGCCTCAATGGACATATTTTTATGAATGATTCCAATGCCGCCCTGACGTGCCATAGCGATTGCCATCCGGTGTTCGGTGACTGTGTCCATGCTGGCGCTCATCATGGGAATGTTCAACTTTACTGTCTTTGTCAGATTGGTAGTCAAATCTACCATATTCGGTGTAACCTCTGAGTATGCAGGGACTAATAATACGTCGTCAAATGTAATTCCATCGCCGATAATTGTACCCATGTTTTTTCCTCTCTTTCTTGATTGAATTTTTTTATTATTCCCACGATTTTAACAAAAAAAAATCAGGCTGTCAACGATTGTCAGACACTTCTTTCAAAATTTATTCATCAATTTTACTACTGAATTTGTTTAGAAATTCTTATAAATAAAAAGAGAGAAATAAGTTTGCGGTTGTACAAATCCGGCATTTTGCTTATAATGTAATACAGAACTGTTTGCAGCGGTTTCCCGGCGCGGCTCTAAAAGCGGCAAGGAGAACGGCTGTAGTGAAACATGAAAGAAAGGGGACAAAAGATGGAATTTCGTCCGTGTATAGACATTCACAACGGAAAGGTGAAACAGATTGTAGGCGGCAGTTTGAAAGACGCTGGCAATCAGGCGCAGGAAAATTTTGTTGCCGTTCAGGATGCGGCTTTTTATGCAAAACTGTATCGGAAGCATCACATACAGGGCGGGCATATTATTCTGCTCAATCCAGCGGAAAGCGAATATTATGAAGAGACCAAGGCGCAGGCAATAAGCGCGCTTCGTGCGTATCCCGGCGGCCTGCAGGCAGGAGGCGGCATCAATCCTGAGAATGCCGGAGAATTTCTTGACGCCGGAGCCAGCCATGTGATTGTGACTTCCTATGTATTTCAAAATGGGACCGTCCGTTACGACCGTCTGCAAAAACTTGTGAAGGTTACAGGAAAAGAGCGTCTGGTTCTGGATTTAAGCTGCCGCAAAAGGGGCGGTGATTATTATATTGTAACCGACCGCTGGCAGAAATTTACAGAAGAAAAAATAGAAGAAGCTTTACTGGAGCGGCTGGCGGAATATGCAGATGAATTTCTGATTCATGCAGCGGATGTGGAAGGGAAGGCGGAGGGGATTGAACAGGAACTGGTGAGTTTGCTGGGGCGATGGGCTAAAATTCCGCTTACTTATGCGGGGGGGATTGGAAGCTATGAAGACCTGGAACTGCTGCAAAACCTGGGCGGCGGCAGACTTAATTTTACTATCGGCAGCGCCCTGGATCTTTTTGGGGGAACGATGGCGTTTGAAAAGGTGTGCAGCTATTAAATATGTCTATTGACTTTCAAAAGAAAAGCCTTCATAATTCATTGTGCGGCAGTAATTGTAAAAGGAGTGTTGACATCATGAGCAAATATACAAAACAGGATATTATCCGCATTGTCGGCGAAGAGGATGTGGAATTTATCCGTCTTCAGTTTACGGATATGTTTGGGACGCTGAAAAATGTGGCGGTTACTAAGAGCCAGCTTGAAAAGGCGCTGAATAACCAGTGTGTGTTCGACGGTTCCTCTATTGAGGGATTTGCGCGGATGGAAGATCCGGATTTGTATCTGTACCCGGATCCGGACACCTTTGTAATATTCCCCTGGCGTCCCCAGCAGGGCAAGGTGGCGAGAATCATCTGTGATGTCCGCCGTCCTGACCGGACGCCCTTTGAAGGAGATCCCAGGTATATTTTGAAACAGACCGTTGCGGAGGCGGCAAAGCTGGGCTGTCAGTTTAATGTGGGGATAGAGTGTGAATTTTTCCTGTTTCATACGGACGAGAATGGAAGACCGACTACGGTATCTCATGATCAGGGCGGCTATTTTGATTTAGGACCTGTGGATCTGGGAGAAAATGCCAGACGCGATATGGTGCTGACGCTGGAAGATATGGGATTTGAGATAGAGTCTTCCCACCATGCGGCGGCTCCGGCGCAGCACAGAATCAATTTTCATTATGACGAGGCTCTGACGGCGGCGGACAATATTATGACTTTTAAACTGGCGGTAAAGACCATTGCCAAGCGGTTTGGACTGTTTGCAAGCTTTATGCCAAAGCCAAAATACGGAATCAACGGTTCCGGAATGCACCTGAATATTTCCCTGACAAGGGATGGCAGAAATATATTTGAAGACGAGAGCGGCAGGCTGGGTTTAAGCGGGGAAGCGTATTATTTCATAGGAGGGGTAATGAAGCATATGCGGGGTATGACCGCTGTTACCAATCCCCTGGTAAATTCCTACAAACGTCTGGCCACAGAAGCAGAAGAGCCGCTTCATATTACCTGGCCGGCAGGCTGCGGGCGTTCCTTCATACGGGTTCCAAAAGCCAGAGGAGAAGATACCGGAATTGAACTGTGCGCGCCGGATCCTGCGACCAATCCTTATCTTGCCCTTGCAGTCTGCCTGTCTGCGGGACTGGACGGAATCCAAAATAAGATACTTCCGCCGAAACCTTTTGGCGGGAGCGTTATGGAGCTGTCTTCGCAGGAGCGGGAAACTCTTGCAGTCGAGCAGCTGCCTTCTACTTTGGGAGAAGCGGCAAAGGCTCTGAAAGAGGATGAATTTTTAGGCCGGATATTGGGAGGCCATATCCTAGAACAATATACGCGGACAAAATGCGGAGAATGGCAGGAGTACTTAAGGCAGGTAACGGACTGGGAAATTGACAATTATCTTTATAGAATATAGTTCCATGGAGGGAGTGTTTTGAATACGATCATTGTCACCTTTCCCAGGATGGAAAATGGAAAAAGCATTAAGCGTATTTTAGTGAATAACGGATTTGAGGTACATGCGGTGTGTACTACAGGCGCTCAGACACTGCAGTATGCAGATATGATCGAACAGGGGATTGTGGTCTGCGCAGGACGGATGCAGGATATGATGTACACCCAGCTTCGGGAATATCTTCCGTCATATTTCCAGATGCTTGTGCTGGCTGCGCCCGCTCTGTGGGAACAGGGCGTAGAAGAGCATGTGGTTGCCTTGTCCATGCCTTTGAAAGTACATGAACTTTTGAGTACTCTGGAAATGATGGAGCATACCGCGGTGCGCAGACCGAAGAAGAGACGGGCGGCAGAGCGCAGCGAGGAAGAAAAGCAGATGATCAGGCGGGCCAAGGAAGTGCTGGCGGCAAGAAACAGTATGACGGAGGAGGAGGCGCACCGTTATCTTCAAAAATGCAGTATGGACAGCGGAACCAGCCTTTCAGAAACGGCGCAGATGATTCTCAGTATGCTGTAAAGATAGCGGCAGTAAGAAAGGAGCAGGAAATGAAGTTTACAAAAATGCAGGGAGCAGGAAATGACTATGTCTATGTGAACTGTTTGAACGAGGAAGTTGCAAATCCAGAAGAAACGGCAAGATTTGTCAGCGACCGTCATTTTGGCATTGGAGCGGACGGTTTAATTCTGATTAAACCGTCGCAGCGGGCTGATTTTGAGATGGCAATGTATAATGCAGATGGTTCCCGCGGAGAAATGTGTGGAAACGGTATCCGCTGCGTGGCTAAATATGCGTATGATTACGGTTTGACGGATCAGACCCGGATCAGTGTAGATACCCTTGCGGGAATCAAATATTTGGAGCTGTTTCTGGAACAGGGAAAAGTATCCCGGGTAAAGGTGAATATGGGAACGCCCTGCCTGACCGCCGCGGAAATTCCGGTGGTTTCTGATACAGAACAGGCAATAAACGTACCTCTCGAGGTTGAAGGAAAAACGTATGCCATGACGGCGGTTTCTATGGGAAATCCCCATTGCGTGCTGTTTTTGGAGGAAGATGTAAGGGAATTGGATCTGGAAGCCATAGGGCCTGCATTTGAAAACCATCTCCGTTTTCCCAAACGGATCAATACGGAGTTTGTAAATGTGGTGGATGACCATACTCTGCGTATGCGCGTGTGGGAACGGGGGAGCGGCGAGACGCTCGCCTGCGGTACCGGAGCGTGCGCCGCGGCCGTTGCCGCCGTTCTCAATGGCAGGACTATAAAAGAGACGGTCGTCCTGCTTTCCGGTGGAGAACTTACAATTACCTGGGAGGGCAAAGATGCTCCGGTCTATATGACAGGTCCCGCAGTCACCGTTTTCGACGGAGAAATAGAACTGCCCTGATATAAATATTTGAGGAAAAAGAGGAGAAGATTATGTTTAAGATTAATGAGAATTACCAGAAGTTACCAGGAAGTTATCTGTTCAGTACGATTGCCAAAAAGGTTTCTGCTTTTACCCAGGCAAATCCTGACAAGGATATTATCCGTCTGGGAATTGGTGACGTGACCCAGCCTTTGGCTCCGGCGGTGATTGAAGCCATGCATAAGGCGGTGGACGAGATGGGAAAAGCGGAGACGTTCCATGGCTACGCTCCGGATCTGGGATATGAATTTTTGCGCAATGCCATTGCCGAACATGATTATAAAGCCAGAGGATGCGATATTTCTGCGGACGAAATCTTTGTTTCTGACGGAGCTAAAAGCGATTCTGCCAATATTCAGGAGATTTTCGGTCCGGATAACCGAATTGCAGTGTGCGACCCGGTGTATCCGGTATATGTGGATTCCAATGTTATGTCGGGAAGGACAGGCGTCTATGACGCGAAGACAGAGACATGGAGCGATGTGATTTATATGCCCTGTACCATGGATAACGGCTTTGTGCCGGAATTTCCCAAAGAGACGCCGGATATGATTTATCTGTGTCTGCCCAACAACCCGACGGGAACCACCATTACCAAAGCGCAGCTTCAGGAGTGGGTGGATTATGCCAATCAGTCCGGAGCGGTGATTATTTATGACGGCGCCTATGAGGCGTATATCTCCGAGGATGATGTAGCGCATTCCATTTATGAATGTCAGGGGGCTGAGACCTGCGCCATTGAGTTAAAGAGCTTTTCCAAAAATGCGGGCTTTACCGGTGTGCGCCTGGGTTATACCGTTGTGCCCAAGGAGCTGAAATGTAAGGATGTTTCTCTTCATGGCATGTGGGCGCGCCGCCACGGAACCAAATTTAACGGGGCGCCTTATATCGTACAGCGCGCCGGGGAGGCAGTCTACAGCCCGGAGGGAAGGGAACAGCTTAAGAAACAGGTAGCATATTATATGAAGAATGCCTCAATCATTAAGGCTGGGCTGAAAGATGCCGGCTATACGGTATTCGGCGGAGTGAATGCGCCTTATATCTGGCTGAAAACTCCCGGCAACATGACTTCCTGGGAATTTTTTGATGATCTGCTGGAACGCGCAAATGTAGTAGGAACGCCTGGTTCCGGCTTCGGTCCCAGCGGAGAAGGATATTTCAGACTCACGGCTTTTGGCAGCTATGAGAATACCCTGGCAGCGATAGAGCGGGTGAAAAATCTTTAAAAATATTATCAGAACAAGATCAAGGATCTGTGCGGCAGGAGAAATCCATATGGTATTTCTCCTGCCTTTTAGCGATGCTGATAATAGAACACGGCAAGCTGCGTGCGGTCGCGCAGCTGCAGCTTTTCCAGAACAGAGCTTAAATAGTTTCGTACCGTGCCCTCGCTCAGAAAGAGCTGCCTTGCAATTTCGCGGTTGCTCAGTCCGTCTGCCACCAGTTCAATAATTTCCTGTTCCTTGTCGGTGATCCCTTTGGAAGCATAGTCAAAAGAGCTGGATGAAGCGAGAAATTCAGGAAGTCTTGTAATAATTTCACTGCCAAATACGCTCTGACCGTTTGCAACTGCTTTAAGCGCCGGAATCAGACTTTCAAAGTTCTGTTTGAGGATATAGCCTTTGGCGCCCAAGTGCAGCGCCTGGACGATGTATTCGTCGTCCAGGAAGGTGGTGAGAAACAGGATATTGGCGCTGGAATCCTGTTTTAGGATCGTTCCGGCGGCTTCCAGCCCGCTCATACCCTGCATACGGATATCCATAAGCAGTACATCTGGTTTGTGTGTGTTGTATAACAGCACAGCCTCTTCTCCATTTTCCCCAACGGCCAATACCTGTATTTCATTATTTGTCTCCAGGATGGTTTTCAAAGACAGAGAAACCAGCCTGTCATCGTCTACAATCACAATCTTCATTTGAATCCTCCTTAAATTTCATTTGCAAAAAGCCAGGCGGCCGCATCTGTACAGATTTTTGCATCCATATCGGTAAGAAAGCCGCTGTTTTGCACATTAAGAGACTGGAACGGAAATAAAAATACGAAATCCGTGATCTGTGGATATTGAAATATTTCCATTAAGACTGCGGATTCTCTCTTCCATATTTGAAATTCCCATTCCGGGACAGAAATGTTCGTCTGCCGAGCCATTGTCGGAAATTGCAAGCTGGTACAGCAGCGGATGCTGCCGCAGCGTAATGGAAATGGCTGTGGCATTGCTGTGCCTTGCGATATTGGAAAGCGCTTCTTTTACAACGGAAATAAAACAGTATTTTATGGAAGCGGGCACGGCAAAACCGATATCGTAATCCAAAGTGAGCTGATAAGCAGAAAAATCTTTCAGAATCTCCCGAATGCTGTTTTCTAAATCGACGGAATCGTCATGAAGGCCATGGACGCTTTCACGGATGGAATCCATAGCGGAATTGAGGGTGGTTTTCAGAGCGTTCAGAGGCTCTGTTAACTGTTTCTGACGATTCAATGCACTTAAAGCACCGGCCTGTAAAATGGAGCGGGACAGCATATGTCCCACATTGTCGTGAATCTCTCTGGCAATGCGGTTGCGTTCTTTTAAGGTAGCCACATGGATCTCGTAATCCTGCTGCCGGATCAGATTCTGGTTTTTCTGTTTTAAAAGAATCTGGTTTTCTGTGGAGCTGTCCCGCAGAAAATGGAGCGAACGTCTGACGTGCAGAAGCTGCGTGCTTTTCCTTGATAAGTAAGCTGCAAGCGCGCAGAGTGGAAACAGCAGAGCGTATGCGGGTGATCTGGAAATCTGTATCACAAGCAGCAAAAACAGGCAGTACGCAAGCAGAACATACATTTTTTTATGTTTGAAATTCTGTTCCGGGCGCGTCTCTTTTGAATCACAACTGTTTCTGGGGCAGGGCAGGAATAAAACGGCCATTTCATAAGCAAGTAAGGGCAGATAGTATCTCAGAGGTTCAAATAACAGGGTAAACAGAACAAAGACGGCAGAGAATCCGCAGCAGATTTTTCTGAAGTGTTCCGGGAGTTTTTGGATATTGACAAAGTTTGTGTTCAGACAGCTCATCAGGCAGGTGAAGCTAATCGTGATCAGAACGCTCACTACCTGCAGCGGCTGCGGTATTTTTACAGGTGAAAACAAAAGAATGCTGCTTGCGGTAAAAAGGATCAGTTTGTCTGTCAGAATGGTCATAGTGAATTCCTTTCTCTGTACAGGAGAATGCTGTGGAACACGGTTCCCTGAATTGTCCATCATTTTATCATTTTTTCAGGGGAATGGCAACTAGTGTCTTGGCTCGTTGATAATTAGCCAAACTCACTTGTCTATTTGCCCATCTGCCGTGTTAGATTTTCTAGCCGTAGCCACCGCTACGCCGTCGAAAATCCGCCTTGCAGATGAACAAATATCCTGCGCGATTTCACTAAATATCAACGAAACAAGACACTAGATGCATGAAGAAATGGAAATGGCTGAAAAATCTTATCGTATGGATATTATAACCAAAATGTTTCGATATAAAAAAGATAGGTTTATAATCATATTGCATAAAAAAGCTGTGATTATAGGGTGATTTTGTGCAAGATTTCACATATAGCAAAGGGAGGTGATAGAGACCGGCGGATGTATAAAAGCAGCGGCTTTTATGAGAAGCGTTCTCTTGCGCTTCCTTTCTTTTTGCTGCCTTTCGTCTGTTGGATTGGAATTTATACCAGTATAACCATGTTTCAGACTTAGTGTCGGAGTAATAGCTTAGGAGGAAGAATATGAAAAAAAAGCTGATTGCATTTTTTTAAGCTGTGCGGTTGCCATAACGGGGATTCCGTACGCTGGCTTAGACGGAATTGTTACGTTTCCGGTGTTTGCGGCAGAGAATGAGGCAAATACCGGGGAGTGGAATGGGCATCCTGAAATCTTTCAGGTGAACCGGGAACCTGCCAGAGCCACTTTTTACAATTATGATTCTGTGGAAAAAGCGAAAACAGGAGATCAGACAAAATCGGCGTATTACCAGTTGTTAAATGGAGAAGACTGGAAGTTTAACTGGGCGGTAAAACCTGCGGACCGGATCGGAGTGAAGGATGCAGAATTTAACAGCGCTGATTATGACGACAGCGCCTGGGATGATATTAAAGTCCCCAAGGACTGGAATACCTACGTGAAAGAAGATGGTTCCTGGAAATATGATCCGGTGATTTATTCAAATCAGAATTATCCATGGTTTAATGCAGAAGGAAAACAATACAGCAATTATAAGGTTGGAGACGCGCCCACGGACTGCAATCCCGTAGGAACGTACCGAAAAACATTTACCGTTGATCCAAAATGGAGCGGCAGACAGGTATTTATCGACTTTGAAGGCGTGGCCTCTGCGATGTACCTGTGGGTAAACGGCGAATATATCGGCTATTCCGAGGACAGCTTTACCCGCAATGAGTTTAATATTACCGACGCTCTTGATTTTTCAAGCGGCAATGAGAATGTCATTACGGTAGAGGTATATCGCTGGAGCGACGGCAGCTACATAGAGAATCAGGATATGGTGCGTCCCTGCGGCATCTTCCGCGACGTATATCTGACCTCCAAGGATACGGTGGAGATTCGGGATTTTACCGTTGTCACAGATTTGGATGAGAATTATGAAAATGCCGATCTCAATGTGGATGTAGACGTCAGACAGCTCAAAGCTGTCAAAGGAGGAGATTCAAAGATTACGCTTTCAGAAACCTCCGTTTTGCTGGAGGAGGGAGAGAGCAAGACGTTAACCGCAGAAGTTGAGACGACGGAAAGTGAATCTGATACAGGCGTCTATACCGTGGAGGGAAATCTGTATGCTGCGGACGGAACGCTTGTCACACCGACGCCCCTGACGGGAAGCGTACAAAGCTTTACGGAGGGCAAGGCTTCGGTGTCTCTGACGCAGAACATCAGCAATCCTCTGAAATGGTCGGCGGAAAAGCCCAATCTTTATAATTTGATCCTGGAATTGAAAAGGGACGGCGTGACCATAGAGACGACACAGGTGGACGTGGGATTCCGTGAAGTGGAAATAACCGACGCCAATACGGCTGACGCAAGGCTTCGTGTAAACGGCCAGGTTGTTACCATTGCCGGCGTGAACCGTCATGAAAACGATCCCCAGGATGGACATTATCTGACGGAAGCTGAGATGAGAGAAGAAATTGAGCTGATGAAGTCTCTCAATATCAATGCCCTGCGCGCGTCTCATTATCCGGAAGATCCGTTGATTTACGAGTTATGCGATGAATATGGCATTTATATTATGGATGAAGCAAATGTGGAGTCTCATAATGGACGAAGCCAGTACCAGGTTCCGGGCAGTCTGCCGGGATATATCGAAGCGGCCGAGGACCGCGCCATCAATATGCTGGAGCGTGACAAGAATTATCCTTCCGTCATCCTCTGGTCTCCGGGTAATGAGACGGGCTCCGGGGATTCCCTTCAGGCAGAAATAGATTATTTTCAGAATAATGACCCTACAAGACCCGTGCATTATCAGGGATGGAACGATAATGCCGGAGTAGACGTATGGTCTGAAATGTATCCG
This sequence comes from Lachnospiraceae bacterium, assembly GCA_910575155.1. Lineage (GTDB taxonomy): Bacteria > Bacillota > Clostridia > Lachnospirales > Lachnospiraceae > Petralouisia. The sequence continues at coordinate 104,859 of CAJTDX010000009.1, forward strand.
AATATTGGAAAACAGCAAAAAGCGAAAAACAAACCGTATCTGATGTGCGAATATCTTCATGCTATGGGCAACAGCGCGGGCGGCATGAAAGAATATTGGGAAGAAATCCGCGCCAACGGCATTTTACAGGGCGGATATATCTGGGACTGGGTAGACCAGACCTATAATACGCCGCAGTTGGATGAAAATGGAAACTGGGACGGCAAGACGACGTACTGGGGATATGACGGCGACTGGAATTATGGCTCTTATACAGACGGAGACGGAAATCAAAAGAGTTATGAATCCTGGAAGTCAGGCAATACGGATTTCTGTGTCAACGGCATCATTTCTCCGGACCGTACATTACAGCCGGAAGCATACGAAGTGAAACGGATTTACCAGGCGCTGCAGATGAGTCTCAAAGATTCAGCCTCAAAGACAGTCAGCATCAACAATGAGTGGATTGATACGAACGCCAATGAATACACCATGAAATGGGCGTTGGTCAAAGATGGAAAAGAAGTGGAAACAGGTACGATGGAGGCGGATATTCCCGCTATGACAAGCAAGGACATTGTGGTGCCGTTTACTGTTCCAGCTTCTGTAAAAGCAGGAGAAGAGTACTTCCTGCAGATTACGTTTGTAACAAAGTCAGACGATCAGTTTTCCTGGGCAAAAGCAGGCCATGTGGTGGCAGAAGGCCAGTTTGAACTGAACTTTGACGCAGAAGGAGAGCTTCCGCTTTTAGATACCTCTTCTATGGACGCGTTTGTAACGGAAGGAGCTTCCGGAACAGTTGTGTCTGAGACAGATGATACATTATCCGTTAAAGGCTCCAACTGGTCTGTAGCTTTTGATAAGAAAACAGGAGAAATGACCTCTTACAAGACCAATGGCAAAGAGCTGATTGCGAAGCCTTTAGAGGCGAATTACTGGAGAGCGAAAACAGATAACGACGCCAAAGAAGCCATTGATTCCAAATGGGCGAACGCCAATAAAACGGCGGAGATTGACGAAATATCTGTAGAGAAAAAAGATAAAGTAGTATATTTCAGCGCGGGAAGAACTTTAACGGGCTGCGCGGATTCCAAAGACCGGCTTACCTATGCGGTTTATCCCACTGGAGAAATTGTGGTAAAGAGTACGTTGGTTCCCACATCGAAAATGAGCAACCTGCCAAGGGTTGGAAACCGTATGCAGCTTGCGGCAGGGTTTGATAACCTTACGTGGTATGGCCGCGGAGAATCCGACAGCTACAGCGACAGAAAGACGGGTTATGACGTTGGCGTCTGGAAGAGTACGGTTGACGAACAATTTACAGATTTTGTCTATCCGCAGGAAACCGGAAATAAGACGGACGTCCGCTGGATGGCGCTGACTGACAGCGAGGGCGACGGATTTCTCATCGACGCTGTGGATCATTTGCTGGAAATGAGCGCTTTGAACTGTACACAGGAAGCGTTGGAAGCTGCAAAGCATCCATATCAGATCGCAAGAACAGACAATACGGTTGTAACCATTGATTATGCGCAGATGGGTCTGGGTACGGCAAGCTGCGGACAGCCGACGCTTTCCAAGTATCTGCTGACGGCAGGTCCTGTATATTCTTATACCTTCCGTTTGAAACCGGTCAACGGCGCCAAAGAGGAAGCATTAATGGAAGACAGCAAGGTTGCTTATGCAGATGAAACAGATTTGCTGGCGGAAATCAAAATTGGCGAGAAAGTTCTGCCTAAGTTTCATAATGATGTTACGCATTATTCCTATAATGCGGCTTCACTGGACGGTTCCGTTCCCACGGTAACGGCTGTGCCAAAATCAGAGGATGTTACGGTAAAGATTACGCAGGCGGCACCTTGAACGTGTATATTGACGGCGAGCCTGTAACTTTTGAAAACGGATTCGGCGTAAATTCTCCTACAGAACTGTATTTTGATGTTTCTGGTTTGAATATTGAGCGTCTGCAGGGATATGCCGGCATTGATGTGGATAAACAAAAGACACAGGATGGATGCTATGCGGTCATAAGAGCAGACGGAGAGGAAGTGTACAGATCCGACTTACTGACGCATGGAAAGGACGCGGCATATTTTGATATTGACGTGACAGGGGTAAAGGAACTCTGTCTCTATGTAGATCAGAATATCAAGGACGGCCACGATATGGTCAGCTGGTGCGATACAAAAGTTATTTTACAGGGCTTTTATGAGAAACCTGTGCAATTAGAGCTGAAAGACACCGCAACCGTCAGACTGGACGCAAAAAAGAAGATCCTGTACAATGTTGCGCCTGGCACGACAGAAGCGCAGCTGCGTGAAATGTTTGCGCTTCCGGAAGGCGGAACATTTGAAATGGAAGATCCCTATAATGCACAAGAGCCTGACACAGCTCAGGCTGCAACCGGATATCTGGCGAAGCTGTATATGGACGGTACCGTAAAGGATACGCTTCGGATTGCAGTCAATGGCGATGTGGACGGCAGTGCGGACGGCAGGATTGACGTGGCAGATCTTAATAAATTACGTGAAGCGCTTGCCGGAAATGAAACTCTGGATGATTTAAACACCTATGCGGCCGATGCGAACCAGGATGGAGCGGTAGATATCAAGGACCTTGCCGCAGCGGTAAAAGCTTCCGGTATTGATATTACCGGAGCAAAAGAAGATATGACATGGAGCCTTTCGGCAGTTGACACCACAAATACCGAAGGCGGAACAGTTTCTATTACCGGGGCAATTTTACAGACTTCGTCAGAAACAAAATCGGCAATGTCGGCAGGCGCCTTTGTTTTAAATTATGACGACGCCGTTTATGAAGCGGGAGACGTTGCCCTGGCAGAAGGAGTAAAGGGCAGTATTTCCGTTAAGAAATCCGCTGGAGCGGTAAAAGTAGTTTATAATTTAACGGAAGCCGTCAATGTTTCCGGAGATTTGTTTCAGGCAGTATTCACCCTGGCAGACGGCGCGCTGCAGAAAGAAACAGAATTTACAGTCAGCGGTCTGTCCGTTGCAGCCGCAGATCAGAGCTTGCTTACAACTGCGTCTCAGGGAACAAATGTTACCCCTGGGGGAGCCGCCGGAGTGGTAAATGTAACGGGTATTAAGATCACAGGCATACCGCAGACAATAACGCCAGACCAGACTTTTACGCTTACCGCAGAAGTAGCTCCGGCAAACGCAACGGAGAAAGGCGTAACATGGACTTCCAGCGATGCCAAAGTAGCTACTGTAGATGAAAATGGAAATGTCTGTGCAATTGGAAACGGTACGGCAGCGATAACGGCGACAACCAAAGAAGCAGAATCCAGCGTAGCTCAAACGGCTGAAATTACAGTTTCCTCTGAGTATTCATCTATGAGCTATTCCTATTTGACAGCGCAGGTAAGCGCCGAAAAGAAGATCTTTGGAACAGATACGCCGGAGTCGGATGATTATGGACGTATTTTCCTGGATACGGCTGCTTCCTCTTCCGGTTGGGGCGGTTTCCATGTCAATGAGGCAAACAGCGCATCCGGCACAGGGGAAGTTACCACGAATACAGGGATTAGTATGAAAATTAATGGCTTACAGACTGCATTTGACCAGGGACTGAGCGCGAATACAAACTGTACAATGAAATTTGACCTGACTGGTTTGAATGCGAAACGGCTTCAGACCTGGGTAGGCATTGACTGGGTGAAATCCACAAAGACAGGCAGAGACGGTGCGGATTTCAGATTTTATAAAGATAGTATTGCAGAAGAAAATTCACTGCACGATTCAATCGCGATTGGGCAGCAGGATAATGCAAAATTTGTTGATATTGATCTGACAGGTGTCACAACCCTGGTTATTTATGTAGATAAAGTTGGAACTAACAGTGACGATTGTATTGATCTGGCGGACGCCAAAGTATACTGTGAGGGAACTTCCGGGGCGTCCCTGTCAAAAAATGCAGTTAATCCGGTGAAAGCTTCTGCGCCTGCACAAAGCGCTTCCTCAGAAAAGATTACTGGCAGAGCCGGAACAGAAGAAATTACCTGGACGTCTGCCGATCCAGCCATTGCCACCGTTAAAAATGGCGTGGTAACTGGAGTGAAAGCAGGTAAGACCACCATTATCGCACAATACCAGAATATGCGGGCGAGATGTACGGTTGAGGTTACAAAGGAAGCGCAGGTAAACTATACGGTTACTTTTGATGCAGATAACGGTACAGAACCCGTCAGCGTAACCGTGGCCCAGGGGGCAAAAGTAGAGAAGCCGGAAGAACCGAAGAAAGATGGATTTGTTTTTGCAGGCTGGTTTGCCGAAGGAGAAGAGAAAGCGTTTGATTTTGAAACGCCTGTTACCGCGGATCTTACTTTAACCGCAAAATGGATTTCGGCTGTCAATGCCTGTACAGTTATTTTCCAGAATGGTACGGATTCACAGAGTGAGGTGGTTGAAAAAGGGCAGACTGTTGCAAAACCGGATGATCCTAAGAAGTTTGGTCATACATTCCTGGGCTGGTTTGCCGAAGGAGAAGAGAAAGCGTTTGATTTTGAGACAGCCATTACTGCAGATCTCACCTTAACGGCAAAATGGCAGAAGATCAGTTCAAAGGTAGACGATTATGAAGCTCTTGGAGCAGCCATTGCAGCGGCGGAAGAACTGGACGCTTCTGAATATACGGCCGAGAGCTGGGCAAACCTGCAAAAAGCGTTGGCGGACGCCAAAGCAAAGGCGGAAAGCCCCACAGCAACACAGGAAGAAATAGACGCGGCCAAAGAAGCTGTGGAAGCAGCAGTGAAGGCTCTGGAGAAAGAAGGCGGCACGCCGTCAGTCTCTCATACAGTTACCTTTGACGCCGATAACGGCAGTGATCATATCACGCAGACCATAACAGACGGCGAAAAAGCTGCAAAGCCGGAAGAACCGAAGAAGTTTGGCCATACATTCCAGGGCTGGTTTGCCGGGAACGCATCAGAGGCATTTGATTTTGACACAGCCATCACAGCCGATTTGACACTGACTGCCAAATGGGAGAAAATCAGCGCTAAGGTAGACGATTATACAGCTCTTGGCGAGACAATTGCCGCGGCCGAAAAGCTGAATGCTTCCGAGTATACGGAAGAAAGCTGGGCGAAGCTGCAGCAGGCATTGGCGGACGCCAAAGCAAAAGCGGAAAGTCCCACGGCAACACAGGAAGAAATAGACGCGGCCAAAGCGGCCGTAGAAGCAGCAGTAAAGGCTCTGACAAAACCGGGCGAGACAGTTTCCTTTACCGTTACCTTTGACGCCGATAACGGAAGCGCAGTTACAACACAGACCGTAACGCAGGGCAGTACCGTGCAAAAACCTGCGGATCCGGTAAAAGCCGGCTATACATTTACGGGCTGGTATGCACCGGGAGCAGCGGCTGCATTTGACTTTACTACGATTATTACTTCTGATCTTACCTTAACGGCGAAATGGGTGAAAAATGCTCCGGTGACTACGCCAGTTTCCATTGCCTCCGCGAAAGTAAAAGTAGCGAATATAACTTATAATGGAAAACAGCGCAAGCCGGCGGTAACGGTAACGTATAACGGAACAAAACTGAAATTAAATACAGATTACAAAGTTACCTACAGCAATAACAAGAAGGTAGGCCAGGGCAAAGTTAAAATTACTGGTACCGGAGCCTATACAGGAACCAAAAACGCTGTCTTTGATATACTGCCAAAGGCAAGCAAGGTTACGAAGATTACCAATAAAGCCGGAAGAAAACTGGTTCTGAAAATAAAGAAGTCAACCGGAGCCAAAGGATATGAAATTACGTATGCAACAAATAAGAAGTTTAAATCAGCGAAAAAAATCAAGAGCAAAAAGACGACAGTTACCTTGAAAAAGCTGAAAAAGAACAAGACGTATTATGTAAAAGTCCGCGCCTATGCAAAATCCGGCAAAAAGACGATATACAGCAAAACGTACAGTAAGACGGTGAAGAAAAAAGTAAAAAAATAAGTCATGACATACGGACGGACGGCAGAATAGAACATGAGCTAAAGCGTGTTTGAAATAGTTCAGCCAGACTTACGGAAAACACAATATTGAACCGTCGGAGCAATATTACAGCCCCTGTCATGCGCCTCATATTAGCGGCGTATGACAGGGGCTGTTTTATCAATATTGTGCCGGCTGAATATAATACGGTCAGCACAATATATTACAGTTTGTGAGCATATCAATAAGTATAATTCTGTCAATTTATTTTTGATGTGGTATAAAAAAGTTGACAGCCCATTCTCAAAGCATAGGATACAAAATCCTTGAGGAAAATGTGTCAACTAATCTTGACAAAATCAATTTTATAATTCAAAGGACGGTGGCACTTTAGGCTGTTGCCCTTGATTATCTACAAGCGAGGTTGTCAACACCAATGAAAAACTGTATTTATTTTTATTGTTGACTGGACTTTCCATTATCTTGTTAGAAAATTCAAAATCCGTTCATTAAAATCTTTGGCTTCTTCATACGCCGCATGTCCAAGACCATTATAAATAAACAATTCGCTATGACTAATTTTTTCGGCTATTGCAGAAGCCGCAGTTGTTCCAACAATTTTATCGCAATCCCCACCAATCACTAATGTAGGGCATACTATGTTACTTAATTCCTCATAAGCATTGTGGCTGATACAGGAAGCTGCCTGTATGAGAAAACGCTTAAAACTTTTAGGTTTTCCTATTTTTCCAATAAACGGATAAATTCTACGGTACTTTTTTAAGTATTTCTCTGAATATGATTTTTCTGCTGTATCTATCATTAGATCCTTATAATTTCCTTGTTTTGCCATTTCAATCCAGACACCAGCTACTCTTTTAATTATTTCATTAGAGTTTGCGCTTGTTACCGCCAAAATGAGCTTATTGACCAAATCAGGATAATCAATCGCAAGATACTGCGCTATCATACCCCCTTGTGATATGCCTAAAACGTCTGCTTTTGAAATACCAAGAGCGGTCATAGCTTCTGCATGGTCTTTTGCCATTTCCCTTGTAGAATATCCCTCTTGCAAATAATTTTTCCGGCTGAAAACATACACGGTAAATTCTTTGGCATATATCCTATACATCATTGAAAAAACAAAAGCCATTCCTTTTACCGTAGACAGTCCATCTCCCAAACCGGGCAGCATAATAAGATTTTTATTTCCATTCCCAAAAGATACATAATCCATTTCAGAATTTCCAACACGAACACTTCTATTATGAGCATTATAAAGCATAACAATCTCCTTTATTTTACAATTCCCGCTTTTAGAATTTCTATATACTCTGATAAATCTTTTACATATTCTTTTTCTAGCATTTTCTCCCACATGGGGCGGTGCGTGGTTTACGGTTGCATTTATAATCTAACGGGGCGGCAGCGCGTTATGCTGTTGCCCCGTGATTATCCACCAGAGAAGTCAGGTGGGATTGCCAATGGTGGCGCAAAACGGTCTTCATTTTTGCCATTGACTTCTGAAAATCATTCTTATTATTTCATCAATCCCTTTTTCTTAGCGTAATCACAAATAAAGAGAACAAATGCCAATATCAACAGTATAAAGATAGACATCATATCCCATACATCAAAAACAGGTTCCTCTATCATTTTTGATAGTATTCCATTGACAATAATCATCAATGGAATAGTTAATAAAAAAGTTGTTCCTAAAGCAACTAACTTCCTTTCAATACGCTTAAACACTGCAGCTATTATCCATAAGAATACGATTGAAGCCACCGCTATCATTGCACCAACTGAAAATACTTCTTTCGTTTTTAATAAACTACCCAATAAGTACAAATAAGGAATGGTAAAAACACTTAATGATATTAAACTTACGAAAATCCCTCTTTTCCCCAAAATAATACTTGGAAAAGATATTATCCATGCGAATACAATAGAGCTGACCGGAATCAATGACCATGTTAAATTGCCGGATATTGCAATGTTGCAAATAAGACATACCATAATCCCTATCAATAGTGTTGCTGAAAAAAGCATTGAAATAATAACATTCCTTGTCATGTTATTCTCGTCTTTCCTTTTTAAAGAAATCAAGTTTTCATCTGCCTTTTTTTCATAACTTTCCATGTCAATTTCCTCCCCGCTTAACAACTCGTTTACTGTGATTCCCAGTATTTCGCAAAGTTCTAACATTATAGATGAATCGGGCATACTTTTTCCTGTTTCCCATTTGGATACTGCCCTATCTGTAATGTTCAGTTTTTCTGCCAACTGTGCTTGAGTTAGTTTTTTCTCTTTCCGACATTTGGCAATAAATTTTCCAATCTCTGTCTGGTTCATCATTTTTTCTCCTTTCGCCTTGAACGATACGCCTGAATATATGTTTTTTACACGAACCAACGGTTGGATTGGGGAGATTCAACCGTTGGTTGGGAAGTCTTTTTGTCGCTTTCTGTATCATTTTAGCACATGGTTGTAAATTTTTCTATCTTGCACTTTTTGTCATATAAAGACATGAAAGAGTGAGAGGGCTTCCACAATGCTTGTCTTTTGGTCTTTGGTTTTTTGGTTCGGAATAGTGTGGTGCTGGCGGTCTATCTCTTGTTTTCGATTGCTTGCTTCTTTACCGTATGAGCATTGGAGCGCGCATTACAGTATGTGCAGGGCATTTTTGAATAAATGGAATACATGTCTCTTTGTTTTTTGCGAGGCTTAAAATTCCGGTCGATATTAATCAGAAACTCTCTATTAAGAAAGATTGTATAGAGAAAAATCAAAAAGAAAGATTTCAGGAATAAAATGATAGAAGAGATGAAACATGTTAATATGAAAGATCTGGCATTCTTTATTAACGATTCAGGCGTATGATGAGACGCCAAAATCCAGACATTTGTTTTTGCCGATTGTAACACTGGAAGAAAACAGGAGAAAAAAGGTATTGCCTGAAGTTGGGGTTCTGATCGTGGCTTTGGTCTTTGGAGGTTTGAATCTTCGTTCTTATGTAAAAGATGAAACAAGGATTTGGGACATTGATTATATGGCAGAAAACGAACTGATTGCGCAGTATATTAATGAAAATTACAGGGATTCTGTACTTGCAGTGAGTGATTATCCGGTCAGAGGATATATTAATTTACTTTTTGGAAGAGGAGTATATGAATACACAAATGTAGATACTGCCAGGGAAAAAGCAGTGATTTCCGGAAAGCAATATGTTGTTATGCTGGAACCTCAAGAATACGGGGGGGGTAATTGTGCTGAAAGTTGCAAGAATCTATGATATACAGAAAAATTCAGTTCAGTTTTTGAGCGTGGAAAATGGAAAAGTTTCTATTGACGATGCTGCCGACAGCAATTAAGCTGCAGAGCGCTAAATATGAACAATGCAAAAGGAGCAGGAAAATGTTTTGTAAAGCAAGAACTGGAGTTCCGGCATATAAATGTATGGAATATCAGGAAAAAATGAAGGATTATGTAGTTTTAATTCCAATTATCAATGAAGGAGAGCGTATTATAAAAGAGCTTAAGCGTGCATATAAGCATAAAATATTCGCTGTAGCTGATATTGTAATTTGTGATGGAGGTTCTACGGACGGATGTACAGAGGAAGAACGTCTCAAAAAACTGCAGGTAAATACTCTTTTAGTGAAGCAAGGACCCGGAAAGCAGGGAGCTCAGCTGCGTATGGGATTTTGGTGGGCTTTAGAGAGAGGCTATAAAGGAATTATCACGATTGATGGAAACAATAAGGACAGCATTGAGGATGTGCCGCGTTTTATCGGGAAACTGGAAGAAGGGTATGGTCTTGTTCAGGGTTCCCGGTTTGTGAAAGGCGGAAGCGCGATTAATACGCCCTTTGTGCGTTTGATTTCGGTACAGTTAATTCATGCGCCGGTGATTTCTCTTACAGCCCGTCAGCGTTTTACAGATACCACCAATGCATACCGGGCCTATTCCGCAGAGTACTTAAAAGACAAGCGGGTGCAGCCGTTCCGGGATATCTTTATGACGTATGAGTTACTGGCGTATCTGTCTGTCCGGGCAACTCAATTGGGCTATCAGGCATGTGAAATTCCGGTGACGAGAGCTTATCCAAAAACAGGAAAGACGCCGACCAAAATCAGTTTTTTTAAAGGAAACAGCGAGATAATGAAAATTTTGGTGAGAAATTTGTTCGGGGTCTATAAGCCCAAAGAGAAAGTGTGATGGTATGGCAGAATCATTTTACAAAAATAAAAAGGGGATTTTGTTTTTATGGCGTGGGTGCAGTCGTTATGATTTTTGCATACCGCTATGAAAAATTGTCTGTTCTTCAGCCAATGCTCAGCCTGAATTATGTGCTGAGCATTATTTTGGCTGTTGTTGTCTTAAAAGAAGAATTGTTTTTTAAATGAGAAGATTACAAAGAAAAAAGTGTTTGGAGTATGTCTGATTATTTTAGGTGCAATGGCAGTTTCGCAGTAAGAGATTTCTTACTGCGAATAATTTCTCAAAATATCCCGTTTCATTTCAAAGAGCTTATCAGACAGATCCACATAAACCTTGCTGGGATTGACAAAACGCTTTGTCTCATTCCAGAGAGTGCGTTTCTCCTGTTCGCAATAGCGCTGGATTTCCATGACGCTGGGAGACTGGTAAATGCAGCGTCCTTTGTCAAAAACCTGTACCGGAAGCCGGCGCATATGGTAAGTGCCGCCCTTTAAACTGGTGTATTTCCAGGTTTCTAAAGGGTCAAAGATGCGAAGATCTTTTTCACAGTCGAAGGTTTCTCCCTCCAGGCAGATCAGATCGGCCCTGATTTTGCCGGAGTTCTTCTCATAAATGCGGTAAATGGTTTTGTTTCCTGGATTTGTGACTTTTTCCGTGTTTTCGGAGAGTTTGATTTTGGGAACAAATTCTCCCTGCCGGTTCTGGATTGCCGCCAGCTTGTACACCCCGCCGAACGCGGGGCAGTTCCTGGAAGTAATCAGGCTGGTGCCTACGCCCCAGGAGGTGATTGCCGCGCCCTGAGCTTTTAAATTCTCAATCAGATATTCATCCAGGTCGTTGGAAGCGGAGATCACCGCATCCGCAAAGCCTGCGTCGTCCAGCATCCTGCGCGCCTGTTTGGAGAGGTAGGCAAGGTCGCCGCTGTCCATGCGGATGCCGTAACTGGCAAGAGAGATTCCTTCTTCCCTCATTTCCGTAAATACCCGGATGGCATTGGGAATGCCGGATTTTAAAGTGTCGTAAGTATCCACCAGTAAAATACAGGAGGAGGGGTAATATCTGGCATAAGTTTTAAAAGCCGTGTATTCGTCTGCAAAACTCATAATCCAGCTATGGGCGTGGGTGCCCTTTACCGGAACGTCAAAGAGTTTGCCGCAGAGCACGTTGGAGGTGCCGCAGCAGCCGCCGATTACAGCGGCTCTCGCGCCGTAGATTCCGGCGTCCGGTCCCTGTGCGCGCCGCAGTCCAAATTCCATAACGCTGTCATTTTGCGCCGCATAACAGACCCGGGCGGCCTTTGTGGCAATCAGGCTCTGGTGGTTCAGAATATTCAGGATGGCGGTTTCAATCAGCTGGGCCTCCATCATAGGGGCGACGACCTTTACCAGCGGCTCCCTGGGAAAAATTACCGTGCCCTCCGGGACGGCGTAAATGTCCCCGGAAAAATGAAATGTTTCCAGATATGCCAGGAAATCGTCTTCAAAAATACCCAAAGATTTTAAGTAGGCAATGTCAGAGCTGTCAAAATGGAGCTGTTCAATATATTCTATGATCTGGCTGAGTCCGGCGCAGACTGCATAACCGCCGTTATCAGGATTGGCGCGGTAAAAAGCGTCGAATACCGCGGTGTCATGGTTTCCTGTTTTAAAATAACCCTGCATCATCGACAATTCGTAAAGATCTGTCAGCAGAGTAAGATGATCTGTGTTCATAACAATCGTAACTCCTTTCACAAATGGAGATTTTCTCCTTCTGCTATATTATCACATTCTTACTTAAAAGCACAGAGAGATTGTGATTTATTTGTGATTTGTAGCAGGGAAGCCTTTCCATTTCAGAAAAAATGTGCTATCCTTATTTACTGTGAAGAAAGGTAATTTCATACTTTATGAAAGAAAGGTAAATAATTTATGAAGAAAAAAATATTAGTAATGCTGCTGACGGCAGGCGTTATGGCTCTGGCAGGCGGCTGCGGCGACAAGGACAAAAAGGACGAAAACAGTAAACAGGAGAGTACTCAGGAGGATACAAAAGAGGATGCGGAGCAGTCCGGCACGGTAAACCAGCTGGCGCAGGTGGACTATGATGTGGAACAGTGTGTGAAGCTGGGAGACTATATGGGACTTGAGATTGCTCTGGGCAGCTACGAGGTAACAGACGAGGATGTGAAGAGCAATATTGAGAGTATGCTGCCGTCTTATCCTGCATATGAGGACACAGATAAGACCACAGTAGAAGAGGGAGACATTGCCAATATCGACTATGAGGGCTTAAAAGACGGCGTGGCTTTTGAGGGCGGTACCGCGCAGGGAACGAATCTTGAAATTGGTTCCGACAGTTTTATCGACGGCTTTGAGGATGGGCTTATTGGTAAAAAAGTAGGCGAGAAGGTGGCTTTGGAGCTGACGTTTCCGGAAAATTACGGGAGTGAAGAACTGGCGGGCCAGGCAGTGGTGTTTAATGTAACTGTTAATAAGATTGTCAAGAAGGTCGACATGACGTTTGATACCATGACGGATGCTTATGTGGCAAGTAACTTTACATCTCAGGGCTATAACAATGTGGAAGAAATGAAAAAGGGCGTCCGGGAACAGCTTGAGAGCAATAATGAGATTACGAAAGAGTCGGATACCCAGAATGAACTGCTGAAACAATTGCATACAACCTGTAAGATAGAAGTGCCCAGGGAATTGTTAGACACCAGGATTAAGGAATACAAAGAACGGGTTCAGGCAAATGTCGAGGCCAGCAGTATGACCATGGAAGATTACTATACCCAGATGCAGACCACGGAGGATGATTTTAACGTGCAGGTCGAGCAGATGGTACAGGAAAGTCTGGAGAACCAGCTTCTTTTGGAGGCTATTGCCAAAAAGGAGAAGATCAGCGCCGATGACGGCGGCTATGAAGATTATGTAAAAAGCGTGGTGACAGACTATGGTTTTGAAAGCGAGGAAGCTCTGATTAATCAGTACGGAGAAGATTATGTAAAAAATGCCTATGTCAGCGACAAGACGATGGAGCTTCTTATAAACAACGCCAAGATCACTTATGATGAGAAAAAAGACGCCGCCGATCAGGAAAAATCGGAACAGAACAAGGATGATTCCGCGAACGATTCCAAAAAGAAAAAAGAAAAGGCGGAATAATCCTGCCGGGATGATGGGATCGCTGAATGAAGCAGCGGCGTTTATTATTTAAAAATCAGTGTCAGAGGAAGGACAGACAAGGAGAAGAGCTATGGAATTGATCAACATTAAAGATTTGTACCGGAAAAAGGAAGAATATCTGGAAAAAGAGGTAAGTATCGGCGGATGGGTCAGAAGCATCCGCAGCTCCAAAAATTTTGGGTTTATCGTAGTCAATGACGGAACATTTTTTGAACCTCTCCAGGTAGTATATCACGATAAATTGTCTAATTTTGCAGAGGTGGAAAAGTTAAATGTGGGAGCGGCCATTATCGTTACCGGAACTCTGGTTCCCACTCCTCAGGCAAAACAGCCTTTTGAGATTCAGGCAAAAGAGGTGCTGATAGAAGGCAAATCCACACCGGATTATCCTCTGCAGAAGAAGCGGCACAGTTTTGAATATCTGCGGACGATTTCACATTTAAGGCCGCGGACCAATACCTTTGAAGCAGTGTTCCGCGTGCGCTCCCTGATTGCCTATGCCATTCACAAATTTTTCCAGGAGAGGGACTTTGTCTATGTGCATACGCCGATTATTACCGGGAGCGACTGCGAGGGAGCCGGGGAAATGTTCCAGGTGACGACGTTGGATTTGGCGAATATCCCCCAAAACGACGACGGATCTGTGGATTTCTCACAGGATTTCTTTAATAAGCCCACCAATCTTACGGTGAGCGGACAGCTCAATGGCGAGACATATGCTATGGCTTTTAAAAATATTTATACCTTCGGCCCCACGTTCCGGGCGGAGAATTCCAACACCACCAGACATGCGGCGGAATTTTGGATGATTGAGCCGGAGATCGCCTTCGCAGATTTAAAGGACGATATGATTCTTGCCGAAAGTATGTTAAAATATATCATTAATTATGTGCTGGAACATGCGCCGGAGGAAATGCAGTTTTTCAATAATTTTGTGGACAAGGGGCTGCTGGAGCGTCTGAAACATGTGGCGGATTCAGAATTTGCCCATGTAACCTATACAGAGGCCATAGAGATTCTCGAAAAAAATAATGACAAGTTTGAATATAAAGTCTCCTGGGGCGCCGATTTGCAGACTGAGCACGAGCGTTACCTGACAGAAGAAGTATTCAAACGCCCGGTATTTGTAACAGATTATCCCAAGGAAATCAAAGCGTTCTATATGAAGCTGAATCCCGATCAAAAAACGGTTGCGGCCGTGGACTGTCTGGTACCTGGAATTGGCGAGATTATCGGCGGAAGCCAGAGAGAAGATGATTATGATAAGTTGTGCCAGCGTCTGGAGGAATCGGGCCTGAACCGGGAAGATTATGATTTTTATCTGGATCTGCGCAAATATGGTTCGGCAAGACATGCGGGCTTTGGACTGGGATTTGAGCGGTGCGTGATGTATCTGACGGGGATGACGAACATCAGGGATGTAGTGCCCTTCCCGAGAACGGTAAATAATTGCGAGCTGTAATTGTATGCTGCAGTTTTTCTAGTGTGCTGTCTGTATTATATCTGGCGAAACTCCGCAGAATATTCGCTCATATGCAAGGCGGATTTTCGACGGCGCAGCGGTGGCTGCGGATAGAAAGTCCAACGCGGCAGGGATTTTGTTGCCGGAAAGCATTTTTCAGACACGCTCCAGGGGAAATAACAAAAAGGGGATGCCCACTGATTCAGTGCGCATCCCCTTTTTCCATCTGGGAAATAACCTTCATAAACGCTTCCTGAATGGAAGCGTGGAGATCTTCGCCAAGCAGGGAAAGGTGGGCGGAAGGAATCATGCCTCCCGCCATGGAAGGATGTCCGCCGCCGCTGCCCCAGGAGCGCAGGGCGCGGGCGACGAGATTGCCGGCATGTATTTGTTCCTGTTCACTGCGGATGGAAAAACGGATGCCGTCGGTCTGTATGCCATAAATCACGGCAACATCCACTACGTCTAAGGAGAGAATGAAGTCAGAGATAATGGCAATCAGCGCCTGGGCACAGTGAAAGGGGATATGGGCAAAGCCTGTCCGGTCAAAAATCTGTACATTCTGAATGGCCGCGCCGTAAGCTTGCAGATCGTCAAATTCCATGGTGTTGCTGTACATGCTCACCACCAGCTTCCAGTCGGCATGTTTGAACAGAAAGGAGAGCATTTCCATATCCAGCGACGTCGTTCCCCTGGTAAAGTCCGCAGTATCCATTTTGATGCCATAGGCGAGCGCAGCGGCGCACTTGGGACTCAGAGGGGTGTCGGAATTCTGAAAATAGGAAGCAATGATGCTGCAGCAGGAGCCGACCGGGCGGATATCCTGGTACTGGTATTCATAGGGAAAAAATATAGGATGATGGTCGATACATGCCACCTTGTCCCCAATCAAGTCCGTCACATTGCTGTTATTGTTCTGAGAGTCTATCAGTACGATATAATCATGCTCTGTCATGTGAGGGATGTTATTTTTGGGAAACATGGCGATTTCAAAAGTTTCCAGCATTTTTTTGGCGCTGAGACGGTCAATTTTTCCGTCATAGCAGAGAATCGCGGAGATTCCGTGGCAGTCCAGGAACTGCTGCAGTCCGAACGCGCTGGCGATCGCATCCGGGTCCGGGAAATTATGGGTTTGAATGTATACATTGTGATTTTTCAGCAAAGCAATTAAATCGAATGGATTCATGATCTGGCCCTTTCATCATTTGGCATTTGTTTCTCATCTTATCATATTTTCTTGAAAAAGTCATTATATTTTGCTATGATGCAGGAAGGATCATAAGGACGGAAGGGACAAAATGACGCAGAAGAATTATAAAATGACGATAGAATATGACGGTTCCCGTTATAAGGGCTGGCAAAGCCAGAAAAGCACGGATGTGACGGTTCAGGGAAAATTGAACGCTGTATTTTCCGCGCTGGAAGGCTGCGCCGTACAGGTGCAGGGGTCTGGCAGGACAGACGCCGGCGTCCATGCCGCGGGGCAGACAGCCAATGTGCGGCTTACGGTAGATCTGACAGTGCGGGAAATAAAGGAGTATGTCAACCAATATCTTCCCGAGGATATTGGAATATTGGAAATCGAAGAGGTATCAGAAAAATTCCACGCCAGACTGTCGGCGGTAAAAAAGACGTATTGTTACCGGATCTTTAACAGCAGCGACCCCAATGTATTTGAGCGAAAATGGATGCACCGTATGGAAAAACCTCTGGATCTTGCGGCAATGCGCCGGGGAGCGCAATATTTTATAGGAACGCATGACTTTGCAGGATTTTGCAGCAGGGCGTCCAAAAAGAAGAGTACCGTACGCACCATTTATCGCGCGGATGTTCTGCAGAAGGGCAGAGAAGTTGATATTGTAGTGTGCGGAGACGGTTTTTTACACCATATGGTGCGCATCATCGCAGGAACTTTGGTGGAAATCGGACTGGGAAGGCGCGCGCCTCTGGAGATTGAAAAAATTTTGCAGGAAGGCGTGCGCAAAGAGGCGGGAATCACCATGCCTGCAAAGGGGCTGATTCTGTGCAGTGTAGAATATAAAGAAGGGATATAAAATGGAACAATGGGTAGTATCGGCCAAAAAGGCAGATTTTAAAGGAATTGCAGAAAAATTTGGCATAGATCAGGTGACAGCCAGAATCATCCGCAACCGGGAAGTGACAGGGGAAGAGGCGCTGCAGGAATATCTTCATGGGAGTCTGGAGGATCTTCATGACCCGCGGCAGATGAAGGATATCACACGGGCGGCAAAATTACTTCTGGAAAAGATTCAGGAACAAAAGCGGATTCGTATTTTGGGGGATTATGATATTGACGGGATTCAGTCCGTCTATATCCTCTATTCAGCCCTGAGCCGCTGCGGGGCGCAGGTTGATTATGAGATTCCCGACCGTATCATGGACGGTTATGGAGTAAACGAGCGTTTGATTTCGCAGGCGGCGTCGGAAGGGATTGATACGATTGTGACCTGTGATAATGGAATCGCGGCAGATCAGGAACTCAGTCTGGCCAAAGAGCTGGGAATGACAGTGATTATTACCGACCATCACGAAGTGCCTTATGAAGAACAGGCGGATGGAACCAGGATCTACAGGATTCCTCCGGCGGACGCCGTAGTGAATCCCAAGCAGGCGGATTGTCCGTATCCATTTAAGCATTTATGCGGCGCTGCGGTTGCCTTTAAACTGATTCAGGTGCTGTATCAGGAATCGGGACGCGCAGAGGAAGAAGCTTTAACATATCTGGAAAATGCGGCGTTCGCCACGGTGGGAGATGTGATGGATCTTCTGGGTGAAAACCGTATTCTGGTAAAAGAAGGACTGAAAGCCTTAAACAAGACGAAAAATTACGGCATCCGGGCGTTGGCTTCGCGCAACCAGATTCCGCCCGGGGGCATAAAGGCGTATCATATTGGATTTGTGCTGGGTCCCTGCCTGAATGCCAGCGGCCGCCTGGATACGGCAAAGCGGGCGCTGAAAATGCTGCTGGCAGAAAGTGCGGCAGAGGCAGAAGCGTTTGCCAAAGATTTATATGATCTGAATGCGAGCCGCAAGGAGATGACAGAGCAGGGAGTTTTACAGGCGCGGGAATTGGTGGAGCATTCAGAGTTAAAGGAAGATAAGGTGCTGGTTATTTATCTGCCAGACTGCCATGAGAGCCTCGCAGGAATTATAGCGGGACGTATTCGCGAACAAT
This sequence comes from Lachnospiraceae bacterium, assembly GCA_910575155.1. GTDB lineage: Bacteria > Bacillota > Clostridia > Lachnospirales > Lachnospiraceae > Petralouisia. The sequence continues at coordinate 122,838 of CAJTDX010000009.1, forward strand.
ACCACCGTCCGGTGTTTGTGCTCACCAAATCGGAGGAAGGCGTCAAAGGTTCCGGGCGTTCCATTGAACAGTATTCCATGTATGAAGAAATGACAAAATGCAAAGAATTGTTTCTGAAATACGGCGGACATCCGATGGCGGCAGGCTTATCACTGCCGGAGGAACATGTGGAGCTTATGCGCCGGAAGTTAAACGAGACCACAACGCTGACCGGGCAGGATTTAAGGGGAAAAGTGGTGATTGACGTTCCCATGCCTTTGGATTATATTACCAGGGAACTGATTGAGGAGCTGAATATACTGGAACCTTTTGGAAAAGCAAATGAAAAGCCGGTGTTTGCAGACCGCAATATTCAGATTCTCTCTATGCGTATTGTGGGCAAAAATCAGAATGTCTGCAGAATGCAGGTGAGAAGCGCAGGCGGCAATGATTTTACAGCCGTGTATTTTGGCAGGACCGGGCAGTTTTTATGTTATTTAGAAGAGAAATATGGCAGTCAGCTTCTGGAACAGACGCTGAATGGCAAAGGCGGCGGTATGCTGCTTTCCTTTGTGTATTATCCGGAACTTAATACATATCTTGGCAGAGAAGATATTCAGATTATAGTAAAAAAATATAGCTGAAAAGACAGGGGCATGTCTGAAACATGCTCTGGGAAAGGACAGAAAGAATGAGAAAAAGCGAGCTTGCATTTTTATCGGCGGATGGAACAACCAGAATCCACGCCGTAAGATGGAAACCAGAGCAGGGGGAAATTTTGGGGATTTTGCAGATCAGCCATGGCATGATAGAATATGTGGAACGTTATGAGCATTTTGCAGAGTATTTGACAGAGAATGGATTTATAGTGGTTGGGAACGATCACCTGGGACATGGCAGGTCTGTATCGTCACAGGAGGACTGGGGGTATTTTGCGCCCAGGAAAGGCAGCGATCTGGTGGTTGAGGATTTGAACCGTCTCCGTAACCATATGCAGAAAAAATATCCTGGAATTCCCTATTTTATGCTGGGACACAGTATGGGTTCCTTTCTGCTGCGCAAATATCTGTCAAAGTATGGAAAGGGACTGTCGGGCGCCATTATCATGGGAACCGGAACACAAAAAAGCGCTGCAGTGGTAATGGGGAAAGTAATCTGCGCGTCTCTGGCCCTGATGAAAGGGTGGCGTTACCGCAGCCCGCTGGTGGACCGGCAGGTATTTTCAGGAAATAATAAGCGGTTTCAGGCAGGAAGCACAGATTCGTGGCTGACCAAGGATGCGGAAATTGTGAGGGCATACCATAGCGATCCCTGCTGTACCTTTAAATTTACGCTGAATGGATTTTATAATTTGTTTGATACCATCCATTTTATTAATCAGAAAGAACATATCCGGGCGATTCCCAGAGAGCTGCCGCTGTTTCTGGTATCGGGTGAAGACGATCCGGTTGGCAATTACGGCGAGGGAGTGAAACGCGCTTATGAGACTTATAAAAATGCGGGGATCAAAGACATTAGCTGTAAGCTGTATGAAGGCGACCGCCATGAGATTTTAAATGAGACGGACAGGGAACTTGTTTATAAGGATATCTGCAAGTGGCTTCAAAAGCGTTTGTAAAAGTGATATTATATCGTCAGATGTGAAACAGCCCCAATGGGCGTTTGATACCATTGCATCTTGCAGAGCAATTAAAGTACGATATCGTGCGGAATGGAGGAGACTATGAAGAAGTATATCGGAAAATGGACAGCGCTGCTTTTGGTGTGCGCCGCGGCGGTATTGCCGGCGGCGGATCTCTGTGCAGCAGAGCATGGACAAACAGGAGGAATTTTGTCGGAAGAGAGCGAGGATTATCCGCAGGAAGATGACAGCGGCGTTTTGCCAAAGGAAGAAGACGCTGCAGAGGAGGAATATGAAGGCGTGCCAAAAAAAATCCGGGAGGAAGAACCGGAAGATGACGGCGGCAGTCCGGCAGATGAACACGCAGACAGCCAGGACGGGGAAGAAACGGGGGATGTGGACGCTTCCGGGCAAATGGGCGAGGTAACGGAGCCAATTACCAAGGAAGATAAACCATATCTTGCTCTGGGAGCCAATCTGACGCCGCAGCAGCAGAATACGGTACTGGGGCTTCTGGGGATCAATCCGGCGGAGCTTGCAGACTATGACGTTATTTATATTACCAATGAGGAGGAGCGTCAATATCTGGGCGGCTATGTGTCCGCGGACAAAATCGGGACGCGCGCCCTGTCTTCTGTGCTTGTGGTGAAGCGGGAAAAGAGAAATGGAATTAATATCACAACCAAAAATATTTCTTACTGTACGATCGGTATGTATAAAAATGCCCTGATCACAGCGGGTATCACCGATGCGGATATTATTGTGGCGGGTCCTGCGCCGATTTCCGGAACCGCAGCCCTGGTAGGGGTGATGAAAGCCTATTCCGATATGACCGGAGAGCAGGTTACGGAGCAGAGTATGGATACGGCGCTCAACGAGCTGGTGCTTACCGGAGATCTGGCGGATACGGTGGGAGACTCCGAGAAAGCAGAGGAATTGATTGCGTATCTGAAACAGGAGGTCGTTGGCAAGGATATAAGCTCGGAAAGCGAAATTCAGGAAGTGATCCATAACGCGTGCGACAAATTTAGCGTTAAGCTGTCAGAAGATGAAGTTGGGCAGCTGACAGAGCTGCTGCAAAAGATTGTCAGTCTGGATCTGGATCTTGATTCGATCAAGGATCAGGCGCAGGAATTATATGACAAACTTTCGCAGATTGACACCGGAAGTATTTTTGACAAGATCGCGGGATTTTTCCGTTCTATTATAGACTTTTTTAAGGGCTTGTTCTCCTGATTTCACACAGAAAATCAGAGCGTTTGAAAAAATGCGCGCAGGCATAAGCGGTGAAAACTGTTCTGGCGCAGTAAAACGGGGCTGTCACAAACATGACGCCCGGCGGTATCTTCCCGTTTCATTTGTGAAATGCGGTATATACCGCCGGGCTTTTGTTTTGCGGCGGCCCCGTTTGCGCGCGCGGAAAAGCGTGTGCAGGTATGAAAAGTTATGTGTTTTTTCGCAGAAGAGCAATTAATTGCTTAATACAGGGGAGGTAACTTTGCATGTTATGCACCTTCACACGGTTCTCTTCACTGAATCCCACAAGAATGTTATGATTTGCCTCCGCCAGATAATCTATAATGCCGTCGATGTCGGACTTCATATTTTTGGGACATTGAATGTACAGATGTTTGTTTGCCGTTATGTGCAGCGTGTAGGAAATGCTGAAATGGTACCATAAAAGCTTGTGCAGGGTGGAATATTTGTAAATCCAGACCATTTCCGCAATAGGGATTACCGCCACGCCGTAGTTGGCAAGAACAATGAAATAATGTTCTGTGATGAACATATCCTCAGTGGCGAGCTGGGGCAGCGTGGCAAGCTCTGTCTCTGCCTGGGCGAGAAGTACGGAAGGCTTGCCGAAACGTCCGAGGCGGCGGCAGGCAGGACAGAATACGGGAATACAGATGTAGAGGATATACAGCAGCAGCCGGATCAGGGCGTAAGCGCCTGTCAGGAAATAAACGGCAAGCAAAAATGCCGTGAAGCCTGGTTTATAAGCAGGTTCACTGATAAAATATGCGCTGGTTTTCCGGGAAATGCCGTCCTTCGTCCAGTTCAGATCGCTGGCAAGCCGCTCTAACAGGGCGTTATAGGCGGCGTTTCCAAAAAGTACGCGCCCCCGGATGCTGGCAGTTTCTATATGGGGAAGTCCTTCTTCACAGGTTTTGGGGGACAAAAGCACAATCACGCATTGTTTATTACGCAGAGTGTAGTAATAATAGCCATTGGTATATCCCAAAAGCGTATTGGTATATCCGGTAAAATACAGGTCTTTGAAACTGGCCTTAATATAAGAAGAACCAGACTGGCTGTATGTATCTAAGGCGCCGGAATTGTAAAGGCGCTGGGGAAATAAAAGGTCAGACAGCGGGAGAATCGCCCAGAGGGCCGCCAAAATACACAGATAAATAACAGGGGAGATCAGCCGTCTCTGGCAGACGCGCCGGATATGGCGGGAAATATAGCGGTCGTTATGTTCAGTCATACATGCTCCTTATAAAGACAGTCTGCCGGAAAGCATGTTTCAAACATGCCCGAAAGAGGCAGAATTTTTCGAATTGTTACAGTTTATTCAAAAATAGTATACGTTTTTTAGGAACAAATTGCAATATGATGTGATATCGTTTATGATGGAAGTATTAGAAAAATTGGATTACGATATATGGAGGAAGCATATGCATTTGGAGGAAACATTTTTTCAGGAGGAAATCAGGTCAGGATATAAAGTTTCGCAAAAAATGAAAAAGATCTGGGCGGTTCAGTTAAATCTGCTCGAATATTTTGATAAATTGTGCCGGGAGCATGAACTGCGGTATTTTGTGGATTACGGCACCTTGCTGGGAGCTGTCCGTCATCAGGGATTTATTCCCTGGGATGATGATATCGACGTGGTGATGTTTCGGGATGATTATGAAAAATTAAAAATCATCGCCGGCAGGGAGGTGGAGTCTCCTTATTTTTTTCAGAACAGCTATACCGACATTATGATATGGGCATTTTCAAAATTAAGGGACGACCGTACGACGGCGATTGAGTTTCCCGATATTCTGCCGGAATTTCATCAGGGGATTTTCATTGATATTTTTCCTATGGATGATGTTCCAGACGACGCGGCAATGAAGCCTCTGGTAGGCCAGATGCAGCGTGAAATCTGGATGTCGATTGTAGATCCGGAGGGGCTTAAGGAACTTCTTGACCAGGGGCGCAGGCTGGTGCTGGACGCCGATATACTTTTGCAGCTTTTACAGATGCAGATGCGGGAACGAATGAAAATGTTTGAAGAATTTAATGCCGCCAGGTTCGGTACTTCAAGCAAAGTCAGTTTTATTACGAATTATTTTCTGGGTTCGCCAGGCGTACTGCGTGAATGGTTTACAGATGTTGTCTACCTACCCTTTGAACATACAAAAGTTCCGGCTCCGTCCGGATATGACAGTCTCTTAAAATGCCGTTACGGGGATTATATGGTTCCGGTGCAGAGGCCCAATATCGAGCTGTTGACAAACCTCTTGCCAAAAAGATTTGCATATAAGAAAATATATGTGTAGATTAATCCTTGAGGTGATACATTATGATGACGAAAAGAGAAAACCAACAGATAGAAATGCATTTGATAACAATTGA